>CAYWCR010000066.1:0-23188 GCA_964456825.1 uncultured Bacteroidales bacterium
TTCTTCCCCATCCCCGATAAGGAAATTGCACTCAGCGGCAATAAGCTGCAGCAATATGCCGGCTGGTAAAGTTGAACCAACATAAAAATCCGGTATCTAACAGGATAATATTTTAAGACCCCGCCCGCAAAAAGGCGGGGTTTTATTTTGGTCGTCTTTTCCGCAGTGATAATGCCCTTTACTGCGGCCTTTGTCGATTCTTAACCAAAAAGCATCAGGTTTAGCCCATGAATTAAGGGATTATTGCTATTTTTAGCCCCGGAATTCTGAGGTTGTCTTTTACTTCCCTGAAATTCAAAACAGCAAATAGCTTTACTTTAATGTCTGCAGATCAATGAATATACTGTCCAAAAAATACCTTTTATTTTTATTGTTCTTTTTACCCGGATCCATTTTACACGCTCAGCTTTTTGACAACACCATATTTCATAATTACAGCAACATTCAGAAGATTCAATGGCTGGAAGATAATTTCTCAGTAAGCCTGTTTTATGACACTGCCTCCGTCGGAAAAGAAATATTCAATGATCTGCCCTCCGGTCCTGCATCGGTCGAAGAAGCCTTGCAGACGCTGCTGGAAGATACAGAGCTGACCTTCCGGAAATTGCAGGATGATGCTTATGTGCTGTTGCCGGCAGAAGCTATCAGAAGCATCACAGAAAAGTCAGATGCTTTGCCGGGTACGCATGATAACAGCATGGTCGTCGGTGACATTGGCGGTTATAAAAGAAACAAGGCCGCACTTATTAACGGATTAATACTGGATGGTAAATCAGGAAGTCCGCTGCCGGGGGCAATCATTGCCATCAAAAGCCTGGAGCTCGGCATCGCCAGCGATATGAAAGGAATGTTTGCATTGTCGCTGAAACCCGGAAATTATTCCTTTCAGGTTTCCTGTATCGGCTATGAAGACTTTAATGCGCTGGTTAAAATATTGAGTTCCGGCGATCTCACCATTGAATTGTTTGAGAAATCCATTAAACTTGAAGAGGTTTCTGTTTTTGCCCGCAGGGCCGACCGGAACATTACCGGCGATCAGATGAGTCTGGTAGAGATCGACAGGAAAAGCATCAAACAGCTTCCGCTGATAACCGGAGAGAAAGACCTGATCAGGAGTTTCTCCATGCTTCCCGGTATCAAATCAACAGGTGAATTTGGCACCGGCATCAGCGTCAGGGGCGGCGGTAATGACCAGAACCTTTTCCTGATAGAGGAAACCCCGGTATATAACACCTCCCATGTATTTGGACTGATATCGGCCATCAGCCCCGATATTGCCGGCAACGTATCTCTTTACAAAGGTTTTATCCCAGCTGAATTCGGGGAGCGCGCATCTTCGGTTATCGATATTCAGCTCAGACGCGGCAATGAAAAAAAATATGCTGCCAATGGAGGAATTGGCCTGTTCAGCAGCCGGTTGGCCATTGAAGGGCCCATTGTCAGGGATAAGGTGTCTTTCCTCGTAGCCGGCAGATCAAGTTATTCCGACTGGCTGCTGAATAATATTCCCGATGCGCAGCTTGCCAACAGCAAGGCCAATTTCTATGACCTGTATGCCGGCATCAACAGCAAAATAGCCAGCAGACACCGGCTGTTTTTCATGTTCTACAACAGCTACGATTTTTTCAATTATGACAACCAGCTTCATTATGCCAATAAAAACACGGCCGGTGAACTGAAATGGAATTTTTCTAGAAGCAGGACACTGGACTATTCTGTGGCCATATCATACAGCGAAAACGGTATCATAAAAAAGGACCTTGAATATCCTGCAAAGAGTTACCGTCTGGAGAATTCCATTAATTCACTTTCCGTGAGGGGCGATGCTATCTATAACCTTAATCAGCATCATGCGGTAAAGGCAGGTATCCAGTCAATAAGGTACAGCGTCGACCAGGGCCGGAAAACGCCATGGGATACCCTTTCCACGGCCGCGGATGTAAAACTTGAGACAAACCAGGGCGTTGAAACAGCACTGTATGTTACCGATAATATTACCATAAACAGTTATATCAGCCTTAATGCCGGTCTGCGTTACTCCATGTTCTTTAACCTGGGCCCTTATACCGTTAACAATTACCAGCCGGGATTGCCCCGTTCTGAAGCCACCCTCCTGGGAACAACCTACTACGACAAGGCTGAACTGATCAGGATCTATCACGGGCCTGAACCCCGGTTTTCGCTGCGCTACCAATGGAACAGCAGTACCTCCGCCAAGGCAAGTTACAGTCGGAACATTCAGTATCTTTCTCTTGTTTCCGCCAGTGCCGTGCAAAGTCCGGATGATGTCTGGCAGCTTGCCAACAAACATATTAAACCCATTATCAGTGATGCTTTTGCCCTGGGTTTCTACAAAAATCTGTGGCATAATACCCTTGAAACCTCGCTGGAGTTTTATTACCGGACACTGAAAAACCTTTCCGAATATAAGGATGGTGCCAGGCTGGCCATGGATGCCTATTCGGATGCTTTTCAGATAAACATGAGGAATATGCCTTTTGAAAGCCAGCTGATCAATGCTACCGGGCAGAATTACGGGGCGGAGATCATGGTCAAAAAGGTCCAGGGAGATCTGGAAGGCTGGATTGCCTATACCTGGTCGCGTTCATTGAAAAGAACACAAAGCACTTTTACGGAAGAGATCATCCGTGATAACCAGTGGTATCCTTCAAGTTACGATAAGCCGCATGACCTGAATACGATGCTTACGTACCATTATAACCGCAGGCTGAGGTTTTCAGCAAACTTCACATACAGTACCGGACGGGCTGTTACGTTGCCGGAAGCTATTATCTATACTGAAAATGCATGGCATGTGACATACCGGCCCAGAAACAGCGAGCGGCTGCCCGATTATCATCGTCTTGACATTTCCGTCAGCTTTGATGAAAGCCTCCGGCTAAAAAAGAAATGGAAAGGAAGCTGGACATTCTCGGTATTGAATGTATACAGCCGAAAAAATGCCTATTCCATATTCTTTAAATCCGAAAATCCAACAGTAGAAAACAATTACAGAAGTTTTGGCCTGTATAAATTATATATCATCGGACGTCCCCTGCCAACCTTAACCTATAACTTTATTTTCTGATATGGACCGCAAGATCATAATATTGGTTCTTTTCACCTGCCTTTTTTCCTGCAGGGAGTTGTACAACGATTATCAATCTGAATTAAACGAAGAATACCTTGTTGTTGAGGGCATGATATCGGATGACCCCGGGCCTTATTATGTCAGCATTGTCAAAGCCCTGGCTTACAGCAATGACATGAAGCTGTATGAGTACAGGCCTGAACCTGAAACACAGGCTGCGGTATGGATCAGAAGCGACAAGGGTGAGGATGTGGCCATGGTTGAAGTGGACGGCCAGCCCGGAACCTATGCTACCCGGCAGGAAGAAATCACAGGCCAGGTTGGCCATAGTTACTGGATCCATATTGAAACCCAACAGGGTGAAATTTATGAATCCTATCCTTCCATGTTGATGGAGAAGCCGGATGTTCCCAACTTATATGCTGCCGTTGCAGAAAATACCATCGTTGATGAAAGCCTGCCCGGCGGGCCGAGATTCGTTACCCAGGAGGGCATGCAGATCACCTGTGACGTCCTTAACAACAGCAATGCAAATTATATTAAGATAGACCTCCGCACCTTCAGCCCGAGATTCTATTATGCCGATTCCACCTTTAGTGAATCCATTGATCCGATGTGGATTCTTGACAGCGCTTATCAACCGCTGCGCTATCGCAAAGCGGACACCTTGTATTGCTGGATCCTTCGATCGGCTGATGCAGAACCCCATGTTGTCGGTACGGGAAATAAATCATCCGGCAGCCTGGTTATGGGGATCCCCCTTAGCTTTATCAGGCGGAACGGTCCCTTTTCATCCACGGATACCATTATACATGACGTGAACGAAAGATATACCATCCAGGATATTGGCATTGCGGTCGATAGCTTAACCATTCAGGAAATTGTTATTGATATATTTTACAGCAGTTATTATATCGCCGATGTCAGGGCCTATGCCATAAATGATACCATCTATGAATATTACCGCAACCTGAAAAATCAGGTGACTGCCAACAATAAAATATTCGATCCCATTCCTGCCAATCTTGACGGAAACATCAGGTGCCTCAGTAACCCCGGGAAAAATATTTACGGCATATTCACGGTGGCCTCGGTTATGAAGAAGCAATTCTTTATCAGACTGAGAGGATATGAAGATATTACTTACGTTGAAGAACTGGATGATTATTTTCCGGTTCAAACCAGTGGTTGCGTATCTGAGATGCCTGGTTTCTGGAGGAAATACTAACCGGTGGTAATTACGATTAACTGTAAACAATGATAAACAAATTCATTAGTTCCATCACCCGTTTTCAAATTCATTGCCTGCTGCTGACAGCGATAGGAATATTTGTTGCTTTTCCATCTATTGCGCAACAAAGACCGGCATCACCGGGACTGAACAGGATAATGCAATCGTATTCCTGTGCATATGAACAACAGGAAAGACTGTTTGTCTTCCTGAACAGCAGCTTTTACTACCCGGGAGAGAACCTTTCATTCAAAGCCCTGCTCTTCAATGCTGACATGAAGATCACGGCAAACGGCAGCCGGTTTTTTTACCTGCAACTGATTGACCAAAATGGCATCAGTATTGCCCAATACACCTATGAACTGCAGGACGGCGAATGTGCGGGACAGATCAGGCTTCCGGATACCTTGTTATCCGGGTTATACTCCTTAAACGCATTTACCCGGTGGATGCAGTGTTACAGTCCCGGCAATGCCTTCCGGCGTCCTTTGCTGATTATTTCTCCCCTGAACGGGGATGGTATCAATATGGCCACCAATGACAGCATCCCGGTGCAATTCTATCCGGCGGGCGGCAACTTCATCTCCGGAACAGAGAACGAAATGCTGGTACGGATAAATCCTTTTCAGACTCAGAACATCAGGCATCTTGACATCGTTGATGACATTGAAGATACCCTGCTTTCGTGCCGGATTGATACCAGCGGAACAGGGACTTTTTCACTTACACCGGAGCCGGGAAGAGAATATTTCGCTGTGGCAGCTGATTCAGGCCGGCCGGAACAGGTCTTTAAGCTGCCCGATCAGCAATATAGCGGATACTGCATGAATATTGAAGCCGATAAGGATTATTTAAATATCAGCATTGCATCAGGCATTGAAACAGAACCTGCAAAAGCAATCTATCTGGCAGTCATGAACGGCGATCCGGTGAAGTCTGCCGCCATAGAGGTTAATATGGCTGACCACCGGGGAAAAGTTTCTGTTCCGGTTGAAAATCTGTCTGCCGGACTGAACCAGCTTGTATTGTTTGGTAACAATGATGTTTTGTGCAGCAGGGTATGGTATCGCGAAAATGAACAACAGCCTTCAGCGGTAAGAACAATTTTACAGGATACCCTCAGAACCAGGGAATCAGTGACGGCTTCATGCAGATTCCCTGATGCTTCCGCACCTGAGAAAGTATTGGCTGTTTCAGTTCATGAATACAATCCGGTTACCGACAGCATGTTTTACAGCGAGATAAGTCATTTCCGGTACTTCGACCTCTATTCCTCCTTTTCGCGGTATGATCTGCTGCCGCTTTTTGAGGAATCGGCTTCAGCGGAATATATCAATGACTGCCTGATGGCTGTTACAAAAACACTGGCCATGGATTTCGTTTCCCGTGACCGGAACAGTTCTGCAATGATCAGGGAGACCCAGGGCATAATGCTGACCGGCAAGGTAATATTACCTGAAACCCGGTCGCCGGTGCCGGGAGCCAATGTTCTCCTTTCCAGTCCTGATTCGGTGGCCCATGTTGATTATTGCATGACCAATGACCGGGGAGAATTTTCTTTTGCCCTCAATGATAAGCTTTACAATAAACAGGTTTATATTACCGTGCAGCACTATCCGCAAAAAAGCAAACCGGTGAATATCATCACGGATGATCCCTTCAGCAGGCTTACAACCGGGTTGAAAGTGATTCCTGTCGTTCATCCTGTAATGGAACCCATCATGAACGGCCATAAGAACATAGCCATGGCATACAGGGTGTTTTACCGGGATAAGCCCAGGCCTTCTCTTACTGAACTTCATAAGAATCCTTCCTACAAGCTGAACTTTTACGGAGAACCTGATTTTAAATTAATACCGGCAGAATACGAACCTCTCCCTGACCTTTTCGAGATACGCAAAAATCTGGTACCATTGTTGAAACTTAAGGTAGAAAATGACCATTGTTTCATCACTGTCTTTGATGATTATCTGTATTTATTTCCTGCCTACCAGGCATTTGTTTTGATCAATAATATTCCATATCCGTCGCTTAAAAATATACTGGAACTGAATTCAGATCTTATCCGAAGCATTGAAATCAAAAAGGGAAGGCTTTTTTATGACCAGTATCTGATGTACGGCATTGTTTCGATCAATACCACCAGGCCAATGGTTGTTGAACCCTATTTCAGCTACCTGACCACCACCATAAAGGTAACCCCGGAAATTGCTGAAACCTTATCCATGCAAGAGATGAGTGAAGGAACTATGCCTGATGTAAGGCATTCAATTTATTGGGATATTAATCCCGGCTCCATTGCTGAAACAACCGGTATACGATTCAGATCTTCCGATATTAAAGGGAAATACCAGTTTAAAGTCTTTTATATCACTGCTGACGGGGCGTTGCATTATACCAATAAAGTATTTTCCGTTCTGTAAAACTGAATATCTCATGAAAAAACCGACGACGATATTTTTCCGTTACCTGACTATGATCCAGATGCTTTTATGGTTGCTGATCATGAAACCTCAGGTTTATGGCCAACCTGCCGGCGATGCATGTGCCCCGGAATCACAGGAGAATGTCCAGGGTTCCCATATGCTCTGTGCTCCATACCGTGATCTGAATCCGTTCCATAACCTGCCGGGTGAGGTTAATCAATGGGGGACGGGGACCGTGTATCTGCATAACGGCGATTCGGTAAAGGAACGGTTCCTGCTTTACAATAACCTGGGTAGTAACCTGCTCTGGATTAAGAGTAACAGGGAATCAGCTTTGCTGGTAGACAAAACAACGGTGAAAGGTTTCAATATCCTGTCGGAAAAAGATAACCGGCTGCGTCAATATGCTTTCTTTCCCGTGGCTGAATGGTATTATTCGGATGGTACGGGAGCTTTTCTGGAAATACTGGTGAAGGATACACTTTCATTATACGGATTGAACACCCTCGAAAAATTTCCCATGTCTGATAACCTGAAGGCTCACAAGTATTATTTCATACAGCATCAGGATGATGAAATAGAAAGGGTACTGCCAAACCGCAAAAGCCTATGCAGTGCGCTTGATCATACCAAAGAATTTAAAAAGCATCTTAAAAGATTGCATCTGCGTGTCAATAAGCACGACCGGATTATCAGGGCTGTCCGGGAATATAACCGGATGTATTGAAAATAAAGAAGCCTTCAATACTATTTATCCTCAAATTATGCCTACCTTTGACGCCGATTTAGTTAGATTTACGAATTGGCGTCTTGATGCAGACTGATACTCTTCGTGTATTCATTAACAACCTCCTTTTCTAAATCTGGGTAAATAATTTCATCAATCAGGAATATTTTAAGGAATTATGGTATGAAGATATATATCGGAAACCTGGATGAGAAAATACAGGATTCTCACCTTAGGGAGGCTTTTCAGGATTTCGGTACCGTTGCTACGGCTAAGGTGATCAAAGACCATTTTTCGGGCAAATCAAAAGGTTTTGGCTTTATTGAAATGCCCGACCAGGAAGAAGCTATTAAGGTTATTAAGAATGTCAACGGTGCAACCTGGGAAGGGAAGGTTATATCCGTAAAAAAGGCTTTTAAATAAAACCGTAATTTACATAATGCGTTATTGCATTAGTTTACCGGTACTGCGCTGTTGTAATATTGAAAAAAAATAGTTTATTAATACTAGTATTAAAATGGCAAAAGGAAAAGTAAAATGGTATAATGAAATTAAAGGATTTGGTTTCATTAAAGCCGAAGATGGCAAGGATATCTTTGTTCATCGGACAGGACTTGACAGTTCCAATACACGACTGGAGCCTGAACAGGATGTGGAATTTGAAACGAAAGCCGGCGAAAAAGGGCTCGTAGCCTTTAATGTAAAAGCTGTTCATTAATCATTGTCAGAACTATCCCGATCGTTATGCGGCAATTAAAAATTCTCAAACAAATTACCAATCGGGAAAATGATTCCATAAGCCGATATTTCCGTGAGATCAGCAAATACGAACTGATATCGGCAGAGGAGGAAGTAGAATTAACAGCCAGGATAAGGGATGGCGATATGCAGGCACTGGAAAAGCTGGTTACAGCGAACCTGCGCTTTGTCGTATCCGTGGCCAAACAATATCAATTCAAAGGATTATCACTTCAGGACCTGATCAACGAAGGCAATGTAGGACTGGTAAAGGCTGCCTACCGTTTTGACCTGACAAGGGGATTTAAATTTATCTCCTATGCCGTATGGTGGATACGGCAAGGCATTATCCAGGCCATAGCTGAACAAACAAGAATTGTCAGGCTTCCGCTAAACAAAGTGGCTTCGATCAATAAAATAGCCAAGGCCATGCCAAAACTTGAGCAGGAATTTCAACGGGAGCCAACCGACGAGGAAATATCACAACTAACCAATATTTCCGAGCAGGAAATCATTAATACCCGCAAAATCAGGAAGACACAGCTCTCATTTGATGCCCCCCTGTCACCATCAGGTGAAGATGATTCCAATCTTTATGATGTCCTGGGCTCCACAAGTATTCCCCCGCCCGATAATGACCTGCTTCTTGCATCATTACGCCAGGAGATTGACCATGCCCTGGTACAGCTTACGAAAAGGGAAGCTGATATTATAAAGATGTCCTATGGTCTGAACAGCAAGCCTTCTCTTTCCCTGTCCGAGATCTCACAGCATATGGGAATAACCACGGAAAGGGTCCGCCAGCTAAAGCAAATCGGCATCAACAAGTTAAAAAGGACCATGAAACGCGATGCCTGGTGATGGCATTCTTTCCTTCAGTCCCCGCATCGGAGCACAGTAACTCCCTCATGATTGCAGGGAGAGCCTTATCTGATATAAATGATCTTTCTGTTCAATACCAATTCCGCTGATTGTATCCGGATGAAATAAACCCCTTCTTTTATATTTACGTCACTCAGATTAAGACCGCAGATGAGCGCTGATGAAAGGATAGACTGTGGTGAATTCAATCATAGTCCATCCTAAAATCATTGTCATCTGCGGTTCAGACACTATATTTCAGCCTCAGACTGTTGCTTACCACACTCACACTGCTCAGTGCCATGGCTGCTCCCGCGATCATGGGATTCAGCAGGAAACCGTTAATGGGGAACAGGACACCTGCCGCAATGGGAATGCCGATTATATTATAAATGAACGCCCAGAAAAGGTTCTGCCGGATGGTTTTCACCGTATTCCTGCTCAACCTTATGGCTGCCGGTATGGTGGCAAGGTCGTTGCTTATGATGGTCATCTTTGCGGCATCAATGGCAATATCTGAGCCTTTCCCCATGGCAATGCTCACATCTGCGGTAGCCAGGGCATGGCTGTCATTTATTCCGTCGCCCACCATGGCAACGATTTTGCCTTCTTTCTGCAATGAAGTAATAAAATCGGCTTTTTCCCGGGGCAGCATTGCTGCGCTGTAATGAGTGATCCCCGTTTTCTTTGCTACCGCTTCAGCAGTATTCCTGTTGTCACCGGTTAACATATATATTTCCAGCCCAAGCTGTTTTAATTCCCGGATAGCCTCAGCAGAACTGCCCTTTATCTTATCGGAAACCGATATCACGGCCAGGACCCTGGTCTGATCGGCAAAGTATATAACCGTATTGGCCTGCTCCTGCCATGAGCGGACTGTTCCTGACAACCGGCCATCAATGGCAATGCTGTTATCTTTCATCAGGTTTTCACTTCCGGCAAAATAGGTGTGGTGGTTAAAAATTCCGCTGATACCCTTTCCGGGCAAATCGTTAATGTTTTCCAGCTCTACAGGCAGGACCTTTGCTTTAAGAAAACCGGTAACCGCTTCCGCCAGCGGATGTCCGGATGCATTTTCAAGGCTATACAGGATGTTCATGGCTTCAGCTTTATCAAAGCCATTAAGCCATTCGATCTTTTCAACGGAAGGTCTGCCTTCCGTTATCGTACCGGTTTTGTCAAACACAATCGCATTAAGCCTGTGGGTTTGTTCCAGCGCTTCCGCATCCTTTATCAGGATGTTGTTTTCAGCTCCCTTGCCAATACCGACCATGATGGCCGTTGGTGTGGCCAGGCCCAGCGCGCACGGGCAGGCAATCACCAGCACGGTGACCATGGCCATCAATCCCTGAACCATGCCATTTTCACCGCCCAGCAACCACCAGGCTATAAAAGTCACTATGGAAACAGCCATAACGACAGGGACAAAGATCCCGGCGATTCTGTCGACCAGCTTCTGCACAGGAGCCTTGCTTCCCTGGGCCTCCTGCACCAGCTTAATGATACTGCTCAATACAGTGTCGCCACCCACCTTTTGCGCTATAAACTGAAAACTTCCTTTCTGATTAACGGTTCCTGCAAACACTTGTGTGCCTTCATCCTTGAAAGCAGGCACCGGCTCTCCGCTGATCATGCTTTCATCGACATAACTGCTGCCTTCCTTTACCCTGCCGTCAACCGGTATCTTTTCACCCGGCTTTACCATTATCCTGTCACCCGGCCTGACACCGGCAACGGGAATTACCCTGGTTTGGCCGTCAGCATCTACCAGGGTTAGGGTTTTAGGCTGCAATCCCATCAGTTTCTTAATGGCAGATGAAGTATTGGATTTTGCCTTTTCTTCCAGTAATCTGCCCAACAGAACAACGGCGATTACCACACCTGCTGCCTCAAAATAAACATGGGCATGCATGTTATGACGGTGCCAGAATTCAGGAAATAGAGTGTTGAATATGCTGAAGATATAGGCAATCCCTGTGCTCAGCGCCACCAGGGTATCCATAGTGGCACTGCCGTGCCGGGCCTGTTTCCATGCGTTGATATAGAAACTGCGCCCTGACCATAAAACCAGCGGCGTGGCAAGTCCCCACAGGATATAATTAACATGGGGTGTGCCCATGAAGAACATACTGATGACCAGCAGCGGGATGGCCAGTATGATGGCCCAGAATACCCTTTGTCTTAATGACCGGAATTTTTTTTTTGCCGGTCTTCAATCCCATCCTTAACGCTTTCTGAATCTTCGATTATCAGATCATAGCCGATGGATTGTATGCTTTGCTGTAACTGCAATGGTTGAATAACAGCGGGAATATATTCAACCTGTGCCGTTTGTGTGGCATAATTAACGGTACCTTTTACCACTCCCGGCTGTTTGTTTAAGGTCGTTTCTATCTTGTTTGCGCAGGCTGCACAACCCATGCCGGTTACCGGGAATTGTGTTTTGACAGGTTCGGTATTTTTATTCATAATGTTGTATATTTTTTGTCCGTGCGGGGATTTCACCTGCCCGCAGGGTCATAATCCGGATACAAAGGTCACCTGATTCTGCACAGGACATATTACAGAATGATGGATTTGTTTTATACTTTATTGACAGGTTATTTTACCGAATCCAGCGGTTTCCTTTTGCCCTCGTGACTTTTCCTGAACTGCCCGGGAGTCTGGCCCGTGACTTTTTTGAACTGGTTGCTCAGGTATGCTACACTGCTGTATCCCATATGGTAAGAAATTTCGGAAAGAGACAGCTCATTATATACAAGCAGTTCTTTCACCTTTTCGATCTTCTGTAATATAAAAAACTGTTCAATGGTAATGCATTCCACTTCGGAAAACAGTTTTGACAGGCCCGAATATTCTTTGTTCATTTGCTGCGAAAGGAAATCCACCAGTCTGAAATGTTCGCTCATTTCTCCTTGCTGTACCAATTTGATCAACAGATTTTTAATGCGCTCAATTGTTTTTTTCCGGGCATCATCCAGGATTTCAAATCCCAGCTCTTTTAAAGACTGGTTAAGTTGTTTCATCTGAGCCACGGCAGGGGCCTGGTCCAGTTCTACAAACCCCAGGTCAACATGCACCGGTTTAATTCCCGTTTTCTCGAACTGCTGCCGCACAACCATGATACAGCGGTTGCAGACCATATTTTTAATGAAGATTTTCATGGCTAGTAATATGACTATTCAATCAAAGTACAAAAATACCGGTTCTGCTGACATATTGTTTTTTGCCTCCTGTTTTGCGGATAATAAGCGTACCTGTAATTTCCGGGCCTACCTTCAGGGTCTTTTCGTTGATTCTGACCACTTCCCTGGGACCTCGTTGTTTATTCAGGTTCCACATATATTCCCCCTGTGCATCCATGAAAATTCTTTTCATCGTCAGGATCAGGTCGTCACCGGCAATTTCACCCACCAGGTAATCTTCGGTGTCCACGATCTCACGCCCCCAGGAGGAACCATGGACAATTTGCCAGATCCCATCCGATTCAAGCACGCTGACATCATGAAACTCTCCGGCAAGATAAATATCCACTCCATATTCTTTCATGGTTTGATAGAACTCACTGTTTTTCCCGTTTTCAAGCATCAGCCTGCTGGATGAACGGGACTTGTTCTCGCCCCATACAGGTAAATGCCCCTGAACGATTTTGAATGTTGCATCACGGTTGGCGGATAGTACGTTCTTAAACCATTGCAGTTGTTCTCCGTTTACGATCAGATGCATCGAGTCATTTTTCACTTCAAATGTCTCAACCGTGACCATCAGCAAAGCACCTTCGCGTACATAATAGGCCAGTCCTTTTTTATGATCAGGCCCGTTCAGCGGCATTTTAAGATGCTCACAATAAGTCTTTTCCAGTTCCGGAATCAGCCTGATTTTTTCCGGAGGCCAGGGATCATCTCCCAGCTCATGATCGCCGATGGCCGTATAGAATTTCAGCCCGCGTTCCTGCATGCGGCTCACCCAGGCTGAATAATATACGGATCCCATATGTTTCACGCACCCGGGACTGTCCCACCAGTGTCCATTAACCAGGTCGCCGGCTATCAGCACAAAAGCTGGTTCTTCTTCCTTTACCCGGTCAAGGAAATAATTTATGGCCGTATCATATCCCGGCCACGACCTGGGAATATCGAAGTTAAAGAAGTCGGGAAAACTCACGAATTTCAGGGTCTTTTCAACAGGCATATCCTGTTGGCATTTGATTTCCAAGGAGATGGGGAAGCCCCATAATATTACTATCGCAATATGCAGACAAACCTTTTTGTTCACGGTTATTTAAGTTTACAGATTTGCTGTGGACCTGACTTACCGGCCAGACTGCTGATATAGGCTATACGTAAACCATCGTAAATCCCAGGCTTCGCATCAAGCCCTTGTATTCCGCATGCATTTCCTTTTCAACACTTCTGACATCTTTGAAATTCTGCCATTTTTCAAAGTAAAGGATGTCCAGTACCGTGCTGGGATTGAAATTAATACTCTTCTTATAGCCCGACACGCATAACGCATTGGTTTTATAAATGAAGTTCCTTAATTTTCGTTTTTCAAGATTTAACGAGTTACAGCTGCCAAAATGCACTATTTTATTGGTTAATTTGTTCTCACACAGTTCGGCTATTTCATTTAAGGTAAGATTATCCTTCCCAAATAGAATGGAGTTGGGATCCCCGTGAAAAGCCAGATAAAGAATGGAATAATTTGAGTATTTCTTCAGCACGGATGCCTTCAGATACTTTATAAATTGTTCTCTTACAGCACAATTCCGATGAATGTTCCGAATGCCAAAGCAATCATTCATGTAATCAAGCGTTGATTTAATGCTTTTCTTCACTCTCAGGTCTTTTTCCCAGTCGCCTTCCAGACAAAATATACCTTTATTGTAATCCTTGGCTATTTTCATAAAATCTTGAAATTTACCCGGAGAAATCCTGACAGGATCTCTATATCCCTGAAACTGGCAAGTATAGACAGCAATCCTGTCACGGATTGTCGGCTTTTAAAATTAGTAATTATTACACTTGTTGTGGAAAAAGTTCAATAAAATAAAATAAATTGAACATAACATTCAGTTATCCAACATGTTATTACGATCAGCGTCATCCTGTCCAGGGCAATTACTGATCACCTTCCTTGATAACAATCTGATTATCAGTGAAAAATATGCTAACCGGTAATCAATGAGGTAAATAACTTTCATATTTTTAAAGGATACAATGAAAAAGGGATTATTTTTATCGCCAACAGATTGAGATCCTATGAGAAGTAAAGTAGCCCTTGTTTATTGCAGTTCATACGAATTAAGTGAAGTCAGGCAAGCCGTTCTGAAAGGCATGGGTTTGATTGGCGGTGCCAGGGCATTTGTAAGGTCAGGTGAAAGGATAGTCTTAAAAGTGAACCTCCTGGCAGGCGATGTACCTGAAAAAAGTGTTACCACCCATCCTTCGGTATTCAGGTGTGTTGCCGAGCTGCTTGCTGCCGAAGGTGCCATGATCCAATATGGTGATTCACCCGGGTTTGGTGCCCCTCACGCGGCAGCAAAAAAGGCTGGTATTGCTGGTGTTGCTAAAGAAATGAATATTGAACTGGCTGATTTTAAGGAAGGCAGAGATGTCTTTTATGAAAAGGGCGTGCAAAACAAGAAATTCTATGTTGCCAGGGGAATCCTGGAATCAGACGGTGTCGTCAGCCTGCCCAAACTCAAAACGCATGGCCTGGAAAGGTTTACCGGCTGCATTAAAAACCAGTTTGGATGTGTTGTCGGTATCAGAAAAGGTGAGTTTCATGTGAAACTACCTGACGCCACTGACTTTGCAAGGATGATCGTCGATTTAAACAATTTTATAAAACCCCGGCTGTATGTAATGGACGGAATAATGGCCATGGAAGGGAATGGCCCGCGAGGCGGTACGCCGCGCCCCATGAATGTTCTGTTGTTTTCAACTGATCCGGTAGCCCTTGACGCAACGGCATGCAGGCTGATTAACCTTAATCCGCTGTTAGTACCTGCCATAGTATGTGGCAGTGAGACCGGTGCAGGAACCTTCCTGGAAGAAGAAATAGAAATCGCAGGTGATGATTACAAAAGCCTGATCTGTTCTGATTTTATTGTTGACCGTACACCGGTTAAGGCAAAAAGAAAAAATCAGACTGCCAGGTTCATGAAAAACAGGTTAGTGCCAAAGCCTGTAATCATTCCCGGGAAATGCACCCGGTGCGGAACCTGTGTTCACAGTTGCCCTGTTGAAGGCAAAGCGGTAAACTGGTTTGATGGAGACCACACCAAAGTTCCCACCTACGACTATAACAAATGCATACGCTGTTACTGCTGCCAGGAAATGTGCCCGGAAGGGGCCATTGTATTAGAAGACCCTCTGTTCAGGAAAGCTGTCAGGGTTTTTCAATAGGCTGCACTTCTCGAATGGTGCTTTGGGCAAGGGTTATTCGATAACTTCCTCCTGTTTTTTTTCTGCCCTGTTTTTACCCAGAAGGAAAGTATATTCTATACCAATATTGGCACTCAGCCGCTGGAGATTGCCATCGTTTTGATAGTAAAGCTCTTTCAGATAATAGGTGTAAAGGGGTTCGAAGGTAATGCCAAGGTGTTTGCCTGCATTGTATTTAACAATGAACCCGATAAAAGGGCCTCCGTTTGATTTTTCAAAATTTTTGTCGAGATAATGGCTGCTTGTTGTTGCACCATCCGATTTGATGCTTTCTTCATCATCGTCCACCACCCATTCGAACCGGTAACCGGCCGTTATATAAAGATCAATTTTTTTAATCGTCAGGAGCCTGCCATCCAACCTGGGATTCAGATTAATACAATGAATTGTCATCTCAGATTCTGTATAGGAAATGCCGGCATTATCGGTTAAAAAACCCGATGGATAATATTGACCGTAAGTGAATTGAGCATAATTCACCCCGGTACGGAAACGGACCCTTTTACCCAGCGTAACACCAAGGGCTACACCGGCATTAAAATCGGTTTTGCCTTCGAATTTTTCATAAACGTATTTATTATAATATTTGTTGAGATTATAGTCATACCCTCCGCTCAGGTCAATGAAAGGATTCACCTGGGAATATACCGGAGCAGTGAAAATCACCATCACAGTCACGGCAATTAATGTAGAACAGTTTTTGACCATCTTAAATTGTTTTTGCAAAAAAATATTTTACTAAGATAGTATTTTGAGATATTAATTCACCGCTTTGTGTTAATTCAACATGATAAGAAAACTTCTTACGCTGTTTTCCTGTAGCGGTAAACTGCAAGGGTTGTAAATACTATTGCGATCGCGACCAGGGAAAAGATATCCCTGCTGATATCCTGAAATGATGATCCCTTAAGCATCACCATCCTGTTAATGCGCATCACATAGGCAGCCGGATTAATCAGATTAAACTTTTGTGCCCAACCAGGCATGCTCTCCAGGGGAGTAAAAATGCCACTCATTAATACAAAAAGGATAATAAAGAAAAATGCAGTGAACATGAATTGTTGTTGCGTGCCTGAAAAAGTCGAGAGAAAAAGGGCAAGGCCAAGAACTGCCACAAGGAAAATAGCCGAGCCCAAAAAAAGAAGGGCTATGCTGCCCTCAAAAGGGATGTTGAAAGTCAGTTTCCCTATGATCAATCCGATGGCAAGGTCTGTAAGTCCTATAATCAGGAAGGGTACCATTTTTGCTATGATGAAATGAACCTTTTTTATGGGCGTAACATTGATCTGTTCAATGGTGCCGCTTTCTTTCTCCTTTACCAGGTTAAGCCCTGCAAGAATAAATCCGATTGCCAGGACAAGTATTCCCAGCACACCCGGAAGCATATAATATTTATAATTAAGCAATTCGTTGTACCAGTACCGGTTGGTAACATGTATCTGCGGGACAGGTGCAAAAGTACTGCCGCCGGTATTTTTAGCCATTAAATTCACATTATAATCCCGGATAACACCGTTTAGGTATGCCCACGACAGCTGGGCATTTGCAGCATTTATGGCATTGGCAGAAATGAATAACCTGCCGGGATTCCCTTTCCCGGTTTCTTTTCCGAAGCCCGAGGGTATCTGCAGCACCAAATCGCATTTGCCTCTGTGCAACAGATCATTGGCTTCCTGCTCGGAATAAGTTGAAAACCTGACCTTGAAGAATGTTGATCCTTCCAGCTGATTTACCAGTTCTCTCGATTCGGTCGTCATGTCTCTGTCAATTATGCAAAGCTTTACATTCTTGATCTCAAACGTCACTGCAGGGACGAGTAGCAGCATCTGAACAATGGGAACACCAAAGATCGCCCTGCCGATGAATTTATCCCGGAAGATCTGGAGAAATTCTTTTCTTATAAGGTATAATAGGGTCCTCATTTTTTGTCTTTTGTCCTTATTATTGAAGCCTGATCTTAAATTTTCTGATGCTTATCAGGATAAATGCCGATGTCATAACAGCCAGTACGAGTGTTTCCTTCCATACGTAAAAGAATCCAGTCCCTTTTATCATGATATTCTTAATGATGGTTATGAAGTACCTGGGAGGCATCAAAGCAGCTACCCAATCATAACCTGCCGGCATATTTTCTATCGGAAAAATAAATCCCGAAAGTAAAATAGTCGGCAGCATAAGACCTACAAACGAGATAAATATGGCCTGCTGCATGGTCTTCGATACGGTAGAAATAAGTATCCCCAGTGAAAGACTCATCAGAATATAGAGCATGCTTTCAGCCAGGAGCAGGACAAGGCTGCCTTTTACAGGGAGTCCGAACACAAACCATGAGAGCAGCAGGATCATGATCACATTAATAAACGAAAGCAGAAAATAGGGCATCACTTTGCCAAGGATGATCTGAACGGGTTTAAGCGGCGACACAAGCAATACTTCCATGGTTCCGAACTCCTTTTCACGCGTGATGGTAACCGAGGTCATGAGGGCACAGATAAGGATCATGATCAGGGTTATGACTCCGGGGACAAACATAAAATGACCTTTCAGGGAAGGATTATAGAACATCCTCACTTCAGGCTGAACCAGTTGTGTCGCGGCAGCCTGTGTCCCTGCCAGTTCCCTGTTGAAATCGGTCACGATTGCTGTAATATAATTTGTTATAAGGGTTGCCATATTGGGCTCAGAGCCGTCTGTGATTATACTTATTACCGCTTTGCCTTCGCTGATAAGTTTCTTGCCAAAGTCCTTTTCAAAGACTATTACTGCTTTGGTTTTGTTTTTCCGCAGTACTTTATCTATATCCTTGTAGCTCAATAGTGTTTCACTTCTACTGAAGAAACCTGATGAAAATATTTTATCGGTTACTTTTTGCGTAATTTCATCGCTGGAAAGATCCATCAATGCTACCTGGGCGTTTTTCAGGTCAGTGCTTACCACAAATCCGAACAGAAGAATCTGTAAAATAGGTATCCCGAACAGGATAATCAGTGTCCGGACATCCCTGAAAATATGCAGGAACTCTTTTTTTACAAATCCTAAAAATCTTCTCATTCAAAGATTTGTTTAAAAACTATTTCATTTTTCATAATTCTTTCCCCAAACCCCTCCCAAAATAGTGAGGAGCTTTTTGTTTATTATAGGATATGCTCCCCTTCTCCTTCGGGAGAAGGGGCAGGGGGATGAGGCTTGTTTCCCGGTCTGGCAATCTTCACAAATATCTCATCAACGGATGCTGCATTGTATTGTCTTTTAAGATTAGCCGGTGTGTCAAGGGCAACTATTTTCCCTTCACTCATGATGGATATCCTGTCACAATATTCTGCTTCATCCATATAGTGAGTTGTTACAAAAACCGTAATACCTCTTTCGGCCGTTTCATAGATCATTTCCCAGAACTGACGGCGTGTTAAAGGGTCTACTCCGCCGGTGGGTTCATCGAGAAAAACAATTTTAGGGTCATGCAGGACAGCCACCGAAAATGCAAGTTTCTGCCTCAGTCCGAGGGGGAGGTCTGAAATTAACCTGTCGCCATATTCCCTGAAATTCAGTTTATCAAGAAGGAGATCCGTCCTTTCCTTTATCAATGCCTTTTTCAATCCGTATATTCCGCCATAAAGCATAATGTTCTCCTTCACAGTCAGATCATTATAAAGTGAAAATTTCTGGCACATATAACCGATATTCTTCTTGATCTGTTCCGGTTGCTTTTTCGCATTGTATCCTGCAACCACAACTTCACCGGAAGTAGGGGCTGACAAACCTGAAAGGATCCTGATCGCTGTCGTCTTTCCGGCTCCGTTTGCGCCCAGAAAGCCAAAGATCTCACCTTCATAGACCTCAAAGTTCAGGTCATCATTGGCCGTGAAGTTTCCGAACTTCTTCACCAGATGCTTAACCGATATAACTGCTTCTTTCATTTTACTTATGCCTTTTGCCTTATCCCTTATCCCTTATCCCTTATGCCTTATGCCTATATTCATTTCTCCATCAACTCCAGAAACCTGTCTTCAATCCCCGCCCTTGATTCATTTATTACAATATTGCTTATTCCCATCCTGCCCAGATAATCAATTAATGAATCATCGAATTTGTCATCCGTGAAAGTAACATGAACCGAATCTCCGAAAGGATAGGCGGTAATAGTCCCCGGATAACTTCTCAACGCATTGATCAGCTTGTATTTTTCGGGAGCTTTTACACTGAATAATTTCCTGCTGAATGCTGACCTTATTTTTTCCGGCTGATTTACCGAAAGTATGAGTCCTCCCTGGATCAGTGCCACCCTGTCGCATTTCATGGCCTCATCCATATAAGGCGTTGACACGATGATGGTGATATTATGCTGCCTCAGTTTTCTAAGCATCCCCCAGAATTCTACGCGCGACACGGCATCTACTCCTGTTGTTGGTTCATCAAGGATAAGAAGGCCGGGTTTATGGATCAATGCACAGGATAATGCCAGTTTCTGTTTCATGCCGCCCGAAAGCTTACCCGCCTGCCTCTTCCTGAAAGGTTCGATATGTGAATAGATATCTGCAATCAGATCGTAATTTTCCTTAACCGTCGTTCCGAAAACCGTCGCATAAAAATTCAGATTTTCTTCCACTGACAGGTCCTGATAAAGGCTGAAGCGACCGGGCATATAGCCAATGTTTTTTCGCAATTCCCTGTATCCGGAAACGGAGTCCAGTCCCATGACTTTCATGTTGCCTTTGTCAGGGATCAGCAGGGTTGCTATGATCCTGAAAAGGGTTGTTTTTCCTGCTCCGTCAGGGCCGATGAAACCGAATATCTCACCCTCAGACACCTCAAAGGAGATATCCTTCAGGGCTTGTGTATCCCCGAATTTTTTACTGATTCCCGATGCCTCAATTATTTTTTGCATGCTGCCCTGTTTTCAGAATATCGCTTCTCCGGGCATCCCCGACTTCATAGTCCCGTCATTCTTCACATCGATCGTTACCGCATATACCAGGGTAACGCGCTCTTCCTTAGTTTGTATTATCTTGGGTGTGAATTCCGCCTTTCCTGAAATATAACTTATCGTTCCCGGAAATGAACGGTAGCCTTTTTCCCCGTTATCGATCCTTACAGTGCATGGTTGTCCCAATTTGACTGACCCAAGCTGGGCTCCGCTCACATACACCTTAAGTTTAATAACTGAAAGATCAGCGATTTTTACCAGGGGTTTGCCTGTGGTAGTCATTTCCCCTTCTTCAACATATTTTTCAATAATGGTACCTTTTATGGGGCTCTTAACGCTGCTTCTGAAAACCTGCTCATTAAGGGTGGCCTTTTTTGATTCATACACCGACAGTTCTGAAGCAATGGATATCTTCTGTGTGTTGTTGGCGGCTATCTGTTTTTCCAGCACTGCCACCTGGCCGGCAAGATCATCAAACTGCTTCTTTGTTGCAGCATCATTTTTGAGCATATTTTCTATCCTTGCAATATTCACATTCAGGTTATCAATCTGTTGGGTAAGAATGTCATTCTGGGCATTTATCGAGTTGATCCGTGTTTTGACACCCTTCATGCCTGCATCGATCTCATTTTTCTGAAGATGGAACAGCGTTGTATCTAACAGGGCAATCTCAGAACCTTTGTCAACCTCTGTTCCTTCGGTGACACCAAAATTAAGAATGCGCCCGCTGGTTTCGGCAGATACAATTACTTCGGTAGCTTCAAAGTTTCCGTAGGCATCAGCCTCGTCTGACCCGTTTTTACAGCCGGCCAGCAGGGATGCTGCGATGATTAATAACGATCTGGTTTTCATATTATGTTTTATGTAGTTTATCAAACCTGTAATTTTTTTCTCCCTGTCTCACAGTCTCTCCCTCTCCCCTCATAATAATCATTCTATCTCCTTTCCGCTTATATTCATATACTCTATCTGTGCCATTGCCAGGTTAATTTTATGAATCTCATAATTGATAAGCGCCTGCTTTTCTGAATTCATCTCATTCAGGTATTCCGTGGCGGTAATGGCATCGTTTTCGTATTGGGATTCTGCAGCCATAGTGATCCTTTTCCTTATCGCGACAAGTTCAGCATCAGATTCAACCAGGGATCTCAGGCTCGCAATCTCTGCGCTTTTTGCATCCAGGAGCCTTGTCAGATTGTCAGTCATATCGCTCTTCCTGTTATCAATAATATCCTGCTGAAGACTTACAACCTGCTTTTCATTTTTAACCTTGTTCCAGTCGAAGATATTCCACTTAATACCAGCTCCGAGAATATAGTATGAGGCAAATTCATCCTTAAAGAAATTACTGCCGGGAGGATTTCCGTAACCCAGCGTGGCAAATCCGAATGCCCTGGGCATCCGTTTGCTCTGCAGAACCTGCAGGGATGCCGAAAGCTGCTCTTTCCTGAGATCATACAGCTGCAGTTCCGGACGTGATAATTCATGGGTAAGTTCTTCCTGTGGTGAAGGAAGAACTAAGGCTGTTGAATCATCAATTGCGGCTCCCGTCAGGCTCGATAATATCCTGAGAAGGGATGACTTCCTGATCTCATTTTCGCTGATCTGCTGCTGCAGCTTGATTTTTTCAGCGGCAAGAATATCAATATCTGACTTTATAATGACACCGCTGACCAGTGCGGAATTCAATGATGAAATATGTTTATTTAAAATTTCAAGATAATTTTGCAGCAGTTCCTTCTGTTTGTCAAGCAACAAAAGGTTGAAATAATAGCTGTTTATTTGACCACGGAGCTTATAAAGATCGGTTTCATTCTGCTTTTGATTAATATTCAGATCAGCTTTTTCCAGCGCCCGTGCACCTTTTATAGCACCTCCGTCATAAAGGACCTGATTGACATCAACCGTAATTTTGTACTGTTCATGCGGCAACGGCTCAATCATTTCGGCAATACCCGGAATAGGAAGCGAGCCAAGGATATCAGTCATGTCAACGACAGAAGAGTTATAGATAAAACTGCCGTTTGCATCGAGCGCCGGCAGCCAGCCTCTGGAAAGGTTTTTATCTTTCAGCTGCCAGATCTCGGTATATGCTTGCTTTTCCAGGGCAAGGACGTTTGTCCCGGCAGCTTTATCATAGCACTCCTTCAGGGTCAGGGTTTTTTGGGAAAAGGTGTGTAATGAGGAAAGTAAAATGCATAAAATCATTAATTTCATTTTCATTTTTCGTCTGATTGTTTTGTTAAAGCCTTAATTGTAAAATCCGCCGCCCACTTTTTCCTTGCCTCTAAGTATTCATCGAAATCATATCCCATTTTTTCCATTAAAGCGGAAACAATGGCTTTGGCGAGAAAAGGGAAAACGCTCAGTGAAGCAATGGTTGTCATTAGCTGTGGTATGGCCTCACGGGTGATATTGTATTTTACAAATTCTTCCTTATGTTGTTTTTCCAGCGTGGACCACAATTTATGGATATCCAAACCCTGAATCATCTTCCTGATCCTTTCCGGATTCCTGTTTATTTCATGCAGGAAGAATGCCGGAAGCCTTGGATTCTTTTGCAGAAATGAAATATGTTCCTTGAAGAAAAACCTCAGCTTTTCTTCAAGGGAGAGATTTTCATCCAGTACCGGAGCAAATTTTTTAAACATCTGTCCTGCAATTTTCTCAAAAACCGCATTGAAAAGATGGTCTTTTGTACGGTAGTAATAATGCAGCAATGCCTTGTTTATTCCGGCATG
>CAYWCR010000067.1:0-22742 GCA_964456825.1 uncultured Bacteroidales bacterium
ATCGGCAATGCGTCATCATTAACCGTTGTAGATGCCCGCATAAGGATTGAAAAATAATTTATGGTATTTTTACCTATTGGTGATTAAAAATACATACTTTAATTTCAAAATTTTAACTCAAATCCAATGATTGTCCATCAATTATCTGTATTTCTTGAGAATAAGTCAGGACGGCTTACTGAGGTTCTGGAAACACTGGGACAGGAGAATATCAAAATCACTGCTCTCAGTGTGGCTGACACATCTGAATTCGGGATATTGCGCATGATCGTTTCCGATCCGGTAAAAGCAAAATTGCTGCTCAAAGAGAAATCATTCACGGTCAATCTTACGGAAGTGCTCTCCATCATTACGCCCAACGAAGCAAGGTATTATGCAAAAGCACTCAAGATTTTATCCGACATTGATATCAGCATTGAGTACACCTACGCTTTTTCGGTGGGTGAAAGATCCGTGATCATTTTACGTACCAGCAATACCGAACTTGCAATCAAAGCGCTGCAGGAACACGAGATTGAACTTCTCAGGGCGAGTGAGCTTTATAAAATCTAGTTCAACACATTTATTCTTCCAATTGTATTATCATGGAAATCTGGAACAGGCATTTTGAATGCATGGATCGTGAGGAATTGCGCAGCGTGCAAGGAGAAAGGCTAAGGGAAACCGTTGAAAGGGTGTACTTTCATGTACCCTTCTATCGTCAGAAAATGCAGGAAAGAGGGCTGGGGCCTGAAAACATACAGTCAATTGATGATATTTCCAAACTGCCCTTCACCATAAAAAATGATCTTCGCGACAATTATCCTTTCGGGTTGTTTGCCAGCCCGATGAGTGAGATTGTCCGGCTGCACGCCTCTTCAGGCACTACAGGCAAGCCAACTGTAGTGGGTTATACAAGGCGCGATATTGCCACCTGGTCAGAAGTGATGGCCCGTACCCTCACCAGTGCCGGGGCAACCCGTGATGATTTTATTCACATTGCCTATGGTTATGGCTTGTTTACAGGAGGCCTGGGATTGCATTACGGCGGCGAAAAAATTGGCGCTTCGGTGATACCGGTATCCGGGGGAAACACCAAACGGCAGTTGCAGCTCATGCACGACTTCGGAAGCACGGTCCTCGCCTGTACGCCAAGTTATGCCCTCTATCTGGCTGAAGCCATTGAAGAAAGCGGTCTGAGACGCGAAGATCTCAAACTGAAAGTTGGCGTTTTCGGCGCTGAACCATGGACCGAGAATATGCGCCGGGAGATCGAGGATAAATTGCAGATCAAGGCCATTGATATCTATGGCTTAAGTGAAATCATCGGCCCGGGGGTAGCCAGTGAATGCATATTCCAGCAAGGGCTTCACATCAATGAGGATCACTTTTATCCCGAGATCATCGATCCCGATACATTGGAAATCCTGCCTGCCGGGAAAACCGGTGAGCTTGTTTTCACCACCATTACAAAAGAAGGGTTGCCGCTCATCCGTTACCGCACCCGCGACCTTACCCGGCTGCATTATGAAAAATGCAGCTGCGGCCGTACCATGGTAAGGATGGACAAATGCCTCGGACGCAGTGATGATATGCTCATCATCAGGGGCGTTAACCTCTTCCCTACTCAGGTAGAGAGCGTCCTGCTCGAAATGAGCGAAATAAAACCCCATTACCAGCTTATTGTTGACCGGGTCAATAATCTGGATGAGATTGAGCTGAGGGTTGAAGTGGATGAACAATTCTTCCAGGATAAAATAGGACAACTGATGTCACTCCGTCAAAAAATACAGCAAAATCTCGAAAGTTCTTTGGGCCTGTCTATCAAGATCACGCTGGTGGAGCCCAAGACCCTGGAAAGAAGCGATGGTAAATCACAACGGGTAATCGACAGACGCGCATACTAAAGGAGAAAAAGCATTCATGGAAAAAACACCTGTTTCAGCAGAAACATTAGTTCAGCTGGCTGCAGAAAGTGGCATTCAGCATATCGGCAGGGCTTCCATCAGGGAAATCGTCGCCCTGGTGAACCGGATAGAAAAAGCATCAGGCCTTTCTTATATCAGAATGGAAATGGGAGTTCCCGGATTTGATCCCCCGGATATTGCAACGCAGGCAGAAATCAAAGCCCTGCAAAACGGAGTTGCATCCATTTATCCTGCTATTGAAGGAGTGCCTGAACTCAAAAAAGAAACATCCCGGTTTATCAAGTCTTTTCTGGATGTGGATGTTGATCCGGCAGGATGTATTCCCACCTGTGGATCCATGCAGGGATCCTTTGCCTGTTTTTTAACGGTAAACCGTACCGACAGAAATAAGGAAGGAACGCTCTTCATCGATCCCGGATTTCCGGTGCATAAACAGCAGGTGCACGTGCTTGGACATAATTATTACTCCTTTGATATATATGATTTCAGGGGAAAAAAGCTAAAACAAAAGCTGGAAAGCTACCTTCAGACCGGAAAGATCTCAAGCATCCTTTATTCCAATCCAAACAATCCTTCCTGGATAAGCCTTACAGAAGAAGAACTTGAGATCATCGGCACCCTTGCCACCCGCTATGATGCCGTCGTGCTGGAAGACCTTGCTTACTTTGGCATGGACTTTCGCAAGGATATTTCGGTGCCGTGCAAGCCTCCTTTTCAACCCACCGTGGCAAAGTATACGAATAATTACATTTTGCTGATATCCTCTTCAAAAATGTTCAGTTATGCGGGACAGCGGACGGCTATCATTGCCGTCTCCGATGCCTTGTTTTCCCGCCGTTATCCCGACCTTAAACGATATTTCTCTTCCGAGGTGCTGGGGCACAGCATCATATACGGCGCCCTATATGCCTTGTCCGCCGGAACGGCCCACTCATCGCAGATGGCTGTTGCCGCGATGATGAAGGCTGCCAGTGACGGAGAATTCAATTTCATAGCGGCCATACGCGAATACGGAGAAAGGGCCGGCAGGATGAAAAAGAGCTTCACCGATAATGGCTTCCGCATCGTATATGATACCGATATTGACGTTCCCATTGCCGATGGTTTCTATTTCACCATCTCCTATAACGGTTTCTCGGGGAATGCCCTGCTGGAGGAGTTGCTGAAGTATGGCATCAGCGCCATTACCCTTGACATTACCGGAAGTACACGTACCGAAGGTCTGAGAGCCTGTGTTTCACAGGTCAGGAATGAACAATTGCCGGTGCTTGAAGAACGACTCAGGCTATTCAGAAAGCATCATTCCAAATAAATATCATGGTTTATTAACCTAAAATTTCTAATATTGACCTAATCGTTTAATAAAAGAGTGCAGCAGATGGGATTCCCTAAACAACTCAAAACCATCATGGCACTTCAGAAAAGCAAAGAACAATGGCCAAAATCAAAGGAGCGATCGTAATCGATATCGAGCACTGCAAGGGCTGTGAATTATGTATGACAGCATGCCCGACAGATGTCATACGGATGGAGAAAAAAGTGAATGGCAAAGGTTATCATTTTGCCTACATGGAAAACCCGGATGCATGCACCGGATGCGCAAATTGCGCTGTTGTCTGCCCCGACGGGGTAATTACCGTATATCGTAAAAAAGTGGAAGAATAATTTTTAATGGTTCACGCATGGGACAAGTCAAGTTAATGAAAGGGAATGAGGCATTTGCCGAAGCGGTCATCCGGGCAGGCGCCGACGCCTATTTCGGATACCCGATCACCCCGCAGTCTGAGGTAATGGAATACCTGGCAGCACAGGAGCCTCACAAACGTACCGGTATGGTATTGCTGCAGGCGGAAAGTGAGATTGCCGCTATAAACATGGTATATGGAGCGGCAGGGACCGGGAAGCGGGCGCTTACCTCCTCATCAAGTCCGGGTATCAGCCTGAAACAGGAGGGGATTTCCTATCTCACAGGCGCAGAACTTCCCTGTTTAATTCTCAATGTAATGAGGGGAGGTCCGGGACTTGGGACCATAGGGCCTTCGCAGTCGGATTATTTTCAGGCCACCAAAGGAGGCGGGCATGGCGACTATCATGTGATCGTTCTGGCACCTTCATCGGTTCAGGAAATGGCTGACTTTGCAAAACTGGGCTTTGAGCTTGCTTTTAAATACCGCAATCCGGTTATGATCCTTTCTGACGGTGCCATAGGCCAGATGATGGAAAAAGTGGAGTTGTTTGAACAGCAGCCGCGCCTTACATCATTCGACCAGTCGTGGGTTACCACGGGCAAGACACCGGACAGGGAAAAAAATGTCATTACCTCACTCGATCTCGACCCATCCAGGATGGAGCGTCATAACCAGAAACTGCAGGCTAAATTTCAAAAAATGAGGGAAAATGAAGTTCGTTTCGAGAAGATTGAGTGTGATGACGCTGAATATCTCCTGATAGCCTATGGATCCTGCGCGCGTATCTGCCAGAAGACGGTAAAACTGGCCCGGCAGAAGGGGATTAAACTGGGCCTTCTCCGGCCTATAACACTGTTTCCTTTCCCGGCTGAACCCATTGATAAAATCGCCGATACCATAAAAGGCATATTAACCGTTGAACTTAGCGCTGGCCAGATGGTTGAAGATGTCCGACTGGCTGTCAACGGGAAGGTGAAGGTGGCATTTCACGGCCGCATGGGCGGTATTACGCCTTCTCCCGACGAAGTACTCGCTGTATTGGAGAAACAATTCTTAAATGCCTGAGCCATGGAAACAAAATCGATTTCAACAAAAGACATTATAAAGGAAGAGAACCTGGTTTATAAAAAAACTTCCCTCCTGACCGATAAAGCATTATCCTATTGCCCGGGCTGCGGGCATGGTGTGGTGCACCGCCTCATAGCAGAGGTCATTGACGAAATGGGGATACAAGCCGATACCATTGGTATTGCTCCTGTCGGGTGTTCTGTATTGGCCTATGATTTCCTGAATATCGACATGCAGCAGGCTGCTCATGGAAGGGCTCCTGCTTTGGCAACCGGCATTAAACGGTGCTGGCCCGATAAATTTGTTTTCACCTACCAGGGCGACGGAGATCTGGCCGCCATCGGCACGGCCGAAACCATCCATACCTGCAACCGCGGTGAAAATATCACCATCATCTTCATCAACAACGGAATTTATGGTATGACGGGAGGACAGATGGCTCCCACTACCCTGCCCGGCATGCGTTCTTCCACAACACCATACGGACGGGATGTTGCCCTGATGGGAAATCCGCTGAATATAACCGAACTGGTTGCCATGCTGCCCGGTACCTATTTTGTTGCCCGTCATTCTGTGCATACCCCCCTGAATGTCAGGAAGGCAAAAAAGGCCATGCGCATGGCCTTTGAAAACCAGAAGCTGAAAAAAGGAGTGTCTTTTATTGAGTTTGTCTCCAACTGCAATTCGGGATGGAAAATGACACCCAATCAGGCCAACAAGTGGATGGAAGAAAATATGTTTCCCTTTTATCCGCTCGGCGACATCAAGGTAAACGGGGAACTGGTGAAGAAAAATGAAGAGACCAAACCCTAATCCTACCGGTTATCAAATTCCTTAAATATTATAATCATGAATGAAGAGATTATCATTGCAGGATTTGGCGGACAGGGTGTGCTTTCCATGGGAAAAATACTGGCTTACGCCGGCATGATGCAGCAAATGGAAGTCAGCTGGATGCCTTCCTATGGGCCCGAGATGCGTGGCGGCACAGCCAACGTTACCGTTATTCTGAGTGATGAAAGGATCAGCTCACCCATCCTTAACCAATACGATACCGCCATTATTCTCAATCAACAGTCGATGGACAAATTCGAGAAAACGGTTAAACCGGGCGGAATATTGCTGTTCGATCCCAACGGGATCACCCGTCCTCCCCAGCGCAAAGACATCGGTATCTACCTGGTGGAAGCCGCTACGGAATCGGCCCGCATGATGTCAACCAAGACTTTCAACATGATTGTGCTGGGAGCTTTTCTTAAGCTAAAACCCATCGTTACCAACGAAAATATTGTCCATGCCCTGAAAGATTCCCTACCCGCCCGCCATCACCATCTTATTCCGGCCAACGAGGAAGCTATCAAAAGGGGCATGGAGATTATCAGACCGTTCGAAATCAATTAGTCGTGCAACCTGCCTGCCGGCAGGCAGGTTTGTTGATTTGCTGACAGCAACTTCGAAGGTTGTGCCTGATTAACCGTTAAAAAAAATCAACCATAACTCCCTCCTGCCAGGTATTTCTTCACATACTCCCCCACTCCCTGCTCCAGGCTATAAAATGTTTTCTGATATCCTGCCCGGCGGAGTTTTTCCATATTGGCCTCGGTGAAATACTGGTATTTGTCACGAATATCGGTCGGGGTATCCACAAACTCAATAACCGGTTCAAGGTTCATAGCCCTGAACGTAGCCTTTGTCAGGTCGAGAAATGTACGTGCCTGCCCGGATCCCAGGTTATAAAGGCCGGAAGCAGGACGTTTTTCAACCATAAAATACAATGCATCGGTGACATCCTTCACGTAAATAAAGTCGCGCTTTTGCTCGCCATCTTTAAATTCCGGTTTATGGGAACGGAACAATTTCATACGGCCGGTTTGCCTGATCTGATGAAAGGCATGAAAGATCACGGAGGCCATCCGGCCTTTGTGGTATTCGTTTGGCCCGTATACATTAAAAAACTTCATTCCGGCCCAGAAAGGAGGACAGTTTTTTTGCTGAAGGGCCCATTTGTCGAACTCATTTTTTGATACTCCGTAAGGATTGAGAGGCTTCAGCTTTTCAACGATCTCATGGCTGTCTTCATATCCATATTCACCCAGTCCATAGGTGGCGGCCGAAGATGCATAAAGCAGGGGTATGGCATGGCCCGCGCAGGCATTCCATACCTCTTTTGAATAGCCAAGGTTCAACCGGTCAAAAACAGCCGTATCGAATTCTGCAGTATCGGTACGGGCGCCGATGTGAAAAACAAATTTCACTTCACGGTGATGAATGTTCAGCCAGGCGATGAAATCATCACGGTCAATTTTCTCCTGAAAGCTCTTGTTGATGAGATTCCCTGTTTTTTCCGGCCGGTTGAACTGATCCACCACGATCAGGTTGGAAAAGCCTTCAGCATTGAGCTTACCCACCAGGTTGCTCCCTATAAAACCTGCAGCACCGGTAACGACGATCATGATTTCTGATATGATTCAATTGCAAAGAAAGTGAATTTTTGCATGAAAGTTGACAATTAGTCTTAAAGTCTTGCGGTCTTGCGGTCTTGCGGTCTTGCAGTCAGCTTTCAGGTGTTTAGCTTTTTAGGTGTTTAGGGGTTTAGGAAATTCTGGCATTCCTAAACAGCTAAAAGGCTAAAATGCTAAAAAGCTATTACATCACTTTTCTCTGCATCTTCAGACCCTTCCAGGTCCTGCGGCCCCTGGAAGGTCTTCTATACTTGTCCCTTGTCCCTTCTTCAATCGATCCTCAATTCCCCGAAAATATCCATCATAGATTTGGTAAGGTTTTTCAGGGCGAGCGGAAGGTACCAGTTTTCCACCTTGGGTATTTCAACAAAATTGGAGATGGAACGGATCTGCAGAAAAGGTACTTTTTCCATCAGGCAAACATAGAAGAATGCAGCGCCTTCCATGGATTCAATTTCGGCATGATACTTGCTTTTCAGCCGTTGTATTTTTTCCTGGGATCCATGAATGGTATTAACGGTAATGGCTTTCACCGGAATCATGGATTCAATTTCCTCGATCTCAAAATTGCCCAGGCTGCGCATGATCTCACCGGTGAAAGGGAATGAATCTTCATTGATCATTTCCTTTTCCCCCAGGGTATAGAATCCCTCTTTATCCTCAAATCCCAGGTCGGCAAACTGGTCCTGTATTACATTTACCACAAAACCCTGTTCAAGAAAATAATCAAAGCTTCCGGCGACGCCGGCATTGATGGCAAGGTCGTAGCTATGAGAATGCAAGGCCTTGGTAAGGTGAAAGGCAGTGAAAACGCTCCCGTACCCGGTTATCAACAGGTCAATATTCAGGTTCCCGTATTGATAGGATGACAGGTTAGGCGACAGCTTGTTCACCAAGGTCAGATGATCCCTTACTTCTTTGATCTCCGTGCTGGAGGCAGCCACAATTAATATTTTCATGCACCAGGGATTATTTGCATTTGTTCCAAGTGAAAAGTTCTTACATTTGCTTTAGCAAAACATACTAAATTAATGATTTTTTGCGAACCTGCGGATATATCATGCCATTGTACTTCATATAAAAAACCAAACGATGGAAGACCAGAAAAAAATTATTGAAGGTATTGCCGAAGCAGGATTTGAGCGGATTGACAAGTTCCATGGCAGAAAAACGAAATCTCTTGCCTCGCTGTACAGGAAGGTACTGCTTAACCTGGGTGAGGATCCCTGCAGGGAAGGGCTCCTGGATACTCCGGAGCGGGTGGCCAAGGCTATGCAATACTTTACTCATGGATATTTCATAAAACCCGACGAGATTCTTAAAGCCGCTACATTTAAAGAAGAATACCAGCAAATGGTGCTGGTGAAGGATATTGAGCTATATTCCCTCTGCGAGCATCATCTGGTGCCATTTTTCGGGAAGGCACATGTGGCCTATATCCCAAACGGGCATATAACCGGACTCAGTAAAATTGCCCGCGTGGTGGAAGCTTTTTCGCGTCGTCTGCAGGTGCAGGAAAGGCTTACCGTTCAGATCAGGGATTGCATTCAGAAAACGCTGAACCCGCTGGGCGTTGCCGTTGTCATCGAAGCCAAACATCTGTGCATGGTCATGCGGGGCGTACAGAAACAAAATTCCGTGACGACCACTTCGGCTTTTACCGGCATATTCCTGAAAGACAACAGGACCCGGGAGGAATTCATCCATATGATCGGCATAAAACTGCATTAAACTGCCATCATAATTCACAAGCCCGGCCATTAAAACTGCATCCATGGAACAACAGGAATCCAGAACCCGTTTTTTTTTGCGTAATCTGACGAAAGGGCTCATATGGCTTGCTGTTATCGTGGCCCTGTTTATTTTTTCCAAGCATACGGTTGACAAGGAGACCCTGGCAAAATTTGAGCCCATATTTCAGAAAAGCTGGCTGGTATTTTCTGTTTTCAGCTTCTCCGAAGCAATTATAGGCATCATACCGCCCGAAGTGTTTCTCATATGGGCATTGCGAAGCGAAACCGTTACCGGGTATATCGGCCTCACGTTTATACTTGCCATTATTTCATATATGGCGGGAGCGGTAGCCTTTGGCATTGGCAAATACCTGCACAACACGCTTTTTTATCAATACCTTAAAAAACGCTATTTGCAGAAATCAGAAAAGCTGTTGCAGAACTATGGGCAATACCTGGTGCTGGTTGCCGCACTCACGCCCCTTCCGTTTTCCGGAACAGCCATGCTGGTAGGAGCCGTGGATTATCCCTTTAACAATTACCTGCTGATCTCCCTGTCAAGGTTTCTTAAATTTGCAGTAAGTGCCTGGGTTATCTGGGAAGCCAATATGTTTTAACTTACGAAGGAAAGACCAGCAGGGGGATGCTGGCATGATAAAACAGTTTTTTTGTCATGTTGGTCCTGAAAAGCTTATCCAGGATATTTCTCCGGTGTGAGGTTATCGAAAGGATATGGATGTTTTTGTCAACGATCAGGTTATCAAGATCCTCGAGCAGATTTTTCTGGCTGATAAAACTATAATCAACCCGTGTTTTTCCATACGATGTCCTGAAATACTCCATCAATCCTTCCATCCTTATTTTGTCCCACGATTTGGGGTCATCGCCAATATGCGTGCAGTATATTTCCAGTCCCAGCTGATCAGTAAGGTTCATAAGGGCCCGGATGGAAAGAAAATCAGATTCATCAAAATCGGTCACGTACATTACGTTTTTAACATTCTTTTCACCGATAAAATTGTATTTCTCAGGAATGGCCAGGACAGGAAAATCAATTTTGCCGATCACTGCTGCGGTAACACTTCCCATGATATTGCTTACTCCGCTTCCTTTGCCATGGGTACCCATAACGACAAGATCAGGTTCATACCATTCACTATAGCGCCCGATCTCATCTTCAGGCACGCCGGGCTTGATCTCATAACTGATATGGGTTTCCGGCAGGTTGTTTTCCGTCCTGTATTCCTTAAGGCTTTTGATAAAGTTCTCAGCGGTCTCCTTTTCACTTGCCTCGAGGTTACTGAGGGCCTCTTCCTTAAGCTGGGTCTGGGTTTGAACAGCGCTGGCAAGTTCAATCAGGTCAAAGGCAGGAGAATAATAAGTATGGAAAAGCCGGATTTCAGCCTGCAAGCGACTTGCGATTTTCAGGGCATAACGGCAGGCAAATACCGAACATTCAGAATAATCAACCGGAACAAGTATCTTTTTCAGGGCTGGCTGATCAGGTGATGTACTTTTTATGTCCTTCTCGGCAAACATAAGTGGGATTTTTATGGTTAAACAGATGTAAAAGATACAAAAAAAAAGGGTGGAATCCAAGAAACCACCCGGCAAAGTATCTTTTACGGCCAGCGAAATTACAGTTTGGTATAAGTGGCTGTAACATTGTCAACAGCCCCGCTGCCATCCTCCACGGAATAATTCCATTCAATCTCATTGAAATTGGAAGAAATGGTTCCCGATCCTATGATGGTGAAACCGTCACCAATGGTCTGGGTGTTGATATATAAACTGCGGTTCGACACGGTGGCAACCGCTGAAACAGTATATCCGAGCTCGTAGAAATTGTCAATCAGTATCTTGGTGGAATCACTGGGGTGAGGAGAAATGTATACGGAGAACACTTCTGCCGTCGACTTAAAGTATTCACTGGTCTCATCACATTGCCATTGCCCTTCAAGCTTGTCACGCACGTCTCCGTTGCTCATGTCGTTCAGTTCCTCACACGATTGGTTAAGCACCATCAGCAATAAGCTGACCGGCAGGATCTGTTTTATTATTTTGTTAGCTTTCATGGCCTTTGTTTTTAATTACCCTTGCCAAAACTATGCCAAATCGTTTTTAGTTATAATAAATTGTGATAGAAAAAATAAACTAATTAATTTTACGTGTGAAATAAAAATTAGTTCTACACTAAACCAAATTATCCATGAAAAACAAACGTATTGTAACCTGGGTCATTATAATCCTTGTACTGGTGATCTTTGGCGGATCCTGCAAGAATATGTACAACAAGATGGTAACCTATCGGGAGCAGGTCAACCGTGAATGGGCTAATGTGGAAAACCAGTATCAGCGTCGTGCTGACCTGATCCCTAACCTGGTAGCCACGGTCAAGGGATATGCGGAACATGAACAGGAGACCTTCACCAGGGTTGTTGAGGCCAGGGCTAAAGCCACATCGGTTACGATTGACCCCAATAATATCACACCGGAATCCATCCAGCAATATAATGCCGCCCAGGGAGAATTAAGTTCTGCCCTTTCGCGTCTGCTGGCTGTTGTTGAAAACTATCCTGACCTGAAAGCCAATCAGAACTTTCTGGAACTGCAGGCCCAGCTGGAAGGGACCGAGAACCGCATTGCCGTGGAACGAAAGAAATTCAATGACACCACAACCGAATACAACCAATATATAAAGAAGTTCCCTCCTGTATTATTTGCAGGCATCCTGGGATTTAAGGAAAAACCCTATTTCGACGCCGAACCACAAGCCAGCCAGGCTCCAAAGGTTGAATTCTGACAGGGATGGTCATGAAAGCAGAAACCTTCTTTACCCGGGAACAAAAGAATATCATTGTTCAAGCCATAGAGGAGGCCGAAAAACAAACCTCGGGCGAGATACGTGTTTATATTGAAAACTCCTGCAAAGGGGAAATACTCGACCGGGCCGCCTATCTTTTTAAGTTGCTTGACATGTTCAATACCAAAGAACGCAATGGCGTATTATTTTATATGTCCGTTGCACGACAGCAGTTTGCCGTTCTGGGTGATGCCGGTATTCATGCAAAGGTGCCGGAAGGATTCTGGGATGCTGTGAGGGATACCATCCGGGAGCATTTCAATAAAGAGGATTTTACCGGTGGCCTGAGCATGGGAATTCAGATGGCGGGCGAGAAGCTGAGATCATTTTTCCCCCGGAAGGCTGATGATACCAATGAACTGAAGGACACCATCTCCTTTGGTGAGAATTAAAACACATACGATGAGGCATTTTCAATTCATATTGACCCTGGTGTTACTTTGCACCAATACCTCCGGCCAGAATATACCTGAGCCCATGGTTCCGCTTAGGCTGGTAAACGATTATACAGGAATGCTTACAGCAGACCAACAGATAAGCCTGAATAACAAACTGCTGGCTTTCAACGATTCAACATCCACGCAGATCTACGTGGTCACCTATGATGATCTGCAGGGCTATCCGATTGCCGAATTTGCCAATACCCTGGGAGAGCAATGGGGGATCGGACAAAAGGGCAGGGATAATGGTATTGTTATCCTCGTCAGTCCGCAAAACCATCAGATGACGATCCAAACCGGATATGGGCTTGAAGGGGCCGTGCCGGATGCATTAGCAAAAAGAATCATTGAAAAGGAAATGTCTCCCTCTTTCCGGGAGGGTAATTTTTACAAAGGCATTGATGATGCCACCAATACTTTGATGGCATTGACAAAAGGGGAATTCACCGCCGACGATTATATGAAGAAAACGGAATCAGAGGGTAATATTATTCCCGTCATCGTGATGTTCATCGTATTGTTTATTATATTCAGTTCCATCCGGTCGAAAAAGCGTTTGTATTCTCCCGGACAGTCAATACCCTGGTGGGTGCTGATGACCATGATGGGCTCTTCCGGGCATACCAGCAAAGGCAAATACGGTGATTTCAAATCAGGGAGCGGTGGGTTTGGAGGGTTCTCCGGTGGCGGTGGAGGATTCGGCGGATTTGGAGGAGGCGGCGGCGGCAGTTTCGGCGGCGGCGGGGCCAGCGGGGGATGGTAGGGAGAGTTGAAGAAGGTAAACGGTAATCAGTAACCGGTGGGGTAAGTGTTGACAGATTTATTGATTTACGGACCTGCCGGCAGGCTGATAACTGACAACTGACAACCATAAGCATTTTAACAACCATAACCATCACAACCTTAACAACTTACAACTATTACAACCATTACAACCATTACAACTTTACAACCATTACAACCTCCATGCTGCAAAAAACCTTAGTTTTATTAGCCACCCTGATAACCGCAGCTCCTCAATGCCTTCCCCAGCATCCCGACACTTCGATCCTCTCCCTCGTCTTTGCCGGGGATATCATGGGACATGACGAGCAGATCAGGGGAGCATGGAATGATGCAACAAAATCCTATGATTACGAACCTACTTTTCGCTATATACGTCCTTTCATCGAAGAAGCGGATATTGCCATAGGGAACCTGGAAGTCACCCTCGCCGGGCCCTCTTACACTGGCTATCCGCAGTTCTCAAGTCCGGATGACCTGGCCGAAGCGGCCTCAGCAGCCGGATTTGATGTTATGATCCAGTCCAATAACCATGCCCTGGACAGGGGGGTCAAAGGATTTAACCGAACCCTGAACATACTTGATACACTTGACTTCATCCATACCGGTACCTTCCGGAATCCTGATGAACGTGTGATTAACTACCCCCTTATTCTGGAGAAGAATAACATCAGGATTGCCTTGCTGAATTATACCTACGGGACCAATGGTCTGATCATCCCTCCTCCCTGTATCATCAACCGTATTGACACGGTTATGATAAAGGCTGACCTGCAAAAGGCCAGGCTTGCCTGTCCCGATTTTGTGATCGTCACCATGCATTGGGGTGAAGAATACCAGCGGACCGAGAACAGGCAGCAACAGCAACTTGCAGCCTTCCTGTTCCGTCACGGCGCCGATGCCATTATCGGGTCACATCCCCATGTGATCCAGCCTGTGCGAAAGTATTATCCCGATCCCCTTGATTCATCAAAGTACAACATCGTGGTGTATTCCCTCGGGAATTTCGTTTCAAACCAGCGTGCACAATATAAAGACGGGGGCATACTATTCCGCATACAGCTTTTAAAATCTCCGGGTGGTACGGTGGTGTCAGATTATAATTACCTGCCTTACTGGGTTTATCGTGTTGACGTTACCGGATTGTCGACATTTTATGTTTTGCCGGTTGACCTGTATTTCCGTAACGAAGACCGGTTCAGGTTGATGGAACATGACCGGTACAAGATCAGCCGGTTTTATGAGGACACACGGGAACATCTGAAAGGCACACCGGAAAGCGGGTTTTTTAGCGAATGGCAGTGGGAAGAAGGTAGGTGGTAAACCGTTAACAGGTAAGCAGCAAAGCCCCGATGGGGCTGAGCCTGTAAATAACTAATCAACAGATGGAATCAGTCACATCGTAAAATTTATTACTTTTAAGGTTTTAATTTCTTAACCTCCGCAAGCGATGAAAGTGTTAAAATTCGGCGGTACTTCCATAGGAACGGCTGAGAATATCCTCAGGATCAAAAAGATCATTGAAAGTCAGCAGGAACAGGTGGTCATCATCATTTCTGCCCTGCATGGTATGACCGATAAGTTAATTGAGCTATGTAAACATGCGGCAGCCAAGGATAATAACTTTTTCAGGATTTACAACGAAATTGAAATCAAGCATCTGGAAGTTATCAAAACACTGTTTGAAGAGCACTTACTTACCGAAGTTCAGACGAGAATAAACCTGTATCTCAAGGAACTCAGTAACATTATCAACGGGATATACCTGCTCAATGACATTACACCGAAGATCCAGGACAAGGTACTGAGTTTCGGAGAGCTCATGGCATCTCACATCATCAGCAAAGTCATTGAGAATGCCGAGATGGTGGATGTCAAAGGATTGATCAAAACCGACTCATCTTTCGGCCATGCCGTGGTTAATATACCCTTAAGTACCCGTCTGATCCGGTCATACTTCAAAAACTATAAGAAGACGGCTGTCGTTCCCGGTTTTATTGCCAGTAATGATAAAGGGGAAACCACAACCCTCGGGCGGGGCGGTTCGGATTTTACGGCGGCTCTCATTGCAGCTGCACTTGACGCACCGAGGCTGGAGATCTGGACCGATGTGGATGGCTTTATGACAGCTGATCCCAGGAAAGTCAAAAAAGCATTTGCCATAGATTCATTAAGTTATGCCGAAGCTATGGAGCTTTCGCATTTCGGAGCTGAAGTTATTTATACGCCTACCATTCAGCCGGCATATCAGAAAAACATTGAGATTACCATTAAAAATACCTTTAATCCTGAAGCTGCGGGGACCCTCATATCCAAAGAATCAAAATCACAGGGGACCTCACTGATCAAGGGCATCTCATCCATGGATGAGATTGACCTGATAACGCTGATGGGCCCCGGTATGGTAGGAGTGAAGGGCATCTCCTACAGGCTATTCGGAACCCTTGCTGACCATAACATAAACATCATTCTGATTACCCAGGCATCCTCCGAGTATACCATTACTTTTGCCCTTAATCCTAACGATACGGAAAGGGCCATTAAAGCGTTGGAGCATCAGTTTGAGGGTGAGATTAAGCTCAGGAATGAGCTCGTCATCAGGCTGGAACATGAACTGTCCATTATTGCCATCGTGGGGGAGCGCATGAAAAACACACCCGGCATATCGGCAAATCTTTTCGCCTCACTCAGCAGAAATGGCATCAGTGTCATTGCCACGGCGCAAGGTTCATCGGAGCTGAATATTTCTATTGTCATCAAAAAGGACAGCCTGCGGAAAGCATTGAACGTTATACACGAAGGCTTTTTCCTCTCGCATGATAAAGAGCTTCACCTTTTTCTGGTCGGCATAGGAACAGTCGGAGATAACCTGCTGAAACAAATCAATGCCCAGCAGGATAAATTATTGCAGGACCATCACCTGAAAATAAACGTGATCGGCATCAGCAACTCAAAGAAAATGCTGCTGAATCCTGAAGGTATCAACCTGGACAACTACCGGGATGAAATGGAAAAGCAGGGAGAAAAGGCTGATATAGATCTGTTTATACAGAAATTGAAATACCTGAACCTCCGAAACAGTGTTTTTATCGACTGCACCGCCAATACCTCCATTACAGCTGCCTACAAGAACATACTCAATGCTTTTGTCTCCATTGTAACGGCCAATAAAATTGCATGCTCATCAGAATACACCTTATACAAAGACCTGAAAAACACCGCCCGGGAAAAAAATGTTAAATTCACCTATGAAACCAACGTAGGAGCCGGATTACCCATTATCAGCACGTTGAATGATCTGATCCGCAGCGGTGATAAAATTGTAAAGCTTGAAGCCGTATTATCCGGCACCCTGAATTTCATTTTCAATACCATCAGTGAAACCATTCCGTTGAGCCAGGCCATCCGTATGGCCAGGGAAAAAGGATTTTCTGAACCGGATCCAAGGATCGACCTGAGCGGTACCGATGTTAAACGAAAACTCCTGATTCTCGCCCGTGAAGCGGGTTATGAATTTGAAAGCAGCGATATCTCCATAAAACCTTTTCTGCCTGCAGCATGCTTTGAAGGCTCGCTGGATAATTTCTGGAAAGTGGTTCAGCAATATGATGCTGAATTTGAGGAGCGTCGCAAAAAGCTGGCGCTGGAGAAAAGAAAGATGCGCTATGTTGCCCGCCTGGAAAATGGAAAGGCAAGTATAGAGCTGGTAGATGTTGACTTCATGCATCCGGCATATCCCCTTGAAGGAAGCAATAATATTATCCTCATCACAACAGACCGATACCATGAACAACCCATGGTAATCAGGGGTTACGGAGCCGGTGCTGAAGTTACTGCAGCGGGTGTTTTTGCTGACATTATCCGCGTGGCCAACGTGTAATACCGCTCTCATGATTAATGCTGTAATATTCGACCTCGACGGTATCATCATTGAATCAGAACCGCTCTGGAAAGAAGTTGAGAAAAAAGTTTTCGCCGGTGTCGGCCTGAATCTCACGACTGACATGTGCAGGAGGACCATCGGTCTGGATACCTACGACACCATCAAATTCTGGTTTGCTGAAAAACCATGGACCGGAAAGGATTTCACCCAGCTTTATAACGAGATCATCGGGAATATGTGTGTGACCATGCAGGAAAAAGTGGAGCTAAAGGAAGGATTCCTGGCCACCCTTCAGATGCTGAAACAAAAATCCTTACCCGTGGCGGTTGCTACATCCTCACCTCAGGTACTGATCAGGACTGCGCTGCATAAATTCGGAATTCTTGGTGAGTTTAACGTGCTGCATTCAAGTGAGAAAGAGGAATACGGGAAACCTCATCCCGGAGTATACCTGACCACATCCCGCAAATTGGATACGGATCCGCGGAATTGTCTGGCATTTGAGGATTCCTTTAATGGTGCCCTTGCCGCAAAGGCGGCACGGATGAAAGTAGTCACGGTTCCTGACCCTGCAGATTTTAATGACAGGCGTTTTGATTTTGCTGACTTAAAGCTATCTTCGCTGCTTGAATTCACGGAAGAAAAATTCAACCTGCTTAATTTGTAAATTTTAACGGATTGCTCCCGGCGATGTCAAAGTCACTATTGTATTATTCGACCAATTTAAAAGCACCCGCAGTTTCATTTAAAGAAGCTTTGTTAAAAGGGCTGGCCCCGGATGGCGGATTGTATATGCCGGAAAGATTGCCAGCCATGGATGGGATTTTGCTGAAGTCCTTATCCGATAAAACCTATTATGAAATTGCATTTACCATACTGAAGCAATTTCTGGCTGATGAAATTCCGGATAATGCCTTGCTGGCCATGGCAAAGGATGCTTATAATTTTGAAATACCGCTGGAGCACGTTTATGAAAGGAATTATTTAATGCGCCTGGACCGTGGGCCAACCGCTTCTTTTAAAGATTTTGCCGCACGCATGATGGGTCGGCTGATGCAGTTCTTTCTGCACCGTGAGAACCGTGACATACTTATTCTTACGGCCACCTCGGGCGATACCGGAAGTGCTATTGCCAATGCGTTCTTTGGGCTTGAAAACATCAGCGTCGTGGTCCTTTTTCCGGAAAAAGAAGTAACGGAACGGCAGCGGAAACAGATGACGACCCTCGGAAAGAATGTTCAAATTATTGGCATTGAGGGTAAATTTGATGACTGCCAGGCGATGGTAAAAAAAGCCTTCTCAGATCCTGCCCTCAGTTTTCTGAACCTGTCTTCCGCCAATTCTATCAATATTGGAAGACTGATACCGCAGTCTTTCTATTATTTCTTTGCCTGGTCAAGGCTTAAAAAACAGGAGGTTGAGCCCATCACTTTTTCCGTTCCCTCCGGTAACTTTGGTGATCTGATGGGAGGACTTATAGCCATGCACATGGGGTTGCCGGTAAAGAAGTTCATTGTTTCGACCAATGAAAATGATGAGGTGCCGGTGTATTTCCGGACCGGCAGGTACAAAACCATTGTCCCCTCGAAAGATTGCATTTCCAGTGCTATGAATGTTGGCCATCCAAGTAACATGGCCCGCATTATTGCCCTTTATGGAGGCATCATGAATGAGCATGGCGTGATAATAAAAGAACCTGATGTGGCAAAGCTTAATAAAGATATATACAGCATCAGCATCAGTGACGTGCATACCAAAGCTACGATACAATCCGTTTACGAACGGCACCGGGTGTTGCTTGAACCCCATGGTGCAGTGGGATGGGCTGGGTTGCAGGAGTATATTAAGGCTTTTCCAGGTGAAGCTGGTTTGTCCGCACTGGCAGTTTGTCTTGAAACAGCACATCCGGCTAAGTTCCCTGCTGAAATAAACGGATTGCTAGGCATTGACCCCGAACTTCCCCCCGGCATGCAGGGATTGGATCTTAGGAAAGAATCATGGGAAACGATGAAATCGGACTATAATCTCTTTAAAACATATCTGCTGGACAAATTTTCCAGATAATAGGTTTTTTTTCTTTATTTTGCCGCTAAATACTAATCATCAGCTCACAATGAAAAGATTGCATGCAGTATGTTCCGATCTTGAGGGGGTATGGGTGCCTGAGGTTTGGATCAATGTTGCCCTGAAAACAGGTTTTGAGGAATTGCGCCTTACCACACGCGACATAAAGGATTATGATGAATTGATGCATTACCGTATCCGGATTCTGAAGGAAAAGAACCTCAAACTTCGGGACATCCAGCAAGTAATCAGCACGATAAAACCCCTGGAGGGAGCCCTGGAAATGATCGAATGGCTGAAACATCATACAAGGTTTGTGGTAGTTTCAGATACTTTCGTGGAATTTGCCGGTCCCCTCATGGCCCAGCTCAACTGGCCGCTCTTGTTCTGCCATTCGCTGGTAACGGATGAAAAAGGTACCATCACCGGTTATACCCTGCGTCAGAAAGATTCGAAGAAGAAGGCCGCCGAAGCTTTAAAAAGCCTTAACTATGAAGTAATCGCCTTTGGTGACTCATACAATGATGTCAACATGCTGAAGGTAGCCGATAAGGCTATCCTTTTCAGGCCTCCGCAAAATGTCATCGATGATTATCCCGAATTTACCGTAATGCATGATTATAGCGAGCTGAAGAATTACCTGATGAAGCATTTCGGGATCTGAACACATTCTACCCCTGGCTAAAGCCTGCCTGCCGTCAGGCAGGCCAGGGGCAATAGATAGTTCGCACACCTGTTGATGAATACTGGTTATCGATTAATCTTACCTCTCCTCTTCCCCTTTCACCAGGATGGTGTCACACTCCGCTCCTGCCAGCCGGTGCTTCAACAGAACCTGGTACTCAGGCGACCGGTACCACCGGTAAAATTCTTCTTTTGAAGGAAACTCAATCATGACGGAACGACTGTAGTTCCATTGGCCTTCCAACTGTTCCGGCCGGTCATCCACAGCAAGATACTTTCCCTTGTATTTCTCAAAGACTGAATCCGAACCCTGAATATATTTTTTATATTCGTCGGGATCATGAATACGGATATTCGCTATAAAATAATAGGACATTTGAGTTAACTTTGAATGATGAATAATCCCTGATGCTTCGTTATGAATTAATTTCACACCCTTTCATGTCAAATGTAATAAATCGGCCGGAAAAACGTCTAATATTAGTTATAGCCCACCAACATGATTAAAAACCTTTTTGTCACGGCCTATAGGAATTTGTTCAAATCGGTTTTCTTTTCCGCCATTAATATTTTTGGCCTATCCATCGGTATTGCCAGTTTTATATTAATTTCCATGTACATCAGGGAAGAGCTCAGTTACGACAACTTCCATGAAAAGGCTGACCGGATATACCGTATTGCAGCCTACGGTTCCATCGGTAATACGGAAATACATCAGACCCATACCAATGCACCCCTTGCTTTTACCCTGATTCAGGAATATCCTGAAGTGGAACAGGCCGTCAGATTATGTGACCTGGGCAAAATGATCATACGGGTTGAGGACCGGGATTACAGTGATTTTAATCTTATGCTCGCTGATTCAACATTTTTTGATGTATTCACTTTCCCCATGCTTTCAGGCAACCCGCAAATGGCACTCACGGAGCCCAATTCAGTTGTTCTGACCGAGTCAACCGCTCACAAGATTTTCGGGAATGAGGATCCTGTCAACCAGACGCTGGAACTCACCGGATGGATGAACCTGAAGATCACCGGAGTCATCAAAGACATGCCGCAAAATTCACACTTTCATACGGATATTCTTTGTTCCTTCAACAGCTGGAAAGACTATATCGCTCAAAAGAACTGGTGGAACAACAGCAACCAGACCTATATTGTCATGCAGAAGGGAACTGATGTCCAGGGCTTTGAGCAGAAACTGCCGGATTTCATCAGGCGTCATCTGTTTGAAACGGAAAAACAATATGAAGAATTCACGGTAGGGAGCAATGCATGGAGCTATAAATTACAGCACCTGCCCCGCATTCATCTTACATCGCATCTCAACGGAGAGTTCGAGCCCAATGGGAACATGGGTTATATATATATCTTTTCAGTTGCCGCTGTTTTTATACTGATCATTGCCTGCATCAACTTTATGAACCTCACTACCGCCAAATCAGCTATGCGGTTTAAAGAAATCGGCATAAGAAAAGTGGCAGGGGCTACCCGACACCACCTGATCCTGCAGTTTCTGCTGGAATCTATTACCATAACCCTGCTTTCAGGAATACTGTCCATCGTTCTCATTTACTTCTCCCTGCCCTGGTTCAATCAACTGTCGTCCAGACAATATACCCTTCCTTTTTCCGACATCCGATTTGACCTGCAGATCCTGGGCGTTTTGCTGGTTACCGGTATCATTGCCGGAAGTTATCCTGCATTCTTTCTTTCCTCCATCGTTCCTTCCAGTGTTCTGAAAAGCGCTGTTCAACGGGATGCAAAGGGGATCAATTTCCGCTCTGTTCTGGTCATCATACAATTTATTATTTCCGCCTTTATGATTGCAGGGACTTTCGGTGTTTACAAACAACTTCATTATATGACGGATGTTGACCTCGGTTATAATAAGGAAAATGTTGTCATCCTTAAACGGATAGGATATCTAAAAGCTGAGCAGGTGGAGGCATTCAGGCATGAACTAATGCAGAATCCTAATATCAAAAGCACTTCTTTATCCAATACAGTACCGATGGGAGGACTGCCCAACTGGGGTTGTACGCCTGAGAACATCAGTGACCAGTCTATTACCCTTAATTCCATTGTTTGTGATGCAGATTTCGCCTTAACTTATGATCTTAAGATGGTGAAAGGGCGGTTCTTTTCGGGGGATTTTCCCACTGATTCAACGGGTATTGTTATCAATGAACAGACACAGAAATTGATGCGCTGGAAAGAGTCCGTCGGAAAGAAAATATTCTTTGGTGAGAATATAGAATATCATGTAATAGGAGTGGTCAAAAATTTTCATTACGAACCGCTATACCAGTCTATCCGTCCAGGCGCCCTTTTTATCAAGGCGCCATGGGGCAGTGACATCAGTTTATTATCCGTTAAGTTGTCGGGAGAGGACGTAACTTCAACCATGCAAACCATAGAAAAAAAATGGAAGAAATTCAGTAACCTGTCCATGGAATACAGTTTCTTCGATCAGGATTATGATAAAATATACCAGAATGAGCGCCGTACAAGCAGGACTATGACAGCATTTTCAATACTGGCCATCATTATTGCCTCGCTGGGATTATTAGGCCTGTCATCCTTTATTACCGAACAGAAAACAAAGGAAATAGGAATCCGTAAGGTGCATGGAGCCGGTATCCCCGGACTTGTACTCTTGCTTTCATACCGGTTTTTGCGCTGGGTGATCATTGCCGGTGTTATTGCCATTCCACTTTCGGTAATGGCCTTTTCGGAATGGCTTTCCAATTTTGCTTACCGCATTCCCATCAGCATCTATCCCTACCTGTTGACGCTGCTGATCATTTTAGCCATTGCCCTTATCACGGTTATCTTTCAGGTCGTCTCCAAAGCCATGAGCAATCCGGTCAAAGCGCTGAGGTATGAATGAGAAGCCCCCCTAATCCCCCCCATGGGGGACTTTCCCGAGCCGCAAGGCCACCGATGCTCACAGAAGGGCAAACCCCTGTTGGCAATCCGGCTATAACTACTAAAATTCCTCACTTTATTAAAATCTTCCAAACTCCTCCCCTTAGGGGAGGTTGGGAGGGGCTTTCTTATTCCCCCATTGGGGGGATTTAGGGGGCTTATATCAATATGCCTTCTTCCCACCCCATCTTCACCAGATCAATCCGGTCAGGATCGGCTGTGCCGAGATGATGGCG
>CAYWCR010000068.1:0-2328 GCA_964456825.1 uncultured Bacteroidales bacterium
AAAACCTGTGATGATTTGAATTTCGTGGCTTCCCAGTCGGTGCAGGTGCGTATCTTTGGCGTTTCTCGCATGGCCTGATAAAATGTCGGACCTGATTCACAGGCATCGGTTATTACCAGGGTGTGAACAACAAAATTGGTATAGGATTGCAGGGATGCGCGCAGCGCATTGAGGTTGTAATAGGTAAATTCATCATCACGCTTGGCATCAATGGGGATCCAGTAACCGGTTTCATTGATGAATTTTCCATGCCCTGCATACCAGATCAACAGGGAGTTGACCCGGTTGCTGCGGATAAGATCCCTGAGCTCAATGGAAAAAAATTTCTCCATGTCCTTTTTGCTCATATCCTGTTTGTGAATGATCTTTTGAACGTCATACTTGGCAAGGGCTGAACGCATCAGGGTGACATCTTTTGAAGGGCCATCCAGGCTGGGGAAGGTCTCATAATTGGAATTTTCCACAAATATCACCCAGGTCCGGCCCATGGGATTAGCCTCCAGCAACGACACGCCTTCTCGGTTCAACGTAAAGATCTGTATCGTGTCATTGCCGTAATTGTCTGTGGCCTGAACGGTAAACTTGTTTTTATTGGCTACATTGATGGTAGCTGAAAATTTGGGATTGCGCTCGTTCAGCATAAAACTGGCTGAAACACCATCGATGAGAATGGACCTGATCAGGCTTTCATCCGTAATGCTGCCTTCCACATACAGGTTGGCATTGTCGGTATCGAGGTATATTTCACCATCATCAGAGGCATAGGGTGCAATGACGGCAACCCTGGGAGGATTGATCTCCGTCCTTTCGATGGTGTATGTCACCTGCTGTATATTGTTGTATGTATCTTCCGCAATAACGGAAAAGATATCCAGGCCGGTAACATCGACTTCGGTAAGGAATTCATATACATCATAGTTTTTAATGAAACTAATATCCGTGTCGTTTATTTTCAGGGATATGATCTCGCTTTCGTCATTTATTTTGCCCCTGACGGCAAGTTTCGACCGGTTCCTGGCAAGCTTGACTGTATAGTCCTCTGTAGCTAAGGGATCGATCAGGGTGATTTTAGGTCTGTTATTTTCGCGGTTCAGTTCGTAAAGCCTTTTCCTGGCATCATCCAGATGCTTGCGGGCATACATATCATATTCCGAAAGACTGGCCAGGGCTGAGTAATCCTTAATGGCGGCTTTATAATCCCCGATCTGCTCAAAGGAAAATGCTCTTTTATAATAGGCTTCGGAGTTTTTCGGATCAAGCATGATGGCCTTGGTGAAATCGTTGATGGCATTCTGATACTGCGTGAAATCCTGATAGTAAGTACCGCGCATTATATATACTGAAGGGTCATTCGGGCTGTTAAACACCACTTTTGAAATGTCATCGATGGCTTTAGGATATTCGATCATTTTAACATAAACCTTGCTGCGGATCAGGAAAGCATCCTTGTTTTTAGGATCCATGCTCAGCACGACGTTGCAATGATCAATGGCTTTGTTGAGTTTATTGAGCTGAAGCCTGAGGCTTGCCAGGGAAAGATAAGCCTGTATATATTTTCGTTCTTTAGCGATGGCTTTTTCATAATCGAGCTCAGCCTGGTTGTAGTTTTTCATCGAATCTGAAACAACACCATGATAATAATTATTCTCGGCATTGTCTTTTAACAGCAAAGCCTTATTGATGGAGATCAGGGCTTCCGAGTAATTTTCCTTTCCAACCTGTATCTGGCATTGCAGCCTGTACCCCTCGTCCGATTTTGAATTAAGGTCGATCGCTTCCTTTACCAGATCAAGCGCCTTATCATATTGTGACAGCTGAAAATTAACGGCCGATGCCTCGAGATAAAGTTTATCTTTCTTCTTTTCAAATACCAGTGCCCTGTCATAGTCTTCCGCAGCCTTTCCTGTTTCATTGATGAACTGATAAGCCCTGGCCCTTTCAATATAGGCATCAACAAAATCAGGATCTACCTGAACAGCCTTTGAGAACTGGTCGATAGCATCATTGTAATTTCGTGCTTCAATGAAAGTCAATCCTGTTTTATAATATTGTTTGGCGTTTTGAGCTTTTCCCGTGATGGAAGCGGCAAGCATGAATCCGCTTATAAGTATACAGCCCAGGTATTTCATAATTAAATGAATTTGTTGGTTGATACAATCAGCAAAACAAGTATTTCAAATTTAATAAAATATGTTCATAAGCATATTAAATCTGAACATCATTCCATTATATTGTCGGATAGTACTTTTTATTAAATACGAATAAATTTTTCAGTGGTTTTCTTTACCATGGCTGAAAATTACAATAACAAAATTGTTTTGACAAATG
>CAYWCR010000068.1:2428-22737 GCA_964456825.1 uncultured Bacteroidales bacterium
CCCCCACCCTGACAGGGTGTCCCCTCACAGGGTGTCGAACCGGTTCGGTGCACTGTTGTTATGCAGGACGGTCAGCAGATCATGCTCAATACGGATTTCCTGCCTTGAATAACCTTCGATCTTTGGTGCATGGATACCGGCACCGAAATTTCTTATGCCGGTGAAGATGCGGGCCTCGTCCCAAAGCCCCGATACAATGAAGCTTTCAAGCAACTTCTTGCCTCCTTCGATGATCAGCGATTGGATACTCCGTTGATGAAGCAATTGCATGATCAGGGGAAGAAGATCTCCGGTAAAAGGTATTTTCCTGTAGATGCAATTACCGGATTCTCCGTCCCTTATCTCGTTAATAATCAGCGTAGTTTGCTCATTATCAAAAAGATGAAGGCTTGCAGGCAATCGCAACCTACGGTCAAGGACGATCCTCAGCGGGCTTTCCCCGGGCCATTCACGGGCATTCAGGCGCGGATTATCCAGCAGGGCCGTATGGGTACCCACCATGATGGACTGTTCCTCTGTTCTCCATTTGTGCACCAGTTTACGGGAAACTTCACCCGAGATCCAGTTAGGCTCTGCCGGATCAGCCTTTTGCCTTACAACATCGATAAATCCGTCGGCCGATTGCGCCCATTTCAGGATGACATAAGGCCTCCTGAGCAAATGAAAAGTAAAGAACCTCTTGTTCAGTCCGATGCATTGTTCCCTGCAGATCCCGGTTTCTGTAACGATACCCGCCTGTTTCAGCCGTTCGATCCCCCTGCCTGCAACCAACTCATGAGGGTCTTTGGTGCCAATAAATACCGTGGGGATCCTGTTTTCAATGATCAGGTCGGAACAGGGTGGTGTTTTGCCTGTATGAGAACAGGGCTCAAGGTTTACATAGAGGGTGCTTCGGGCCAGCATATCTTTATTGCTGACTGACCGGATAGCATTGACTTCAGCATGAGGCTCCCCGGCTTTACGGTGATAGCCTTCGCCGATGATCCGGTCTCCGCATACGACAATGGCACCGACCATGGGATTGGGCGCAGTACTGCCCAATCCGAGTCTTGCCATCTCAAGACAGCGGCTCATGTATTTTTTATGGGATGCATCACTGTCCATCGTCAGTAGTTTTTTACATTTGCTGCATGAATCGGAATACAACCGTTGCTGAGATCCGGAAGCAAATCAAACAAAGCCTTGCCGGACTGTATGATGAAAATGAAATCGGGAATTTCACCGATCTTATTTTTCAGCATCTGCTAAATTACAGTAAAATTGAACTCCGGCTGAAGGGTAATGAAGTGATTTCGCAACATTTTATTGATAAGATAGCAGAAATCATTAACAGGCTCAGGGCTTTCGAACCGGTTCAATACATCCTGGGGGAGACGTTATTTTATGATCTGCCCATGATGGTTTCACCGGATGTGCTTATACCCCGGCCGGAAACAGAGGAACTGGTTGACTGGATCATCCGGGAGAATAGCGGGAAGGCGTTGCGGATACTGGATATCGGTACCGGCAGTGGCTGCATTGCACTGGCCCTGGCAAAGAATCTTCCGTTGGCCAAGGTCTCGGGTGTGGATATCAGCGAAAAGGCATTGGAAATAGCCTGCAAGAATGCGGAACTGAATCATACCGATGCTGTGTTTTACCGGTTTGATATCGTTAAACAATTCGCTGATGCCAGGGAAAAGTTTGATATCCTGGTGAGCAATCCTCCTTATGTCAGGGAATCTGAAAAAAAGTCCATGCAGCCCAATGTATTAAAATACGAGCCGCATCAGGCCCTGTTTGTTCCGGATGAAGACCCCCTGCTGTTTTACGGGGCTATAGCTGAACTAGGAAACCGGATACTGTCCAGCGGCGGCAGCATATATTGTGAGATCAATGAAGCCCTGCCCGGTGAAACAGCTGAAGTGTTCCGAAGCAGGCATTATCCTGTAACCGAAATCCGCAGGGACATCAATGGAAAACCGCGGATGTTGAAAGCCGGTAAAAATCAAGATTAGGAAAATGGAAACAGACATAAAACCCACGCTGAAAAAGTTGCAGCAGATCTGCAGCAGGCAGGAAAAATGCAAGGCTGATATCATGGATTACCTGATCCGGCATGACATTCCTCAGCAATGGCATGAACCCGTCATTCAATCCCTGACCGCTGATAAATTCATTGACGAGGAGCGCTATGCCAGGGCAGCCGTGCAGGATAAATTCAGGCTCAACCGGTGGGGCAGGATCAAGATCCGGTATTTTCTCCGGTCAAAAAGGCTGACGGAGGAAGTTATTCAAAAGGCCATACAAGGGATTGATGAGGAGGAATACCGTCGGGTGCTGGATCAGGGGCTGAAGAAAAAAGCACAGACCCTGAAGAAGGAAGATCCCGGAACCCGGAAGATGAAATTGCTGCAGTTTGCTGCCTCAAAAGGATTTGAGGAAGATTTGGTATGGAAAATTATGAAGGATGAATGAAGGCAGGGACGAAACCTGTCATGCCCTTATAAAATGCATTGTAACAACCATATCAATAAATTGTCCCCTTTCCACCCATTCCCATTCATATTAACACCCCGGCAACGAAAATTACCGGGTTTTTCTTACCTTTACCGCCTCTTTAAAACACAGCAAAATGGTATATATTGAACAGATCAAGGAGCTTACGGAACGCACCGAAGCCCTGAGGAGGTTTCTTTGAGATCGATAAAAAACTGCAACTGATCAGGGAAGGCGAAGAACAATCGCATGCGGCCGGGTTCTGGGATGACCCAAAAGCAGCTGAAAAGCAGCTGAAACATAGTTCCTCGTTGAAAAAGTGGACAGGTGATTTTTCCAAATTGGCTTCGGAACTGGATGATCTGAAGGTTGTCTTTGATTTTTACAATGAAGGGGAAGCCACGGATGAAGAAACAGACCAGCAGTACAACAAGGTCCTTACGTTGCTGGAGGAGCTTGAGTTCAGAAATATGCTCCGGAATGAAGAGGATGAAATGGGGGCTATTCTGAAGATCAACTCCGGCGCAGGAGGAACGGAAAGCCAGGACTGGGCGCAGATGCTGATGCGAATGTACATCCGCTGGGGAGAAAGGAATGACTACAAGGTAAAAGAGATCAGCTACATGGAAGGCGACGGCGCCGGCATAAAATCAGTTACGCTTGAGTTTACCGGTGACTATGCTTACGGATACCTTAAGGCAGAAAACGGCGTCCACCGGCTGGTGAGGCTGTCGCCCTTTGATGCCAATCATAAGCGGCACACTTCCTTTGCCTCCGTATTCGTTTCGCCGGTAATCGATGACGATATAGAAATAATCATCAATCCGGCTGACCTGGAATTTGATTATTTCCGGTCAAGCGGTGCAGGAGGCCAGAACGTAAACAAGGTAGAGACCGGAGTAAGGGTACACCATATTCCCACCGGCATCACCGTGGATAATACGGAAACACGTTCCCAGTTGCAGAACAAGGAAAATGCCATGCGCATATTAAGGTCTCACCTCTATGAGATCGAACTTCGCAAGCGGATGGAAAAACAAGCCGAAATCGAGGGCAAGAAAAAGAAGATCGAATGGGGGTCGCAGATCAGGAGCTATGTGCTGCATCCCTACAAACTGGTAAAAGATCTGCGCACCAGTTACGAAACCGGCAATACACAGGCTGTACTGGATGGGGAGATCAATGATTTCATCAAAGCCTACCTGATGGAATTTGGCGGAAAATAAGCATGTTGCTATGATCACCATTTATCATAATCCACGGTGCAAAAAGAGCCGCGAAGGGCTGGCCTACCTGAGATCCAGAACCGATGTCATGGTCATCCGGGAATACCTCAGGGACCTGCTTTCTTCCGATGAACTTGATGAGATCCTGCTTAAATCAGGCTTAAAACCCATTGACCTGGTGAGGAAACAGGAAGAAATCTTTAAAAATGAACTCAAAGGCAGGCATTTTACGGATAGTGAATGGAAGGAGATCATCCTTGAAAATCCGAAACTGCTGATACGTCCCATTGTTGTTGGCAAGTACAAGGCTGTTATCGCACAGCCTGCCGGGAGGGTGGATGAGGTATTGAATAAATGAGCGTTACTCGCAGGTTTTCCATGAATGGCTACCCGTTTCGCGCGTTTTGAAGACGAAATATTTTCATCCTGATTAAAAGCATTGAAAATAAAAGATAAAATCAGGAAATTAGGATAAAATATTGGTCTTATCCATTAACCGGTAAAACGCTATCTTATGGAATACAGAATTGAACACGACACCATGGGCGAAGTAAAGGTCCCGGCAGAAAAATACTGGGGTGCCCAGACTGAACGCTCGAGGAACAATTTTAAAATTGGGCCCGAAGCCAGCATGCCACGTGAAATAATATACGCTTTTGCTTTCCTGAAAAAGGCTGCAGCGCTAACAAACCTTGACCTGGGAGTGCTTTCAGCTGAAAAATGTGCGCTTATCGGAAAGGTTTGTGATGAGATCCTGGAAGGCAAGCTGGATGATCAGTTTCCCCTGGTGATCTGGCAAACCGGATCGGGAACACAATCCAATATGAACGTCAACGAAGTAGTGGCATACCGTGCTCATGTCATCAGCGGCGGAAAGCTTTCGGATGAAAAAAAGGTATTGCATCCCAACGACGACGTAAACAAATCACAGTCGTCAAACGATACCTATCCCACGGCCATGCACATTGCAGCCTATAAAATGGTTACCGGAGTAACCCTGCCCGGAATGCTGAAGCTGAGGGATGCTTTGCAGGAAAAATCACGCTTGTTTTCTTCCGTCGTAAAGACCGGCCGTACGCATTTTATGGATGCCACGCCCCTGACGCTGGGACAGGAATTTTCGGGATATGCACAGCAGGTGGAAAACTCCGTCAGGGCGGTCCGCAATGCCCTCGAAATGATCCGCGAACTGGCCCTGGGCGGAACCGCTGTGGGGACAGGACTCAATGCGCCCAAGGGCTATGCTGAGAAAGTGGCCGCAAAAATAGCCGAGCTTACCGGATGCCCTTTCATAACAGCACCCAATAAATTTGAATCCCTTGCCGCCCACGATGCCATGGTGGAACTCAGCGGCGCCCTGAAAAGAGCAGCTGTATCGCTGATGAAGATTGCCAACGATATCCGGATGCTGAGCTCGGGGCCAAGAAGCGGGATCGGAGAAATCATAATTCCCGATAACGAACCCGGATCCTCCATCATGCCCGGTAAAGTAAATCCCACCCAGCCCGAAGCACTTACCATGGTTTGTGCCCAGGTCATAGGCAATGATGTAGCCGTATCGATTGGAGGCATGAACGGTCATTTTGAGCTGAATGTATTTAAACCGCTGATCGCCGCCAACGTGCTTCAGTCCGCCCGTCTTCTCGGAGATGCATGCGGTTCCTTTACCGATAATTGTGCGATAGGAATTAAGCCAAACACAGAGATCATCAAAAAGCACCTGAACAACTCCCTGATGCTGGTCACAGCGCTGAATCCTCATATAGGTTATGAGAACTCGGCCAAAATTGCCAAAAAGGCCCACAAGGAAAATAAAACGCTGAAAGAAGCTGCCATAGAACTGGGACTGGTTACGGCCGAACAGTTCGATCAATGGGTCGACCCGGGGAAAATGGTTTGAAGAAGGTTTGAAAGTTTGAGGGTTTAAGGTTGTAATGGTTGTAAGTTATGATCGTTATGGTTGTTGTGAAGGTTGTCGGAGTTGGGCTTTGGGTTATGGGCTCCGGTGGTAGAGGTGGTTGTCGGCCTGCCTGCCGGCAGGCAGGTTGTCTGTTTGCCTGGTGAACAGGGAAAGGGAAGATACGCCGGACTGGTTACTATTACCGGGAGATGATGCTAAATTCTGCAATATGGATTAAGTTATTATGACAAAATAACATTAACTTCCCCCGCATTTATTTGAATCGGCAACCATGACAGAACAAAGAGACAAGCTGTTCCGGGAATTTCCTCCGGTATCCACCTCAGCATGGGACGAGAAAATCAGAGCGGATCTGAAGGGAGCCGATTATGACAGGAAGCTTATCTGGAGGACCATCGAAGGGATCAATATAAAACCCTTTTACCGGTCAGAAGATATAAATGGATTTGATTACCAGCAAGCCTTACCGGGAACATTTCCATTTGTGCGGGGGGCAAAGACGAAGGATAACAGGTGGCAAATCCGTCAGCAGATATTGGTTGAAGATATCGCTGCGGCTAACAAAAAAGCGCTTGACCTTTCAGAAAAAGGAGTTACCTCGCTGGAATTTGTTTTAACAAAGAAAGTAGTCCTGACACCGGAAGCACTGGAAAGATTGCTGAACAATTTACCCCTGCCTGCTGTAGCACTCAACTTTACCGGATACCAATGCGAAACTACGGCAGCACTGCTGATGCCCTATACAAATGAACACAACATTAAACCGGAGGCACTGAAAGGTTCCATTAATTTTGATCCCCTGGGCCGGTTATGCATAAAGGGTAATTTCCATTATGATTCGGAAGCATTGTCTGTTGAGATGCTTGTCAACGTTATTAACGACACCCAAAGCCTTTCAGCATTCCGCACCATCGGTATCAATGCACGTAATTTTGTCAATGCAGGTTCTTCCATCATACAGGAGCTGGCTTTTAGCCTTGCCATGGGTGCTGAATACCTTTCAATGCTTGCTGACCGGGGGTTATCGGTGAAGGAAGCTGCCATAAAGATGGCCTTTTATTTCGCCGTTTCACCGAATTATTTCATGGAAATAGCCAAATTCAGGGCTGCCCGGCTATTGTGGGCACAAATTGTGAAAGCCTTTGACCCTGGCTGCCATGAATCCATGTGTATCCATGCTGAAACCTCTTGCTGGAATTTTACGGTTTATGATCCCTATGTGAATATATTGCGGACCACTACTGAAAGTATGTCGGCCATACTGGCAGGGATTGATTCCCTGACCATTCTGCCCTTTGATATTGCCTATGAAAAGCCCACGGAATTTGCGGAAAGGATAGCCCGTAATCAGCAGATCATGCTGAAGGAAGAATCTTATTTAGACAGGGTGATCGACCCGGCTGCCGGTTCTTATTATATCGAGAGCCTTACTGAATCCATTGCGGTTGAATCATGGAAGATTTTCCTTGCCGTGCAGGAGAAAGGCGGATTTATAGCCGCCATGAAACAGGGTTATATTCAGGAGCAGGTTGGAAAGACGGCACAGCAGCGTGACCTTGCCATAGCTACCCGACGGGAGGTAAGCATTGGAACAAATCAATATCCCAATTTTGCAGAGGTTTGTCAGGAGAAGCCTGTCGACTATATCCCCGCTTGTGTCTGCAATGCCGGTAAAAGTATCGTTCAGCCTTTATGCTTATACCGCGCAACGGAGAAATTTGAAAAACTCAGGTTGAGAACTGATCTGGGTGGACGAAGGCCCGGCATTTTCATGCTGACCATCGGAAACCAGTCTATGCGGCTGGCACGGTCGCAGTTTTCCTGTAATTTCTTTGCCTGTGCCGGCTATGAGGTTATTGACAATACCGGATTCAATACGCTGGATGAAGGAATCATGGCTGCAGTTGCAGCCAAAGCCGATGTTGTGGTGTTGTGCAGTTCCGATGACGAAATTGCTGTTTTTGCGCCGGAAGCCTATGAAAAACTGAAGGGAAGGGCCATCCTGGTCATTGCCGGATCTCCCCCCTGCATGGAGGATCTTAAGGCCAAAGGCATTGATAATTTTATCCATATCCGATCTGACGTTTTGGAAACATTGAAAGCGTATCATCAAAAACTGGGAATCGAATGATGAAGCCTGATTTTGCCAGCATTGATATCAGGGCCGGAATTACCGGACAAAATGCCATTGCTGATGACAAGGGCAGCAACCTGGTCAATGAATGGTTTACGGCAGAACAGATCCCGGTAAAGCATATTTTTACAAAGGAAGATATTGAAGGGATGGAGCATCTGGGCTATGCTGCAGGCCTTCCGCCTTTTCTAAGAGGGCCATATTCTGCCATGTATGCCATGCAGCCATGGACCATACGGCAGTATGCCGGGTTTTCAACAGCAGAAGAATCGAATGCCTTTTACAGAAGAAATCTGGCTTCAGGTCAAAAAGGCCTGTCGGTAGCTTTTGACCTGGCAACGCACCGGGGTTATGACTCCGACCATGAGCGGGTTGTCGGTGATGTAGGAAAAGCAGGCGTAGCCATTGATTCGGTGATGGATATGAAAATACTGTTTGACCGGATACCCCTGAATAAGATGTCGGTTTCGATGACCATGAACGGAGCCGTTTTACCCGTCATGGCATTTTATATTGTGGCAGCATTGGAGCAAGGTGCCAGGCTCGAAGAACTAAGCGGCACCATGCAGAATGACATCCTGAAAGAGTTCATGGTGAGGAATACTTATATTTATCCGCCGGAGAACTCCATGCGTATTATTGCTGATATTTTCAGGTACACTTCACGACACATGCCTAAATTCAATTCCATCAGTATTTCGGGATATCACATGCAGGAAGCCGGGGCGACCGCTGATATTGAGCTTGCCTATACGCTGGCTGACGGGCTTGAATACCTAAGGACTGGTGTGGCAGCGGGACTGGATATTGATGCCTTTGCACCCCGGTTATCTTTTTTCTGGGCAGTGGGAATGAATCATTTCATGGAAATTGCCAAGATGCGCGCAGCACGCATGCTATGGGCCAAGATAGTCAACCAGTTTCATCCGAAGAATCCCAAATCATTAGCGCTCAGGACCCATTCGCAGACATCGGGGTGGAGCCTGACCGAACAGGATCCTTTCAACAACGTGACCCGCACCTGCATCGAGGCTATGGCTGCAGTACTGGGACACACGCAGTCACTGCATACCAATGCCCTCGATGAGGCCATTGCCCTGCCAACGGATTTTTCTGCACGGATTGCCCGGAATACCCAGCTATATCTGGAGCATGAAACGTATGTAATCCGTACTGTTGATCCCTGGGCAGGATCTTATTATGTCGAATACCTGACGAATGAGCTATCGCATCGGGCCTGGGCACTGATTCAGGAAATTGAGGAGCTGGGCGGTATGGCAAAGGCCATCGAAACAGGACTCCCCAAAATGAAAATTGAGGAAGCCGCAGCACGGAAACAGGCACGCATCGATTCAGGAAAGGATATCATTGTAGGAGTTAACAAATATAAGCTGGACAAAGAAGATCCCATTGACATCCTTGAAGTTGACAACAGCGCGGTAAGACAGGCGCAGATCAGCAGGCTGGAGGAGCTCAAAAGCCAGCGGGATGATGCGGCCGTAAAGGAGGCACTCAACAGGCTGACCGAATCGGTGAAAAACGGTACAGGCAATTTGCTGGAGCTTTCCGTTGAGGCAGCAAAACAAAGGGCGACACTGGGAGAGATATCCTATGCCGTTGAGAAAGTCTGCGGCCGTTACAAGGCTGTGATAAGATCCGTTTCAGGGATTTATTCTTCCGAATCAACAGCGGATGAGGATTTTAAAATTGCCCGTCAGCTGTGTCAGCAATTTGCCAAACGGGAAGGCCGGCAACCGCGGATCATGATTGCCAAAATGGGGCAGGATGGACACGATCGCGGAGCAAAGGTGGTTTCCACAGGCTATGCCGATATCGGCTTTGATGTGGATATCGGGCCCCTTTTTCAAACCCCGCTGGAAGCTGCGCGGCAGGCAGTGGAAAATGATGTGCACGTATTGGGCGTTTCAAGCCTGGCCGGCGGGCATAAGACATTGGTTCCGCAGGTTATAGGTGAATTAAAACGGCTGAACCGGGAAGATATTATGGTAATCGTGGGAGGTGTGATACCTCATCAGGATTACAGCTACCTTTATAAGTCCGGGGTGGTCGGCATCTTTGGCCCGGGATCATCCGTTTCGGTAGCTGCCCGGAAAATCCTTGAGGTATTGCTGGATTAGTTTTCTGCAACAACAATTTTTTCCGCTTTCAGGTAATCGGAAAAATGCTGAATAGTATTAATTTAGTAAGAAATTAGAAACCATGAACGAACAGCAGTCAACAACCGGACAAGGCCTTGGCATCGCAGGGCTGGTCATGGGTATTATGGCCATCCCCCTGGGTATAATACCCTGTACTTTTTTTATTGCCCTGGTTTTTGGCGCGGTGGGTATTGTATTGAGCTCAATTGCACTTTCACAGGCTAACCGGCAAAAAGGACCAAAAGGACTGATCATTGCAGCCCTGGTTTGTTCGATCCTGGGATTTTCTTTCGCCTTTTTCTGGGGATTGACATTTAAGAATGCCTCACCGATTCTTAAAAGCGTGATTCAGGAAATAAAAAAAGATGGTGACCTGGATGAAGTATTGGAAGATCTTGGAGATAATGCGGATGAATTACTGGAAGACCTTGAAGGTGAGGTTGAAATAGAGGTAACAAACAAAAGCGCGGAAGAAAAGGAAAAGGCTTTGGAGGATACACTGAAAGCACTTGAAGGAGTTGAATAAATGTGAGAAGGCTGATTTATCTTTTACACAGGTCCAAACCTTTTCCTTATATCATCATTAATTTTATCCTTACCCTTGTTCTGTTGGGAATAATGATATATTCCGCAGCTTTTTCAGCCACAAAAAATCATTATCCCATACCCAGCTCTTTGGAAATCCTTAAGGAAGGAAAGGATATCAGCTCGGGCCTTTCACACAGTTTTTCAGAACTCGTCAGAGGCCGTATCCGTTCAGCAAGGGATTTTAATGAACATGGCCCCCGCATTTTCTTCTTTTTCTTATTACAGTTGCTGATGCGCCCGGTTTTTTCCCTTTTCTATCTGAAGCATAACCAGGCTGTGATCTGGATTTATCTTGATGCCGGACTAAGTATCGTGTTTTTTATGATTGCCTTTTTTCCTTTCCTGAAAAGACTGGTGGAAGTTATGTAATACCCAATAGGGGTATTGTTTCAGCATGCCAGGAATTCCTGCAGTGACAGGTTTCGGTCTGCCCTGATACCCTTATCCGTTTGCTTCAATGTGCAGCATTCCATACGGATGTCATGTTCGAAAAACAAGGTGTAATTTTTTTCACTGGCTTCCATGAGGAATTCCGCGCGTTCTTTCATCGATACCAGAGGCTGGGTATCATATCCGCAAACCCATGAAACCGGGATATGGGCGGCGGTTGGAAACAGGTCAGCCATGTATACCAGGGCTTTGTCTTTGCTCAAATGCAGTATGGGGATGGCCATGCCTGCAGTATGGCCATAAAACAACCGTATCTCAACCTGCGGAAGCAGGAAGGTATTATTTTCAATGAACCGCAGGCAATTATAGTCCGACAGGGGTATGATATTTTCCTTCAGGTAGGATGCCTTTTCACGGGGATTAGGATGCATGGCCCATTCCCACTGATCCCTGCTGACCCAGTAAACAGCCTGGGGGAAAGCAGGCTTATAAGTGCCGGTGGCAGCATCATAATCTACAGCCCCGCCGCAATGGTCAAAGTGCAGATGGGTGAGGATCACATCCGTTATTTCTTTACGGTCCAGTCCTGCAGCCTTTAATGATCTTTCAAGGGAGTCACTGCCATTGGGATAATAAAATCCCAGGAATTTTTCGTCCTGTTTTGTTCCCAATCCTGCATCGATTAAAATTTTCCTCCCTTCTGCTTCCACTACAAGACAACGCATACTCAGATTGCACATATTGTTCTCATCGGCAGGATATGCTTTTTGCCAGAGGGTTTTGGGCACCACGCCAAACATGGCACCGCCGTCGAGTTTTAAATTACCGGTATTGATCACGTGGAGCTTCATGGGTCAGGGATGTTTGAATGGTATGACGGATTATGTAATAGCGTGAAAAGGTGAAACGGTGGAAAGGTGAAACAGTGAAATGATCATGGATTTCATAATGGAAACTGATAAAAGTATTTTGGTTATAACCATTAAAAACCGGGTTGGTTCATATAAACCCCTTGAAAGATAATAATATTTTCTCCAAATCATGTAAATTAGGCAGGTATGCCATCTTACAGCATTTTAACATGAAACCGTTGCGAATTCATTTCATAGCCATTGGCGGGGCGGCCATGCATGCACTGGCCATTGCACTGAGAAAAAAGGGGAACCGGGTGACCGGTTCCGATGACGAAATCTTTGAGCCTTCCCGTTCAAGGCTGGCAGAACATGGCCTGTTACCGGATAAGCCAGGCTGGTTTCCCGAAAAGATCACGGCCGATATCAATGAGGTGATACTGGGCATGCATGCGCACAACGATAATCCGGAATTAGCAAGGGCGCTGGAACTGGGTATCCGGGTTTATTCCTATCCGGAATACATGGTGGAGAAAACCCGTCATAAGAAACGGGTGGTGATTGCAGGAAGTCACGGAAAGACTACCATTACCTCCATGATCATGCACGTGCTGCGGTATAACAGGATTGATTTTGACTATCTGGTAGGGTCGCGGATCGGGGGTTTTGACAATATGGTAAACCTGGATGACCATGCTTCAATAGCCGTTTTTGAAGGTGATGAATACCTTGCCTCAGCGATCGACCAGCGGCCAAAATTTCATGTTTATCAGCCTCATCTTGCGCTGATCAGTGGCATTGCATGGGACCATGTCAATGTATTTCCAACCTACGACCTGTATGTTGAACAGTTTAAAATATTCATCGACCATATACCGGATGACGGACTGCTGGTTTATTATGAGGAAGACAGGGACCTGCAAAGGATTGTGGAGCAATCCGCTTCCCGGGTGCGGAAGATCCCTTATAAAGCCCATGCTTATCAGGTGGAAAAGGAAAAAACATATTTGCTGGCAGGAGATAAAAAACTGCCGCTTGCCATATTCGGTAATCACAATCTGCAGAACATCAGCGGCGCAAAACTTATCTGCGAGAACCTGGGCATTACTGCGGAACAGTTTTATAATGCGATTCAAAGCTTTAAGGGGGCCGGAAAACGCCTGCAGGAACTGGCCGGCAATGCTGAGACCGCTGTTTACCTTGATTTTGCCCATTCACCATCAAAGGTCAAAGCAACCATCGATGCCGTTAAAGAACAATATCCCGGCAGGAAACTGGTTGCCTGCCTTGAACTGCATACTTACAGCAGCCTTTCAAAATCATTCCTCGGGCAATACAGGGGAACCATGGAATGTGCAGATGAAGCCGTGGTTTATTATAATCCCGAAACCATCGCACACAAAAGACTTGAAGAACTGTTACCAACGGAAGTAAAAGCGGCTTTTGCCAATGACAAACTTGTCGTTTATACTTCAGCGGCTGAGCTGAAGGAGCATCTTCTTTCCCTTTACTGGGACGGAGCTGTTTTGCTCATGATGAGTTCCGGCAACTTTTCAGGTGTTGATATCCAGGGAATTGCGGATAGATTAACCGGTAAAATGTCTTAAATTTGTTAATATTCAGACTAAAACAAAAAAGGATATGGAAATTAAAGGATCTGCAGTCAGGACTATTCAGGAATACGTGAAAACTAAATTTCCTGAAAAATTTGATGAATGGTTATCTCAACTTCCTTCCTCTGCCTCAGCAATCCATAAGGGCACCATAAAGCCCTCGGACTGGTATCCGCTGCATGAGTCTGCCATTCTGCCAACCGAGGTGCTGGGAAAGATTGTTTTTAACGGGGATATTAAGAAGGCTTCATGGGAATGCGGAAAATTCGGCGCAGAATCTACCCTGAAGGGCATTTACAGGTTTTTTCTCATGGCCACGCCTTCCAGGATGGTAGTTTCCAGCGGAGGACGTATCCTGTCAACGTTTTATAAACCGGCAGATTTTAAACTGACCGAATCAGGGTCCGGCAGTGCTAAAGTCCATATTACCCTGATTGAAGATCCCAGCGGGGTAATTGAGAACAGGATCGGAGGATGGATTGAAAGGGCACTGGAAATACAAGGAATCAAAGCTGCCCGGGTAGCAATAACCCAATCCCTTGCCAAAGGCGATCCGGTGACAGAAATTACCATTAATTGGCAATGATGGATCTTTTTACTATATATGCATGAATTATTTATCACCAACTTAATACAACTAAACCTATGGAAATTAAAGGTTCTGCCGTAAAGACGATTCCTGAATTTATTAAAAAGAATCATAACGATAAGTATCAGGCCTGGCTGGAATCATTACCGGAAGATTCACGAAAGATTTTTACGGATGCAGTGTTACCTTCAAACTGGTATCCATTAAAAGAAGCTGGCATAGTGCCCACCGAAAAGCTGGGGGAAATGCTCTATAATGATTCTTTAAAAGGCGCCTGGCAATGCGGAAGACACAGTGCTGAAGCAGGCCTTACCGGTGTATATAAATTCTTTATCAAGGCAGCATCTCCCTTTTTTATTATCAGCAAAGCCGGGAAAATTTTTTCGACCTATTATCAGCCTTCCAGCATGGAGGTTGTTGACAAAGGCGATGACTGGGTTGTTCTGCAGATCTCGCAGTTTGAGGAACCCCATCCGGTTATCGAAAACCGGATTGCCGGCTGGATTGAAAAGGCAATGGAAATCCATGGCGTATCTTCGGTCAAGGTTGATTTCACCAAATCCCTTACCCGCGGAGATAAGTGCACTGAAATACGGGTCAGCTGGAAATATTCCTGATCGCTGTAATCATACTTGTTGCAGACAGTAAGGGATAGAAAAATAAATGGGGAATCCTGTTGGAAGGAATGAAATTTATTTTATTTTTGCAATCCCAAAAATGAGCGATTGAATATGGCCCGTTCGTCTAGGGGTTAGGACGTCAGGTTTTCATCCTGGTAACAGGGGTTCGATTCCCCTACGGGCTACCAAAAAATGTACCAGCTCTCAGGCAATGACAGGATTGCAGAGAGCTTTTTTTATTAGAACCAAGAATCAAGAATCAAGATTTAAGATAAGACAAAAGACTAAAGACAATACGGAAATTAAATCACCAAATCACCAGATAACCAAATATTTTTCGGATTCATGTCAATTTGTCGGTTTTTCAACCTTGGCAGGCAATTTGAGCATTCAAGGGAATAAAAATTAAATTTAGATTTGTTGTCATGACGAGCAAAGAACAGACAGAAAAGAAGCAGGCTAAAACAAAACACACGGTCAAACCGGAAGGGGAAACGCATCATGCCGAAAAGAAGCATGTTCATGAAAAAGAAGAGGAATCCGAAAGAGATAAGGCTAAGGAAGCGCTAAAAGCCAGTGAAGAAAAATATAACGAACTTCATGATAAGTATCTCAGGTTGAGTGCTGAATTCGACAATTACCGGAAACGCTCCCTGAGGGAAAGGGCCGAACTTATCAAAACTGCCGGTGATGAAGTACTGAAGCAAATCCTGCCGGTCATTGATAATTTTGAAAGAGCACTGAAAGCGATGGATCAGGCCAATGATGTTGACGCGTTAAAAGAGGGAGTGGTGCTGATTTATAATAATTTCAAAGATTTTATTCAACAGCAGGGGATAAAGGAAATACCGGCGCTCAATGAACCTTTTAATCTGGATGTTCATGAGGCAGTGGCTATCATTCCGGCTCCTGCAGAAGAGCAAAAAGGCAAAATCATTGATGTGGTCCAGAAGGGATATATATTGCATGAAAAAGTGATACGTTTTTCAAAAGTGGTTGTGGGAGAATAACAACAGAACGAACCAAAGCATGATAAAGCCCATATTCCTGAACCCTCATGCAGTCATTTATTTTTAACAATCTGTCAGCGAATGGCAAAAAGAGACTATTACGAGATACTTGAAGTTTCCAAAGGGGCATCTCAGGAGGAAATCAAAAAGGCATACCGTCAGCAGGCATTGAAATACCATCCTGACAGGAATCCGGGGAACAAAGAAGCGGAAGAAAAATTCAAGGAGGCTGCGGAAGCTTATGAAATATTGAGTGACCAGCAGAAACGTGCACGATATGACCAGTTTGGGCATGCCGGCGTCAGCGGTGCAAACGGAGGCTATGGCGGACATGGCATGACCATTGAGGATATTTTCTCCCAGTTTGGCGATATATTCGGTGATTTCGGTTTCGGCGGATTCAGCGGTTTTGGCGGAAGGACGCGGGAGAGCGGACGCAGGGTAAGCAAGGGGACCAACCTCAGGGTAAAAGTGAAGCTTAACCTTGAAGAAATAGAAAAAGGGGTTGAAAAGAAGCTGAAAGTATCAAAATATATTGCCTGTGATGAGTGTTCCGGCACCGGTGCGACAGGAGGAAATGCTTACACTAACTGCACCACCTGTCATGGTTCAGGGCATGTTACCCGGGTGACCAACACCTTCCTGGGACAGATGTCTACAACACAGGTTTGCCCTTCCTGCGAGGGACAGGGTAAAATAATCAAATCAAAATGTCACAAATGTACCGGCGAGGGTGTGGTAAGGGGACAAGAGGTCATTCCTGTCAAAATACCTGCCGGCGTTGCCGAAGGAATGCAACTTGCAGTCAGCGGCAAAGGAAATGCGGCAAGACGCGGCGGTGTTAATGGTGACCTGCTGGTCATCATTGAGGAGGAAGAACATCCTGATCTTGTCAGGGAAGGAAATGATTTGCTGTATAATCTTAACCTTTCTTTGGCACAGGCAGCACTGGGAGGCCAGATTGAAGTTCCCACCATCGACGGAAGGGTCAAGATAAAAATCGAGGCCGGTACCCAGCCCGGAAAAATCCTGAGGTTAAGGGGCAAAGGATTACCTGAGGTAAATAGTTACGGACACGGAGATCTGCTTGTCAGCATTAACGTGTATATTCCCCAGAACCTTACAAAAGAAGAAAGAAAAATACTGGAGAAACTCGATGAATCTCCTAATTTCAAACCGATAAAGGGAAAGGTCGATAATACATTTTTTGATCGGATGAAGAATTATTTTGAATAAGAAGTAGTTAGAAGTTAGCAGCTAGAATTTAGTAGGAAGAAAAAGAAAAAACAGTTAAAATTTTTTATCATTGCTTTTTCTTTGGGTAATTAAGGTACAATAAGCTCAACATTTGCTTCTAACTACTAACTTCTAACTTCTTCTTCATCATCATGTCCAATAACGAATTCTTTGCCGTCCGTGATATCGTAAAGCGATATTCCTCGCAAGTGGCCCTGGATCATGTTTCAATGAGCATTTCCGAAGGGACTATTTATGGCCTTCTGGGGCCCAATGGTGCCGGAAAAACCACCCTCCTGAGGATCATCAACCAGATAACAGCCCCCGATGAAGGTGAATTGTACTTCAAGGGAAGAAAATTTACTTCCGGTGACATAGTACATATCGGTTATCTGCCCGAAGAAAGGGGGTTATATAAAAAGATGCAGGTCGGGGAACAGGCTGTCTACCTGGCAAGACTCAAAGGAATGAGCAAACACGATGCCCTCGTTAAATTGAAATACTGGTTTGAGAAATTCGAGATACAAGCCTGGTGGAACAAAAAAGTGGAAGAACTTTCCAAGGGCATGCAGCAGAAGGTTCAGTTTATCGTGACCATATTGCATCAGCCTGCATTCCTGATTTTCGATGAACCTTTCAGCGGATTTGATCCCATCAACACCAACCTGCTGAAGAATGAAATCCTGGACCTGAAAAAACAGGGGGCCACCATCCTGTTCTCAACGCATGATATGGGATCGGTTGAAGAATTGTGCGACAATATTACGCTGATCAACAAGGCTAAGACCATCCTTGAAGGAGGAGTTCATGATATCCGCATGCAATATAAGTCGAACCTTTTTGAGGTTGGACTTAAAGGAAATACTGACGGGATCAAGCCCTTGATGAACGGAGACTTTGAGCTGGCTTACCATAGTGAAAGCAGGACAGGCACTGTATTAAGAATCAGGGCAAAGAAGGACTTCTCCGGCAATGAGATCCTGCGGCGCATCCTGCCGCTTGCTGAGATCACTTCATTCAATGAAGTAATTCCCAGTATGAATGAGGTATTTATCCATGTAGTCGAATCCCAAAAAAATTAATCCTCCCTGCCCCATGAAAAAGATACTCCTGATCATTGCCAGAGAATATACCACCCGCGTGAGGAAAAAGTCATTCATCCTGATGACACTGCTGGGCCCTGTTCTTTTTGCTGCCCTCATGATCGTTCCCAGCCGGCTGACCACCCTTGAGGATAACGATGTTAAAACCATTGCCATTGTGGAATATGACGCCTTTGACAGGCCGGTTCCCGATTCCCTGCAGTTTTTCAGAGATGTCATTCCCGATAAGGAGAATATGAAGTTCGTGTATCTCAACGACACACGGCTGCAGGATGTTTTAAAAACCTATGAAGGAGGTGCTTATGATGGCATACTTTTTCTTGGCCAGCAATTGATCTCGGCAGGAAGGGAATCAACGGTTGATTTTTACTACCGGAAGCCCCCTTCACTGGGTATGGAGATGCACATTGCCAAAGCCATTGAAAAGCACTTGTTTGACAATAAACTTATCGTCAACAATATTCCGGTTGATGCCATTCAGTCGTTTGAAACCAAAGTGAACCTGAAACGCATTGACTGGAAAAACTGGCAGAAGGGCGGAGAGGATGCAACGGATGTAAAGCGCTGGCTGGGATATGCAGCAGGATTTCTTATTTACATGTTCATTTTTATGTTCGGTTCCCAGGTAATGCGCGGTGTGCTGGAGGAAAAGACAAGCCGCATCGTGGAGGTCATCATTTCTTCCGTTACTCCCTTCCAGCTTATGATGGGAAAGATTGCCGGAATAGGACTGACAGGGCTCACACAATTTGTTGCGTGGCTGATCCTGACCTTTGGGATTTCTGCCGTTGCGCAGCAGGTATTTTTATCAGATACCCCGGTGACCAGGACCGAACAGGTTGCGCCGGGCAGCGTGATGGAAGCCGGACAGGTCCAGCCTCCAACGCTTGATGATGCTGCAAAAAATGATGCCGTAAACAACATTTTCAAGCAACTCGGAAGTGTAAATTTCTTCCTCATCATCGGAGCTTTCCTTTTCTATTTTCTGGGAGGATATATTCTGTATGGTTCATTGTTTGCAGCCATCGGGGCCGCTTCGGATAATGAAACCGATACGCAGCAGTTCATGTTTCCGGTTTCAATTCCGCTGATCATCGGACTGCTGATCATGATCAATACTTTTCTGAATCCATCAGGCAAGCTGGCGATCTGGTTTTCGATCATTCCGTTCACTTCCCCCATTGTAATGATGGCAAGGATACCTTTTGGCATACCGCCGGCACCCCAGATACTGGCCTCCGTTATATTGCTGGTGCTGACTTTTATGGCTTCCACCTGGCTTGCGGCCAAGATCTACCGTACCGGCATCCTGATGTACGGTAAAAAGGTATCATACAAAGAGTTGTGGAAGTGGATCAAGTATAAAAGTTAAGAATCTACTATAAAAAAAGCAATATATTTTTACCACAAAAGCACCAAAACACTAAAAATACAGGGCATCATTTGCCAGCAATAGGCTGTATTCTTTGGTGCCTTTGGTGTTTTAGTGGTTAAAACTTTTCACCGGCGTATGCGCCGGATCAGGTTATCTTTGTTTTTTCGAATTGGACTCAATCTTCAAATTTTTAAACTCTTTTTAGTTCACAGTTCACAGTAATCAGGATTTCAATAATTTGTTTTTTTTAAATATGGAAAAAACTGTACTTTAGCTTGTTTGATAATCCGATCCTTCTTTATGCGCATTGCTATACTCGACCTTGGCACGAATACCTTCAACATGCTGGTTGCCGAAACCGGCAATAACAAAGAATATCAGATCCTCAGCAGCACCAAGCTGCCTGTAAAGCTGGGAAAAGGTGGAATAGACAAAAAAGAGATCAGGCCGGATGCCATAACACGGGGATTAAATGCCCTTGAAAAACACCTGCAGCAGTCAACCGTACTGAAAGCTGAAAAAATCGTTGCTTATGCGACTTCTGCCATTCGAACCGCCCGGAACAGTGATCAGTTCTTAAAAACCATCCGTGACAAATTCGGGATTGAAGTTGAAATCATCAGCGGTGAACGCGAAGCCGAACTCATCTATTACGGCGTTAAACAGGCTGTTTCCCTTGACCATGAGAAATACCTTATCCTGGATATCGGGGGAGGCAGCAATGAAGTGATCATTGCCGACAACAACCAGATATGGTGGAAAAAAAGCTATCCCCTGGGAATGACCCGCCTGGTTGAAAAATTCAGGCCTTCTGATCCCATTACCATTGAAGAGATTGAATTCATTTCAAATTACCTGGAAGAAAGGATGGCTGATCTTTTTGAGGAATTCAGGAAGCATAAGATTACTACCCTGGTAGGGGCCTCCGGTTCTTTTGAAACCTTCACCGCAATGATCCGTGAGGATGACTCCAGAACGGAAACGGAAACCGCCGTATTTCCTGAGGCCAATGAGAT
>CAYWCR010000069.1:0-4254 GCA_964456825.1 uncultured Bacteroidales bacterium
CCCCAGCGCGTTATTGATGCCAGCGTTCTTCCCGGAGCCGAATTCAAACAGGTTGACCTCATGGGTTATGAAAAGATTGAATTGCCTACCGGTGACAGGCTCCTGATTATCAACTGGGGTTGCGAGTCCTACAATCTTACCTTCCGGTTTGAGACCTCACGATTCGGGACCGACACCAGCCAGGTAAAGCAATGGTATAGCATCCTTACCCAGTTATTGTATGTTATTGAACCTGCCATTGATTCCCCGGTGAAAGTCCGGCGCGGCATTGACGGGATCCAGGATTACCTGAAACAGGACACCCTGCCTGTTGCCTATAACGTGTCCCTTGACCTGAGTAATGACAGCAGCTATGCCGACATGGTCTTTGAACGGGTAAAAATCCTCGGCGATACAGCAGTTCGCATTGACGCTACGTTTTCGGTGAATGCGCTTTAAATAGTTCAAAATATTCAACGGGCGACCACAAGGGTCGCCCCTACATCTTCGTCCCTTGTCCCTTGTCCCTTGTCCCCTGCCTTGCCGGCAGGCAGGCTTGTCCCTTGTCCCTTTCCTGTCCATGTTGCTTTCCTTGAATTTTTCGCGTATCTTGGATCGGAAAAATTATACCTGTGCCCCGTTTTCCGTTCTATCAGCAATATGATGCCAAGGACTGCGGTCCGGCGTGCCTCAGAATGATCGCAAAGTTCTACGGGAAAAACTATTCTCTTCAGACTTTACGGGAACACAGTTATCTTACCCGCGAAGGGGTGAGCATGCTCGGTATAAGCGATGCCGCTGAGGCTGTCGGATTTAAAACACTGGGGGTTAAAATAGAACTCGACCGGCTGGTGCAGGAAATCCCGTTGCCCTGCATTGCCCACTGGAAACAGGATCATTTCATTGTGGTATACCGCATCACACAGCACCGGGTCAATGGCAAAAAAGAACCCCTGATCCATGTTGCTGACCCGGCTCACGGATTGATCCAATATACGCGCAAAGAGTTCCTTGATTCATGGGCCAGTGTGCTGGCCGATAAGACGGAAAAAGGTCTTTGCCTGCTATTGGAACCGGGTCCGGATTTCTATGCTACAGAAGATGAACCGGTTAACAAATCCGGATTTGGTTATCTACTTTCTTATCTGAAACCCTACAGGAAGTTTGTGGTTCAGCTGGTGATTGGACTTATCATTGGCAGCCTGATTCAGTTAATTTTTCCATTCCTTACCCAGGCGCTTGTAGACATTGGCATCAACCAGCAGATCCGCAGTTTCATTTTGCTGATCCTGATTGCGCAATTGGTGCTGCTGATTTCCCGCAGCACGGTTGAGTTTATCCGCAGCTGGATATTGCTTCATCTGAGTGCCCGCATTAACGTCTCGCTCATATCTGACTTCCTGGCCAAGCTGATGAAGCTGCCCATTGCCTATTTTGACACAAAATTAACCGGTGACCTTATACAGCGTATTCAGGACCATCACCGGATTGAACAGTTTCTTACCTCCTCCTCCCTTTCGGTTGTTTTTTCTGCATTTAACCTGATCATCTTCGGACTGGTATTGCTGTTTTACAGTCCGGTTATTTTTCTTGTCTTCCTGTCGGGAAGTGCCTTGTATATAGCCTGGGTATCTGTTTTTCTTACCCGCCGCCGTAACCTGGATCATAAGATGTTCGCCCAGCTATCATCAAACCAGAGCAACATCATCCAGCTCGTCACCGCCATGCAGGAGATCAAACTCAACAATTGTGAAAAGCAGAAACGGTGGGAATGGGAGAATATTCAGGCACGGATATTCAGGATCAACATCAGGAGCCTGGCCCTGTCGCAATATCAGCAGGCAGGAGCCGTGCTCATCAATGAGCTGAAAAACATCATCATTACCGTGCTGGCTGCCTATTCAGTGCTGGACGGCCGCATATCCCTTGGTATGATGCTGGGAATTCAATATATAATCGGACAGCTAAACAGCCCGCTGGAACAACTCACCCAATTCATTCATAATGCCCAGGATGCCAAGATCAGCCTGGAAAGGCTGGGTGAGATCCACCTTAAAAATGATGAAGAGCCTGCAGGATCGGCAAAACTGTTTTCTTTGCCATTCAAACATGATATCAGGGTCAATGAACTGAGTTTTCAGTATGAAGGGCCTCATGCTGACTTTGCGATCAGGAATATCAACCTGACAATCCCGGAAAAAAAGATTACGGCCATTGTCGGCACCAGCGGGAGCGGTAAAACAACGCTGGTGAAAATGATGCTGGGATTTTATGAACCCACAGAAGGTTCTGTGAAGGTAGGTGACACTTTCCTTCAAAGCATCGACTCACGTTTCTGGAGACAAAACTGCGGCGTTGTCATGCAGGATGGCTACATTTTTTCTGATACCATCGCCCGTAATATAGCCATGGCTGATGATCCGGTGGATGTGGAAAAGTTACTGATGGCGGCTGAAGTTGCCAATATAAGGGAGTTTGTGGAATCTATGCCGATATCCTATAATACAAAGATCGGTAACGAAGGGCATGGCCTGAGCCAGGGACAAAAACAGCGTATTCTGATAGCCCGGGCTATATATAAGGATCCTGCATTCATATTCTTTGATGAGGCAACCAATGCCCTGGATGCCAATAATGAACTGGTGATCATGCACAACCTCGAAAAATTTTTCCGCGAAAGGACGGTGGTCATCGTAGCTCACCGCCTCAGCACGGTGAAAAATGCAGACCAGATCATTGTGCTGGAAAAGGGTGCTTTGATTGAGCAGGGCACGCACCATGATTTGACAGCCAGGAAAGGAAGTTACTATCAGCTGGTGAAGAATCAGTTGGAATTGGGAGTTTGAATGCAGGGACAAGGGACGAGCCTGCCTGCCGGCAAGGCAGGGGACGAGGAACGGACGAGGGACGAGGAAAGGGACAAGGGACCAGGAAGATTAAAGAAGAAATAAGGGGAACCGTGAATTTTTAAAATATTAGTCAATAAACAGTATGCCTGAAAACGGTGATCATATTGAAATACGCAACGCTCCCATGCAGGAAATCATCGGAAGGGCTCCCGGCTGGATCACCATTTGGGGAACCACGCTGGTATTCGGGTTCATGCTGATGCTTATGCTCTTTGCTTCGGTTTTCAAATATCCCGAATCGGTAAGGTCAGCTATTGTCATAACCACGGAAAATCCACCGGCCAATCTGATGGCCAAATCATCCGGCAATATCCAGAAAATTCTGGTCGCCGACAACCAGTTTGTGAATACCGGAGATTTACTGGCCATCTTAAAAAATCCTGCCGACTACCATGATGTCATGCTGATCAGGCAATGGGCTGACAGTATCTTGTCGGATACGGGCACGCACGATTTCAATCAGAAAAAGGATCTCCAGCAGCAGGTTTATCAACTGGGAGAGATCCAGCCTGACCTTTCAGCTTGTTTGAACCAAATGGCAGACTATGTTTATTACCGGTCAGATAATCCAGATAAACAACGGATAAGAGCCTTAGAACAGGAACTGGAACGATATGGTGATCTCAGCCGCGAGCTGGCAAAACAAAGCAACATCCTGAACAAGGAAGTTGAACTTATCAGGAAGCAGCACGAACGAAATGTGACCCTTCATGCTTCCGGTACGATCTCGGATGCCGACCTTGAAAAATCAGAATCAGCCTTGCTGGCAAAAGATTACGGGCAGGGGGAGTCAAAGGTGACGCTGGCCGGCAACAGACTTAAGGAAGCCCAGGTGCAACAGGAAATTGTCACCCTGGAAGCTGAGGTAAGAGAAAAGCAGTTTGAGAAAGAACGCACCATACGGGAATCCTTGTCCAATCTTACCGCTGCCATAGCAACCTGGGAGAACCGGTATGTGTTTACAGCCCCGGTGGCCGGCAAGGTCAGTTTCTCAAAGGTATGGAATGAAAATCAGCCGGTGACGGAAGGCGATCTGGTTATGACGGTTATACCTGCAGAACAGGGGAATATCATCGGAAAGATCAGGCTGTCGATGGAAGGTGCAGGGAAGGTAATGGAAGGACAAAGGGTGGTAATAAAACTGGATCATTATCCATACCTTGAGTTTGGCATGCTCAACGGGTATGTAAAATCAATTGCCGCTGCCCCAAATGAATCAGCCTATATGGTCCAGGTCAATCTTCAGGATTCCCTGCTTACCACCTATGGAAAAACGATCACATTCCGGCAGGAGATGCAGGGAGATGCGGAGATCATAACCGGGGATATGACCCTGATGACCCGTATCGTAAATCCGATACGGCAT
>CAYWCR010000069.1:4354-8160 GCA_964456825.1 uncultured Bacteroidales bacterium
AATAAAGGTCCGGTACTTGATCTTTCGATCAGCCACCGGACCTCATTCAGTTAGCATTAGTCAATACTAAATATACTGATTGATAATCATTTCATATAATTCCTGTTTTCCGCTGATCTGTTTCGGATCGCCATTTTTCAATGCCAGTTTACGCAGATCTTCGAGAGACAGTTTACCATTTTCAAAGTCTTTGCCGCTACCTTTATCAAAGGAAGCATATCTTTCCTTCCTGAGCTTCAGATAATCTGATTTGGTCAGGACATTATTGGCCACCAGCAGTGCCCTGGCAAAGGCATCCATTCCGCCTATGTGAGCGATGAAGATGTCTTCAAGGTCAGTGGAGTTCCGGCGTGTTTTTGCGTCAAAGTTCACCCCACCGGTAGTAAAACCGCCTGCCTGTACTATCACCAGCATTGCCTCGGTCAATTCATAGACATTGATCGGGAATTGATCGGTATCCCAGCCATTCTGATAATCTCCGCGGTTGGCATCAATGCTGCCCAGCATACCGGCATCGGCAGCCATCTGGAGGTCGTGTTCAAAAGTATGTCCTGCCAGGGTTGCATGGTTCACTTCCACATTCAGCTTGAAATCTTTATCAAGTTTGTAATAGCGAAGGAATCCGATCACCGTCTGAGCGTCAAAATCATACTGATGCTTGGTCGGCTCCATGGGCTTGGGTTCGATAAGGAAAGTTCCTTTCCATCCCTGTTTGCGGGCATAGTCACGCGCCTTGGTAAGGAACATGGCCAGGTGCTGCAGTTCCCTTTTTGTGTTTGTATTCAGCAGGGACATATAGCCTTCACGTCCACCCCAGAAAACATAATTCTCACCTTTCAGGGCAATGGTGGCATCGATGGCGTTCTTCACCTGGGTAGCGGCCCAGGGGATTACATTAAAATCAGGATTGGTGGAAGCCCCGTTCATGAAGCGGGGATTTGAAAATACGTTTGCGGTTCCCCACAATAGCTTAATCCCGGAGGCTTTCTGTTTTTCCTGGGCATAATCGACCATGGCATGAAGTCTTTTCTCAGATTCAGCAATGGTATCAGCTTCCTTCACCAGGTCATAGTCATGAAAGCAATAAAAATTAAGCCCGATCTTGGACATGAATTCAAAGGCTGCATCCATTTTGTTCTTCCCTGCGGTCACGGCATCTTTTGCTCCATCCCATGGAAAATTTTTGGTACCGGGGCCAAAGGGATCACTGCCTGCTCCGCAGAATGTATGCCAGTATGCCATGGCAAACCGGAAATGATCTTTCATTTTTTTTCCGGCCACTACCTGGTTCTCATCATAAAATTTAAAGGCAAGCGGATTCTTCGAATCGCGTCCTTCATACTTGATTTTCCCTATTTTCGGGAAATACACCTTACTGCCTGTTACAATCTTCATAGTTATGGTATTAAATGGTTACAAATGATTTTGAGCTCAAAAAATATAGTGTGTTTAATGAAGTATCTTCATCAGTTGACCGTGCCATTTCTGATAAGCATCCATATATGCGCTTTTTTTAGCCTTGTCCGGATCGATGGTTTCCATTTTCCGGAGGGTTTGAAAAGCTTCATCAAATGATTTATAGATGCCTGCTCCCACCCCTCCGGCCAGGGCTGCCCCCCGTGAACCGTCGGTATCATAAAGCTCAATAGTTGCCTCTGCGGTAGAAGCCAGTGCCTCGCGGAACACGGGACTCAGAAACATGTTTGCATTACCGGCCCGGATTACGGAAGGTTTAATGCCGATGGATTCCATTATCTCAATTCCGTATTGGAAGGAGAAAACGATCCCTTCCTGTGCAGCCCGTAATATATGCGATTTGTTGTGGATGTTGAAATTAAGTCCGGTGATCATGCAACCTGTATCCCTGTTGTCCAGCATCCTTTCCGCACCATTGCCAAAAGGCATGATGGTCAATCCGTCAGCGCCTATAGGCACCTGGGAGGCCAGCATGTTCATCTGGTTGTAATCCATGGTTCCTGAAACGTTTTTCTTCAGCCAGGAATTCAGGATACCGGTCCCGTTTACACACAATAATATACCAAGTCGGGTCACATCCGGGGTATAGTTGACGTGGGCAAAAGTGTTTACACGCGATTGAGGGTCATACTTAACGACATCGCTGACGCCGTATACCACTCCGGATGTACCTGCGGTCGCTGCAATCTCGCCCGGATTCAAAACGTTGAGTGAAAAAGCATTATTAGGCTGGTCACCGGCGCGATAAGCTACCGGAGTACCTGACTTTAATCCGAGTTCCCCGGCCGCCTTTGATGAAACGACACCCTGGATGGCAAAAGTGGGCGTAATTTCAGGTATCAGATCCCGGTCGAAACCATATTCCTGCATAATCAAGTCTGATAATTTATGTTGGCTGAAATCCCAGAAAATACCTTCAGAAAGACCCGATATGGTAGTTTTTATATCGCCTGTCATTTTTGCAGCAATAAAATCGCCAGGCAGCATGATCTTGTAAATCTTTTTATAAACCTCAGGTTCGTTTTCCTTCACCCATTTCAGCTTGGAGGCAGTAAAATTACCGGGAGAATTCAGCAGGGAAGGCAGGCATTTATCTGCGCCCAGGTGTTGTAATGCTTTATTGCCGATGTCCACCGAGCGGCTGTCACACCAGATAATGGAAGGCCGCAAAACATTGCCGCTTTGGTCAACCGTCACCAGCCCGTGCATCTGATAAGAAATACCGATACTTTTAATGGCAACAGTGTCAATACCGGACTGGCTCAGTACGTCAGCCAGTGCCAGTTTGAGATATTTCCACCAGTTCTCAGGATCCTGTTCTGCCCAACCTGGCTTAGCCGCCATTATTGGCATTTCCTGCTTCGGCTGATAGGCTGAAGCAATGCATTTTCCGGTAGCTGCTTCAAGCAGGCTGGCTTTTATGGAAGAACTACCGACATCAAATCCCAATAAATACATAGAACTAATTTTTAGGTTTCAGCATAATTATATTATAAAGACAGTATTGTCTTTTTTAATACTGATATATTTCTCATTATCAAAGACGTGCAGCAGCGCTGGTTTGTGCCGCACACCGTTTTGCCGTTCATTGAGCGGGACAATATAAGGAAGCCGCTGGATCTTCTTACGGAAATTCCGGTTGTCAAGCGAGCACCCCAGGATGGCTTCATACAACCGCTGCAATTGATTGAGGGCAAATTTCTCAGGCAGCAGTTCAAAGCACAGGGGTTCGGTCAGCATTTCACGGCGCAGGGTATCCAGTCCGCTTTCTGCAATCATGTTATGATCGAAGATCATCGCAGGAATCGAGGAACACGGATACCACTGGGCATTGTAGGCAATGGACAGATCGGTCGGGATACGCTTGTCGATCTTGATCAGTGAATAATAGGCAACGGTTATTACGCGTTCCACCGGCAATCCCGACCGTTCTTGCAGCCATTTAAGGTCATCTGAAGAATCAAGGCGGCCGGGGTCATCAAAGATCCCGAATTGTTTCAAATAGATATCATGAAGTCCCGTGAGCTCGGCAAGAATACGCTCTGCCGCATGAATCAGTACCTCACCACGAATAATAAGGTCACCGGGCAATTTGAGTTTACCGGATGAGGCAGGATCCTCTGATGGGTCACGATTAATTAACAGCGCTTTCAGTTCATTTTCGTCAAAACCGAAAATAACACAGTCAACTGAAATATGAGGATTAAGATTGGCTGTCATCCTTTTTTAGGACTCTCAGATCAAAATTAGTAATAAATTCCTTTAAAATCAAACTTAACGTAAAAAATACGTGATGATTTTTATCACCCTATAAATATTGGGGAGGAAAT
>CAYWCR010000069.1:8260-22216 GCA_964456825.1 uncultured Bacteroidales bacterium
TAACGTAAAAAATACGTGATGATTTTTATCACCCTATAAATATTGGGGAGGAAATAATTATGTAGCGGTTTAGGTTTTTGGCTGTTTAGCAATTTAGCCTTTTAGCAGTTTAGCTTTTTAGGAGTAAAAAACAATTTCCTAAACACCTAAACTGCTAAATCCCTGACAGCATGACCGAATGACCGCACGACCTGCCTTCCGGCAGGCAGGCTGACAACTGAATTACCGATCACCGATTACTGAATACCGATTACCTTTCTTTCCCCTTCTTCTTCGCTTTCCCGGTGAGATTTTTTATCTGATTCTCAAGTTCTTCAATCTTCTGATTCAGGATTTCTTCACGGCTGGCTGCCTCTTCAGCATATTTTATGAGCTCATCCTCACGGCGGGTCGATTCTTCCTGTGTTGCCTGCATTTCCTCCAGGTTTTGCCGGAGTTCCTCCTCCCCTGCCTGTAGTTCTGCCGACTGATTTCTCGTCTGCTCAATCAGCTTCTTCAGTTTGGCATTTGATTTCTCGGTTGCGATGGTGGAGGCAAGGTTTTCGCATAATTTTTCTACAAAGGCAACTTTATATCCCTTGATTTTCCTGAAAGAACCGATTTCTATTATGCCGACGGACATTTCATTAACCTTTAACGGGGCCAGCAAGAGGTGTTTCATGTGTTCTTCGCCCAGTCCTGAGCGTAAAATGGAATAGCCTGCCGGAAGATCATCGATCTCAATAAATTGTTTTTCAACAAAACAAGTACCGACATATCCTTCACCGGGCAGAAATCTCGCGTTTAGTTTTTCAACGTTAAATGCGTGGTGGGCAACAAGTTCAAGATGAATATCATCTTCGGTATCATCGTTAAGCAGAAAAATACCTCCCTGCTGGGCTTCAATATATTCAACCAGCTTCATGATCACCTGTTCGCAAAGTACGTTCAGATTTTCCTTGTTTCTGCTGATAAGTTCCGAGAACATGCTGATCCCCTGATTGAACCACAACATTTCTTCCTGGTCCCTTTCCCTTAATTTCAATTCCTGTTTCTGAAGGATGATTTCCTCTTTTTGTTTATCTACTTTTTCCCTCGCTATCTCAAGTTCACGGGTGCTTTCTTTAATACGTTCCTCCAACTGCCTCTTCTGGTTCTGTTCCTGGTTTCTGAAATAACGCCATATATAAGCTATCAATCCAATAATAAAGGCAGCAAGCAAAAGCCTGAACCAGGCAGTGCGAATCAGGGGAGGCTTAATTCTGATTTTGATGGAAATACCTTCTTCGTTCCACTTTCCGTCGCAATTGGCCGCCTGAATCCACAGCCTGTACTTCCGGTAAGGAAGGCTTGTGAACGAGACATACCTTCTGTTTCCGGCATCGATCCAATCCTTGTCAAATCCTTCCAGTTTATACCGGTATTTATTCCGAGCGGGATTGCCATAATGCAGGGCAGCAAAATATAGCGTAAAGTTATTCTGGTTGTGGTTCAGGATAATCTCTTCAGCCTCAGTAATATGTTTTGCAATAGGCGATTTCTTTCCCGGCTTTACCGAGACATTCTTGATCTGAAGGTCGGTAATGACAATGGCAGGGGCAACCGTATCGAGCTTTATCTTTTCGGGGAAAAAGCTGTTAAAACCAAAATATCCGCCAAAGAAAATTTCGCCGCCCGGGCTTAGGTAATAGGCACCGCCGTTGAATTCATTGCTTTGCAGCCCGTCATCAATGGTATATTGCTTAATATAACGGGTTTCCGGATTGAACTGGATTATGCCATTATTGGTGCTCAGCCACAGGTTTGACACATTATCCTCGAATATGCCATAAATAACGGCATTGGATAATTCCTTAATCTGATTAAAATGGGTAAATACACCCTTTTTCCGGTCAAGCCTGTCAAGGCCTCCCGAGAATGTACCAATCCACAGCATACTCTTCCTGTCCTCGTAAATCGTAAGGATCTCATCGATGATCACGCTGGTGGAATCGTGGGCATCATGCACATAGTGGACAAAACCATCCGTTTCAGGATTATATTGATTTATGCCATAGTCTGTAGCGATCCACATCCCGCCGGAAGCGTCACCAAATATATAATAAGCGGTTGTATTGCTCAGGCTTCCCGGATCCGTTGAATCAGGCAGGTAACGTTTTATGCTTCCGGTTGCAACATCCATCTGGTTAAGTCCGTTATCCGTGCCAATCCAAAGGTTATCATCGGCATCAAAATACAGCGAATAGATCAGATCGCTGCTAAGCGAATTGGGATTCTGCGGATCATGATTATAATGAATAAACTGACGGGGCTTCCTGTTATCATCCAGCACCAGCTTATTAAGGCCTCCGTCATCCGTCCCTATCCAGAAAACACCCGAAGGATTCTCTTTGATAACCCTCACTTTATTGCTTGAAAGGCTGTTGGGATTGTTGTCCTCATGCTTAATCCTGAAATAATTGTTATTGCCACGGTCAAAAACATGTACACCATCCGTCTTTGAGCCAATCCATAAAACATCGTCCTTATCCTGATAAATGGAATATATACTCTTAAAAGCAATATTTTCACGGGCATTGGGGATATAATCATACAGTTTGAATTTTTCCTTTAACCGATTGAATTTATCCAACCCATAGGTCCCCGCCCAGATAATCCCTGCCTTGTCTTCACAAAGGCATGAAACCTCGTTATGACCTATGCTGTATGGATTATTATAATCAAAGATATGGGAGATGATCCTATCCTGTCCCGGTATATAGATATCCAAACCACCGCCGAATGTTGCGATCCAGATATTGCCCTGTTCATCTTCAAGCAGATCCCTGATCTCATATACGGATGAAGCTGATCCGGCCTTTATACCGGTGAAGAATTCTGTCCCTGAGGTTTTTTTCACCAGTCCTTTTTGTGTTCCCACCCAGACATTGCCATTCCGGTCGCTGTATAAGCTGGTGATGTACTCGCAGGGAAGAGACATGGGATCGCCGGGATCATGCCTGTAATACATAACAAGTCCATGCGCTGTGTCAATCCTGTTTAAGCCGTTTTCCGTACCTACCCAGATAACGCCATGTTTATCAGCGTGCAATGCAGTAATAGCATGATCAGTCAGGATTAACGGTTTGTTTTCCTGCAGCACCGGGCAGGATGATCTGCCGGTTTTTCTGTCCAGTATCGCTAACCCCTTATCAGTGCCAATCCAGATGTTTCCATCACTCATTTTCGTGATGCAGGTAATATGGTCTCCGGGGATTGAAGCTGAATCCTTTTCATCAGCCCTGAACCGCTGAAAATTATTCAATGCCCGGTTAAATTTGTTCAGTCCCCCTCCCTTTGTACCGATCCACAGATCCCCGTCGTCATCTTCTTCCATACAATTAATCTTGGCCATGCTGATGCTGAAAGGATTGTTTATTTCGGGTTTATATACCTCAAATTCATACCCGTTGTATTTGTTGAGTCCATCCTCGGTACCAACCCATATAAAACCACGGGAATCCTGAAATATGCAATTGGGTGTAAATTGGGAAAGTCCTTCACGGACAGAAATGTTTTCAAACTTAACATGCAGGAGATCCTGACAATCTGCGTACCTGGAAGACGAGCCTAATCCGATCAAAGTCAGAAAAGAGGCAGCAATGGTTTTGTTCCGCAAAGAAAAAGAATTCATAGTTTAGGTAATACCCAAACAAATCTAAAATTTATTTTTCAAAATTGAATATAAACTTCAACAAAGTAATTAACGCTGCTAACAATCATACACGTCCATAGTTGTCCAGGTGCTTTGTGTCAGCCGGATCATACTCCAGGGTTATTTTTGAGCCAAACCGTTTATCCTCGAGTTTCGTGGCTTCAGTGATAATACTTTTTCTACCGCCATTCCATAAAAAGAAAAGGGCAGCCTCAATTTTGGGCTTCATGTCTCCCTCACCAAACATGCCTTGTTCGAGATATTTAATGGTATCCTTATAATCCAGAAATTCCGCGATCTGCTGGTCAGGTTTTTTGTAATTCAGGTATACATAGGGAACATCGGTTAATATATAGAATTCATCGGCACCGATTGATGCGGCCAGTAAGGCTGATGCAAAATCCTTGTCAATCACCGCTTCGACCGGCCTTACATCGTTGCGCTCATCAATATACACAGGGATGCCTCCGCCCCCGGCCGTTATAACAATATTACCCCGGCTTACCAGCTGCCGGATTATTTTCCTGTTCATGATTTCAAGGGGTTCCGGGGAAGGTACCACGCGTCTCAAACCGCCGCTTGATTTCTGTTCTTCCTTGAAGACCCAGCCTTTGTCCCTGGATAGTTGTTCGGCCAGTTCACGGGGATAGATACGGCCAATTCTTTTCTTCGGATTTTTAAAAGCATCTCCCTGATGATTGACGATAATCTGACTGATGAGACTGATCACGTTTTTATGGATTCCGTGCTTGTTGAGCACGTTGCGCAGAATTCTTTCAATCATATATCCGATCTCGCCCTGTGTTCCGGCCACACATATATCCAGCGGCATTTGCGGGATGTTGTAAGCCTTTTCACCTGCATCGTTCTTCAGGAGTATATCCCCTACCTGCGGTCCGTTACCATGGGTAATGACCAGTTCATAACCGTCTTTTAGCAAAAAAACGAGATTTTCCAGGGTCTCGAAGGTATTTTGTTCCTGTTCCTCGATGGTGCCCTTCTGATAGTCCCGCTGAAGGGCATTCCCGCCCAAAGCAACAACAGCAAGTTTGTTCATGGCATGTTGTATTTCATTGCATAAAGATAGGGCAAAGCAGGGGATTCGTGGTATGATTTCAGTCATGTGAAGAAGGGACAAGGGACAAGGGACAAGCAGGGATTAGTAGGGGCGACCCTTGTGGTCGCCTTCCTGGCAAGAAAAAAAAGTGACAAGTTACCAGTGACAAGACAAAAGAACAAAGAACAATGACAAAACCGATATGAAATATTTTCACCAACTTAAATGATTACATTTACAATCAAATCACATGCTGTCATATGAAAAAACTGATCCTTTGTATGACCCCTGTTGATAACCATGGCTGTTCTTCATAAGGGCTATCTGGCAGGCCTTTTGAAGCGCCAACCATAATTTCCCGGTATTATCCGTGGTAAAGTGTTAATAACTACCCAGCCAATAAGGGAATACCTTAAGGATTTTATTTGTATAATTGGCTGATATACTATCGAATTCCCTGCGAACATGAATAAATTCCAACCCATGATAAAAACGATCCCAGGAACCATGCAAAAATCTATTCTTTTCAAACGGATTTTGCGGCCTTGCGCCCTGATTTTCCTTTTCTCTGTTTTTTCAGCAGGATATGCAGCCGCTCAGACAAACTGGTACAGTTATCAAACCGGCAGCTGGACCGATTGGAGAACATGGACAACAGATCCATCAGGAACCACCCTGATCAATCCGACGCATATAACACCTTCGTCTGCAGTCAATAATACGGTTGTCATACTCAACGGCCGTATGGTAAACATTCAACCGGCAGTCCCGGCTATCACAACGACCAGCTTTACCATACAGGAAGGTGCTGTATTGGATCTGACAACCAACACCAATGTTCACAATTTCGGCACTTTCAGCGGATCAGGTATGTTAAGGCTTTCCACGGCAAATTTTCCTGCTTTTGCCTCCGGTACCTTCGTGAGCGCTGACGGCGGGACAGTGGAGTATTACAATATGGGAGGATTTACACCCACACAGTTCACTTATAATAATCTGATAATCAACTTAAACAATACAGCCAATGAAGTATTTTACGATGACGGAGCAGCCCTGACGATCAATGGTGATCTCACCATAAATCAAGGAATACTCAGGATAGGAAGAAGTGTCATCGGAGGTGCGGCAAGAACTGTGAGAATATACGGAAATGCACTCGTTAATGCTAACGGTCAGATCCTGGTAGGGGCGAGGAATTACCGTCATCAGATCTATATAAGCGGTGATCTTACAAATTATGGCACGGTGCGTTTTACCACGCTTGCAGCTCCTAACTACACGGGTAATCCGCTTAACGGAGAAGGTTATTCAGATGTTTATTTTAATAACGCCGGTGCAGACCAAAATGTATTGTGTTACGGAACAACGGTGTTTTATCGCATCGTGGTGACCAAAGGCACCGACCAGACTTATGTCTTAAATATTGATGCCGATGCAGCGAACCGTTTTTATCTTTATGGGAGGAATAATTTGCAAACCAGCCCTCCGGGAGTTGCCCCGCCCAATATACCGAATGACAATGCGATGGGGCTGCTTTCCGGCACCGTAAGGCTGGGGCCCAACATCAGTATTCCCTGCCTGGCCTATAATGCAGTCTATAATATAGACGAAGATGCCCAGCTGTGGATTGATGATGGCAGTGTGACCATGTCAACCATTACTACCAGCACCAATGCACTGATCGTCTATGGAAAACTCAGGACCACGGGAAATGCCACGTTGAATGCCAACGGGCTTCAGGGGATCGTATTGCGTGAATTCAGCAATTTTATCATCGAGAGTGGAACGGTTACCACCATTTGTTTACGTACATCTGCGATTGCCGGTGTTCACCGGGGAGCGTTCTATATGCTGGGAGGCACGCTGAACATCACGGGCAATGATGTCAATGTTGCCGGCCTGGGAGCTTTAAAAGCATACGCCAGCATGACCATACCCTATCCCGAGAATGTATTTTTCATGAGCGGGGGGACCATCAACATACTGGGATCAACCACCTATTGGGCGGCATTTCCGCCACCGGGCAGCACAGGCACCTATTTCAGCCTGTTGCTGGGCGCCGAAGCCAAGAATATCACCCTCACCGGTGGCACCATTAATATTACGGTACCAACCGATCGCGACGCTTATATTAATTCAACCGCTCCGTTCTGGAATTTGAACATTACCAGCACAACCAATGCTTACAGTGCGCAAATCATGGATTACGGCGGATATGGCACACCTTACCTCCCTGCCTTTGATGCACAGCCGTTGGTTGTCTTACATGATTTCAACATACAGAATAATGCGGTTTTCATTACCAACGATGAAGATGTTACGGTAGGCCATGATTTTACCATCGGCGCTTCCGGAACCTATACTCCCGGGGTCAATACTACCCTGTTTAACGGTGACGGTCCTCAATTGTTTGACATGCAGGGACAGGTCAGCGGTAATCTGAATAATCTCAACCTTGAGCATGCGTCAGGCCTTACGATCAGTAATGCCAATCCGCTTAATCCGGTCATTGTCGATGCCAATTTGCAGATTGATCATGGCTGTACCTTTATTGACAACGGACGCATATTGCAGGTACAGGGAGATATTACGAATTCCGGAACCCATTTCAAGCCGGTCAGCGGTGCCGGCAGCATTCAGTTAACCGGGCCCACGGCGCAGAACATTTATGGTGACGGAACCGGTACCTTTAATAATTTAACCCTGAACAAGTCAACAGGATCTGTTATATTGCTGGCCAATGCCGGCATTACCGGTGATCTGAGGCTGGGCAATACGGCTGCCCGGCTGGATATCGGATCCAACAGGCTTGCACTGGCAGCCGGCGCAGACGTTTTTGACAACATCGCGGGCTCCGGTAAAAGTTTTGATGCAACGAGGATGATGGTGACCTCCGGCCTGGTCTCCGACGGAGGGGTCAGTAAAACATATACAGGGACAACAGACTACCTGTTTCCTTTCGGTTTCTATAATGCGGGCAACAGCACCTATTATTATATGCCGGCCTCCATACAATACAGCGTAGCGCCCTCGGCCTATGGCACTGTTACCACGCGCCCGGTCAATGTCCGGCACCCGCTTTCACAGGGCACCAGTTCACTGGCATGTTACTGGAAAACGCAGAGTACAGGGTTTTCAGGAGTAGCTGCAGGTTCTGTTATTCATCATTACACATATGATAATGCCTTTGTTGGCGGTACGGAAAGCGCCTATATCCCTGCCGTATACCGGAGTAATGACGGCATCCAGTGGACGGTGATAAACGATCCGTTATTGGTGAATGATGCCACCAACCTCATTACCTATGACACAGCCTATACAGCAGACGGCGAATATACGGCAGGAGAACTGGCTGCATTCGGGGCCATACCTGTGCTATACAGCACCCTCAACAACGGAGACTGGGACGATCCCGCCACATGGTCTCCTTTCGGTGTTGGCGGCACTGCAGGAACAAGCGTTCCTGATGCCAATACCATAGTGATCATTGGAGATGCCACACATAATCATACGGTTATTGTTAACCAGAACAACAGGGTTTGCGGAAGCCTTACCATCTATAACGGGTCAACACTGGATCTGAGGAATTTTACCGGCCATAATTTTGAAGCCCTGCCCGAGAAAGGTGTGAACGGCACCGGCACCTTGCGCATTGCCAGCAACAATTACTTCCCGCGTGGTGACTTTGGTGACTTTATCGGCGAGGCCGGCGGAACAGTTGAATACTATACCATTTCACCCGTCAGTATCGACATGCCCGTGATATCCGATGTCACCGGACTTGTGCTGGATCATTACTATAACCTTAAAATCAGTCCCGTTGCCGGAACTACCATAACCCTGCCCAACAGCGATATCACCGTTTACAATGAACTTTCGAAGAATGATGACGGACAGGCTAATACCAATACTGATGCAACACATACCATCACGGCCAATCAGGATTTCAATGTCAATGCCGGCAATTTTCAGATTCAGAATATCCAGGCACAAACCATTAAAGTATTGGGAGACCTGAATGTAACCGGCAGTTTCAGTGTGCTGAACAGCGCTGCTGTTGACCATATACTGGAATTATACGGCAGCCTCACCGGGAACGGATCTTTTGATGTTAACAATGGGACAGGCCGCGTTCTTACAACCTTTAAAGGAAGCGACAACGCAGTAATCACGGGTACTGCCAAAGATTTCTATTCCCTGGAAGTTGATAAAGGCACATCACAAACCCCGGTGCTGGATGTGACTGCCACACTTACCACCAATTTTGACCCGAGGCTGACCCTGAAGAACGGAACATTCCGCCTGTCGGCCGGAACGTTCAACGTCACCACCGATGCTGCTTTTACCATACCCGAAACCGGTTGCCTCTCGGCAAACGGAGGGACCCTCAATGTCATTACCAGCGATAACAACAACAACCTTAACCTGGTTGGAAAATTAGAAGTATTAAGCGGAACGGTCAATGTAGGCAATACATCCAACAACAACCGGAACGACATTGAATATTCAGCAGGAGGCCATCCTGAAATACTGATCCTGTCAGGCGCACTGAATGTCAAAGGGCAGATAAAAAGAAACTCCAGCACCACGCAGGGTTCTTTACGTTATACCCAGACAGGAGGGACGGTTAATATATATGGAAAAAATTATGATGTTGACCGTGCCAAATTTGAGATCTGCAATGACAGCAGTTCCTTTGCCTTCAGCAATGGAATTATCAATATATACCGTGGCGGAGGATCAGTTTTCGGGGATGTTTATCTGAGGCCCCAGTCAGCCAGTGTCACAGGAGGAACCTTTAACCTGGCGCCGGTCACCGCCATCGGTGCCCAGACCTATAACCTGGATGCCACCTGTAATCTTCATCATCTGAATGTTACGGGATTCAACGGTGCCAGTACGGCAACCGCCCGTCTGATGGTCAACCCGCTTGTCCTCACCGGTGATCTGACCATTGCCGTTAACAGCACTTTCAACTGCAACAATAAAAACGTGAATATTGCCGGCAACTTCACCAACCTCGGAGCCTACAATGCCGGTACAAATACCACGGTATTTGATGGTGGCAATGCTCAGGCAGCCCTCTTTGGTGTTAACACTACTTTTAACAAGCTCACCATTGACAAAACGGCCGGTTCAGTCGTTACTTTCTCTACTACAGGAGCCCCCACACCGACCATCTCGGATTCCCTTACCATCAACAGCGGAATACTGGAAAATGCCGGCGCACTTAATATTATTGCCCTGGGCAACATCATCAACAACAGCATACACCGTTCCACGGGTGCAGGAAATATGGTGATCTCGGGAACTAAGAACCAGATCATCTCCGGTAACGGATCCGGACAGTTCGGCAACATTGCCATTGCCAACGGAGCATCGAACGGGGCCACCCTTTCCGCAAACACCACCGTCAATGGCACACTGACACTGACCACCGGATACCTTTATATTAATGATTACCTGCTGACCCTGGGTGCCACAGCCTCTGTCGGAGGAACACCGGGCATTCCAGCCAACCGGAACTGGATCATCACCAATGGCGTATTGAGTGATGCCGGTGTCAAAAAAATCTATCCGTCCGCTTCCCCTGCATCCTTCACTTTTCCGGTCGGCGTGGCCGGAAAATACACCCCTGCCGCATACAATAATGTAGCGTATACAACAGCCGGCAGCATCACCGTAAGACCTGTCAACATTAAAATTCCTTCACTTACCAATATTTTTGACGATGAACTGCAATATTACTGGTATGTAAGCAGCACACCATTCGGAGGACTATCTTCCATAACCCATGTTTATAATTATGTTCAGGCTGACGTTGTGGGAACTGAAACCAATTATGTCGGAGGAAGATATTATAATTATAACTGGACAGATCTTGGCGCCGGCGTGATGAATACAGCACTTAATACGATCACGATTACCGGTAATTATATTGATGGTGAATATACCTGCGGTGAACCGGGAAATTTTCTGAGCAAACCGGTTTATTACAGCTATGACAATGCTCCTAATATTACCACTACAGGCGCTGACTGGAACACCGCCGGCAGCTGGGCCACAGGAGCACATAACGGGGCTGTCGCCACCACCCCGCCCGATGGTAATCCGGTCATCATAAAGGCAGGACACAGGATCAACATGCAGACCAATGACAGGATTGTTTATTCGGTTGACAATTACGGAATACTGGATGTCGATACAACCACCGGGCACAACCTTGGCCATGTTAGTCGTGATGGAAGGCTTGTTGTGAGCAATACGACCGCCGGCCAGTTCGTTTTTCCGGGAGGTGATTTTACCGAATTCATGAATACTGCAAACAGCACCGTTGAGTATAACGGATCAAACGGAACCCTTTCATCCAGCATCTCCTCAACGTATAAGACCTATCAGAATCTTGAATTCACGGGCCCTATTTCCAAAAATCTTGCCAATGTTGATCTGCTTGTCAAGGGGAACCTGAAGATAACCGGCAGTCAGCTTATCAATTCCAACTACGACAGGAATATAACCCTGTGGGGAAACTGGACCGACAGTGTTGCCGTCGGATTTGTCCCGGGAGAGGGAATGGTAACCTTTGAAGGAACTGCCCTGCAAACACTGATCATTCCGTTTGGAGAGAATTTCTATAGATTTAAAATCAACAACGCTTCAGGGGTAACGCTGAACGGGGATGCCAATATTTCAAACCGTCTCTACCTTACGAACGGGAGGATCAACACAACAATGGCCAATTTGCTGACCATTACCAATATTGCTTCTTCGGCGGTAACCGGCGGAAGTGATGCTTCCTTTGTGGACGGGCCTTTGGCCAAACAGATCCTCAGCGGACAGTTCTTTAATTTCCCGGTAGGAAATTACAATGCATCCGCTGCCAAACCTGCCCGGTACGGAAATGTACAGGTATCCGGTGTAAGTGCAAATAATCTGTGGATTGCACAATATGTCAATGCCGATCCTGACGGCAGCTATAGCCGGTTGAGCCTGCTTTCTCCTCTCACTTCGGTGAGCGATAATGAATATTGGATCATCACCAGGCCGGGTGGAAATACAGCCAATGTCCGCCTGCGCTGGGATGCTGTCAGCGGCATTGCATCGGTAAATGCCATGCGGGTTACCGAGTGGGTAACGCCTGCAAACCGTTGGGAAGAAGTGGGCGCTGTTGTCACCGGATCGATGAGTTCCGGTACAGTTTCCACCAGCACTCCCGTTGCATCACCCAGTTATGTATTCACACTCGGCGTGAGTGGTGTAACCGCACGCATAACCAATGTTACTACCGACACCATCTGCAACAACGGCGAGATCGTTACAGTTACGGTTAAGTTAACCGGTACACCAACCTGGACGCTTGGCTATAATGCCGGCAGCAACAGTTATTCTCAATCGGGCATAGGATCAACGACCTATAATATACAGCTCACCGGTGCGGAATTTGGCGGACCCGGCTCCTACAGGATCCGGCTGACATCCATATCTGACATAACCGGCAATGGGGTTGTCGATACAACCTCTTTTCCGCTTACCGTTTTGAATACTTATGTACCCGATATCCAGGGTACCTTCACCGTCGGAGCCGGAGAGATCCGGAATTACCAGACCGTCACCCACGGTGGGAGCACCTATGCATGGGACTGGTCAGGCGCCAGCGGAGGCACTATTGCCACTCCTTCTGCTGCAGCTACCAATATCACCATCACAACACCCGGATCCTTCCCTACCATTTATCAGTTGCGGGTCACCGAGACCACTTCAAATGGTTGCGCAGCAGCCGATCTACAGGCCATTACCGTGGTGAATACACCATCACCTGTAATTTCGCCTACCACGGCTAATCAATGTGAAAACAATATTGTAATCTATTCCACGCCATATATTGCAGGTCATACCTATACCTGGAACGTCGTCGGCGGAACCTATACAGGTTCAGGCGACTCCATTACCGTGACATGGACAACAACGGGAAACGGATCTGTTACCGTGGTTGAAGACAACAGTGGCGTAACGGGCACGGATGTCGTCAATGTGGTTGTTGATCCTCAGCCCGACCCGGCACTGGGTGTTACGGCACCTGCCAATGTTTGTTATAATACACCGGCGACCATAACCGTTGCCGGTTCAGAAACAGGCTTCAAATATCAGTTGCGGAATAGCGGCATCAATATCGGAAGCCCGGTTGACGGCACGGGAGCCAATATTGCCCTGCCTTCAGACCCGCTAACGCTATTGACCGTATTTAATGTGCTGGCTTATAACAACGGATGCAGCATTCAGCTTTTACAAACACGAACAGTCAGTGTTATTGCTGAATTCGACCCCGGCAATATCAGCGGTGAATCGAGTGCGATCCAATGCACCAACTATGATCCGTTAACCATGACAGCCAATCCGACGGGTGGTGGCGTAACCTATGCTTACCAGTGGCAGTCAGGTTCCGATGGGTTAACGTGGACAGATATAGGAGGAGCGTCATCAGCCACTTATAATCCCCCAGCCATTACCGCTACAACGCATTACCGCGTATTGATTGATCCGACAGGAACACCTGATTGCGCTACTGCTGCAGCCAGTAACAACACCATTGTGCTGACGATTCTCCCGGATTTCGATCCGGGTGACATAACAGGTGAAACCAGTGCATCCCAATGTTCAGGTTATAATCCTGCTGTATTGACGGCAAATCCGTCCGGAGCTGCGGGAACCTATACCTACCAGTGGCAGTCGAGTCCCGACGGCACTGCATGGACGGATATCAGCGGGGCCAATGCATTTACCTACGATCCACCGTCCGTTGCCACCACAACCCATTTTCGTGTCATGATAAACCCGACCGGCACACCTGACTGCGGCGGAGCTGTGGCCAGTAACAATACCCTGGTTATTACTATTGTGGCAACTTTCAGTCCCGGCGCCATAACGGGGGTGACCAGCGGAACACAATGCTACAATTACGATCCGGCTGTTATGACCGCCAATCCCACCGGCGGATCAGGCACCTATTTATACCAGTGGCAGTCGAGCGCTGACGGAATCACATGGACACCTATTGGAGGTGCTACCCTGGCAACCTATAATCCGAATCCGATTACCGCCACCACGCATTACCGCGTAATGGTTGACCCGGCCGGAACGCCCGATTGCGGCGGTTCCACCGCCAGCACCAATACCATTGTGCTGACCATACTGGCAAACTTCAGTGCAGGAGCCGTAACCGGCGAGA
>CAYWCR010000070.1:0-12587 GCA_964456825.1 uncultured Bacteroidales bacterium
TCCAGAAACCGGGCGACAGGTTGGGTTCATTCCAAACCTCAAAATACCAGGTCTTTACTTCATCGGCTCCATATCGTTCCGTAAAATGCTGAGTAAGATTGCGAATCAATGCCTCCCACTTTTCGTAATCTTTTGGAGGAGTAACATTGCCCCGCCACCAGAATATGGTAGTATTTCCACTGGCCAGCGCTGAGGGCATAAAACCTAACTCAACAAAGGGTTTTATATCAATGCTGAGCAAAAAATCGAAAAGCGCATCTACGTACATATAGTTATATTGCGGATTTCCATTTTTGTCTTCTTTATAAACTGCCATATCATCGGTTAAAAGCCCATGCATACGGATATAACTGAAACCACATTCTTTTTTAACGTAAGCAAGCTGCTGCTGCCAGTCAGCTCTTAGACCCTCGTTGGCTCTTCCGGCACCGACACATTCCCTGAACATAGCGTTTAAAGGACCTTTTTTTAAACTATAGTCTAAGTTTATTACCCTTTCCGGAATTTTTGTTTTTGGATTTTGTGCAAAAACAGAAAATACTATAAGAATGGAAATCAGAAATGTTATAAGATGATTTATCTTCATTGTTAATTAGATTAAAATAATTAAAAACTAATATAAAATTTATATTCGATAGCTTTCTTTTATCTTTGAAATAATCTCTAAATTCTTTGCGATTCTCTCATATTTGTTTTAAAATTAGCTGTTTTTCATGAGATAATATTTACAATTTTATCCTCTTAATTTCAAGTTTTCTAAATAACATTAACTTCATGGATATTATATAATAAATAATACCACTTACTGAATTTTTAGATTAAGAATTTAATTGGTAAATTATAAACTTCATAGAATTCAAAACTAACGCATAGAATTGTAAAGTATTTTACTTTGTAATTCTCCGCGTTAAACATCTATTCCCTGCGATAGTATAAATTAGTTTTGAAAATAATAGGAAATAGCCAATTAATTATTTTAAAACTAACTTATGAAATTCGGTTGATGAATTGTTGTCCAACTTGATCATATATATGCCTTTGTTCAAGGATGTTAAATCTACCTGATTATTATCAATTTTACCAGATTTAACAAGTACACCTGCAACATTGTATATGTTGTATTTTGTGATGTTGCTGTTATCGCTTAATGTAATATTTATTATCCCGTATGTCGGATTGGGGAATATATTGATATTATTTATCAAATTCTTTTGAATTATATTATTTGCATTTAAGTCTATTAAACTTAAATTGTCAAATAAAAAGTCAAAAGTTGGACCACTGCCTACCGCATTCATACATCCCGTTTTGATAACAACATACCAGTCATTGACAGTCACTGTATCAGGAATAGTAATTTCAGGGCCTGTTGGTATCGAGTCCCCACCACTTGCATTCATACCTTTCCATATTAATTCAGTTACATCTTCCAGTTTTCCGTCTAAACCGTCAAAATTTCCATATGGTGCAGGCTTCCACGTGCTGTTTGTGTACCAAAAATCTCCAGTAACTGCACCATAACCCATTGATGAATCCGGTTTATTCCTTGAAAAGAGTACCTCTGCCCAGGTATTTGTTACAGTTTCGGTTGATATACTTTTTAACAAACCCGAAAAAGAATATTTATGCCCGGGGACAATCGTAACTTTTTGCCAGGTATAACTTTCGTTGTCACCCATTCCAGTAAGTTCTAAACATCCCCCGCTTCCGTCTGCCGGAAGATCTAAGGTATAATCAAAAGTTGCTTCAACTTTATCAGTTTTATCCGTGCGGCTTGCGAAATGCCAACTGTTTACATTTTCCATTTCGCCTCCAACAATAGCTTCCTGGGAAAAAGAAACCGTTCTGGCTGCAAAAAGGCTTACTGCAAATAATAGTAATTGTTTTTTCATATAATTAAAGTTTGGTGATATTCGTCAAAATTAGCTTCATTAACCTTACTGAATCTTGAAAATAATCTCTAAATTCTTGAGGATTCTATCATATTTACATTAAAATTGACCCGATTTCACGAAACATTATTTATAATTATTTCATTGAACCTTTCTATTTTTGTATTTTAAGGGGCCTCATGGTTGGCAACCAACATAACTTATATTTAAATGAAGTTATTATTATCCAATAAAAGGCTAATTACATATTTTGGAATGCTTCTATTTTCTTACTACAGTTTTTCAGCTGAACAAGAAAGATATTTGCATTTTTCTGAAATTGATGGCCTTCCCCGAAACATTACTACCTGCCTTGAACAAGATCAGTATGGATATTTGTGGGTTGGTACTTCAAATGGAATTGCCCGCTATGATGGAAAGAATTTCTATTGTTATAAAGAATTATCTGGTGTCGGGATCATATATCTGCTCTATGACTCCCATAATATACTTTGGGTTGCTACCGGTGAAGGGCTTTTTAAGTATAACCGCCTTACGAATTATTTTGATCGGATAGTTCAGGGGTTTGTTTCAAAAATTGAGGAAGACAATGGTGAAATCTATTTTTTAATGGTATCGGATATTTATAAAGTTATTGACAATAAAATTTTGAATGTGTACCAGGGAAATGATATTTCTGATTTTTGCTTTTCAAAAGAAGGGATTTGGCTTGGCAAAAGCAATGACGGAGTCATGCTTCTAAGTCGAGAAAGTAGTTTTACAAAAATTGTTGCTTCATACCTAAAAAATAAACCTGTCGTGCTTGTTAGTAAAATAGATGACAAACTCTTTGTTGGTTGTTACAATGGTCAGCTTTATGCTATTAGGGAAAATAGACAGCCATTATATATAGAGATAAATAATCATTATTTCTTAGAAAAGATATTAAAAGTTAACCAGGAATTTTGGTTGGCAACTGATGGTTACGGGATTATTGTCCTTGATAAAAATTTAAAAATTTCAAGAATACTAAACAGATCGTGGAATATCAATGAATCTATCAATAGTAATAGTATTTATGATATATTACACGGAAATAGTCATGAAATCTGGCTTGCTTCCTACGGTGCCGGATTAACATGTATTTTACCTGATAATTTATTGTTTCAAAATTTCCTTCCGGAAAAAGGAAATGAAAATTCACTGATAGCTAATGAAGGAGTTTCCGTTTTCATAAAAAAACCTTTTATCTATTTTGGGACTAACTACGGATTATCTGTATGGAATGAAAATACACGTCAATTTAAAAATCTTACAAGCGATAAATTAAGAAAAGATTTAAATGGAACTAAAGTTACCGCAATAACGATAAGCGCAGATAAAAATATCTGGCTAGGAACCTATGACGGACTTCTCGGAAAATATAATTCTAACTATAACCTCTTAAAAACATATCATCCAAGCAGTAATGGCCCTGATGAAATGCAACAAATTGTTCAGTTAAGAGAAATCAATAAAAGCAATTTATTAATATTAACACAATTTCAAAGTCGCATTTTATTAAACTTCGACATTGAGCACGAAACAACCAGCTTATTTGAATTATATTATAAGGGGAGCAACATTACCTATTGTTTGCTAAATTCTTTAAGAGAAAACCAACAAGGTGAATTGTTGGCCTTGATTTCAGACAAAGGCTTATTTCATGTTAATTGTAAAGATAAAGTATTGGAAAACAAATTATCGGAAATGAATAAGCGAATTGGTTGTTATATCGCTGATTTCTATCATGATAAAAAAGGTTATTACTGGCTTGCTTCTTCCGCCAATGGCCTGATACATATTTCACAAGATGGTAAAAGTTTTAAAAAGTATACAGTAAAAGATGGCTTACCTTCTAATACGCTGGTAAGGATTGAGTCTGTGGATGATCGTTTCCTCTGGATCAGTACTATTTCAGGTATTTGCAGGTTTGATACCGAGACCGGGGAAATATTGAATTTCAACCATAGCGATGGACTCCCGGCAAATGAATTTCATGAGAGGGTTTCTGCCAAAACACACGATGGAAGAATACTTTTTGGTTCTTTGGCCGGATTTACGATTGTAGATCCTTCAAAGGTCAATACTGAAGCTTCAAAGACCGAAGTGGTAATTTCAGATATTACGCTGCAAAACCAAAGTATCAGGAATCCTCAGGGAAAGCAGTTTTTAAAGCAACCCCTGGAAGAAACAAAAGAAATTAAGTTGCCTTATAGTAAGAATTCATTTTCCATCCATTTTTTTCTTAAAAACAAAAGTTTTCTGAAATATCACAATTATGCTTACCGGTTGACAGGTCTGGAAAAAGAGTGGACTTACCTGGCGGAAAACAATTATGTCACGTATACAAATTTATTTCCGGGTAACTACATATTTGAAATAAAGAGTACGGATAAAACCAGGGAAGGAATACCAACCCGGCTGGCAATTCGCATTCAATCACCCTGGTATTTAAGCTGGTATGCTTACCTGGCGTATGTAATTATATTAATAACCATTTTATACCTTTCTGTATACGCATATTTAAAAAGAATGGAGTTAAGGAAAGAAAAAGAAATATCAGAATTTAAGATCCAGAAAGAGCATGAACTTACTGAAAAGAAACTATCGTTTTTTACCAATGTATCTCATGATTTAAAAACTCCCCTGACGCTTATCGACGCTCCTGTTAGTGATTTATTGCAGTCGGAAAACCTCAGCCAGGAACAGGTTAATAAACTTATGATTATTAACCGGAATTCAAAACGACTCTATAAATTAATTACAGATTTGCTCGATTTCAGAAAAATAACACAAAAGCAGGTTGAACTGGAAGTTAAGGAAACGGCTATTGCTGATGTTTTAACAGATATATATGAGGCCTATAGGGAAGAATGCAAAAACAAATCGATTGATTTAAGATTTTCTGCAGACAGAAATCTCATTGGTTTTGTTGATGCAAAAAAAATTGAAAAGATACTTTGGAATCTCTTGTCTAATGCAGTAAAGTTTACAAAAAAGGGTGACCTTATAACACTCAGCGCAGAAGAAGTGATAATGGATGAACGTAGGCATATTAAATTCGTGGTTAGCGATAATGGCATAGGGATCCCGGAAAATGACATAAACAAAATATTTGATCGCTTCTATAAAATTCAGCATTCCCAGTCGATGAATCAGGAGGGTACCGGAATAGGCCTCTCGATTGTTAAGGAACTGACAGAGATGCACCATGGCAAAGTCCAGGTAGAATCTGCTTTAGGATCAGGTACAACTTTTATCGTTATTCTTCCTTGCGGAAAGGAAAGTTACTCCCATAATGAATTGATTACAACTGATGGATTAAATTACCAACAAGAAGGAGATAATGAAGCAGCTAACCTGGAAGTTAATCCTCTGCAGGAAGCAAAAAAGCAATATAATTCTCCGGGAATGTTAATAGTTGAGGATAATGCTGATCTTCGGGAGTATTTATCAGGTCATTTTAAAAATAGATATAAAGTCTATACGGCAGATGATGGTTTCGTTGGTTTAAAACTGGCGAAAGAAAATAATCCCGATGTCATCTTAACAGACATACAGATGCCGAATATGAACGGATATGAATTTTGCAGGGAAATCCGGCGGAATTTTGACACATCGCATATCCCTGTAGTCATGCTTACAGCCAGTATTACAATTGATCATCAAATAGAAGGGTTTTCAACCGGTGCCGATGCCTATATAACAAAACCCTTTGATATTAAATTACTGGATGCACAGGTATATGCATTATTGGAAAACAGGAAAATGCTGCGGAACAAATTTCAGGGAATTGAAACCCCGGAAAATCTGGAAAAAGCCTTACCCCGGAAAGATGTCGATTTCATTCTCGAGCTGAAGCTTTTCATCGAAGAGAATATGATGAACCAGGAATTGAGTGTTGAATTACTTTCCCGGCATTTTGCCGTCAGCCTTGCACAATTGCACAGGAAAATAAAATCACTTATGGGCTCAACTCCTAATAATCTGATTAAATCCATCCGGCTGAAAAGAGCCTACAAACTTATTCGCGATGATGGATTAAGGGTTTCAGAGGCAGCTTATCAGACTGGCTTCAATGATCCGAATTATTTTACTATCTGTTTTAAAAAAGAGTTTGGCGAAAACCCATCGCAAATAGCAACCTGAATACAGGATCTGAAAAATTGCTTCAGCCCGGTCCATGCAAAGTAACTTTTCATAAGATTTTCTACCCTGATTGCACCCATGGATATTGCTCCAGATAAACGGTCAGCATGACCGGTATCCGTCAATATCCTTAAAATCTATCTCATATCTTTTATCGTTGTTAAGGATAATGACTGCCCCCAACGCCGAAAAAGAAGACGTAATATCCATGATCTCGATTTTTTTTAAAGGCGACAATTCTTCCGTTGTCCATTCGCTGTCGTCGAGTTTATGAAGCAGTACCGTGATCATCAGTTCCATGGCCGGGTTCTTCGCCATTCTCTTTTTCCGGGCAAACAAAACCATACTTTCATCGGCTTCGGCATTCCGTCCCTTATGGTTAATACTTTCCACCCTATCCCATCCGCTATAGGTAATTAAAGCCAGCCTTCTTCCCGGGATGGAAGCGGTAATAACCTTTTTTGCACCATCTTCAAATTGACGGACCTCTGCCTTTATGCCGTTTGTATGCGGTAAACCATAGTGGCCAAGCGTGAGTTCATATTCAAAAGCCAGGCGTGAACGGTCAACCCTTATAACACCCCCGGGAATAATTATCTCTGCAAGGTCTATGATGTATCCCACACCGTTGTTGGGAGGTTTTCGCATAATGGCCTGCCGGTATATCACATCGTTGCGGACACCGTTAAAAAGCATGCTTTGCGATGTGGTAAACGCCATATTCTTTTCAGCACTGTTTTGAACCGTCAGCCCGGTGAGATAGAAATTAATGTCATCGCCCCTGACATCGCGCGGATCCAGACTGCGAAAACTGTATTCCATCGATGTTCCGCCCTGCGGATTATGATCTTCCCAGGGGAAATGGGTATTATAGGCAAGCTTGGAATAATTATGGTCATCGTAGTAAACTTTGCCCGGTATAATTTCAGCAGTGCCGGTTTTACCGTGATTCACAAGAACAAGACCCGGCTTTTCAAGAACTGTTAATGATGAGCCCTTCCCGAGCTTTTCCCAGATCCCATCATTTTCCTTTGCAGTCCAGAACGGTGAATCTTCGGGCAGCGCCAGGCAAATGAATGGCAAAAACATAATAAAAGGGCTCCCGGAACAACTGTAATTTTGTATAGCATATTCTCTGTGCCCGTAAAAGCCGAGGCTTGGAATATCATTTTCATAAAAGTCTTCGCGTGTCACAAACTGAAGCAGGGATCCTGAACAAAGCCTCCTTGCCCAGCCCGGATCCAAAGGAGACTTATCCTTCAGCATGAATGAAACCGGGAATCCTCCTGAAATCCATGTCCTGTAACATATGCTCCTTGCCCACATATTGATATAGCCATCCCTGGCAAAGAAATTCGTGTAGGTTTTCATCAGTTCCTGAGCGGATCTTTCAATTGTTGCTGCTATTTCGGGATAAAATTCATCGCCGAATGCCCGGTTCCATATTGTCCCGTAAACAACAAAAAGGCTTATGGTATAATAATTATAGGTTTGCTCAAGGTACCATCCGTTGCCTGAATGATAGGAAGCAACCCATAAAAGATGGCTCTTTAACAAATCGTCGTCTATTTCATAACCTTGTTTTTTAAGGAAGGAAAGCGTAATGATATTAAAGATCCTCCAATTGTTCTGGGTCGTCCTGTGATGTCCCCATTTTGAAATACAAACTGCCATTTCATCTTTTTGTTCCTGTGCATAAGCTGACCATATGGTTTCGGGCATCAGCAAAAGAGTCTTAAACAAACCGCCAAACTCGCAGGTGAACTGGTAGGTGGAGTCGGGCAACTCTTCAGGCAGGGGTAATGAATTCGGATGCCCCGGAGTAAGGGCATTGTAGATATGCAAACTGTAATAGTCGCGCAGATTGATATTCCCGATTTTTGTTTCAGGATCAACGTGGATAAGCGGCCCCGCAAGCGTAAACGTTCTTTCCAACGCTTCAAACGCTGCCGAACGATAACGCCAGTCGGGAGCATCGGGTTGCGGATAGGTTTTACCGGGAATCACCGGAAAGGTAATCGGGTCATCCATCGACCTTACATGTTTAAAAGCCCTTTCCAGCAAATATTTTGCACATTCTATATAATGTCGTTTTGTCATTCCCGTGAACGGGCTAAGTTCAACGTCGGGATTCACAACTTCAAATGCATTTTTCATATTGGACTACCTCCTTAATCAGTATAAATTCATGCCTGTTCTCTCAATGCGTTGCGTATAATATGAGCTGATCATAATATCACTGCCTGAAATACAAAATTAATCTAAAATCACCTTCTCCATGACAGGTTTCAGGAACAGGTCTGTCAGCATTAGCATTCGCATTCTTTCCCTCTGGCTTTCTCAAAGGCTTCTTTGCCCTCGGATATGGAAAAGTATATCAGGCCTGCGGCTCCGATAACATCGGCATAGGCAAAGCCTGTAAGTTCGTATATCAGGCTTGATGCAAGGAGCACCAGTGACATATATACACATACTTTGGTGCAGTTGCTGTCGGCAATAACAGGTTCGGATTTTAACTTTTTGCCCGTTTTTCTTTTGGCGTACATAAGCCATAGCATCACGGCAATAGATACCAGCGATATGATGATGCCCCAAAAGGTTGTTTCGGGTTTATGCCGGGTAACAAGATTAATTATAATACCCGTCAGCAACCCGGCAGAAAGTATATAAAAGGCTGTTCCGGTAATCCTGAGCGCTGTGGTTTCAAAGGTACTCTTAGGACTGCCGGGGTTCTTTCTCATTCTTATAATCATCACTGCAATACCGATTCCCGACATTACTTCAATAAAGCTGTCGACCCCAAAGCCCATTAATGCAAGGGTTTCATCTTCGTAACCCAGCAACACCGAAGCAATGCCTTCAATGATGTTATAGAAGATGGTAAAAAGACTCAGTAAGTAAGCCCGTTTGTAAAGCTTTTGTTCACCGGATTCCATGCTGTAAAATTATGCTGATCATTACAAAGATAGTGGTGTATTTTTATGATTGTTCTCTTATTGCAACTTTCAATAAGTCAAAAATGACTACATTTACGCGTTTCCCGTATGTTTCATTCATTAATAATAACCTTATGAAAAAGTTTTTTGTTCTGTTCTTTCTTGTCATTGTTTTATTCAATACCCGCATATCCTTCTCCCAGGGTCAAATTGACTCTGCAGAAATTACATCCGATGTTCCCGAGCTGACTGAATTTCATGAGGTTATTTATCCCATGTGGCATGACGCATATCCTGCAAAAGACATCGATGCTTTGCAACGATTTGTTCCGCAAATAAAAGCGTCTGTGGATGCCATCAACAGGGCAAAATTGCCGGGAATTCTAAGAGATAAGGAAGATGCCTGGAAAAGTCAGTTAAATGCATTGAATATGTCGGCTCAGAATTATTATGATGCCGTTGAAAGAAGTGATGACGAGGCATTGCTGGTGGCCGCGGAAAGACTTCATTATAATTTTGAGAGAATGATGAGGATTATCAGACCCTCACTAAAGGAAATCGACGATTTTCATCAAACACTGTATATAGTTTATCATAAACTATATCCCGATGGGAAATTCGACGAAATAGCCGGACTGGCCGATGCCCTTATTGAAAAAGCCGACGCTATAGTTAAATTTCCTCAGGACAAGTTGAAAAAACGTCTTGGGAAGAAAACTTCCAGCTATGATGTTGCAGCGAAAGAATTGTTCAATGCTGCCGTTGCGCTGAAAGAAGCGCTGAATGGAGACCAAACCGGAAAGAAAGGGGAAGCCGTTGAAGCACTGCATACAGCCTATCAGAACCTGGATGCAATTTTTAAATGAATTTTGTTACCTATCCGATACCCTGACAGGGTCCCCCACCCTGCCGCAAGATTTCAGCTTGTGGCCAACCCATTGGCATTAATATCAGCATATCCACTGTTTTGTTTGTTTTTTCGCATCATTGAACCTGTAAATAGGGGTCGGATAACTGATATAATGCTTACAAAAACCTGTTAAATACATTTGCCATTATCTCCTGTTCAGCCTTAGGAAGCTGATACATGTGGGCTACATTTCGCCATTTGCTGACAGATCTTTTTATCTGGTCGATTATTTTCAATGCACGCTCTTTATTCAGCCTGAATAATTCAACTACTTCCAACGGAACACCCAGGTTGAGGGAATTATCCTCCAAAGAAATATTGAGTGATAAGCCGGTACCATACTCATTTGGATTAATATCAAATGCAGGAGAAAGAATCCAGCCTTTTTCTGTCAATATAAAACCATGGTTTCGTAAATGATCATCTGTATTGGATACAAAAATATTAAAGACTATTCTCCTCCATAATTCTTCCAGATCATTAACGATATTGGCTCCATTATTTGTCAGAAAATCAGCCATTTCAAGATAACTGGCACCTTCATTAGAATTATCCCCATCGTTATATCCCAGTAGGGTCATTGCAGATGCATAATGAATTCTTTCACCATTTGAAGTCCGGTCAAATCTTTTTGTCAGGTAGGTATGATATTTACTTGAAAACTTTTGAATCTTTGATTCTGCAACATTTATTCCTGCACTTTTTGCCAGATCGTTGACCACCATTTCCCAGCCAGCTACATCCTTGTTATCGCTTTTGCTGGGGAATTTAGCAATCCATAGCTTTTTTTCATTATCCAATACACCTGCTTTTGGTCTTGCCCCCCCCAGTGATGAACCCGGATTTACAAGCATCATAAGCCATTTGATATAATCCGGATTGTCAATCGCTTCATCATCTTCAAGTTTTAAACTGATTTGTTCAAGTTCTCCGATTGAAGTCCATGGCGGTGAAGCGAGTTTACTATTATCATTAAGGAATGGACCTTCAGGATCCTCTTTGAATCGTAATGCACCCATGCGATGGCCATCGAAAACGCCGAGCAAATAATCAGATTCACGCAAAGTTCTGGGATTTCTGTTTTCTGATCTTGCCAATGCAGCTTCACGCCTGTTCATTAACAACCTGCCCCATCTGTCAGGTGAAGAATCAAGAAACAGACCAAAATTGACCTTTTCCTCCCGGGCATATTGTGATCCGGGAAATAACAACAATTCAGGATCCAGCATTTGTGAGAATCCCGATCTAAGCCAGGTATCAGCGTAACTGAATGAAAAAATCTCCTTGCCTCTCGTGTGCTCAGCTCTTAACTCCCCCAACCATATTGGATCGTTCATACCAACCCAATGTGCATATACAAATATACTTCTATGATTATTCCTTGTTTTCATTAACATGATTTTAAGTCTTTATTTTGGGTGCTCTTTCTTTGGTTATCAGTTTTGCATCCTGGAGTTTTCTGCCCAGTTCATCATCCCTGGCAATACTAATGATATCTTTCTCAAGCCCAAGGACAAATAACACCTTGATATAGGCTCCAATACTTACATTTGGATTTCCCTTCTCTATGGAAACCAATGTAGGCCTGCTTATATTAGCTCTCTCGGATACCTGCTGGGTGCTGTATTTTCTTCTTAGTCTTGCAAGTTTTATGTTTTCACCGAGCATTGAAGCAGCCTTTTGTGCTTTAGGTAATAATATTGTACTCTTTTTCATAATGTTAAATATAATTTACAAAATTACATATTTTTGTAAAACATATTTAACATTATTTGCTTAAATTTTTCATTTTAACGAAATTATTACCATAATTTTAATGAATTTATGGCATTCAGCGTGCCTCCGATACCCTGACAGGGTCCCCCCCACCCTGTCAGGGTGTCGGACAAAAACAAAAAACTGGTTCAAACCTGCCTGGCCATATCCGGGTGTAGTTTTTAAAACTACACCCAGTGCGGGGTTAATTATCAATAATATGTTTTGGTTCGGGCCGTACCTGCTATCTTCTATCTGATAATAAACCGCTAGTCTGCCTTAATAAAAGCGGAATGCCTTAGTTCCCCCTGAACTGTCCTGCAAATCAGCAGATATATTCCCTCAGGCAGGCAAAGGATGCTTATTTCCCGGTTACCGGTCAGCTTCCCTTCAAGCAGAATCCTGCCATAAGCGTTTATGATCTGATAGCCTGCCCCTCCCTGAATGTCTTCATCAATATGGATAAAGTCGGCAGCCGGATTGGGATATATCATCATGTCTGTTGGAACAGCCTTTTCATGCCTGAAGCCCGAAGGCAATTCAGTGTGCGATGTATCACCCAATATATAGACCTTCTGATGGGTTATCCTTTTCGAGAAACTTCCGTATGTTGCATTTATTCCGGCTCCCAGTGTTATCACATCGACATTTGAGCTATAATTATAGTTTTGAGTATGCATTGGATTTTCATGGCTCAGATTGGCTGTTGCGGCAACGCCATAGTCCCACCCTACATGATTATAAAAAACGTAATCCAGCACATAATCGGTCTGAAGGGGTCCTGTGTTGATTATACCAAATGTTGCCTGCAGGGTATGATCTCCTTTGGATGGCTGCGGTGTCACCTCAATGGAAATCTGTGGCAACTGGCACGGTGTGCGGGAAGCAAGAAGCTGAATGGTTTCAGTCCTGATCCGGTGATCC
>CAYWCR010000070.1:12687-22194 GCA_964456825.1 uncultured Bacteroidales bacterium
TATCAGCCAGATCGGTGTATTCAACCAATCCGAACCATTCTTCCGCAGCATCATCATGCTCAAATTCATTACCTGCTTTCCACCAGCCGTCTGAATAGTTAAAAACACAGGATCCGCCCGCACCTCCGTCGATCAGCGAACGAAACATATATTTTATTCCTGCTTCCTGTTCTTCGGTGGTATTGCCTCCGTAACCCCAGTTACCCGGTCCCGAAGGGGATACGGACAGACCGTATTCGGTCACAACCAGCGGATGATCATCTGTACGCTGTTGAAAAATAGAATTTACATAAGCGGGATATTTATGGGAGTAATTAACGGTAGCAGGATTATAAGGATAGATATTATAAGCGCTGAAATCAAAGATCTGGGGATCGATAAAGTCACCCACACAGGTATTGGCGATTGTAACCGGAACACCGGGATGCAATTCTTGAATTTTCCGGATAGCCAGTTTCCACAAGGTATATGCATGGTTGTACCCGACGTCAAACAGATGGTCCGGCATGGGTTCATTCATAATTATATAGCCTATTATATTATCATAATTCTTCGAATAGCTTAATACATTCCGTATTGACTGAAGGGCAGCATTTACAAATAACGGATCTGCAAAATTGCCGGCCGGATCAATCCATATGCCCATGATTATCTTCAGGTTATACTTCTGAACCACCTGAAGTTCCTGATTGGTAAAAGCATTCCAGGTGCGTATCGTATTAAAACCTCCATCCACGATACGTTGCAGATCATTTTCCAGGACATCCTGGTTAAACGGATGGCTCCATGGTACAACCCCGGGATAAGCACCGACTTCGTAACCTATACCTTTGACAAAGAATTTTACCCCGTCAATATAAAAAAAGTTGTATTTCAGTTCAATGTGGGGAACCTGTCCGAAACCAGGAAGCGAAGGCATCATGAATGATGCGAGAAGCAATATCCGGTAAATTTTCAGCATGGAAATCGTTTTTATAAAATTCTGCCTGACATGAAGCTATTAAGATACAAAATTACGGTGAAACTAAACAGTTTCAAACTGACATTAGACAGACCCGGGAGCGAAAAATGCAAATCGTTAGAAATATTAAAAATTATTTTTTACCATTTTATGTTAAAAAAATAACAATTGTCAGAATATTTGTTTAATTTTATCCTAGTAATATTATAGGATATATAGTATAAAATGAAAACAATGTTTTTACGGATCAGCATTCTCCTGGTATTGTTGACAAATAGTATTGTCAGCGCATTATCCCAGCAATCGGTAAGATTTCTGCCAACGGATAGCCGGATTATTATCACAGGAACCTCAAACCTGCATGATTGGGAAGAAACGGTCGGACAGTTCGATGTTGCACTGGGTATGAAATTCGAAAAAAACGAGATTCTTGGTATTGACCATGTTCATTTTAACGGCAAATCGGGATCCATATCCAGCGATAATTCCATAATGACCAAAAAAACAATGGATGCTCTCAGAACGGATAAATATCCGGAAATCGTATTCACCATGGTATCCATTGATAAACTGGTATCCGCGAATGGAAAGTTCTCAGGTGTTTTAACCGGTGACCTTGATCTGGCCGGGGTGAAAAAACGCATCAGTATTGCCTTTTCCGGTCATTATGAAAATCACCGGATTAAAATTAATGCCGTAAAGGATATCAACCTTAATGATTTTAAGATCAAACCTCCGACAGCCCTGATGGGAACCTTGAAGACCGGAGAAAACATAGTAATATCCTTTCAGCTTCAATTCAGTATGGGTTAACAAACGGATTAAAATATGATGAATATAAAATGCATGGTTCTATTACAAATATATTAACTGCATCATTTATGAATAAAACAATTACATTATTGGTTGTTGCCTTGTATACTGGCATAACAGCATTCGGACAGTTTGAACCCCAGCAGGACAATGATGAAGATTTTGAAAAAGTAAAAGTGCATGTTGGAGGAGATTTTGCCATACAATACCAGATACTCAAACATGAAGCTGATAATCAGCTAATTCCGTTGGGAAGCGGTTTTAATTTACCAACGGCTAATTTAACGCTGGATGCTGACCTTGCAAGAGGTATTCGAATAAATTTAGTTACTTATCTTTCAGCCAGGCATCACAATGAAGCCTGGGTTAAGGGGGGATATATCCTGATCGATGAATTACCTTTTATTAAATCACCGGGGTTGGATAAGATCATGGATTACCTGACCCTGAGAATCGGCGATATGGAGCTTGATTATGGAGATGCGCACTACAGAAGATCGGATAACGGACATGTTACCACAAATCCTTTCGTGGGGAATTACACCATGGAGGCATTTACCACAGCTCCTGCGCTTGAAATAATGTACAGAAATAAGGGTATCCTGGCAATGGCCGGATTAACATCGGGTATCCTTAAACAGGACCTGGTTACGTTCAATACGAAAGACTCTTCCTATACAACCTATAATACTACACAGGAACTCGCTTTTTACTGGAAAGCCGGCTATGATAAAAAGTTTAAAGATGATTTTCGTTTCAGGGCTACGCTTTCGGGATATCACAATCCTCAAAATCATGCCGGTTCATTGTATAATGGGGATCGGGCCGGATCAAGATATTACCTGGTGATGAAACTTGAAACGGATCAGGCAGCAGACGTGGATATAAAAAGCAATCATACAACCGGTAATTTCGGTCCCGGGAGTCTGAAAAAGACAAACTCTCTTATGTTCAACCTTTTTTCACAGTACAAAGGGCTTGAATTCTTCGGGACCTATGAAAACATGAGCGGTGTTAATACAGCAAGCAAGGACACCCGGTTCACGCAATTGGCTGCAGAAGGTTTATATCGGTTCGGTAAGCAAAAACAATTCTATGGGGGTCTGAGATATAACGTGGTGAGCGATAATGAAAACAACATGTCAACGAACAGGCTTCAGATCGGTGCCGGCTGGTTTTTGATCCCGGCCATTGTTTTTAAAGTGGAATATGTAAATCAACAGTATAATGATTTCCAGCTTTATGGGGAAGAAGCGGGTTTCCATGGTGCAATGATTGAAGCCGCAGTTTCTTTTTAAATGAACAGGCAATGAAAAGAAGCAAAATGAAAATCATACGAATAATCAATACGATTAATCCGGTTCGTTTAGTATGGTTATGCATTTTTTTGGTTTCCTCAACACAAATTTTCACACAGACGAGGGATCCTGTATCCTACTACAAAGATTGCCATAGTTTTATACGCATCGATGGAGGGTCGAATCTCAGCACTTTCAGTTTCACCTACAGTACTTCATCCCTGTCGGATGCATGGCAGATCATTGAAATAAAGGATACCGGATTCTTTTCCGTTGCTGTTCCCGTCAGGGATTTCGAGGCCAGTAATCCACTTATGTATGATGACTTCCTTAAATTAATCAAAGCCCGTGAATTTCCCGTTTTAAGGATTATTATATCAAAAAAACAGCTTGAAAGGTCATTTAAAACCGAAAGAACTTCCTGTCCGGATATTGAAATCATGCTGGCCGGTGTCACTAGAATTTATAAAATAGACTGTGATTTTTACGACTGCGGAAATAACCTCTTTATTCAGGGATTAAAAATGATTAACCTTTCTGATTTTAATATTCAGCCACCTGTGAAACTAAACGGATTGGTAAAGGTAAAGGATGAAATTGAGGTTAATTTTGGACTAATTATTACCTTTGCCGGTGAAAAACAAACAATAGCTTCACGTTGAAGATCAGCACAAGAACCCGATATGGCATACGTACCATGCTGGAAATTGCCTCAGGCTCCGGCGACGGTATCTTTCAAAAAGATATTGCGCAAAGCCAGGATATCTCCAATAAATACCTGGATCATATTATTCATGCATTAAAGGCATCAAAGCTTATCAGCAATGTAAAAGGGAAAAAAAGCGGGTATAAGCTTACGCGGAAACCTTCTGAGATATCATTATATGATATACATAATGCATTTGAACCCGGTATTTGCATCATTGACTGCCTATCCGGAAACTATGAATGTAAACGGCAAACAGACTGCCTGGCGGTTGGATTCTGGAAAAATCTCAATGATCTTATTGTAGATTATTTTAAATCGGTGACCATGGATGACCTGATCAGGAAAAAGATAAAAATTTCAAATAACATATTTTAGGTCAGGCTGAAAACTGCAATCGCATACTGAAGAATGCTTTCAGCCTGTATCGGCAATCCATAAAACCTTGTTCATGGCTCATGGTCTCCTTCCGGGGAGCATCAATCATAATCTGTTGCCTGTTTGATGCTGATGCATCGCGACAATCAGAGATTAAACCAGATTTGTAATTGCAGCCGCAAAAAAATTAACGCTAAAAAAAGTCTGATTACAAATAAGGTTAACTTTGCGGATTGTTATCTATCTGAGTTAGACAAGTTATTATACTGATATGAATGGTGACAACAAGCTTTGACAAGCATAAATCTCTTGCGCGTTTTGCCTGGCTATCCATTGCAGCAGCCCTGATCACCATTTCACTCAAAACCACTGCATATCTTTTGACGGGTTCAGTCGGTCTTCTTTCCGATGCAATGGAATCATTTATCAACCTGGCCGGAGCATTAATGGCCCTGGCCATGCTTACGGTTGCTGCCCGTCCTGCTGATAAAGACCATGCATTCGGACACAGCAAAGCTGAATATTTTTCCAGTGGCGTCGAAGGAACGCTGATCCTCATTGCCGCTGTCAGCATTGGTATTACTGCTGTTCATAGGCTTCTTGATCCCAGACCGCTGGAGCAGATCGGCATTGGTCTTGGAGTATCTGTTATAGCCTCCCTGGTCAATTTATTTGTTGGAATCATTTTAGCACGGGCAGGAAAAAAATACCGGTCAATTACACTGGAAGCAGATGCACAGCACCTGATGACCGATGTCTGGACCTCAGCAGGCGTAATTGTTGGCGTTGGTGCAGTGGCATTATCGGGATGGCGGTGGCTTGATCCGGTAGTTGCGCTCGTTGTTGCCGGCAATATCGTTTGGTCCGGTGTGCGCATTATGCGCAAATCGGTAATGGGTTTGATGGATACAGCACTGCCGGTTGAAACACAAAATATGATTCAGCAAGTCCTGGATTCCCACGGGCAACCGGACATACAATTTCATGCACTCCGCACGCGTCAGTCCGGATCACGCCAGTTTGTATCCTTTCATGTGATTGTTCCGGGCAACTGGACAGTACATGAAGGTCATCAGTTACTTGAACGCATCGAAGCCAATCTTCGAGGCAAACTGCCTCAGGTTACCTTATTCACGCATCTTGAATCCAAAGATGATCTGTCTTCCTGGGATGATATCATGCTTGACCGCGAGAATACATTCACAGGCGATAATCCTCAAAAGCCACTTCATCCGTCTGATGAAACCACCGGCTAAGATTAAAAGAATTTTATTACTGACGGCTACGAATTGCTTATGTTTCATCATGATTTTATATCCTATATTTGATTTGAAATCATAATCCTGTTATCCATGAAGTATATCATTTCTTGTATTTCATCCACCCTTACCATGGCAATCCTGCTTTTTATTTTTGCATTCAGCATAGCAGCCGCCACTTTTATTGAAAAAAATGCAGGTACGGAGGCTGCACAGGGTCTTGTATATCATGCAAAATGGTTTGAATTATTACTTTTGTTAGGGGTGATAAATATAGTGGCCGTAACGGTCAAAAGAAAGTTATACCGGAAAGAAAAACTGACGGTCCTTGTCTTTCATACCGCGTTTGTTGTAATAATCATAGGTGCTGCTTTTACGAGGTATTTTGGCAAAGAAGGCGTTATGCCCATACGCGAGGGTCAGACGACCGACCGGTGGTATTCCTCGCAAAACTATCTCAATGTATGGCTTGCCACAAAGGAAAATAATAAAACATACAGCCTCCCGGTTCTTTTTTCATCATTGATGAATAACAAATTCAGGCAGCGTTACCGGGTTGATGGTCATCGGGTGAAGATCAAAATCAGGCAATATCTGCCGCAGGCCGAAAAGATATTGGTGCCTGATCCCGAAGGATTCCCATACATCCACCTTATTTCCTCCGAAAATAATGAAAGAAAGGATTTTTATCTGACCCAAGACGACAGCATTATGGTTGGCAACAATCCTTTCATTTTCTCTACTTCAGACCATAAAAATAAAAAGAATGATATAATCATATTCGAAAATGCCGGCGGAATTTTAAGTTTCAGAGCACCCTATGATGTTACCCGGACGGCCATGGAGGATCCTGCGACAGATACCCTTAAGGCCGGTGAGGTTCATTCTATAGTACCGATGATGATATATAATTTCAGGGGTATTCCGGTACTTATCATCCAATACCAGCCTAAGGGAATAGTGACGGCAAGACCTGCAGATAACCCGGAAATTCAACTTCCGTCTGCCGTGATCCTGGAGGTAAAATGCGACCAGACATACCGGTCTATGACAATCTGGGAACAGGAAGCGATTACTGATGCGCCATCCGGCATGGAAATCAACGGATTGAAGGTTCTGGTCAGCTATGGTTCAAAAACGGAGGTATTACCCTTCTCCCTTGCACTCGATGATTTTATCCTGAAACGGTATCCGGGTTCTGATAGTCCTTCATGGTTTGAAAGCGATGTGCGACTGATGGATTCAAGCAGGAATATCCATGAAAAGCACAGCATATATATGAATCACATATTAAAGTACAGGGGTTACCGCTTTTACCAGTCCTCCTATGATGCCGACGAGAAAGGGACCCTGTTGTCACTTAATCATGACGGGCTTGGAACAACAATTACCTACATGGGTTATATCCTGCTTGCGCTGGGAATAGTTTTGGGCCTGCTGAACAAAAACAGCCGGTTCAGGTCGCTGATAAAAAAGCCATCGCTAACGAATAAGACTTCCCTGGTAATGATGGCTGTATTGATGTTTTCGTTTTCGACCTCTTTTGCCCGGGGCGAACCTGAAAATCTGAAAAATAATTTCCCGGTTATGGATAAGAACCATGCCCGGGAATTTGGCACGATGCTGATACAGGATAACGGGGGCCGGATAGTGCCGGTAAATACACTGGCTTCAGAAGTCCTGCGTAAGGTTGCCCGGAAAGAGACATATAAGGGTCAGACTCCCGATCAGGTTATGCTTGGAATGCTTGTTAATCCGGATATCTGGCAGCACGAACCTGTCATCCGGGTTTCAAATCCAGGGCTCCAGGAAATACTTGGAATACAATCCGGCTATGCTTCCTTTACCGATTTCTTTTCACCCGAAGGCAATTACAGGTTGAAATCCTATGTGGATGAAGCCTATCGTAAAAAACCGGCAAACCGCCGGAAATTTGAGAACGAAATAATTCGCACGGATGAAAGACTTAATATATGTTACCTGGTCTTTACACAGGATGTTCTTAAGGTATTTCCCGTTCCCGGCAGTACATCCCATAAATGGTACTCACCGGTAACCGTATCCGGTGTTTTCAGTTCGGAGGATAGTGTTTTTACAAACCATGTATTTAATTATTATTGGGAGGAAGTAACCCGTTCCATGCAAAGTGGAGACTGGAAAACACCCGGTGAGATTCTGAGGGCGATTTATAAATTTCAGAAAAAATACGATGCATCCATCCTGCCTTCCGTCCGGCGCACAAAAACGGAGATCCTTTATAATCGGCTGAACGCATTCAACCGGTTGATAAAGCTTTATATGCTGGTCGGGATTCTGCTCCTGTTGGTGCAATTTGTACACATCTTTATTCCGCGATTTCCCATACGCTATTTTTCAACAACTGCGGTATTGATAATATCGGTTGCCTTTGCTTTTCATACGCTGGGCTTGGTCCTGCGGTGGTATATATCGGGACATGCCCCGTTAAGCAACGGGTATGAAACGCTTTCCTTCATTGCATGGGCGGCGGTACTTGCCGGGTTATTATTATCCTACAAGTCGTCCATCACGATCAGCACCACTTCAATCCTGGCCGCATTGATTTTAATGGTTGCCCATTTAAGCTGGATGGATCCCCAGATCACCAATCTTGTTCCGGTGCTCAGATCCTATTGGCTGGTAATTCATGTAGCTGTCGTTACGATGAGTTATGGGTTTCTGGGTATGGGGGCACTGCTCGCTGCCATTAACCTGTTATTGATGATTTTTGAAACAGGGAAGAATCATGGGCGCATGGAAATTCAAATTAATCAGATTACCCAGATCACAGAATTAACGCTTATAGCTGGTTTGTACTTATTGACCCTGGGTTCTTTTCTGGGAGGGGTATGGGCGAATGAATCGTGGGGCCGTTACTGGGGATGGGATCCCAAGGAAACCTGGGCGCTGGTGACCATTATTGTATATGCCTTCATTGTGCATATGCGCATTGTACCGGGAATGAAAGGACGTCTCCTGTTCAACATTTTATCATTGCTGGGATTTTCCTCGGTGATGATGACCTATTTTGGTGTCAATTACTATTTGTCAGGCCTGCATTCCTATGCCAGCGGAGATCCGCTGCCGATCCCTCCGGTCTTATATTATTCCCTTATCACGGTTATGGTTATCGTCATTCTTTCATCCGTAAAGCAGTCTTATTTAGAAAAGACAGGGGTCATCAAAAGTGAGGTAGATTCTGTTGGAGGCGGTTGCAATAAAAGATAAATAATCCGTTTGAGGACATCAGACTGAAGTAAATTTTCGTACTTTTAAATTGGAATAAACCCTAATTACCCAAAATGAAAAATTTATTGCTGGGACTCGTTTTTTTGATAATTGGACAATCTATTACTGCCCAATTTGACACAAAAAAAATTATAGATATTTATTGGGAATCTGTAAAAATAGAAAGCAATGGGGAATTCTATTCAATAAAAAACCACGAGAAAAGCTACTTGATATTCCATAAAAATGGCACTTTTTCATATGTATTTTCTTTAAAGGATCTTAAAGAGACTACAAAAGATAGATGGAAGTATGATAAAAGAACACAGTCATTTATTTTAAGTACCGCAGGTGAAGAAAAGCTTGACCCAATAATTTTTAGGGTTATTTCAGTTGATGATACAGAACTCGTTCTGGAATTAAATCTTAATGAAAAAATTAGTAAAATTTACCATAAAAAGATGGATGACTTTAAATAATAGTAATTGCCAGCCGCCAATGATGTGGATAGCGGGCATGCCATTGTCTGCACTTCGCAATTAAGTTGGTGTACCTGGAGAGGTAATCGCTCCGAAACTCTGCTTATCCCTCCCTTGCTTCAAACAGGTCAATCTGTTTCTTAAAAACGGATTCCCATCACTGTGATATCATCCGTTTGAATATTATCTTTCATCCATTCACGAAGTTTTATTTCCAGCATTTCTTTTTGGCTTTTCATTGGCAATTCATGTATTTCTAATAACGTACAATAAAACTGGTGACTTAAATATTTTTTGTCATGATCCCCGCCGAACTGATCCTGAAATCCGTCGGAAAACAGGTAAAATACATCGCCTTTTCTATAAT
>CAYWCR010000071.1:0-21343 GCA_964456825.1 uncultured Bacteroidales bacterium
TCATTCACAAACTGAAAAGATCGATCTGTCAGATTTTTCAACCGGATTTTACCTGGTGAAGGTGAAACACGGGGGAACAGTGATGGTTGGGAAGGTCGAAGTGAAATAGTAAAATCCCGTTTTTCCACTGTTCCACTCTTCCAACATTCCCACATGTTTCCATTTTCGCATTCAATTTTAAATGTATTTTTGCATTAAAATAACAAAAAAATCCATGAGTCTTCAATGCGGCATTATCGGTTTGGCAAACGTAGGAAAGACCACGCTCTTCAACTGTATGTCGAATGTCAAAGCCGAAACCTCGAACTTTGCTTTTACTTCTTCCAAATCAAACCTGGGTATCATCCATGTTCCCGATCCCCGGCTAAATGAACTGGAAAAATTCCAGGTGACTGACAGGGTCGTTCCGGCAACGGTTGAAATTGTCGATATACCCGGTCTTGCCAAAGGCGCCAACCAGGGTGAAGGGGTAGGCAATAAATTCCTGGCCGACATCCGTAACACCGATGCCCTCATACATGTGCTGCGCTGTTTCGATGATCCCAGCCTGCCGCATATTGAAGGATCCGTTGATCCTGTCAGGGATATCGAGACCCTTGATTTTGAGCTGCAGGTCAAGGACCTCGAATCGGTTGAAAAGAAGATCCAAAGGCTTGAAAAGGTTGCCAAATCGGGCGATAAGGATGCGAAGAAAGGAATAGAATCACTCGGAAAAGTAAAAGCACAACTGGAATCCTTCGGCAACGTAAGGGATATGAACCTGGATGAAAGCGAACGCAGAGTGATTGAAGATATATTCCTGCTCACCGTAAAACCGGTAATGTTCGTCTGCAATGTTGATGACGCTTCTGCCATCAAAGGGAATCAATATGTCGAAAAAGTCAGGGAATTCCTGAAAGGCAAACAGGCGGAAATACTGATACTGGCCGCCAGAATGGAGGCAGAGATCGCCGAACTTGAAACGGAAGAGGACAGGCTGGCTTTTCTCGCCGATGCAGGAATACCGGAACCCGGGGTTAGCCGTCTCGTCCGCTCAGCCTATGCCATGCTGAACCTCATGTCGTTTTTCACGGTCGGGCCCATGGAAATTAAGGCCTGGACGATCCACAAGGGGATGACTGCACCCCAGGCTGCCGGTGCCATTCACAGCGACCTCGAAAGGGGCTTTATCCGCGCTGAAGTGATGAAATACAATGATTTTGTGACCCTGGGGTCAGAGCATGCCTGCAAGGAACACGGCAAGCTGCATATCGAAGGGAAGACTTACATGGTGGAGGACGGGGATATCCTGCATATACGGTTTAATGTTTAGGAGGATTTGAATATCGAACAAGGAATTATGAATGTTGAATAACGAAGATAATGGGTTCACTTTCTTATCTTCAGCGTTCGATGTTCCTTGTTCGGTGTTTCTATTCATTAAAAATACAGAACAAAACAGCTGAATGCCAAACAAAGAAGATTGTAATAATATATTATTTCATTTCGTAGCCATTCTTTTCGTCCTCTCCTGCTTACAGGCGCTGAATGCACAGCATGACGATGAAACTACTCGGGCCAGGCGGTATCTTGATGAACGCGGGGAAGTCATCATCCGTTTCAGGTTGCCCTATTCCCTACCAATGAATGAGCTGACACACCATCTGTCCATCGACAACAAAAAAGGTGATTCCCTAACCGCTTATGCCGGCGATGAGCAATTCAGCTGGTTCCTCGATCAGCAAATTCCTTTTAAGGTCATTCCCCCGCGAAAAACAACAAATGCCTCAGGGCAAAGCAAAAAAAGTACGGCCCAAAGCTGGGATTTTTATCCTGCTTATCCGGCATACCTGCAGATGATGGAATCATTTGCCACAGGCTATCCGGAGCAATGCATCCTGAAAGAATTAGGGACATCGGTAAACGGACGGAAACTGCTGGCGGTGAAGATCTCGGATAATCCTGCCCAGGAGGAAGCCGAGCCTGTTTTTCTATATACCTCCACCATTCATGGCGATGAAGGCACAGGTTATGTATTGCTGCTCAGGCTGATTGATTCCCTGCTTACCGCATACGACAGCAACCATGCAATCCAGCAGCTGGTCGATAATACGGAAATCTGGATCAACCCCCTGGCCAATCCCGATGGTTTCTATTTTGATTCCGATACCTTTTTTTTTCATTCCAAACGCTTTAACCTGAATAACATTGATCTGAACCGGAATTTCCCCGATGCGTTAGCCGGCGACCACCCTGACGGTCATGACTGGCAGCCGGAGACCATCGCCATGATGGACTTTATGAAACAACAACAGATCGTACTGGCAGCCAATTTACATGACGGGGCTGAGCTGGTAAATTATCCGTGGGACTGCCGGTATGCGCGTCATGCCGACGACATCTGGTACCAGGCTATTTCACGGCAATTTGCCGACACTGTTCAGCGATACGGGCCTGCAGGAATATTCAGGGATGAAGACAACGGCATTACCAACGGCTATGACTGGTACTCCATTTACGGAAGCCGGCAGGATTATGTAAATTATTTTCTTCATGGACGCGAGGTGACCCTTGAACTGTCGCACGAAAAAAGCCCGGATCCGGCAGAACTGCCGTCATGCTGGAACAATTTCAGGAAAAGCCTGATCGGCTACATGCAGCACATCCATACCGGTGTTCATGGCACCGTGCTGGATGCGGATAATGGTGAATCCCTGAAAGCCATGATAGATATCCCCGGATATGACAGGGACAGCTCCCAGGTATTTTCTTCCCCCGAAACCGGTGAGTTTTATCGTCTGCTTCCGCCAGGCAGCTATACCTTCCGGGTTGCCTCACCCGGATACTTTCCTCAGAAAACAGCATTTAACCTCTCGGCCGGCGAGACTAAGAAAATGACTATTAGCCTGTTGCCTGCAAATCTGGAATTCTCTTATTTTCCTAATCCTTTCACCCATTCCCTCACTTTCCTTTTCCCCGATGACAGCATTCATGGCCTCGAACTTACCCTGTCAGACATTTCAGGAAGGATAATCCGAAGGGAAACATGGCCTGAGATTCAGGGATCAGCTACCATTACCGGACTGGAAAGGCTTGCCCGGGGCACTTATCTGGTCAGGCTCAGTTATGGCAGACTGATCAAGGAAATCAAGGTTATCAAATAAATGGAGGACACCCTGACAGGGTACCCCCACCCTGTCAGGGTGTCCCCAGGTATTGGTGTAAAGATATTGTTGCCTGAAACTTATAATATAAGGGCCTCGTATAAGCTTTCATTGTATTCCTCCATGATGCTACAATTTCAATCACTTAAACCTCTCTGTTATGAATAAACCAATTCTTTTGTATTTATTACTATTGTTTCCATTGTCTGTCATGGCACAGGAAGTAAAGCCCTATGTCATTGCGTCCTCCGGCGATACCTATACAACCGCCAGCAACCAGATAAGCTGGACGCTGGGTGATGTTGTTGTGGAAACATACAGCACGGGGGCAGCAACGCTTACTCAAGGATTTCAACAGCCCGGGTTAGCGGTTGAAGTGGGTTACAGCGACCCTGTCGTCACATTATCCATGAATGTCTACCCGGTGCCAGCCACCAGCTATGTCACCGTTGAGTTTCAGCAGATCCGGAAAAACCTTTCCGTTGAACTATACAACCTGAAGGGGGTCCTGGTTCATGCTCAGCCGGTGAATACACCCAGGCTTCAGATCGACCTGAATGGAATGCCTGCTGCGGAATATATTCTTAAAATCATTTCCGCAGATAATACCATGATCAGATCTTATACCATTATCAAACAAAATTAATATTCACAACCATGAAAAAAGTATTCTTTACCATTATTGCAGCTGCATTTGCTTTGCTGTCCTTTGCACAGCCCCCTTATTATTTCAATTATCAGGCCGTAGTCCGCGATGCTGAAGGCACCCTGATGAAAGGGCAGGATGTGAGCATTAAAATTGAGATCCTTTCGGGAACATCTACCGGTACGGTAGTTTTCAGGGAAACCCACCTGGTCACCACCAGCGACCAGGGCCTGGTAACCCTTCCGGTCTTTGGTGGCGCACATGACGGCATGTGGATGGAAATTGACTGGAGTGCGGATGATTATTTTATTAAAATATACCTGGGAAACAGTACGGGGACAGATTTTCAGGAAATGGGAACTTCGCAGCTGCTTTCGGTGCCTTATGCCATGCATGCAGGAACCGTGGCCAATGAAAAACAGGAATTGGCTTTAGCCGGGACGGAATTAAGCATAACAGGAGGGAATGCAATATATCTGCCTGATACATACGCAAACTTTACCATTACAGGTACCACAAAAATTGGTGATGATGGCCATATCATCAGTGAAATAAAGCAGCTCACCGGTACAACGGATGCTACCAATAACTATATTTCCATTGAACTTCCTGAAGACTATACCTATCAAAATACCCGTGTATTATCCGTTGAGATATACCAAAGTACCATATCGGCATATAACCAGTATGGACTCGGGTTTGTGGGCACAAACGGAACAGTTGGTTATAAACTTTCCCTCAGCAAATTAGTCATCGGTGCGACCAATAGAATCGTTGTCTATTATCCGGATGAATTAAAAGGCCTGGACGTAAGAATAATATTATTGAGAACCGGAATCCGGTTTATTCCAATATAATCAGATCATGTTCACACCCTTTTTGCCTGTCCGGTTACTACAGGTTATGGTGTGAACAACCGATATCTCTTTTACTTTAACATTGAAAATGCAGGGAAAGGAATGACAATTCCTTCCCTGCATTTTTTATTTGGTACCTTTTTTGTAAGATGTAAAGCAATAATATTAAATGTTTTTTTCATTATCTTTATTTTAAAATACACCACTATGAAACGAAGTTTTATACTGCTACTCATTGTCAGCATTATATCAGGCCAGGCAGCCTGGTCAAAAGTAGCCTACTGGCCCCGTGAGATCAAAACCAAACAAGGGTCGATAACGCTGTATCAGCCCCAGCCAGAGTCCCTGAGCGGGAACAACCTTCGCGGGAGGGCCGCGGTTATGGTAAAGCAGAAAAAGGAAAGCGAACCTGTCTTTGGAGCATTCTGGTTTGATGCCCATATGTTCACCGACCGGGATGCGAGGATGGTCACGCTGGAATCCATGAAAATTCAGAGCATTAAATTCCCGGGCGAAATGGAAGAGTCCAGGGTAAAGGAAATCCAATCGATACTGGAGACCGAGATACCGAATATGAGTATTGAATTTCAGCTGGATGAACTGCTGGCCACCATCGAAGAGGCCAACAGCGGGAAAGCCGGCACAGAAGGATTGAATAATGAGCCCCCCGAGATCATTGTCCGGTATAATCCGGCTGTGCTGATCACCATTGACGGTGAACCCAGGACAGAGACCATCGAGGGTACCGATATAATGCAGGTCGTGAACACCCCCTATTTCATTGTCTTCGACCCCAGGTTGAGTGAATACTGGCTGTACGGTGACGGGATGTGGTTTGTCACTTCGGATATCCTCAGGGGCTCTTGGAAATATGAAAAGAATCCCCGTAGTGTCATCAGCGATTTGATTGAAGAAACAGAGGAGGAGAAAGCAAAAGCCGCCCAGGTGCAGGCCATACCTGAAATTTTGGTGCGTACAAATCCGGCAGAGCTGATCGTTACAGAAGGCGAACCGGTTTTCGCACCCGTTGAAGGGGCTACCCTGCTTTATGTTAAAAATACCCAGAGCGATGTATTCATGGATATCAGCGGCCAGCAATATTATATCCTCCTGTCAGGACGCTGGTATGTTTCAAAATCGATGAAAGGCCCATGGGAGTATATTCCTGCTGATGCACTTCCGCAGGTATTTGCCGCCATTCCCGAGGGAAGTGAAAAAGACAGGGTTTTATCCAGTGTTGCCGGCACCAATGCTGCCAATGAAGCTGTTCTGGATGCCATTATCCCGCAGACCGCTACCGTGAACAGAAAGGAAGCTAGTGCTGAGATCGTTTATGACGGCAATCCCAACTTTAAAAGTATTCCCGGCACACGCGTAGCTTATGCTGACAATTCAAACAATACCGTTCTGCTGATCAATGATCGTTATTATCTGTGCGAGAACGGTGTGTGGTTCGAATCAGGGAAAGCCATGGGCCCGTGGGAGGTCAGTGTGCGTGTACCCGACGATATACAGGACATACCGCCCAGTTCTCCGGTACATAATGTAAAATACGTGTATATTTATGACTACACCCCCGATATTGTATATGTTGGTTATACACCGGGCTACACCGGAAGTTACATATACGGTCCAACGGTGGTGTATGGAACCGGGTTTCATTATCATTCCTGGTACGGGCACTATTATTATCCGCGTCCCTGGACCTATGGTTACCATATGTATTACGATCCCTACACAGGCTGGAGCATAGGATTTTCAACACCTGTATGGAGGCCATACAACTGGTTTTCCTGGAATTACTACCATCCGCATTATCAATATCATTATTATGGCGGTTACTGGGGACCTCCGGCCTACAGGCCACCCTATCATCATCATCAACACCATTATTATGGACCTAACCCTATCCCGTATGCTGATTACCGGGAAAAAAGAGATGGCCAGTCATCGCAGAATGTTTATCATCAGCACAGAACCGGTGTGGAATCAAGCCGCCGGTCAGCCGGTCCCGATCAGGCATCACGTTCCTCTGTGGACACAAAAAGGACGGATTCAGGTACCCCGGGTACACGGACCTCAACGCAGACATCCACAAGGCAGTCAACCTCAACAAGGACTTCAACGACAAGGCAGACTACGACGAATCAGTCAGGAAGGCAGACTACGACCCAGCCTTCGACAAGGCCTTCAACATCCACCAGGCCCACCACAACACAACCATCGACGCGGCCATCAACAACCCGAACATCGACCACGCAACCTTCAACACCAACGCGGTCAACCAGTACCAAGCCGGTGACCCGGCAGTCGACCCGCAATAATGTCTATACCGACAAGGATGGGAACATTTACCGCCGGACGGATCAGGAATGGCAGAAGATTGAGAATACTCCCGCCACCAGGCCGGCTACCCAGCAATCGACCACAACCAGGCCGGCCACCACGACAACCACGCGCACAACCCCGCCATCAACCTCAAGGTCTGACCTCGACCGTCAGCAATACAACCGTCAGCGGGGAGAACAGCGCAGTACCAACTCCCAGGTGACCCGGTCAACCACCACCTCCCGTTCCTCTTCAGCCAAGCCCGCTACAACACAACGTTCATCTTCTTCTTCCGGATCAAATACAAGGACTTCAACTGATGACAAAAGATAGGGATGTTAATGCATTATTGAAAAAAGCCGGCCTGATACAGTGCCGGCTTTTTTCATTCCCGCAAATCCGGATCGGCAGCGACATTTCTCAGTTTCTCCACGATCCGGCGAAGGTCATCATCCGGCAGGCGATTCCGGTTTTTGTCATCCATGATCATCTGGTCGCTCGTATGGATCACAGGGTACCAGTCGCCCGGATTGGGCATATCATTTTTCAGCCGCGGCACGATGTGCAGGTGAAGGTGTTCGATGGTCTGTCCGGCTTCGGGCTTCTCCTGCACCGACAGATCAAAAGCGTCGGTATGGAAGGCCTTCAGCAAAACCCTCACAGCCTGTGTGGTGGTATCGAGGAATTCCGCCCTTTGTTGCTGGTTCAGGCCGATAAAACTGGTGATATGGTCCCTGGGAATAATAAGGGAATGGCCGGGGAGGACCGGAGCTATGTTATAGATGGCAAGAAAGCTTTCCGATTCCAGGAATATGCATTCCTCTATTGATGGATTGCAGAATGGGCAAGGCATAAAATATTTGGTGATTTGTTGATTGGGTGATTTGTTGATTTGTTGACCTGCCGGCAGGCAGGCCTGTAAACATTAAACTTTTGAATATTCAAACCTTTAAACCCTATTTAAACGCATTCATCTTCAGCAGGTGAATTTCCTGTTCTGTCAGGAAACGCCATTGCCCGCGTGACAGTCCTTTTTTAGTAAGCCCTGCGAAGTATACCCGGTCGAGTTTTCGTATATCATATCCGAGTTGTTCGAATATCCTTCTGACGATCCTGTTTCGTCCTGAGTGTATCTCAATGCCTATCTGTTTTTTATCTTCCGGATCAATATAGTTGATGGCATCGGCTTTGATAAATCCGTCATCGAGCATGATACCGGAGGCAATTTTATCCATGTCTGCCGGCCTGAGTCCCTTATTCAGCTCAATCTGATATACCTTAAGCTTTTCAAATTTGGGATGCGTAAGTCTTTTCGTCATTTCTCCGTCGTTGGTCAGCAGCAATACACCAGTAGTGTTGCGGTCGAGCCTGCCGACCGGGTAAACCCTTTCACGGCATGCGCCTTTAATAAGGTCAATAACCGTCCTTTTGGCATGCGGATCCTCCAGGGTAGTGATATAATCCTTGGGTTTATTGAGCAGGATATAGACCTTCCTTTCTTCCCTGAGTCTTTCACCGTTATATTTAATTACATCGGTGGGTTTAATCTTTGTTCCCAGCTCGGTAACCAGTTTATCATTCACCATAATAAGGCCGGCCTGGATAAAGTCATCCGCTTCACGACGCGAGCAGACGCCCGTACTGGCAATATACTTGTTCAACCGGATCAGTTCATCTTCATGTTTTGCCTTGGGCATATCCTTTGCCTGTTTTTTGCTTCTCACCAGTTTGCGGGTTGTTGATTTTGGACCCGGACCTGATACCGGGGACTTGATGGATCCGGCTGAAGAGCTTTTTCTCTTTACGTTCCCTGAAGATCTTTGTGCCGGTGCCTTCCTGGCTCCGGAGGGTGCATTTCCTTTTCTGGGACCACGGAATGTTGCCATCATTCAAATGTATTTAATGGTTTACAAATTGTTTTTGAAAAAAGAAAAAATCCCGGATTTTCCTATCTTATAATTACATTTGGTAATTTTAAACCGTTCGATTTCCTTTATTGATGAGTTTAAAATAAGAAAAATCAATGCTTTATATATAATTTCCAGCATTTTGCCGTTTTCTAAATTTACGATATTTTGACGGGTAAAAAAATATAAAAATTGTTAATCCATATGACCTTAATCAAATCCATTTCAGGTATCCGGGGAACCGTTGGCGGTAAAGCCGGTGAAGGCATTACGCCTCCCGACATGATGAAGTATGCATCGGCATTTGGCACCTGGATCAGGAAAAAAACAGCTTCAAGGAAACCCATTATTGTGTTGGGCCGGGATGCCCGCATTTCAGGCGACATGGCTGAAAGGCTGGTTTCGGGTACATTGGCCGGTCTTGGCATCGATGTTATCAATCTCTCCCTGGCCACCACTCCCACGGTTGAAATGGCGGTGCAAAATCTCAAGGCTGACGCGGGGATTATCCTGACTGCCAGCCACAATCCACGGCAGTGGAATGCCCTGAAACTGCTGAATGCATCCGGCGAATTTCTGACTGCACAGGATGGTGCAGAGGTACTGGAAATTGCCGAAAAAGGTGAATTTGACTATGCTGCGGTGGATGACATTGGTAAAGTCAAATCTGATGCGACCATGGGAGATTACCATATTCAGCAGGTAATGCAGCTCCCCCTGGTCAACCGGGAGGCCATTAAAAAGGCAGGATTCAAAGTAGTAGTTGATTGTGTGAACTCGGTAGGCGGACTGGTAATTCCTCCTTTGCTTGCAGCGCTTGGGGTGGCGGATGTGGTGAAATTATACTGTGACCCTACAGGAGAGTTCCCGCATAATCCCGAACCCCTGCCGCAGCATCTGGGAGATATCTCAGCCTCCATCAAAAAGCATAAAGCCGATGTCGGCTTTGTCGTTGATCCTGATGTAGACCGCCTGGCCATCGTCTGTGAGGATGGATCGATGTTTGGGGAGGAATATACGCTGGTGGCCGTAGCCGATTATATATTGCGGCATACACCCGGGAATACCGTCTCTAACCTGTCCTCTACCCGCGCATTGCGCGATGTGACACATAAGTATGGCGGCACCTATTCTGCAGCCGCAGTTGGGGAGGTCAATGTGGTGCAGGAAATGAAACGGACAAATGCCGTCATCGGCGGCGAAGGGAATGGCGGGGTCATTTATCCCCCCTTGCATTACGGACGCGATGCCCTGGTCGGTATAGCCCTCTTCCTTTCACACCTGGCTTTATCAGGAAAGTCATGCACACAGTTGCGCAAGACTTACCCTGATTATGTTATTTCGAAGAACAAGATTGAACTGACACCTGATATTGATGTTGATGGTGTCCTGGCGCTCATCCGCGATAAATTCAGCCCCCACCAGGTGAATACCATTGATGGTGTGAAGATCGACTTTGAGAAAGAATGGGTACATTTGCGAAAGTCCAATACCGAGCCCATCATCAGGATATATGCCGAAAGTGCTTCGGAGGAATCCGCCAATGTGCTGGCTAATAAAATAATCCAGGAAATAAAAAAGGTAAGCCGGAGATAAACTGAGGCAACCTGTAATAATTATAAACCATATGAAGAAACGAAACATATATTTACTGGCCTCCCTGGCTGCTGTTTTGCTGATCATCATCATTTACAGCGTTACGAAAAAGAAATCCGTAATCGATCTTGAAACAGAAGTAAAGAAAGGGAAATTCGAGATCGTGGTCACGGTTACCGGTGAGTTGCAGGCACGGAAATCTGTTAATATCACAGCTCCATTGGCAATGCTGAGAGAAGCCTATGTATGGCAGCTTATCATCGGAAAGATCATACCCGAGGGAACTGTTGTTGATTCAGGAGCTTTCGTGGCCCAGCTCGATGAAACGGATATTCAAAACAATCTGAAGGAAATAGATAGCCAGATCGAATTATTGCAGGCCGATATTGAAAAAGCAAAGATCGATTCCTCCCTCGAGCTAAGGTCACAGCGTGACAACATCATCAACCTGAAATTCTCGGTGGAGGAAGCAGAAATTAACGTCGAGCAATCGAAATACGAATCCCCTGCGGTCATACGGAAGGCCGAGATCGATCTTGACAAGGTTAAAAGGGAGTATATACAGACCCTGAGCAATTATAACCTGAAAGTACAGCAGGCCCAGGTGAACATACGGCAGAAAAATGTAGAGCTTTCGCGCGCTTTGAGGGAAAAGGAGAAAATTATGGCCGCTTTAAGCAGTCTGGTTATCAGGGCTCCCGCATCAGGCATGGTCGTATATTATAAAGACCGGGATGGTTCAAAACGAACCACTGGCAGTTCATTAATGATTGGAAGGGGAGATGTTACCGTCGCCACGCTGCCTGATCTCTCGTCCTTCAACTCCATAACCTATGTAAATGAAATTGATATCAGCAAGGTAAAAAAAGGCCAGTCTGTGACCCTTGGCATCGATGCTTTTCCCGAAAAGAAGTTGTCCGGCAACGTGTTTGATGTGGCCAATATCGGTGAACAATTACCCAATACTGATTCCAAGGTATTTGAAGTCATGATCAACGTCAATGAAACTGATCCGGTGATGCGGCCGGCCATGACCACCAGCAATGCCATCCTTACCAGGACCTATGATGATGTTCTGTATGTTACACTCGAAGCAGTGCACAGCAATGACAGTCTGACCTTTGTATACCGGAAAAACAACTCGCGCCAGCTGGTTTTACTGGGTGATGCTAATGATAACTCGGTTATTATCGAAAAAGGACTTTCGGAAGGTGATAAATTGTATCTTTCCGTTCCGGAAGATGCTGAAGATTTTAAATGGACCGGAATGGACCTGTACCCGTTACTGAAAGAGAAAAAACTAAAGGAAGAGCAGCAAAATAAAAAAGTCCCCGATACCCTGACCCGGCAGCGTCACCGGCCACCTTTCCCGGGACCCCGGCCCAACTGAAACGCCAGCCATTATGATTGAAAGACTTTATAAACGGTATATTCACGACTTTAACATAGCCGTAGACTCTTTGCTGGATAATAAACTGAAGACATTCCTGACTGGACTGGGCATTATTTTCGGGGTGGCGGCTGTGATCAGCATGCTTGCCGTCGGACGGGGAGCCAAGGAGGAGATCCTGGAACAGATCAAGCTGGTGGGGGTCAATAATATTGTCATATCCCCCATTGTGGAAGCCAAAGAAGAATCGGAGAGCAGCAGCAGCACCAGCAGCAGCAGCAGTAGCAGCAGCAATAACAGCCTGGAAGAAAAACGCAAATATTCGCCCGGCCTCACCCTGGAGGATGTTGCGGCGATCAGCAAATTACTGCCAACCTTGAAGAGCATCAGCCCGGAGATCTCTATTAATTCCTTTGTTACCAGTGGCGGATCAAGAGAAGCCGCAAAAATCCTCGGTGTCTCCAAATCCTATTTTGACATCTACAACCTCAAACTCGAAATGGGAGAGGTGTTTAATGCCTATCAGGAAGACAACGGAATACCGGTATGCATAATAGGGTCTAACATAAGGGCAAAGTTTTTCAGCAAGGTCAATCCCATCAACCAGTATATAAAATTCGGCAACATATGGCTGAAAGTCATCGGTGTGATCGAAAGAAGCACCATAAGCCTTACCGGATTTGAAAATGCGGGGATCAATGTTTTCAACGACAACATATATGTGCCGGTAAAAGCGGTGCTCCTGCGTTTTCAGAACCGGGCTCTTATAAATACCCGCACATTCGCCAGCCAGTCCGGTAATTTCCCCGGTATGGCAAGAAGTGTGACGCCTAAGCAAAACACCGAAGGCAATTATCATCAGCTCGACCGGATCATCATTCAGGTTTTTGAAACGCAGCAATTATCCCCCACAGCTGAATTGCTGAGCCGCATGATGCACCGGCGGCACATGCAGGTGAAGGACTATGAGATCACCATCCCCGAAATGCTGCTGAAGCAGGAACAGCGGACCAAGGATATATTCAACATTGTGCTGGGGGCTATTGCCAGCATTGCCCTGATCGTGGGAGGCATCGGGATCATGAACATCATGTTTGCCTCCGTCATGGAGAGAATTAAGGAAATAGGCACCCGCATGGCTATCGGCGCGAAAAAAGCGGATATTGTCATGCAGTTTCTTTCTGAAGCGGTCCTTATCAGCATAACAGGCGGCCTGATTGGCGTCATCTTCGGCATCATCCTGGCCGAAGCCATTGAAAGAATATTTGATATCCGCACCATTGTCACCATGTCGTCGGTGCTGATTGCCTTTGTTGTCTCGGCCTCAGTGGGGATCATTTTTGGATATTCCCCGGCAAAAAGAGCATCGGAGAAGGATCCGATCGAATCGCTGAGGTATGAATGAAGGGACAAGGGACAAGGGATAAGTTGTGTGGGTGTTGGGTGTTGTCGGTTGGCAGTTGTCAGCCTGCCTGAAGGCAGGCAGGTTGTCGGTTGATACTGTAAACATCAACCAATAAATCATCAAATTAACAAATATGACGAAACGACTTTTAATAATTATTGTTTTGTTCACTGCCACCGCTGGCACCAACGCCCAGGAAGCCCCGAAGAAGGTCCTTACCCTGGAGGAAGTCATCGCGATGTCACAGGAACAGTCGCTGCAGGCTATTCTGGCACGTCATCGTTTCCGCGGAAGCTACTGGCAATATCGCACGCATGTGGCCAACTACCTTCCCAGGCTGAGCCTGTCGGGAGACCTGGTCAACTTTAACAGTTCGCTGATAAAATACCAAAATCCTGACGGAACCTATTCTTACATTGAGGATAATGCCAATGCCATCACGATGGGTTTGAATTTACAGCAAAACATAGGACTGACCGGAGGTTCGGTGTTTGCAAGCTCTGATCTGCAACGGGTTGATCAATTCGGCAAAAATGAGAATTATATGTACCTTTCTTCCCCCATCTCCGTGGGATTCCGACAGCCGTTAAGCGGTTATAACGAGTTCAGGTGGGAAAGGAAAATCGAGCCCCTGCGATATGAAGAAGCCAAGAAAGAATATATCGATGCCATGGAAGGGGTGGCCATGCGGGCGGTCAATTATTTCTTCGACCTTGCCCTGGCCCAGACGGATGTTGAAATATCCCGTATCAATTACCAGAATACTGATACCTTGTATAAAATCGCGCAGGGAAGGTATAACATGGGCACCATTGCTGAAAACGAATTGCTTCAGCTTGAACTCAGGCATCTCGAAGCCAGCACCGACCTTAACAAGGCAGGGATCAATCTGGAGATCTATAAATTTCAGCTCCGTTCATTTCTGAATTTAAGCCCCGTTACGGATATTACGCTTATCATACCTTCAGGAGTAGTATTTATGGAGGTTAACATAGAAAAAGCCCTTTCGGAAGCAAAAAAGAACAATCCCGACATGGTGCAACTGGAAAGGCAACTGATTGAAGCACAACAACAGGTAGCGATGACCAAAGCTGAAAAAGGACTGAATGCCAATCTGCTTGCCTCTTTTGGATTAACTCAGCGAGCTGTTGATATTCCCGGGGCATACCAGGATCCACAGGATAAACAGACTTTACGGATTGGAATTGAAATGCCTTTGCTTGACTGGGGACTAGGGCGCGGACAATACAAAATGGCGCGCTCAAACCAGGAGGTAGTCAACACCACTGTGCAACAGGAGCAAATTGATTTTGAACAACAGGTATTGCTGAAAGTCATGCAGTTCAGCCTGCAGGATGACCAGTTGCTGATTGCCGCCAAGGCCGATACCGTAGCCCAGTATAGTTATGAAATTAGCAAACAGCGTTTTCTGATCGGAAAGATCGATGTGCTTGATTTAAACGTTGCCCTGGAAGACAAAGATGTGGCCCGCCGCGGATATATTGCAGCCTTGCGGGAATTCTGGACTTATTACTATGAGATCAGGCAGCTGACACAATATGATTTCATTAAACAACAGACGCTGGGCGCTTCATTTGAATCATTACTCGAATAACCATGGCCGCTGGAAATAACCAAAACAGCATAGGTGAATTGTGCTGTTAAACGGTCTTTAAAAAATGAACAGATGAAATCATTTCTTATGTGTTCTTTTTTGTTCTTTGTGGTTAGCATAATCCTCAATTTATAACCACCTAAGAGCACAACAGGGAACATAAGAATTCTATGGCAGAAATGCTCTCAAATTCGTAAATTGCAGCAACCGATAACCAAATACTGCCGATATGAAAAAATGGATCAGCCTGGCATTTGCGTATTTTGTTGCCTGTTGGTCATGTTTTGCGCAAAATGCCACATCCGATACCCTGGTTTACCCGGATGAAATAAAATATTCGGGAGCTTATGAAAAAGCACAGTTCAACCGATTTTTCAGCAACGGGGAAGAGGATTTTCTTAGCCTGTTTCTTGCCACTTCAGCCGACATGGATGAAAGGCTGGCGCAACAATATCAGCTGGATTTCTATACCTTCCTCAGTGACCTGAAGATCAAAACTCCCGTTGCCCTGAAGCCGAAACAGCGGATCAAGACAATTTATAAGATCACCCACGATCATTATTTCAGCAAGTATGAGCTTCAGACTTCCTTTCCTGAAATATTTAAAAATGGTAATTTCAACTGCGTATCAGCTTCCGCCTTATATGGAATCATACTGCAGAAAAGCAATATCCCCTTCGATGTCAGGGAAACACCTGTTCATGTTTATCTTGTCTCCTATCCGGGGAGTGAAGAGATCAAGATCGAATCAACCGATCCTGCGGCCGGATACCTGAGTTTTGACCAGCGAATGAAAAAACAGTATATCGATTACATGAGAAAGAATAAGTTCATCAGTGAAAATGAGTATATAGGAACCAACACCAATGAACTTTTCGATAAATACTACTTTGCGGATGAGCAGATATCATTAAAAGAACTGCTGGGGATCCAATACCTCAACAAGGCTGCTTATTTGTTCCAGGACCAGAAAATAAAAGAAGGGTATCACGAGCTTGAAAAGGCTTATCTGTTCTATCCCTGCAAAAAAATAGAGTTCCTCATGATGATAGCCCTGGCTGATATTGTCGGAAAAGAAACCTATAATGAACTAAACGATGCTGACTATCTGGTAAAACTGACCCGCTTTAATACTGAAAGTATCACCCCCTCCATGGTCCGTGACGAATTTGCCAAAATAACCATTGCTCACCTGATCAACCGAAGCGATGTTGATTACTATGAAAAGATATACCAATATCTGGAAAGTCATATAAAAAGAAAAGAATTCCTTGATGAGATTGCTTTCGTATACCATTTTGAAAGGGGCAGGTATTTACTGAACCGAAGCAGGACCAGGGATGCCCTGCCATTCTTTGAAGTGGCATACCGGATCAATCCTGATAATGCAGATGCCCAGGTAGCATTCGTGCAGACACTGGCCAGCAGCATGAGGGTGATGGATACCCGCACGGCAACCAGCCTGGTTGAAAAATATGCCAGCCAATATGAAAGCCTGAAGACCAATATGGTATTTAATAACCTGCTTATCATGCTGTACCTGGGGACAGCCATGGATTATTTCGACAGGGGGGAACTAACCCCTGGCGATGAATACCTGCTTAAATTTGAAGCGTTGCACTCCCTTTTCCCCGGCGGTGATCTGACTTACGACCTGGTGGGCAGAGCTTATTCTTCAGCCGGCATGCATTATTTCAGGAAGGGGAATCTCAAAAAGGCTAAAGAATACATTCAGCGGGGGCTGGTAATATCGCCGGGAAACACGGCATTACTGTACTGTCTGACTTCGTTTGAATAAATAAGGTTTGAATATTTTAAAGTTTGAAAATTCAAAGGTTTACTTTACCCGTTGCGGACTGTTCCCGAAGCTATCGGGAGTCAAATGCTGACTTTTCTTCAAAACCTTAAATCCTGAAATCCTCAAACTTTCAAACCCTCTTAGTTTTTAACCGCCAGGTTGAACCTTTTCTGCAATATACAGGGATTTCCCATAGGTGTCTTAACACTGGCGACAAAGTTGAGCTTTTCAATGGCCATTGCTCCCGGTGCTACAGACACAACATATTCTGCCACACCATTTTCCGATATCATGGACATTACCTTCCTGGTGAGGTACTTTCCTTCCTCCAGTTCTCCCCTGTAAAACTGCACCTTGCCGGATTGATTGGACAGGGAAAGTTTGAGAATATACATGTTATTCATAGCCAAGTGATTGACTTCCTTAATTACGATGACGGGGTAATTGGTAATCAGCTTGCCGGTCTTCGAGTATTCTTTCAGTCCTGTTCCCGGATCTCCGTTTTTATAAGGCATTTCAAACTTCAGGCTGCCGTCTTCATAATAGCCTTTTTGCACACCATTCAGTTTCCCTTTGGCATAAGGGCTTAGGCGGAATACCTTGCCGCTTTCATAATACCATATTTCATCACCGTCCTTTTTAGCTTCCTGGTACATGATCTTCGAATGAACCCTGCCTGAAGCATAATAATTGGTTGCCCATCCGTGTTTCATATTGTTGACATACATCACTTCACCGGCCAGGTTTCCGCTTCTGTCATAGTTTTTTGTAATTCCATGCCGCAGGGTGCCGACAGCTGATATCTCTGACCGAATCCTGCCGTTGTCATAGTATTCTTTTACCAAATGAGGGCCGGATGGATCTTCTGACTTTCCGGAACTTTTACAGCCCGCCACCAATGTCCATGCAACTATTAAAATGATAGGGATTTTTTTCATACGATATGATTTGCCGTTAGAATGCATTTAATATAAAGCAAAGATACGGGGAAAGTTTGAAATTTTTTTACAGGTTGACAGACATGTCTGCCGTATCCCGATGCATCGGGAGCAGGCAGGCTTACCGTGAACCGGGAACCGGGAACGGTTATCTTTCATAATTAGCATCAACCGGTTAGCTCATTAGGAAAATTTTAATATATTTGCGCCACTGTTAAAAAAGGAATTTTAAACTAATAATATAAAGAAATGCGTAATAAAGGAGCCATTTGGGCATTTGCTATCGCTCTAGCGCTGGTATGTATTTATCAGTTGTCATTTACGGTTGTCACCTACAAAGTTAGAAATGATGCCAAAAAATATGCCCAAAAAGTAACGCAGAGTCCTGACAAGAAACTTGATTCACTGGGGCTTAAAATAGCCGATCGTTATCTCGATTCCATTTCCTCCGAGGAAGTATATAATTTTCTCTGGTTAAAAAAATATTCGTACCGGGAATGTCAGGAACGTGAGATCAACCTGGGTCTGGACCTTCGCGGTGGTATGAACGTTATCCTTGAGGTTTCAACGGTTGATGTCATCAAGTCACTGGCCAATTACAGCAAAGACACAACCTTTAACAGGGCCCTTGCCCTTGCCCGCAAGGAGCAAGCGGCCTCGAATGAGGATTTTGTGACCTTGTTCGGCAGGGCATTTGAAAGCATAAATCCCAATGCCAGGCTCAGCTCAATCTTTACCTCGCAGGAGTTGCGAAACGAGATCAATTATAACACCTCCAATGCTGACGTGCTGAAGGTCATCCGTGAAAGAGCCGATGCTGCAATCAGCAATTCCTTTGAGATTATACGCACCCGTATCGACCATTTTGGTACGGCACAGCCCAACGTGCAGCGTATTGAAGGAGGCGACCGCATCCTGGTTGAGCTGCCCGGTGTTGAAGAAAAGGAAAGGGTGCGAAAACTTTTGCAGGGAACAGCCCGTCTCGAATTCTGGGAAACCTATGAGAATAAGGAAATCCTCAGAAGCCTCATCGATGCGAATAAGCTTATTAGTGAACTTAACAAGGCCGGCAATATAATGGCTGCCCCAACGTCAACGGAAACCATTGCTGAAACAATGCCTGCCGACACTTCCAAAGCCGGCGAAGGCAGTGATCTGACCCTGCTCGAACAGATTGAAGCGGATACGGCTGCTGCAGCTGATTCCCTTTCAAAGGAAGCCATGGGAGAAGATATGCCCCTGTTTACAGTGCTGAAACCCAATGTTACCCAAAACTGGGAGGCCTTGCGGGGATCGGTATTCGGGAGGGTGCATTACAAGGATACGGCGAGAACCAACCAGTATCTCCATTTGGCCATGCAAAAAGGCATCTTTCCCAGTGACTTCAAATATTACTGGTCGGCCAAACCCATGGCCAATCCGGAAACCAGGAAACCCACCGAGTATTATGAATTGCATGGCATTAAAATAACCGGACGTGATGGTAAGCCGCCCCTCACCGGAGATGTTGTAACACAAGCCAACATGCAGTTTGACCAGGTGAGAGGCAACGCCGAGGTATCCATGAGCATGGATGCCACCGGAACCACTGCCTGGGCCCGGATCACCAGGGAGAATGTTGGCAGATGCATTGCCATTGTTATGGATGACTATGTATATTCCTCACCCGTTGTAAATGAAGAAATACCTACCGGTTCTTCCTCCATCTCCGGTGATTTTGATACCAAAGAAGCCACTGACCTCGCTAACCTGCTGAAATCAGGTACCATGCCCGCACCGGCCAAGATCATCCAGGAAGAGGTCATAGGCCCCTCGCTGGGTGAAGAATCCACCCGTTCGGGTTTAGGCTCCCTGGGGCTTTCATTCCTGATCATTTTTGCGTTCATGATTCTTTACTACAGCCGGACAGCCGGACTTATTGCTGATATTGCATTGTTCCTCAATATGTTCTTCCTTATCGGCGTCCTTGCTTCCCTTGGTTTGGCGCTTACACTGCCCGGTATTGCCGGTATTGTGCTGACCATCGGTATGTCGGTTGATGCCAACGTGCTGATATACGAACGTGTGCGTGAGGAATTACTGGCCGGAAAAGGTACACGGCTGGCCATCGCCGATGGTTTTAAAAATGCCCTGTCTGCTATTATCGACGGTAATGTTACTACCCTGGTTACCGGTATCATATTGTATGTGCTGGGTGGTACCGGTCCCGTTAAAGGTTTTGCCACCACCCTGGTGATCGGTATCTGTACCTCCATGTTCGCAGCCATATTTATAACACGTCTTGTTTTTGAATTATATCTCGAGAAAAACGCAAACCTTGCTTTTTCCACACCAACTTCAAGAGGCGCTTTCAAAAACCTTCATTTCGATTTTCTGAAGAACCGCAAATTATTCTACGGCATTTCCATAGCCATGATCGTCATTGGCTGCATATCTTTCGCCGTAAGGGGTCTTGACCAGGGTGTTGATTTTGCCGGGGGCCGTAACTACATTATGAAATTTGACGGACCGGTGAACAACATTGAGGTGGCAAAACTTCTTGAGGCGCCCCTGGAAACCCGTCCTACCGTTATCACCTATGGCTCATCTGATAAGGTGAGGATCACCACCAAATATGGCATTGAATCGGATGATCCGAACATGAGTGAACAGATACAGCAAATCCTTTATCAGGGGCTGAAACCTATGATCGGAGCTGATGTTACCTATGATCAGTTCATCCAGAATAATATTCTGAGCATACAGCTTGTCGGACCCACCATTGCGGATGATATCAAGAAGAGATCCGTTTTTTCAATGTTTGTTGCCTTGATATTCATGTTTATCTATATAGCATTCCGTTTCCGGAACTGGAGGTTCGGACTGGGCGCCCTGGCATCCCTGTTCCATGATGCCTTTTTTGTTATCGCCATGTTCTCCCTGCTGTATGGGCTGATGCCCTTCTCCATGGAGATTGATCAAACCTTTGTTGCGGCTATTTTAACCATTATCGGTTATTCGGTAAATGATACCGTGGTAATCTTTGACCGTATCCGCGAACACAGGAAACTGCATCCGAAACGAGGTTACAAAGACCTGATGAATACAGCGCTGAATGATACCCTGAGCCGGACCATCATTACCTCATTGACCGTATTGCTCACGGTAATCATTATATTCATCTTTACCGGGGAAAGTGTCATGGGATTTGCCTTTGCGCTGCTGCTTGGATTGATCTCAGGTACATATTCGACCGTTTTCATTGCAACTGCACTGGTATTTGACACACAGCCAAAAGCGATAAGAGAATCCGTAACCAAAGCATAATCTGCAGGAATAAAAAATGTCAGATACCCTGAGGTGTCTGACATTTTTTTATTGTACACCATCGATAGTTTAACAATTACCGCCTGCCTGCCGGAAGGCAGGGTTACCGTTTAGCCTCTTCCCCCTTCCTCAAAATCCCTTTCTTAAAACATCTGCACGCAATCCAAACTTTGCTATATTTGTTACAGAATTTGAAGGCCATGCAGGAATCCCTTTTATTTATCAGCGGCGGTGAAATCGTTGTGGTTCTACTGGTGTTCCTTCTGCTTTTCGGAGCCAAGAAACTGCCCGATTTTGCAAAGGGTATTGGCAAAGGACTGAACGAATTCAAGAAAGCAACGGATGATATCAAGCGCGAGATCAACGAAAGCACAAAAGAGATGACCAAGGAGGTTAACGATATTAAAAGCGATA
>CAYWCR010000072.1:0-20499 GCA_964456825.1 uncultured Bacteroidales bacterium
CTTCCCGTCAATCTCCACTTTTATGGGATGCTGAAAGGCAATATGCCGGATATAGGCTGATTCAAATGCTGCCGGCTGTGCATTGAGAAAATCAACATTATAAATCCCGTCATTCAGATAAGGGTTAATAGTCAGATAGCCAACGCCGAATGTAGTGAGATTATGGAAAAAATGGGTTCCCTGCGAGGGGTCGATACGGTAATGTTCCAGCCCTGATTCCACAATGATCCTGGCGGCTGAGATCTGAGCCCATTTGATCGGTATGCCCAGCCACGGATCGCCGGATCCCCAGCGGCCGGGGCCGATCAGAATGTAGTTCTGCCGGTTGCCGGAGAGTTTTTCGTTTATTTTTTCCACCTCCAAAGCGATGTCCTTGTTACGGGCTGAATTAAAAGCATCGGGTTTAATATACACAATATTGCTGATGGAATTATAAACTCCATTGCCCATGGCCTTTTCAGAATAGAGTATGACATCGTCAGGATTTACCTTGTCAATCCTGAAATTAATGCTTTGCTCATTGATCACAATAGGCCTGATCTGGAGAAAATTGAATATTTTCGGTTCTCCTTCCGGTGTATCAAGATTCGCGGCAAATTCAATCTCGATGGGATTATTCATAGCCTGCTGTCCCAGCTGCAGCAAGGTATCCAGTATTTCGGCCAGGGGGAAAGAATTATATTGCAGAATATTGGCAAAGGTGATTATCTTTTTTCCCGGGTAGTCAAAAGTATCCCGGATCATATGGTTGTCAAAGTCATACACAGATGAGACATACCGCAGGGTTCCGTGACTTTCTGCATCGGTAATGTTAAGCCTTACCAGGTTAATTTTATCATCCGGAGAAGGCTTAAAACTTTCAGGATTCATATCCAGGGCGAAGAAAAACTTCTGCGTTTCGCGCAGGGCCATTTCCGGATTTGAAAGCTGTAAAATTTTGGCGGGGTACCTGGGAGAGAATCGCAATGCGGCTCCCCCTTCCACAATCAGCTTGCCCAGCCCGAAAGCAACGCTGGCTATGCCGTCATTTGGCTTTTCGGGACTGATGGGGTAAAAATTGATGGATCGTGCCACACCAGCCAGGGTGGGATAAAAGTAATCCCCATAACGGTTTCCGCAGACCTCCTGCAGGATAATTCCCATTTTTTCCTCATCGATAATATTGGATGTGGCAGAAACGTATGCCTTGCTGGTTTTAAAATACACCGATGCATATACGCTTTTGATGGCTGTTTCGAGCAGTCGCAACGACAAGGCTGTGTCTCTTGTAACCGGTATCATATAGGTGTTATAGATGCCGGCAAAGGGTTGATAATAGGAGTCTTCGAGCTTGCTGGAAGATCTGACCGCGATGGGGTTTCTGGCATGGGTCAGGATGGCTTCAAGGTCGTCGTACACATAATCGGGCAACTTGCCTTTGATGAAACGGATGAGTACTTCTTCATCCGCGTGTCCCTCCATTCCCGTTTTGTAGAGATCATTACTTTCCATGAATTCTTCATATACCTCTGTACTTAAAACAACGGTACGGGGAATGGAGATGATCACATTGTTGAACCTCTCGTTTATTTTTTCCTGCTGGATAACAGCGTTAAAAAACGCAAGTCCCCTTGCCTTGCCCCCCAGCGAACCGCCTCCTATGCGTGAAAACCTCAGGTATTCATCATACACATGTTTATCAAATTCGGCTATAGTACCGATGGCTTTGCTGGTGCGGAAACTGGATATGGCCCTGTAAATATATTTGCGCAGGTCATCAATGCTTGTAAAATCTTCATTCTGGATCGGTTTAAAGATCCGGGCAATGGGAAAAAGGGCGCGCGCATTCAGCCATTTGGATATGTCATCATGCCGTCCGTGGTATAAAAGCACTTCATCCGGTATCTTCATGATGATCTGCTGTAATTCCTTCAGGTCAGACGCTACAGCAAAGGGCTCCTGGGTCTCCGGGTGACGGAATACAAATTCGCCAAAACCAAAATTACGGATGATATAATCTTTTACTTCATTGGATAGGTTCTTGGAATGCTTATGCAGAAATCCCACGCCCATTTCCCGGGCATACTTTTCATAAGCAAGATCTGAAGACTGCAGCAAAAAAGGTATATTCTTGTCATCGGCCCTCACGAGTTTGCAGAATTCAATACCTCCCTGAAATTTCGGATCTTTCCGGTTGGCTGTTTTCTTAAAGCTTACGTCGGAAATGATGCCCAGGATATTCTTCTTGTACTTTTCATAGACAGCAACGGCCTCATCATAGTTCTGGGCCAGGATAACCTTGGGCCGACCGCGGCGGCGCAGCATTTTCTGATGTTCATTCAGGGCTTCCTTCATGAACTCCATGGACTGTTGCAGCACAATCTGATATAGGTTGGGGAGGAAGGAAGAGACAAACCGAATGGAGTCTTCCACGAGCAGGATCGCCTGAACACCCACCTGCTGAATATCAAAATCAGCATTCCTCCTGTCCTCAATAAGCTTAATTATGGCCAGCAGAAGATCAGCATTGCCCAGCCAGCAAAATACATAATCGATGGCAGTAAGATCTTCGTTTTCAAGTTTTAGCGATACCTCGCGTGAAAAATGGGTGAGAATGACAATGGGGATAGTGGGATATTTTTCCTTTAGCTGTTTTGCCAGCTCAAAAGTATCGTAATCCCCGATGCTGAGCATTTCAATGATCAGGTCTATGCGGTCACTGTCGAGTAACGAAAAGGCTCTTTTTGCCGAATCAGCGTGCACAAATACGGGAGGATAGCGAAGGTTAAGGGAAACATATTCATTGAATATATGCTCGTCAATCCGTCCATCTTCTTCGAGCATGAAAAAGTCATAGCTGCTGCAGACCACCAGAACCCTCCTGATCCGGTTCTGCATCAAGAGATTAAAGGAGGTATCCGAAAAATAATAGGTGTCGATATTGCTTACGTCAAATTTCCTGGGCATACAGAGGGGAATAGTATGGGATTAAAATTACATAAAAAAGGGACAAGCTTTTAAAAAGTAACCGGTATTCGGTATTCGGTATCCGGTATTCGGTATTTCAGCACCGGTTACCGATTACTGAATACTGCTTACCATCAAGCTCACCCCATCCTGAATGTATTCCCGCTTGTCAGCAGGTCGTCGACCGATTTTATCAATGATTTGTGCCGGGCATGTTCAATCTGGTTGTAGAGGGCATCTTCATAAATGGTGCTGTCGGTGCAGCGGATCACTCCCATGGCTGCGGGGTAATCGGGGAGGATCATACGGGCCAGCATATAATGCCGTGTATCATCATACTTGTAAGCGTCGTGTATAAGAATGTCTTCCTGCCGGACGCCGTTTTCTCCGATTTTCACTATATAGAATTTGCCTCCGGTTTGTATGATTCCTTTTTTCCTGTCCTTGCCAAAAAGCATAGGCTTTCCATGCTCCAGGTACAGCTGGTTTTCCTCCCGCAGATTCTTATCGGCGATTTCTATGTGGATGTCATCATTAAAAATAACGCAATTCTGAAGTACTTCAACCAGCGAGGTGCCTTTATGCTGGGCCGCCTGGGTAAAAACATCCATCATCATATCCATGTTGTTGTCAACAACCCTGGCAAAGAAAGTTCCCTGTGCACCCATGGCCAGCTCACCCGGCAAAAAAGGATTTTCAATGGTCCCGTCAGGTGATGACTTGGTAACAGTGCCTTTTGGAGTGGTCGGAGAATACTGTCCTTTGGTAAGCCCGTAAATTTTGTTATTAAACAGCAGAATGTTAATATCCAGATTTCTGCGCAGCAGGTGAATGAAATGGTTACCGCCTATGGCCATTGAATCGCCGTCACCGGTAACCAGCCAAACGCTGAGATTGGGATTGGCTATTTTAATTCCTGTTGCAATGGCAGCTCCTCTTCCATGTAGTCCGTGAAAACCGTATGTGTTAATATAATAGGGGAACCGTGATGAGCATCCGATACCGGAAACGAAGACCACGTTCTCGATCTTTGTCCCGCATGCCGGCAGCGCCCTTTGCACGGCAGCCAGTACGGCGTGACCGCCGCAACCCGGGCACCAGCGCGCAGGTTTGTCCATTTTAAAATCCTGTGCAGAGATTTCGCAATGATTGCCTTCGAATGTCATGATTTCTGTTCTTTTTTAAGGATGTCTTTAAATCTTATCTTCAGTTCAGATATTAAAAAGGGCAGGCCCTGAATTTTGTTGCATTGAAGGTAGGTGAACTGCGGCAACTGGCTCCGCAGATAATTTACAAATTGTCCCAGGTTGAGTTCGCAAACCACAATTTTCCTGAATCCTGAAAAAATCTCCGCTGTATTGGTGGGTAAAGGATTGATATAATTAAACTGAGCCAGACTGATATTATACTTTTCCGACTGCAGCTCTTTGACAGCTGTAAAGAGAGCTCCGTAGGTTCCTCCCCACCCCACCACAAGCAAGTCACCCTTTTCCTTACCCATCACTTTCTGTAATGGTATCCGTTGAGCCACCCGTTGGATTTTTTCACTTCGGGTATAGGTCATAAACTCATGGTTGAACGGATCATAGGATATTTCACCGGTCACATCGGCCTTTTCAAGTCCACCCACACGATGGCGCAAGCCCTCCTGTCCGGGGATCGCCCAGTACCGGGCCAGGGTCTTTGGATCGCGATTGTAAGGCTGGTAGGAGGGATCATTGTCTTGTACCAAAGGCGGATGGATGGCCGGCAATTCATCGACTTTGGGAATTTTCCACAGTTCTGAGCCGTTGGCCAGATATCCGTCGGACAGGAGGATGACGGGGGTCATGTGTTCCATGGACAGCCGGGCGGCTTCATAGGCAAAATCAAAACAGTCTGCAGGTGTCGAGGAAGCCAGCACGATGCACGGACTCTCTCCGTGCCTTCCATATAATGCCTGCATCAGGTCCGCCTGTTCTGTTTTCGTCGGTAAACCAGTGGAAGGGCCACCCCGCTGCACATCAACAACTACCAGGGGAAGTTCGGTAATAATGGCAAGCCCGATCCCCTCACTTTTCAGGGATAAACCGGGACCTGAGGTTGAGGTTACGCCAAGGCAACCTGCAAAAGAGGCTCCGATGGCCGAACAAACGCCGGCGATCTCATCTTCAGCCTGAAATGCAATGGCATTCAGGTGCTTCATCTTGGTAAGCTCCTGTAGTATTTCTGATGCAGGTGTAATGGGATATGATCCCAGGTACAGCTTGCGTTTTGCCTTCTCAGCTGCAGCCAGCAAGCCCCAGGCTATGGCTACATTCCCGTTGATATTGCGGTAAAGTCCGGGCCCCCTTTCAGCAGGTTTTACCTCAAATACCGTCGCAATGGCTTCCAGTGTCTCCGCGTAATTATAGCCGGCCCGCAGCACCTCTATGTTGGCATCAATCAGTTCAGGTTTACTTTTGAACCGGTCGCGCAGAAACTTTTCCCCGATCTTTATATCACGGTGGAACAGCCAAAACAGTAATCCGGCCACAAATTGATTCTTGGTCTTGTCTGCTGTCAGGGCATCAAGGCCAAACTCTTTCACCACATCCCGGGTCATATCGGTAATCGGAGCCTTGATTACATTATACCCTTCCAGCGTACCGTCATAAAGAGGATCTTCAATGTATTCAGCCTTTTTATAATGCCGGGCATCAAAATTATCCATGTCAATAATGATGGTGGCTCCGTTTTTTATCCATTTCATATTGGCTTTCAACGCGGCCGGATTCATGGCTATAAGTACATCTGCCTGATCACCGGGAGTTTGAACCTCCTTGTGCCCGATATGAATCTGGAATCCGGATACACCTGCAATGGTACCCTGTGGCGCCCTGATTTCAGCCGGATAATCTGGAAAAGTGGCCAGATCGTTGCCCAGGAAAGCTGATGTGTCAGAAAACTGGGAACCGGTGAGCTGAATGCCATCGCCCGAATCCCCTGCAAATTTTATGACCACTGCATCACGTTCAACGACTTTGACTTTTTTTTTCATTTCAAATATCTTCGGTTAGTAGAAAAAACAGTTAATGCAAGTCAGAATAATACCCAAAGATTGTGCATATATACATGATTTGGTATGATAAATATCAAGCTTGTATTGGCCGGTGTTATCTGCCCGGCCGTTTTGTTCCATAACTGTACAAAGTTAGTGCAAAACCCTTAATCGTTAACCAAAAAGCGTTTATTTCAGCTCAATTGCATAAGAACACAAGAGTCTATTCTCTTATTCCCTTATCCCTTATCCCTTATTCCTTATCCCTTATCCTTTTTTTTTAACTCCACAGGGAAACCTTTTCAAGTTTTATCTCATCCTCAAAGAATAGTTTTGAAATGGCCTGAAAATAATCAGTATAATCTGACACCAGGAATTTGCAGGTGCCTGATGAAGCATCGTTAAACAGGTTCTCCCGGCTCAGTATCATTCGCAGATGATTGGCTACGATCCTTGAGGAATCGATGACGTCCACGGTGAAATTGTAATATTTGCTGATCTGATTCTTGATTATGGGATAGTGGGTGCATCCGAGCACCAGGGAATCGATATGGCTGATCTCAGGTCTTGACAGATAGGTACGGATGATGGCATTGCTGATATCATCGAAAATAAAACCTTCTTCAATCATGGGAACGAGCATGGGAGTTGCAAGGGATGCAACGGTTACATGCGGGTTCAGGCGGATGATCTTGCTGACATAGGTTCCGCTGTTAATGGTCCCTTTTGTTCCGATCACGCCAATTTTTTTATACTTTTTCTGCTGTAAAACAAAATCCACCACAGGATTTATTACATCAACAATCAGGGCCTTGCCGTCAGCTGCTTTTATAACTTCGTCATAAGCATTGGCCGAAGCCGTATTGCAGGCAATAACGATGACCTTGCAGGACTGTTCGAGAAGGTATTCAGTGATCCTGGAAGAATAGGCGGCAACGGTTTCTTTCGATTTGTCACCATAGGGAAGGTGGGCCGTATCGCCAAAATAGATGAGGTTTTCCCCCGGAAGCAACTGGTGTATTGCATTGGCAACGGTAAGTCCGCCAACGCCGGAATCAAAAATACCAATGGGATTTTCTTTCATGTTATAGGATTATTTTGGCCTGTTGATGATGGTTCAAAAATAAGGAACAAAGGGGAAAGAAAAAAGGATTAAAACGGGGATAAGTGATGAGGAGTCAGAATTTAGAAGTTAGAAGTTAGAAGCCAGTAGACAGTAGGCTGTAGTCTGCAGCCCTGAGACAAAACTGCTAAAATGCCCTATCCATTGTGCCGAAAATAAGTGTTTCCGGCATGGAGATCACGAAAAGGTTCTTTATGACAACCCATTCGAAAGAATTACGTATATAAAATCAGACCTGAATCGTTTTTGTTCAGCATAGAACTTTAAACAAATCAAAGCTCATGATGACCCTTCGGAAAATATGCTTTTACCTGTTGCTTGGCATGCTCCTGCATTGTTTCACCGGATGCAGTGCCGAAAAAGAAGCAGCAGAAAGACGTAATCTGATGATGCCAAAGAAATCAGAGCAGCCCAGAAACAGCAGTCATTATAAAGAGCCGGCAAAAAAGAAGACATACAAGACAAAGGCCAGGAAAAGGAACAAAACGAAAAAACTCTTCTGATCCCGGATCTATTAAAGTTTTCATCACCGGCCGCCCCGCAAGCCATTGCCGTCATTTCTACTGCAGGGAAAAAACGATGGGTATCGTAAAGCCTACTTTTACCGGCCTGCCTCGCTGCATACCGGGTTTCCATAAGGGGGATGATGTTACCACGCGCAAGGCTTCCGCGTTGATCAGGGGATCTGCAGGGCTGATTATCCTCGCATCGGTCAGCTTTCCTGTTTCATCAACAACAAAGTTCAACACTACCCTGCCCTCAATTCCAGCCTCAGCAGCTTCAGCCGGATAACCGATGCTTTCCTGAACATACGTTAAAAACCGGCTGATATCTCCATCCATGAATGTTGGCATGTCCTCAACAGCAATAAAAGCCTCATCTTTTTGTTCCGCTACCGGTTTCACGGCATCCTGCCCGGTCAATACTGCCTCAGCCCTGACACGGCTTGATTTCTTACTGGCTGCTGAATAGCTGGCTGATGGGGAAGGCTGGGCATTCCTGCCAACATTCGGGCCACGTATTATGACAGTTTCTGTCATGAACTCCGGGATAGCCGCCCCTGAATCCTGAATGTCCTCCTCATCAGGGAGCACAGTCATAGCCTTCATTTCAGCAACTCCGTCAGATTCGGCGACTGCTGTTTTCATGGTACTTGCAGCACCGGCATTAGCGGTTTCCTTTTGTTTCTTTTCTTTCCCGGCCACCGGTTTTTTCACGGACGGTGCAGAAAACTCCCCTTCCGGACTGGCAGCAGGCTGGACGAATTGGGGGGCAGGCGCCATGACCGAATCATGCCGGGCCTCAGCCAGTGTCTTTTCAGTCATCACTTCCCGTTGTTTGAGTAACAAGAAGATCCCGGCCAGCAGAATTATCGTGGCAGCAACGGAAAAAACAGGGACCATTGACCGTTCTTTTACCGTCCGCTGATGAATATTCAGGAATCGCATGTGCAACTTCCGGTTCAATTCATGGATAACAGGGATGGCCGTTCCGTAATGCGTATGCTGCTTATATCCGTTCACTGCATCGGCGCATAATTCACAGGTACCGATATGAAGGTCTGCCAGTTTTTGCTCTTCAGGGTCAAGACTGCCCTCAATAAACCATGTCAGTCCCTGTTTCGACAGGCAACCTGAGGGAGTGAACAGATCCTTTATTTTATATTTTTCTGCCATTCAGGTTAAGTAAATAGTTTTTAAGGTTCCTTTTCCCATTTTGAATATGGCTTTTAACCTCGTTCATTGAATATCCCGTCTCGCCGGCTATTTCTTTATACGATTTATTTTCGAGGTACATCATCCTTACACATTCAGCCTGCCCAGGCACCAGTGAATCAAATGCTTTCAGCAATACCTCGTCGCTGACGACGGGATTATCTTCTTCCAATAGATGCCAGACGAAATCAAATTCCACACCTTCGTGCCGGAAATCATCCATTAAATTTTCTTTAACCCTGAACCATGTTCCCTCCCTGCGGATCTGCATCAGACAATAGTTGCGGGAGACACTGTAGAGCCAGCTTTTAAAATTATGGACCTCATGCTTGGTCAGTTTCACGAACAATTCCTCAAAGATCTCCATCACGGCATCTTTGCTGCGTTCTTCACTTTTAAGATATTTCAGGCAAACGCCATAGACCAGGTGCGTATACCGTTCGAAAAGCCTGCCCACGATACCCATATCTTTTGTCCTACGGTATAAAGATACCAATGCTTCGTCACTGTCTTCACGGACAGCCAGCACCGGTGCATGGTTTCGTCTGAACTTCAGGAACAAAATGGTTACTTTTAATGATGCAAGTTACAACAAAAAACATTCCAAACTAACCCGGGGACGACAATCCCTGCATGCATACTGCTGATGGGTGATTCCAGGCTTCTGTAAACATATTTGATTCACTGATTAACACTTATGGGAATTATTCTTATAATTCAAATGTAACCGTTATGAAAAATCAGCGTAAAAAGAATTATTTACTGTAATTAATTCATATTAAACCACCCGTCCATGAAAAAGCGTTTAATTCTTATTTCATTCATTTTTGCATTGGCATTTTCTGCATCTGACGGACAACCTGCACCGGCCCGTTATGGCAAGATGGACATGGCTGATCTTGAGATGAAAGTCTATGACCTGGATACAACGGCCGAAGCCGTTATTTTATGCGATTTTGGTGAATTCAATCCGAATACCTTTGACTTTAGCCGCCTGTTACGAATTAAAGTACTGAAGAAAGAAGGAACGGATATTGTTAACAGGGTTTTTTATATATCCGGCACCAGTGCCATAAAAGGATGCACTTATAACCTTGAGAACGGCGAGGTGGTGGAAAGCAAATTAAAGAATGAATCTATCTTTAAGGAACGCGTAAGTGAAGACCGCTACCGCTATCGTATTACCATGCCGGATGTAAGGGTAGGTTCTGTTGCTGAGATCCAGTATTCATTTCCCTTGCTGCCGAATGAATGGTGGTTTCAGGATAAGGTTCCGGTCCGCTGGAGCGAACTTCGCATAAACGATTCACCCTATGTGACGTTCCAGAAAGTCTTCTTTGGCTTTGAACCCCTGCATATAAACCAGCCCGGCAGATGGGTAGGAAAGGACATGCCTGCCCTGCGTACAGAGCCCTACATGAATTCACTCACCAATTATCTTACCAAAGTGGAGATCGAGTTGTCCAATGTCATGATCCCCGGATATACGAAGTTCTACACTTCATCCTGGAATGCCGTGAACGATTATCTGCTCGACCATCAGAATTTCGGGATAGCTATGGGAGCAGCGTTGTTCCTGTCAGAGGATGTTAAAACGATTGAAGCCCTTAATCTCCCTGATCCCGAGAAGATGAAAGCGGCCTGCGAACTGGTGAAAAAGAAAGTGAAATGGAACGATAATGAATCATTATATACCACTGGAGACCTGGGCATGGCTTACAGGAAGGGGTCAGGGAACGCTGCAGAAGTAAACCTTATCCTGGTTCAGTTGCTTAAAAAACTTGACTTTGAAGCTTTCCCCGTTGCCCTCAGCACCCGTCAGAATGGTATAATCTCGCCTTCCTTCCCCACCATCGATAAACTTAATTATGTTATTGCCGGCGTTAAATATAACGGGAAAGACTATTTATTCGATGCTACGGAAACTTACCTTCCGGCTGGCATGCTTCCTTTCCGTGCCCTTAACGGAAGGGGCCGGATCATAAATGATAAGTATTCTGACTGGGTTAACCTTTCGGCCAATGCTGAACAGAAAAAAATGGTATATTGTGAAATGAAGCTGTATGAAACCGGTGAAATGAACGGCACGGTAAACTATACGGACAGTGAATATGATGCCTATTATTTCCGGAACAATTATAAAAGTTATAACAGCCAGGACGAATATATCAAGGATCTGGAAAGTAATTATCCGGGCGTAACCTTTATTTCATCCTCTTTTGAGGATCTGGACAGTCTGTTAAAACCCGCCAGGGAGCAATATGAAGTATCGTTCACAGGATATTCTGATCTGATTGGCGACATGATAAGCATCAGCCCGATGCTGATGGAAAGAAAGGAAAACAATCCTTTCAAAATGGCAACGCGAAAATATCCCGTCGACTACGGTCATCCCATCAGGAGCCGGTATATCCTGAAGCTGGAGCTTCCTGAAGGATATGAGGTTACGGATATGCCGAAACCATGCAACATCGTGCTGCCGGACAAATCGGCCCGATTCACGTATCAGGCCGTGCTGAGCGGAAAAACCGTGCAGTTGAACGCAAACTTTGAGATCAATAAAACAGTATTTGTGGAAACGGAATACCACCTGATCAAAGAATTCTATAACCAGGTGATCGCTAAACAGGCAGAAGTGATCATGCTGAAAAAGAAAACGTGAAAACCTGTCTGATCCTTCATTGTCATAGGCAGTTATTGTAATAAATTTAAAACGGATGATCATGTTCAAAAGTATTTGTACCGTCTTTGTATTGCTGACCTTTGCGCCGGCACCATCATGGGCAAAGGAAATCAGGTACCCGGTAAGTGCAATACCCGACAGTTTAATAGAGAAGGCAAAAATAGTTATCCGGAACTACGACCAGGTATTTGAAATTAAATCCATTGGAAGCGGCACTGAAATGGTAACCTATGCAATAACCATTATGAATGAAAATGGTCTGAGACATGCAGTCTTTTACCGCGGCTATTATGAAAAACTGACTAAACTAAGCGGAATTAAAGGGACCATTTACAATGCCACGGGAGAAAAAGTTGAGCAGCTTACCGCCGATAAATTAATAGATCAGAGTGCTATTTCAGGGTATTCCATATATGAATCAATTCGTGCCAAGTATTTTAATCCTAAAACCCTGACCTTCCCTTTCACGGTAGAATATAGTTATACAACTGATTACAACGGGCTGTTGTTTTATCCTTCCTGGGATCCGGTTATTGCATTCAATTCGTCTTTGGTAAAAAGCACATTTAAGGTCATTTGCCCTAATTCCTTAAGCTTCCGTTACCGGGAGAACAATATCACCAGTAATGTCAGCATCAGTAGGAATGAGAATAACACTGTATATACCTGGGAATTACAGAATATAGCTGCCATTGAACAGGAGCCATGGAGTGGTTCCCCATACGAATATTTTCCGACGGTCAAACTGGCTCCGGATGATTTTGAGATGGAAGGGTACCATGGGAATTGCTCATCCTGGGAGTCATTTGGCCTATGGTTTCTTGAGCTTTTAAAAAACCGTGACCTGCTGGATGAGGCAACAAGGCAAACCATACAGCAGCTGGTAAAAAATCATGGCTCTGATTATGATAGGACAAAAGCGATTTACGAATATATGCAGCATAAAACCCGTTATGTAAGCATACAGCAAGGGCTGGGAGGATGGCAGCCTTTTGAGGCTGAAACCGTTAACAGGCTTGGATACGGTGATTGCAAAGCCCTCACAAACTATATGAAAGCTTTGTTATCGGCCGCGGGTATCAAATCAGACTATGCGCTTATCAGAGCCGGTGAATTTCCAAATGTATTTTATCCTGATTTTCCGAGCAATCAGTTTAATCATGCCATACTCTGTGTTCCATTATCAAACGATACAATCTGGCTTGAATGCACAAATCAGCATATGCCCTTTGGATATATCGGCAGCTTCACCGATGACCGCGAGGCTTTATTGATCACTGAAACCGGTGGGAAACTTGTGCATACGCGCAGGTATACAGCTGCTGAAAACCTGCTTGAAAGAAATTCAGTCCTGCAGCTGGATGCATCCGGGAATACCACCCTGATAACAAACACCCGGCATAACGGAGTCTTCTATGATGACAAAATAGGGTTTTACCTGGCCGGGACGGAAGACAGGAAAAAGATGATCCTCGATGAGGTCAGCCTGCCCGGCGCAGTGTTAAAGAAATTCGATTATCAGGACATACGTACGGAGGTCCCTGCCATTGGAGAGAATCTTGAGATCGACGTACCCCGTTATGCCACCCTGGCCGGTACCCGGATGCTGGTGGCACTAGTTCCCCTTGACCGCCAGCGGGAAGTACCCAGGAAAGTGGGTAACCGTAAGTCGGATGTTGTTATCCGCAGGGCAACGGCGACCATTGATTCCGTCATTGTCATTGTCCCCGATGGTTACCAGCTTGAATCCGTACCGGGTGAGATAAAAGTCGAATCGAAGTTCGGGACTTATACCCTTAAGCCGGTCGTCAGTGAAGGCAAGGTAATATGCATCCGCAGCCTTGAAATGAAAAAGGGACGACAAGCTCCTGAAACCTACCCTGAGCTGATCGATTTCTATAAAAAGATTGCAGCCGCCGACAACACTAAAATGAGCCTGAAAAAATCAGGAGTTTGACTCATTAACCGAACTATAGAATCCGGATGCCCTACACCAGATACTAACTTCTAACTTCTAACTTCTAATATTCAATTCGGATTCAGAATTATCGGTGTACTCTTCCCGTCTCCCATAATGATCAGCTTGGCATTGGGGGAAGTGGCAATGGCCTTGATCATTTCGTACTGCAATTGCTTATCGGTCAGCGACAGGCTGATGATTTTCTGATAATCAGCAATTCCCTGTGCTTCTACCCTTTTACGCTCAGCTTCCTGTTTTTCCTTTTGCAGTACAAAGGTCATCTTCTGGGCTTCCTGCTCCGCGTTGATCTTCGATTCAATGGCTGTCTTTACCGAGGCCGGAAGGGTTATATTCCGCACCAGCAGTTGCTCCAGCTGCAATCCCCTGTCTTTAAAGTCAGATTCAATGCCTTTATAGATCCGGTCCTGGAATTCATCCCTTTTAGAGGAATATAAGGAAACCGCGTCATAATATACCGCATTATCCCTGATCTTGGTACGGCATATCGGACGGACGATGACATTCCTGTAATTAATCCCGAGCTCTCTTAAAATGCTGGGTGTTTTAAGAGGCTCCACCTTGTACAGGACCGTCAGGTCAATGATCACTTCAAGCCCGTCGGCCGACAAAACGTGAATGGCGTCATCCCCGACAATCTCACCGCCCGTAGTCGCTCCTGACATGGTGTAATTCTGGGTTCTGATGTCAAAGGGGACTACCTCGACAAGCGGATTTTTAATGTTCAGCCCGCTTTCGAGAATGTTGTCGCTCACCTTTCCGAAAAGTTTCTGCACGCCCACTTCACCGGGTTCTATCTGAACCAGCGTGATTGTAAGCAAGCCGATCACCGTAACACCCAGGCCAACGAGCCGGATCAGTTTTGCATGAACGCGCAGGGGAGAATCTGACCTGGTGATGACAAAACCGGCAATGAGGACCAGGACGCCAATAATAAATATTAACATATTGATTAGTATTATGTTATGATTAATTTATGTTCCATATGAAGTAAAGATAAGAATAAAAATAACGCAAATTCTTATGGAATTTTCGGACTGTCCACATCCAAATAATGAAAGACAAATTCACTAACCATTAAAATCTCAGGTTATGGAAACAAAAAAATCACGCAGCGCAAACCTGGAAAACAAAAGAAATTTGTTCCTCCAGTTCGGGCTGATCATTGCACTTTCACTTGTGCTTATTGCTTTTGAATGGTCAACCCGCGAATCTGACAACCCGGCTTACTTTGACAAGGGTATAGAAGTATATGTCGATGACATGGCCCCGATCCCCAGGACAGAGCCACAAATGAAAGAGCCGCCGAAGCCCGAGGTCACCCTTATAGAAATTAAACCGGATTACGGACCGGATTTTGATGATCCTGTCTTTGCGGATGCCGGGATAACTGAGGGAGGGACCTATATTATAGATGAATGGGTTGAAAGATCCGAAAGAGAATCAGCTTCGGTTGACTCGATCTTCATTAGAGTTGAGGATATGCCAAAGTTCAACGGAGGAGATGTTACCGAATTCTGGAAATACGTGCAGACTCACGTCATCTACCCCGAACAGGCCAGGGAACTGGAATTACAGGGGAGGATATCCGTGAATTTCGTGGTGGATCAAAAAGGTGAAATAGTCAATATTGATCTGACCCGTAAGATTCATCCCCTGCTCGATAATGAAGTGATCAAAACCCTGGAAGAAGCGCCTCTGTGGGAACCGGGCAAACAGCGCAGCAGGCCGGTTAAAGTGGCCTTTACCATACCGGTTATTTTCAGATTGACCGAAAGATAGGGGAGGAAGGCAAACAGTGAACAATTAATAATTAACAATTAACAATTAATAATTATCGGTATCGGTCTTGCAGCCTGTAGCCTGTAGTCTGTAACTTAAACACCTAAACCGCTAAACCGCTAAACTCCTAAACAGCTAAATTTTCAAATATTCAAATATTCAAATTTAATATCACAACCATGAAACGCATCATTAAAAAAATTTCCGGCAGGATGCTGAGAGGCAGTTTTCTCATATCCCTTCTCATGCCTGCCATACCTGCATGTTCGCAGCAGGAGAAAGCAGCGGATAAAACCCTTTCGCCCTATTTTATAATCCAGCGTGATGATCCGCAAACCGACCGGCTTCCGCTGAAATCAACTGCGGCCAGCGTAAATATTGCCGGGGTAATAGCCGATGTCACGATCACGCAGGTGTATAAAAACGAAGGCAAAAATGTGCTGGAAGCGGTTTATGTATTCCCAGCCTCAGCCAGGGCCGCTGTTTATGATATGAAGATGACGATCGGAGAACGGGAAATCGTAGCCCTGGTGATGGAAAAACAAGCGGCACGACAAACATATGAAAATGCCAAACAGCAAGGGAAGACGGCATCACTGCTCGAACAGATGAGGCCTAACGTATTTCAGATGAATGTTGCCAACATTCTGCCCGGAGATGTAATAGAGGTAAAATTGTCCTATACCGAAATGCTGATACCGGAAAACTCGGTATATGAATTTGTATTTCCCACCGTAGTTGGTCCCCGGTACAGCAACCAGACCGCAGAAGAAGCACCCGGAGATACCTGGATTGAGAACCCGTATACCGAAGAAGGTGTGAAACCTCTTTATACCTTCGATCTGAAGGCCAATATTACGGCAGGGATGGCCATTAAAGATATACGTTCATCTTCCCATGAAGTGGATATCACTTTCTCAGGCTCTTCAAAAGCTGCCGTCAGCTTAAAAAGCGCTGAAAGTAACGGCGGAAACCGCGATTTTATATTGCAATACCGATTGGCCGGCAATGCCATTGAGACCGGGATTCTGCTTTTCGAAGGCAAGGACGAGCATTATTTCCTGGCTATGCTTCAGCCTCCCAAACAGGTTAAGCCCGAATCAATACCGCCCCGCGAGTATATCTTCATTGTCGACGTGTCGGGTTCCATGCATGGCTTTCCGCTGGATATTTCCAAAAAGCTTATGAATGATATCATAACGGGACTGCGTTCGCAGGACAGGTTTAATGTATTGCTCTTTGCCGGTGACAATAGTGTGCTGTTTGAAAATTCCATGCCGGCTACCTCAGATAATGTAACAAAAGCGCTCCGTATGATCGATGAGCAGCAGGGCGGAGGCGGAACAGAATTGCTGCCTGCGCTGAAAAGAGCACTGGAAATGAAGGGAACGGAAAACTATTCACGATCTTTTGTTATTGCCACGGATGGTTATGTTTTCGTTGAAAAGGAGGCTTTTGACCTGATCAGCAACAATCTGGGGAAGGCTAATTTCTTTGCCTTCGGCATCGGTAGTTCGGTCAACCGATTCATCATCGAAGGCATGGCTCACGTTGGTAAAGGGGAACCTTTTATAGTAACCAGGCACGATGAGGCATTATCTGCGGCAAATAAGCTGAAAAAATATATCAATAGTCCTGTGCTTACGAAGATCCAGGTTTCTTATCCGGGCTTTGAGGTATATGACCTGCAACCGCAGTTTGTGCCTGATGTGCTTTCCGAAAGGCCGGTGGTGATCATCGGAAAATACCGGGGCAAGGCACAGGGCCAGATCACGATTAACGGGATCACAGGTTCGGACAGGTATGACCATCGTATTGATCTTTCCGGTATTAGTCCTTCATCCCTGAACGCTGCACTGAAATATCTCTGGGCCCGTGAAAAGATCAGGTTGCTGGCCGATTATACGCGGGTGGATGGAAATGCGGAACTGGTAAAAACCATCACCGAACTTGGATTGAAGTACAACCTGCTCACTGATTATACAAGCTTTGTGGCAGTGGATTCCGAGGTCCGCAATGCAGGCGGAAACCTGACAACGGTCAGGCAACCTTTGCCCCTGCCGGAAGGTGTCAGCAATTATGCTGTGGGAACACCTGTTGGGAAGGCAGCCTATGCACCCTCCATGGTAAAAACAAAGCGTGCAGCCAATGATATGACACTTTATGAGGCAGAGAGTGATGCTGCATATTTCAACAAAGAAGTTAAAGAGGATGGATCGGAAGTCTTCTTCGCGGTGGAAAGCATGCCCGAATATCCGGGTGGTATGGAGGCTTTCAGAAAATATATCACCGATCATCTGATCCTCTCTGAAGAAATCACCCGGCAGGGAATCAAGGGAAAGATATATGTACAATTCACGGTTGACACAGACGGATCACTGGTGGATATAAAAATCATAAGAGGACTTGACCCTGTAGTTGATAAAGAAGTATTGCGGGTGGTCAGGCTGTCGCCAAAGTGGAAACCCGGCAAACAAAGCGGAAAACCGGTAAAGGTCCAATATGTGGTACCGGTACAGATAGGTTAATCAAGCCATCCCCCATCCCCCACCCTACGAGGGTCCCCCCCACCCTCGTAGGGTGTTTTATTCCGGCAGAGATCACCCGCAAGATTGTTAAAAAAAACCACCTTGATATCAGCGCTGAATAGTAAATAATTACTACTTTTCGCTTCTTATGAGATGGTTTTTGTTTATACTGGCATGGTTTGGCTGGATGATGCAAGGGATGGCCGCTGACAAACAGGATATCTCACGCCTTCAGAAACAGCTTAATTCGGCATCCAGCGAGAGCGACAAGATCAGCATCCTGCTGAACTTATCCGAAAGACTTGAAACCGATTCAGCCCGGATAGCATTGCAATATGCTCTGAAAGCCCAGGACCTGGCACAGAAATCGAATAACCAGGTTTATATTGCTTTTGCCCTGGTAAAGGCCGGGAGTGCTCTTCTTACCTTAAATGAATTCGGGGAATCCAGGATCAGTTATGAAAAAGGCCTTGAAATACTGAAGCAACTCAATGCAAAAGAGCCTAACCGGACTGATGTTAACCTGAATCTTGCACAGGCTTATTATGGACTGGGGCTGGTTGATTATTATCTGGGCGATTATGAGCAATCGGTTATCTATTATCAGGATGCGCTGAGAAAATATACCGGTTTTAATGACAGGCAGAAGGTTGCCAATATTTATCAAAACATGGGGCTGGTCCATTATGATCTCGGAAATTTTGACCTTTCCCTGGAATATTATTTCAAATCACTCGATCTCAATAAGAAACTTAACACAAAAACCAATATTGCCGGGCTGACGCAGAATATCGGATTATTCTACCTGCACAACAAGGATTACCAGAAAGCGACTTCCTATATCAATGAGTCACTGAAAACATACCGGGAAATAGACGATAAAGAAGGCATTGCCACTTCTTACAGTAATATGGGATTGATAGTTCAGGAGCAGGGAGAATATCGTAAAGCCCTGGGATATTTTCAGGATGCTTACAAGTCTTTTTTAGAGATCGGATACCTGCCTGGAATTATCATGACCTTGCATAATATCGGAACGGCATATGCTGACCTGAAACAATTCAGTCTGGCTTTATCGCAATACCAAAGGAGCCTCAGGATGGCCGACAGCGTGGGGTATACGGATATGGTACTTACCAACTACGAAGCTATCTCAAATTTATATACCGGCAAAGAGGATTACAAAATGGCATTGGAATACCAGACTACCTATTATCAACTTAAGGATTCCGTTTATTCTGAAGAATCGAAAAACAAGATAGCCGAGTTAGAGACTTCCTTTAATGTTGAAGTAAAAGAACAGGAACTGGCCAGGAAGAACATAGAGTTGAAGCAGCAGAAGGTATACAAATACCTGCTCATCGGAAGTGTTCTGGCATCCCTGATCTTCCTGGTTTTTATGATCGTTGCTTACAGCCGGAAAAGCAGAGCTGAGAAACAGCTGAAGCTGCATAAAAAGAAGCTGGAATTGCTTATCGAGCAGAAAACAGAGGAATTGAAGACGAGCATATCGGAGAGGCGTTATGCGCTTGAATCGGACCGGCTTAAATCAGCTTTTCTGGCCAATATGTCGCATGAGCTCCGGACGCCGATGAATGCCATCATTGCTTTTTCTAATTTTCTTAAAGATCCTTATCTTAACGGGGAAAAGCGCGATGAATATATCAATTATATTACCACAGCCGGAGATACTCTTCTCCACCTGGTGGATGATATAATCGATTCCGCCAAGATCGAATCACGGCAATTAACCATTAACAAGGTCAGATGCAATATAACCGACCTGTTGTTTGAGCTGAGGGAAATATTCAATGAAATACGGGGGAAGAAACAGCGTTCTCACCTGGAGATAAAGCTAAGCGAAGCATCCAGGAAAGATGATGTGTATGTCCTCACCGATCCTTTAAGGTTAAAACAGGTGCTGAGCAACCTGCTTGAAAATGCCCTTAAATATACCACTGAAGGATATGTTGAATTCGGCTATGTCCTTCAGGACAATGCGGTAACCTTTTTTGTAAAGGATACCGGGATTGGCATACCAAAAGACAAGTTTGAATATATCTTTCAGCGCTTTTCACAAATTGAATACACGGTTAAGGACTCTTTCCGGGGGACCGGTCTTGGCCTTTCCATTACCAAGAACCTGGTGGAATTGCTGGGCGGCACCATTTGGGTTGAATCAGAACTCGGAACCGGATCAACTTTTTATTTTACCATCCCTTCAGAAAAAATAGAAACAGAACCCCGGCCTTTCGGTTCAGAAAAAAAGAAAATTAAATATGACAAAGCCCAGATGTTCGACTGGAGCGATAAAAACGTGCTGGTAGCCGAAGATGAAGACCTTAACTATAAGGTGCTGGAGTCTATACTGACGCGCGCAAAGGCTAATGTCTGGAGGGCTAAGGACGGTGTTGAAGCCATTGAAGTATGTCAGGCCACGACCATCGACCTGGTGTTGATGGATATTCAGATGCCCCGGATGGACGGATACGTGGCAACACGAAAAATAAAACAATTCAACAAAAACCTGCCGGTGATTGCGCAGACCTCATATGCCATGGCCGGTGAAAGAGAGAACTGCCTGGCAGCAGGATGCGATGATTACCTCAGCAAACCGCTTAACCTTGAAGAACTACTGATCAAATGCAACCGTTACCTGTCATCAGCGCCGGAGGGCGGAGCGAATCAGTGAGGGGGGAACGGTAATCGGTAATCGGTAATCGGT
>CAYWCR010000073.1:0-4829 GCA_964456825.1 uncultured Bacteroidales bacterium
ATGGCGTGCGATCTGATCGAGCATATGATCGAAAAAACCCAGGCCGGTCCTGATTTCAGATTTTCCGCTCCCGTCAAGACTAATACTCACTTCTATGATGGTTTCACGGGTCTTTCTGGTAACCATGGCGTACCTGTTTTTTCCGGCCAGGAACACATATATTTCATTCCAGTCCTCCGTAATCAGCACACAGGAATCCTGTAATCCGGCTTTATTTATATCCGGTGCCATATCACCCGGGCCGATCAGGATTCCGCCGGCGCCCATATTCTTTGCCATTTCAATATCCGTAAGGCGGTCGCCAATAACATAAGAATGAGTCAGGTCATATGGGCCTTCAAGATATTTTGTCAGCATACCCAAACGGGGCTTACGGGTTGGAGCGTTGTCTTCAGGAAAACTGCGGTCGATCAACTGGTCGTCGAAGGTGATCCCTTCGTTTTCAAATGCCCGGAGCATTTTATTATGCACGGGCCAGAATGTATCTTCCGGGAAAGAATTGGAGCCAAGCCCATCCTGATTTGTAACCATAACCAGGTCATAGCCAAGCTTTTTCCGTATCTGGTGCAGATTTCGGAATACCCCGGGCATGAACTCCAGTTTTTCAAGTGAATCAACCTGAAAATCTCCGGGTGATTCGCGAATCAGGGTTCCGTCCCTGTCAATAAACAATACTCTTTTCATGATCGGATTTCTTGATAATCTTTAAGGGCTTCGGTGAGCCGGGCATTTTCATCCGGCGTTCCGACCGTGATCCTCAGGCATCCATCACAAAGGCTGGCATTTGAGCGGTCACGGATAATAATCTTCCTGGATACAAGATACTGGTATATTTCGCGTGGCTGGTCCACTTTAACCAGCAGAAAATTAGCATCCGATGGAAATACCTTAACAATAAAAGAAAAACTTTTCAGCTCCCTGGCGAGGATATCACGCTGATGCAAAATGGATGCTACCCATTGCTCTTTTCCCTTGATGCTTTTCAGTGATTTTAATGCAATCTCCATCGTAAGCATATTGATGTTATAGGGATATTTAATTTTGGACAGCACGGCAATGATAAAGGGATCGGCGAAAGCCATACCCAGCCTTATCCCTGCCATGCCCCAGGCCTTGCTGAAAGTCTGAAGGATCACCAGGTTCGGAAACTCAGCCAGGGTCTGCAAAAAGCCTTTGCCGGAGGAAAAATCAATGTAAGCTTCATCCAATACAACGATCCCTTTGAAGGTTTTGAGTATCCTGATGATACCTTCCCTGGGAAAACTATTGGATGTAGGATTATTGGGAGAGCATAGAAAGATGATTTTGGTGTTATCATCAGCCTTTTCCAGCAATGATTCAATATCGGGATCGAACGCAGGTGTCAGTAATACCTTGCGGTATTCAACACCGTTGATGTCGGCACAGACCTTGTACATACCGTAGGTGGGATCAACCGCAACGATATTATCAGTTCGCGGCTCACAGAAGGCTCTTATTATAAGGTCAATGGCTTCGTCACTGCCGTTGCCCAGGAAAATCTTTTCGGGGCTGACATTTTTTATATGCGCAATCTGCTCTTTGAGTTGGATCTGAAGCGGATCGGGGTAACGGTTCACCGGTTCGTTATACGGATTTTCGTTAGCATCGAGAAATACAGCTGCATCGCCCTTATACTCATTTCTTGCTGAGGAATAGGGTATGAGTTTTCTGATGTTATCGCGAAGAAGTTGATTGAGATCGGCCATCTTTATACTTTTCCTTGTATTCTTACCAAAACAGCTTTTTTATGCGCGGTCAGTTCTTCAGCTTCTGCCATGGCCATGATGGCCGGACCAATATTACGGAGCCCGTCTGCGGTAATTTTCTGAAAGGTGATTTTTTTCATGAAACTATCCATGTTAACTCCGCTGTATGACCGGGCATAACCATGGGTAGGCAATGTATGGTTTGTCCCTGAAGCGTAGTCCCCTGCACTCTCCGGCGTGTAGTTGCCAATGAAAACGGATCCGGCATTGGTTATGGATTCAGCCAGCGAGTCGGCATCCCTTACGGCCAGGATCAGATGTTCAGGCGCATATTCATTGATCAGCTGCACCATATCGGAAGTATCCCGAAGCAAAATAATGCGGCTGTTCTCCAGTGCCTTCATGGCAAATTCCCTGCGCGACAAGGAGGATGCCTGCCGTTCGACTTCATTGATCACGTGATGAACCAGAGGTTCATTATTGGTTACCAGCAAAACCTGGCTGTTGGCCCCATGCTCAGCCTGTGACAGCAAATCGGCGGCAACAAATGCCGGCTCTGCAGTATCATCGGCCATTACGGCCAGTTCAGAAGGTCCTGCCGGCATGTCAATGGCTACTCCGTATCGGGTTACATGCTGTTTGGCAGCGGTAACATATGGGTTGCCGGGACCAAATATCTTGAAGACGCCGGGAATTGTTTTACTTCCGAAAGCCATGGCGGCAATAGCCTGGGCACCGCCGACGCTGAATACCCGGTTGACCCCGGTAAGCCATGCACTGTATAAAATGGCGGGGTGCAAGGTTCCGTCAGTCCGCGGAGGTGAACAGAGAATGATCTCCCTGCATCCGGCAAGGCGGGCAGGAATGGCCAGCATTAACACGGTGGAGAATAAAGGCGCGGTTCCACCCGGCACGTATAAACCTACCTTTTCAATGGGCACATCCTTCTGCCAGCATTCAACACCTGATGAAGTGATGACTTTTTTCTTCAGCTGCAGTTGCGACCGGTGAAAGATCTCGATGTTTTCGGCCGCAAGCGCAATGGCATTTTTAAGATCTTCACCAACAGCCTTTTCGGCTTCTATTATTTCAGCATCACTGACCTCCAGCGATTCGGGCATAAAACCGTCAAACTTTTTCGTGTATTTCTTCAGGGCAATATCACCATTGGTTTTCACATCCTGAAGTATCCTTTTGACGCTTTTATCAATCTGATCATCATCCATTACAGGTCTTGCCACGATTTTTGGCCATTCATTCCTGTCGGGGTATCGAAATAATTGCATAAGCTGATTATTTATAGGATCATTTTTTCAATCGGTATGACCAGGATTCCCTGGGCTCCATATTTCTTGAGTTTTTCAACTATATCCCAGAAATCATTTTCATTCACCACAGAATGTAAGGAACTCCAACCCTTTTGGTAAAGCGGCATGACGGTAGGGCTTTTCATGCCCGGCAGCAGCTTTACAATTTTTTCCAGGTTCTTATTGGGCGCATTCAGCAGAATGTACTTGTTGTTCTTTGAACGCCGGACCGCCTGAAACCTGAATAGCACTTTATCCAGCAACTTTTTTTTGGCCATGCTCAAATGGGGCGTGCTGATAACAATGGCTTCTGAACCAGTAACCACCTCAACCTCTTTCAACCGGTTGCTGATGAGGGTACTGCCAGTGCTCACAATATCAAAGATGGCATCGGCAAGTCCAATGCCGGGCGCAATTTCCACCGATCCGCTTATTTCATGAATTTCAGCCTTAAGGTGATTCCGGGTGAGATACTGACGCAATATTCCCGGATAGGATGTGGCAATCCTGCGGCCGTTGAAATACGATAGGCCGGTATACTGTTCTGACTGCGGTATGGCAAGCGACAATCGGCACCGTGCGAAGCCAAGGCGCTCAACTACAACCACGTTCAGACCTTTTTCCATCACTTCGTTTTCCCCTACGATCCCTATATCGGCAACCGCATCGGCGACATACTGCGGAATATCGTCATCCCTCAGGTAGAGTATTTCCAACGGAAAGTTCTCCCCCAGGGAAATGAGCTTCCGTTTGCTGTCCTGATTATGTCTGATCCCTGATTCCTGAATAAGTTGCAGCGATTTATCACTTAGCCGGCCTTCTTTTTGTATGGCAATCTTTAATTTCTCCATGGTCTGAATGAATATGCGGATAAAACAAAAAAGGTTTGCAGTATTGCAAACCCTGATGAATAATTATTGATCTGGCACATACTGCGTATATTGCAAAACTATTGCAAGTGATGATGATGCGAATGTGCCATGTGAAACTTCATATCATATATTTTTTACAAAATTAATAAATATTTATTATTTGTAGCATGGTTATGCAGAATAATATAAACAATTCAGGACTTTATCCCGGTGACAATGAGGCAACAAATGGCCAATCCTTACCCTGTTAGGAATCTTTACAGATTAATGCAGTATCTGTCAGAACGCTGAGTTTATTATATTTGCCGGAGCCACAGGCAGAGATATAACAAAATCTGAATCATTGTGCCATATCAAACTATTTTTCCGGATCCTGAGAAGGCTGATAAAGAAGGCCTCCTTGCAGCCGGCGGCGACCTGTCAGTTGAATCCCTGATATCTGCCTATTCAGCGGGCATTTTTCCCTGGTATGATGAAGGTTCACCGATTCTCTGGTGGTCGCCTGATCCCAGGCTTGTTTTAATTCCGGTCAGGTTCAACCTCTCCTACACCCTTAAACAAACCATCAGACGGGGCAGGTTCAACGTATTTTTTGACCGAGATTTTGCTGCTGTGATTCGCAAATGTGCCATGACAAAGAGAAATAATCAGGTTGGGACCTGGATAACGCCTGAAATGCAACAGGCTTATATAACGCTATATCAAATGGGATATGCACATTCCGTAGAGGCCTATTTTGAAGGCAAACTGGCAGGAGGGTTGTATGGCGTATCATTGGGAAAGGCTTTTTTCGGGGAATCCATGTTTTATCATAAGCCGGATGCTTCAAAGGTAGCCCTTTATTACCTGGTGGAACAGCTGAAAAAATGGGACTTTCATTTTATTGATGCCCAGCAGTCAACAGCCCATATGAAAAGACTGGG
>CAYWCR010000073.1:4929-11429 GCA_964456825.1 uncultured Bacteroidales bacterium
AATACCCTATCACCCAAAGTATCCTCTCTTCATCAGCACATTTCTCCGTAAAGGCAATGAGATCCCGGTTTACGGCTTTGAGTTTTTCTTGGTGCTCTTTCCATTTATCGCGCCATTTCGGATGATGATGGCTGAGTTCCTGAAGAAAATCCTTTCCCATGAAGCGGCTTTCCGCCATTTTTGTGAATTCCTTCAGCGCATTGATTTTCTCCAGTTCCTCGAGATTTTTTAATAATTCATTGCGCAAAACAATAATCTTCCTGGAATTATATTTGGTCCCCGAAAAATAATCAAATATTTCATTGGCATTTTCAAAACAATGCAGAAACAAATTGAAAACATCAGTGTCCAGGTACTTAGACTCGGCATCACACCGGCGGTACTCATCATTGTCTCCCGTAAAATTCAATTCCACGAAATTCAGGAACTCGGAATTATATAATTCAATATTCATAATACTCCAACTTAATGAATAAAAATATTAAATATTGATTACAATACAAAATAATTCATCCGGGGCTATGAAAATGATTAAATTTGAAACCTGTCAAAAGAATGGTTTATGATATCTGTTGAGGAATTCCGTCTTGAAGCATACAGACTGGTGGATTGGATAGCCGATTATTATCAGAAAGCATCTGACTATCCGGTTAAATCTCAGGTAAACCCCGGTGAACTTTTATCACAATTGCCGGTTTCCCCGCCGGATCATGCAGAATCCTTCTCTGAGGTTCTTGCTGACGTTGAGCAAATCCTTATGCCCGGTATTACACACTGGCAAAGCCCCAGGTTTTTTGCCTATTTCCCGGCCAATGCCAGTTTCCCTTCCCTGCTGGGAGAGATGCTGACGGCTGCCCTGGGCGCGCAATGCATGAAGTGGGAGACCTCACCGGCGGCAACCGAACTGGAAGAACTGGTGATGAAATGGCTACAGCAAATGACCGGACTTCCTGATGCTTTTCAGGGTGTGATCCAGGATACTGCCTCCACAGCTACCTTATGTGCTATATTAACAGCCCGGGAAAGAGCCACTGCCTATAGGGTCAATCAATCGGGATTCCGCAACCAGCCGGTTTTCAGGGTTTATTGTTCATCTGAAGCGCACTCATCAATTGATAAAGCTGTAAGGATTTCGGGCATCGGCCATGATAATCTGGTAAAAATACCGGTTGACGATGCCTTTGCCATGGATACCAATGCGCTTGAAGAAAAGATTCAGCATGACTTGCAGCATGGCTACATCCCGCTTTGCGTTGTGGCTGCCCTGGGTACAACCGGCAGCACTGCTGTTGATCCCCTCAATGTGATTGCCGGCCTGTGTAAAGAACATCATATATGGCTGCATGTTGACGCTGCCTATGCCGGTTCAGCTCTCCTATTACCTGAATATCGCTGGATGACAAAAGGGATTGAAGCAGTGGACAGTTTTGTTTTTAATCCTCACAAATGGCTGTTTACAAACTTTGACTGTTCCGCTTATTTTGTAAAAGACAGGGATGCACTGATAAAAACATTTCAGCTGGTACCTGAATATCTGCGTTCCCAGGTACATGTCAATGCCAATGATTACTCCAACTGGGGAATACAACTGGGCCGGAGATTCAGGGCATTGAAACTCTGGTTTGTCATACGGATGTTCGGTGTCAAAGGATTGCAGGAGAAACTCCGGTTCCATATCAGCATGGCCGCGGAGTTTGAGAGACGGCTTATCAATACCGGCAATTTTGAAATACTGGCACCACGCCTTTTCAGCCTGCTATGCTTCAGGTATCATCCGGAGGGCAATCTGGACGAGGAACAACTTGACCGGCTAAATGAAGAATTATTAAATGCTTTGAACGCAACAGGCAGGATTTATATTTCTCACACACGGCTGAAAGGCAGGTATACGTTGCGATTTATGGTGGCACAAACCAATACTGCCATGGAACATATCAATGAAGCATGGCAATTACTGCTGGATAAATCAACTGAATTATACAATCCTGATAAGAGAATTCCACGGTGAAAGCTGACATTACACAATGGATCACAGGATTGTTTGAATCCTGGAGCGGAGAGAAAATGCTAACCCTTACTCCCTTGCCTGAATCAGGCTCTTACCGTCGCTATTACAGGATCAGGGGAGAAAAATCAACGGTGCTGGGAGCCTTTAATACCGATCTGAAAGAAAATGACGCTTTCGTCTATCTGGCAGATCATTTAAAAAAAGCCGGCAACAAGGTACCGGAGATCTATGCCGTTGAAAGGGAAAAAGGTATCTATTTGCTGGAGGACCTGGGCGATACCACATTGCTCGATTTTATACAGCAACAAAAGCCGGGACTGGCATTTGGAAAAAAAACCCTGAATGTCTATCGTCAAATTATAGAGTCCATGCCTTGCCTGCAGTCCAGGTCGGCCAAAGGCCTTGATTTCTCACGCTGTTATCCGCGGCCGGAATTTGAATATCAAAGCATGCACTGGGACCTGAACTATTTCAAATATTGCTTTCTGAAACCCATGAGAATCGCTTTTGATGAGCAGGAACTGGAAGATGATTTTGTGAAGCTGATCCGGTTTCTCCTGGAAGCCGGACGTGAATCCTTCATGTTCCGTGATTTCCAGTCAAGGAATATTATGCTGCATCAAAACGCTTTGTACTTCATCGATTTTCAGGGAGGACGCAAAGGCCCCCTGCAATATGACCTGGCATCCCTGCTTTTTGAGGCCAAGACAAGTATTCCTTTTAAACACAAGCTCAACCTGCTTGAATATTACCTTGAGGTATTCAGGAAGGAGTTTTCCTCCTTCAACCCGAAAGAATTCATGAAATACTACTATGGCTATGTTTATATACGTTTAATGCAAGCCATGGGAGCCTATGGTTTCAGAGGCTATATTGAAAGGAAACCCCTGTTCCTGCAAAGTGTTCCGCTGGCCGCACAGACCCTTGAGTGGCTGGTGCAACATGGTTCCATCCCGGTTAGCCTTCCAGCTCTTTTCAACGTATTTGACTCCATTATTCAATCAAAGGAAATCAGAGAATTCAATATAGTATATAAAAGTCTTACCGTAAGCATCAACAGCTTTTCATACAAAGGCATCATTCCCGAGGACCATTCGGGCAACGGGGGTGGATTCGTCTTTGATTGCAGGGCCCTTCCCAATCCGGGACGTTATGAGGAATTCAAGGAGAGCACGGGCACAGATGATGCGGTAATAAAATACCTGGATGAAAAGGAAGATGTGAATGAATTTCTGTCGCACGTGACGGCCATTGTGGACCAGGCTGTGTCTGTATACAAACAAAGGGGCTTTACCAGCCTGATCGTAAATTTCGGATGCACGGGAGGCCAGCATCGTTCGGTATATGCCGCCGAGAAACTGTACGCTTATCTCAAGAACAAATATCCGGTAAATATTATTATCCGTCATCGGGAACTTGAAAAAAAGAACCGTATCTGAATAAGGAAATGGTATAATATAATCAATGAAAGCGATGATCCTGGCGGCCGGTAGGGGTACCCGGCTGCTTCCATTAACAGCACACATGCCCAAAGCCTTGTTGAAGGTTCAGCAAGTTCCCCTGCTTCAGCATTGTATCATGTATTTTAAGTTCTTTGGTATTAATGAAATTATAATTAATGTTCATCACCTGGCTGACCGTATTGTTGAATTCCTTGCGGAACATAATAATTTCGGGATCCGTATCGAGATTTCCCATGAAAAAGAAGAATTGCTGGATACCGGGGGAGGATTGCTCAAAGCCAGATGGTTCTTTGACGATGGCCAGCCTTTCTTCCTGGCAACTTCAGATGTCATTACCAATCTCAATCTCGAACAATTGTATCAATTCCATTTGGAAAACAGACCTTTGGCTACCCTTGCCGTGAAGAACCGGACTACCACCCGTGAACTTTTGTTTGATGAGCAATATAATTTATGCGGGTGGCATAATAACATGACGGGAGAGATCCGGTGGTCAAGGCAGGTGGATCATTTCAAGCAGATTGCTTTCAGCACGATCCATATTATTGATCCTGCTTTATTTGACCTGGTAACTGAAACGGGTGCATTTTCGATGACTGACCTTTACCTTAGACTTGCCCGGGACCATACCATAAAAGGTTTTGAGCATAACAAATCACTCTGGTTTGAGTGCGGCCGGATCGAAAATCTTGAAAAGCTCAATAAAAAAAAGGAAATACAACATATTTACAGGCATTTCCATACTTTCTGCTGATAGTTTTAAGTAATTTTAATGATTCATTAATCAAAAGCCCGGTATATGATCCAATTTGACAAGGATATTCTGGTACCTGTTGATTTTAAGCAGCCCTCGGTTAACGCTATCCGGATGGCACTTAAAATGGCTCCTTTTGTAAACGGCAAAGTTCATCTGCTGCATATTATTCCTGTGGGAGGTATGCTGGCAGATCTGCTGGAATCAAAAAGCCAGGTGGTGAAGATCACTACTTCAGCCATGGAAAAACTGAACCAACTGAATGATCAGTATTTTGGGCCTTCAGGAATCGAAACCTTCGTTAAAGTCGAAGCGGGTAAACCTTATAAAAAGATCCTGGAATATGCAGGATCCATTGATCCATCCGTTATACTGATCGGTGACAATGACCAGTTTATTGATGACAACAAAATAATGGGATCGACCAACTCCCATATCATTGCCCATTCCCGCTGGCCGGTAATAACCATTAAGGGTGAGAAACCTACATCTCCGTCCAGGATCGTTTTGCCGGTTGACCTTTCTGTGCAATCCGGAATCCAGTTGTGCAATGCCATTGCCATGGCCAAACATTTCGAATCAACCATACACCTTGTTTCTGTTGTTATCGGAGGAATAAAAACAAAAGAAAGCAGAATCTATAAAACCCTGAAACAATTTCAGTCCACCATTAAACGGAACAAGGTAAAATGTGAAACAAAACTTTACACAAGGTCAAATGTGGATGTTTATCAACGGATTATTGAATACGCCAATGAGATCAGTGCTGATCTTATCATGATCATGACCCATCAGGAAGGGACAACGCATGATAATTATATGGGTGCCGTGGCTCATCATGTCATAAATGAGGCAAATATGCCTGTCCTCAGCCTTACCTACAGAGCGGCTTTTTATGAACCTGATGAGATTATGTCATTCCTTGATCCCTTAAATATTTTTACCGGACCTGCAAGCGGGATAAAAAGGAATCCCCGCATGCCGGGGAAGTGATAAGGCGAAAGCAGATTATCCGGCAGTTTCCGAAATATTTTACTGTTTATCTTTTTTTCGCGGCAGTTTCAATTTAAGCAAAAAGTAACTCAGTGAGAGGGCAACAACCATAATAGCAAGTCCAATGAGTTCCTCAGTACCGTATTTATCGAAATTCCAGATAATTACTTTCCTTGAAACTGCAATAATGGCCAGCAGCAGCACCAATTCAACATGCAATACATCATCCCTGAGATAAGCTTTAATGGTTTCAAGCAATTCGAGCCCAATAAGTATAATCAGAAAAAAGCTGAACAGATCCATGAGACTATCAGCTTTAATGATTAAAAACGGCTTTTTGTTCAATTCCATTATGATTTCATAAACAATATCAACAATGGATAACAGCAACAGGAATGAAAAAATGACCAGAATAATAATCAAAATCAATTTTTCGATTTTGTTAATATAGGCAATAAATGAATTATTGGATTGCATATCATCTTTTGTTTAACAAATTAGTAAAATTGTTGTTATTAAATATAGCATAATCCTGAAAGCTTTTTAGCAACATGGACAAAAATCTTACCGTATCAGGTGAAAATATTGACAACCTGAATGAGAAGCTACGGAATGCAGATCCGGAAGAAATACTGGAGTATTTCTGCCATCAGTATGAAAACCGGATAGCCTTTTCTTCCAGTATGGGAGCCGAAGACCAGGTAATCACGGATTTGCTTTCAAAGGTCAGCAAGGCCGTAAAAATATTTACCCTGGATACCGGCAGGCTGTTCCCCGAAACCTATGCACTCATTGATAGAACACGCAGGCATTACGGAATTGAGATTGAGGTTACTTTTCCTGACCGGAAAACCATTGAGAAGATGGTGAAAAACCAGGGTGTCAATCTGTTTTATGAAAGTGTTGAAAACCGCAAACTTTGCTGCTATAATCGTAAAGTCGAACCTTTGAAAAGGGCACTTTCCGGTATGAAAGCATGGATAACGGGTATCCGTAAGGATCAAACCCTTGCAAGGTTTAATACCCGGTTGGTGGAATGGGATGAAAACCATAACCTTATTAAAATAAATCCCTTATATAAGTGGACAGAAAAAATGGTCTGGGAATATATCAGGTCCAATAAAGTGCCCTATAACGAATTGCACGACAAGGGATTTCCCAGCATAGGCTGCCAGCCATGCACAAGAGCCGTCATTTCCGGCGATGATCCGCGATCAGGCCGCTGGTGGTGGGAAGACCAGGGCCACAGGGAATGCGGGTTGCATATAAAGGAGTAGGGGAG
>CAYWCR010000073.1:11529-20445 GCA_964456825.1 uncultured Bacteroidales bacterium
AACCGCTATTACAGATTGCACAACTCCCGGACTGCGAGGCTATTTAAGTAACCTAATGGCTGGAAATCCGTATCAATAAAAAAACCTTCGATGGCAAACGGTGCGAGTTTTATTGAATATAAAGGCAGGGAAATCTATTTCGTTGATTACAGCCACATCAAAACTAATGAAATGTTCCTGGAAGTAATAAAAGGTACCAACGCATTCAGGGAAGAAACCAGGGCAAAAGGGAAAAGGAATTTGCTTATGCTGGTTGATGTTACAGGCAGTTATATATACGACGAAGTCCTTGATGCACTCAAAAAAGCCGGCAAAGCTACCAAGGAATTAACAAAAAAAGAGGCTATTGTCGGCATTACGGGTGCGAAGAAAATTCTGCTCAGGATTTTCCAGTTGTTCACGGGTATGCAGATACGTCAATTTGATACCCTTTCCGAAGCAAAAGACTGGCTTATCCAGGCTTAGTATTTCCCCTGGGCTTTTTCAAGCCTAAAATTCAAAATTGTTATAAATCTCCTGCTGGATCTTTGTGCGGATATTCATTTCCACCAGCTTGTTATTGCTGGCATCAGGATAAACGCGATTGGAGAGAAAAATATAGAGCAGCCGGCAGTCAGGGTCAATCCATACCAGCGTACCGGTAAACCCGGAATGTCCGTAACTGTTGGCCGAAACGGAATGACAGGCGGGACTTGGCTTTGAGGGGTCAGGTTCTGGTTTGTCGAAACCCAATCCCCGGCGGTTGTTGTTTTCACCATTTTGTTTCGAGGTAAAAAGCTCAATCGTTTCGGGATTAAAATATTTAATGGCACCATATGACCCTTTGTTAAGATACATCTGCATAATCTTTGCCAGATCGTTGGCATTGGAGAACAATCCGGCATGTCCTGATATTCCTCCCATCATAGCTGCTGCGGGATCATGAACATACCCGTGCAGTACCTGTTTTCGGAACACCTGATCATCTTCGGTAGGAATGATATTATCAAGGGTTGTTGTTTGGGTCGGATTGAAACAAAGACTTGATGTTCCCATCCGGCTGTAGAATGTCTTATTGAGGTATTCATCAAACGATGAACCCGTAAGGTTTTCAACCATCCTGAACAGCAATATGAAACCTAAATCGCTGTATTTGTATTGAGGCCTCCTGTCCACAGCTGATTTATTGATGGCTGCAAATATAGTATCCTGAATGCCACGCACAGCATAAAGTTCGTCTGCCACAGCGTATGGATAATCAGCCCCGGCCTGCGCAGCATAATAACCTTTCCTGTAACGGGTATACCGGGTTAAATATTGGTTTGAAGATATCTTATAGGGGTACAGCGGAGAAATCGTCTGGCTGAACAAAGACTGACTGGAAAACACCGGTTCCAGCGTGTTGATATAAAACGGAATCCAGCTGGTCAGTCCGGCTTTGTGCAGCAGGATATCGCGGATCGAAATATCCTTTTTATTGGTTGTGTCAAGAAATTTGAGATATTTTGATAACGCTTTTTCAATATCAATCTGTCCCTCTTCATAAAGTTTCATGATGGCAGGGACCGTAGCCATGACCTTGGTAATGGAAGCAATATCATATATATTCTCAGTGGTTACGGGCAGGTCCGATTTGTATACCGGATTGCCATATGCCTTATGAAAGAATACGATGCCATCCCTGGCAACCAGTATCTGGCATCCCGGCATTACCTCCCGATTTATAGCGTCGTTCACAATAGAATCGATGCGTACATCAATCGAAGGATTCACCCTGCATTCCAATGGATTTCCATATTTCAGCCGTTCCAGGTATTTTGTGTCAAGACCGGTTCCTTCCGGGTAGTTTTCAGCTATTGTAACCGGCAGGCTTGCATGACCGGGTATGGCTCCGAAAATAAGCTGGGCAGACAGTTGCTGTACAGGCATCATATTTTCAAAGGAAACCAATAAACCTTTCAGATTGCTGAGCTGATTGAAACGTCCCAGTAAATAAGGACTGGTAAAAAGATCCAGAATAACCGTATGGTGCAAGCATAAACTGTCGATGATCGTAACCAGGGTGTCGGGGATGCCAAAATCGCGGTTCACCCGCAAGTCATCAGTATGAACACTGACAATAAGTAAATTATATTGGTCTGCCAAGGCAAAGAGGCTGTCAGTTTGAAGCTGCCCATTGACCCGGTAATGAAAGGTATCGACCCGGGTATATAGCCTTAATGTCTGCTGGAATTCAGCGCTGCAGGCATCACCCAGGGCTATTGAGCCTACTTTCAGGGTATCGAGCCTTTGCAGTGGCAGCATTTCATCCTTATTGGAAATAACGGTCAGGGAACTCCCTATGATCTGCCGGTTAAGCAGGTCATAATGGGGATGATTAAGATCATCAACCAATCCTTCAATCCGGATGGGCTTGTATTGACTAAGGCCGGTCCAGTATTTGGCTGCCAGTATCTTTTTGCACCGTGCATCGATATCCTCCTGACGTATATTGCCCTTTTCAACTTCGTGTTTAATGGTCTTTATGGCATTATGAACATCAACAGGCATCAGAATAATATCATTGCCGGCAAGAAAAGCTTTGATTACTGCTGTGTCAGGTTCATAATTGTTGGTGATCCCTTTCATGGTCATTGCGTCAGTGAAGACCAATCCCCTAAAGCCCATTTCCTGCTTCAGCAATGTATCCACTATGGTGACCGACAGGGATGCAGGAATTTTACCAAGACTATCAAGAAAGGGGACGTTGAGATGCCCGGTCATGATCCCTGATATGCCACTGTATATAAGCTCTTTGAAAGGGAATAATTCAATGCTGTCAAGCCTTGCCATGTCGTGGTTAATGACCGGCATCTCCAGGTGGGAATCAACACGGGTATCACCATGGCCCGGAAAATGTTTGGCTACGGCAATAATCCCATTATCCTGCAAACCCAGCATATAAAGCAGTGATTTTCGGGTAACATTGGCACGGTCTTCACCAAATGAGCGGCTGCTGATCACAGGATTATCCGGATTATTATTGATATCGGCAACCGGCGCAAAATTGATATGAACCCCCATCCGTTTTAGCTGCCAGGCAATCTGACAACCCATATCATAGATCAGTTTTTCATTTTTAATGGAACCCAGCATCATCTGTCGCGGGTAACGAACCGTGCTGTCAATCCTCATGGCAAGACCCCATTCTGCATCCATAGCGATCAACAAGGGTGTCTTTGCCTGGTGCTGGTATTGGTTGGTCAGCATAGCCTGACGCGTGGGACTACCCTGGAAAAAGATAAGGCCTCCGATATCAAAATCTTTTATCGTTTTTTCAATTTCTTCCTCATGCTTTTTGTCCCGGTTGGAATAGGCAGCCAGCATAAAAAGCTGGGCTATCTTATCCTCCGGAGAAAGTGATTGCATCACCGAGTCAATCCATGACTGAGGTGCTTCGAGAAACAAGGGATCGGTTTTTGCTTTTCGCAGGCGGAATTCTTCATGATAAGCATGGCCGGCGGGCGCAAACTGTGAAAGTGTCATGACTGCTGTCAGACTTGCCAGAAAAACTGAGAGTTTCAGAAATCTACTTTTCATTTCCCGTCGACCATATAGAGATGACTACAAGTGTTAAACTGTAATAATGATAAAAGGGTTACATTTTCAGCGAATTTTAAAGATAAAGGATTGTTGAGTGCGGGGTAAGAAAAGTTTTTAACACGGTAGAAGTGGGTTGTGATTGTTGTAATTGTTGTGAGGGTTGTGATTGTTATGATTGCCTGCCGGCAAGGCAGGTTGTGAAGGTTGTGAGGGTTGTAGAGACACAATATCTTGTATCCTTACAAAAATTTCCGATGTGAAATCCGAAACCACCGATTACTGATTACCTTTTACTGCCTCCTGCCGCTGCCTCCTGCCGCTTTCTGCCCCTCAAATCCTCCCCGCCTGGCAGAGCCTTACAAAATTCTCAATACTCCGGTCATAGGTCTTTTCAATATCATCGGGGAAGTAACAGGCCGGTAATTCTCCCATGGCACGGTGATATTGCACGCAATCACAACAAATTCCTTTTCTGCTGCAGGGATAGGAACAATTACAAGGGGCCGCGTTCCGGTCCTTTTTACATTCCATGGGTGTCCTGCTATAAATTCAGTTTCTTCAATATATCTTTCGGTATCGCATTCTTATTTACCAGCATGGTTAAGGTCTTATAACGAACAAATTGTTCTGAAACATATAAATATCCCTGGTATGGATTATGGGTCCCCCAGGAATTCTTTACATAATAAAACTTGTTCCCGTCGTGATCTTTCACAATGCCTGTAATATGCATCCCATGGTCGTCCGTGGTCAGGTAATTATCGAAGGATTGCTGCCGCATCGCCTGGGTTATTACTGCCTCTTTAAGGGGTGGCCCGAAAGATGTTTCCTGGACTTTGATATTGACTGGCTGGGTAAATTCCTCTTCCGGCACTATAGCAAGTCCTTTGGAAAAGGAAAATCCTTTTTCACTGATATCGGTTGCCCATGCAACCGTATGATCATTCATCAACGAATAATCAATGATCTCAATCAGCTCGTCAACCGGTACATTAAAGGCCTCACCCCATGACCAGTTGTCAGGGACTTCAAGGATAAATTTGCTGTAAAAGGGATGATGTGTAAATGAAGTGAGCAGAACAAAATTATCCATGGATAAATCAAGAGCTGATGCAAAGGCAATAGCATCCATGGTTTTACCGTCCCACTCAAAAGATTGCGGTAAAGCGCCCAGATAAGCATCCAGAATGCCGCAAAATCCTTCCATCCAGACCGGACTCAGTTTTTTGTTGGGATTCTTCAGCACACCATCAAGATAAGACTTCAGTACTTCATCCATCTCAGCATGGATATGATTTGCGGTATCTATCCGTTTGCCGGGATAGGCTGTTTCTGGTAAAATGCCATTGGTTCTGATAACATCAGGCACATCGTTCAGTGCACCTCCTCCGGTGAAGCCGATGGTACCATGCATCCTTACATATTTTTCAGCTTTCTTAATATAGGCATTGCGTACAATGAACATCTCGGAGAAATCGAATTCCCCTTTACCCTGCCGGAGCAATTCGCTTTCCATCAGCGATAATGCTGAGAAGCTCCAGCATGTATTGGTTCTGAATTGATTTTTGACGGTCGTGGCGTCCAGTTTTTTTACAATGGTAAACCGGTATCCTGTTGTATCTTCCGTCTGTCCGGTTGTATCCATTGCAAAAAGAAGAAACAACAGGTACAGAAAATACTTATGTTTCATATATATCATATTATGTTTGAATCTCAAATTTAATAAATAATGTTTTGCTATTGGTTTTACGAAAGGGCGACCACAAGTATCGCCCCTACCAGTTTCTGTCTTCCGTCTTCTGACCTCCTGCTTCTCATTGAAAAACAGCAGGTTGTCCGGTCGCTGCCAGTGCCGCTCTCCATTCCCATCCTGTCAGGTCAACCTGTCTGGACTTACGTGTTAACAAATCGATGGGTATATGGATAAAGGTGTCATGCAGGAATCCTATTACCAGTCCTGTTTTTCCCGCCATAGCGGCATGCACGGCATTACGGGCATAAAGGTCGCACAGCAAAGAATCTTCGGAATTGGCCGGACAACTGCGAATGGAATAACTGGGGTCAAAATACCGGATGTGGAAAGGTACTTTTTCAGCTTTAAAATACCTATCGATCTGATCGCGCATAAATATGCCAATGTCCTTCAGGATAATATTGCCTGAAGCATCGTACCGTGCTTCGCCTGATCCCAGCAGGTCCTGTCCAGCCCCCTCGGCAACCACTACAACCGCATGTTTCCTATCCAGTATACGGTCCTTAAGAGCTTTAAAAAAGCCTCTGTCCCCATTCAGTACAAAAGGCACTTCGGGGATCAGCACAAAGTTGACATCCTGGCTTGCTATGGTGGCGCCAATGGCGATAAAACCTGCATTGCGTCCCATCAGTTTAACAAGGCTGATGCCGTTTTCCACGCTTTTGGCCTCGACATGGGCCTTGCTGATTACATTACAGGCTTCCTCTACTGCTGTAAGATAACCAAAAGTCCGTGATACGAAGGATACGTCATTGTCAATGGTTTTAGGTATGCCAACAACGGCCAGCTGGTAACTGCGACGCTGTGCCTCTTTAAAAATCTCATAGCCGCCTTTCTGCGTACCATCACCACCAATGGTAAACAGTATGTTGATCTTTTGTTTGATCAGGTTGTCAACGGCGGCTGATACGTCAACAGGGCCTCTTGAGGTTCCCAGGACTGTACCCCCGTCTCTATGAATATCATCTATACGGGCATGTGCCAATACCATGGGGTCAAGTTTGTTCCGGGGATCCAGGCCTTTGTAACCGTACCTGAAACCCACTATTTCCTTCACGCCGTATATAAAAAATAATTCAAGGAAGAGGGAACGGATCACGTTGTTCATCCCGGGGCATAATCCGCCGCACGTTACAATGCCGGCCCTTGTCTCAGCCGGATTAAAGAACAACCGCGACCGCGGTCCCGCAAGTTCAAACATCAGGTCATCATCATACTTTTCTCCCGGCATAACCTTAATGGAAGCCGGAATTTTAACCCGGTCATCTACAGCATAGCTAAGGGGAGATGGATATTTGGGCTCGCCAAGGGTTGTAATCATATTATTCGGTATTTGCTTTAATGCATAAAAGTAATTCATTTATGAAATTGCCGGCTCTTTTTTCCCAGACCGATGGGTCTCCTGGATTTCCTTTCTCATCAAAAGCATCCTGCACCTGGGTTACCGGAAAGGTTGAAGTGACCGTACGGGCGCGCATTTTCCATAATGAGAACTGTAGCGAAGTAATGACCTGCGTTCCGCCAAAGGGTCCGTCGGAGACAGTCGAGATCGCCACCGGCTTGCGATGCCATTCATCGTATAAAAGATCTACAGCGTTCTTTAAACTGGCAGGATAACCACCATTATATTCCGGTGTCACAATGATGATTCCGTCAGCTGATTTTATTTTTTCTGCAAAATCAAGTATGAGTGATGACGGAGATGGCAGGAACTTCAGCCTTTCATCGAACAGGGGGAAACTATATTCTTTCAGGTCAAGGATCTCTGCTGAGCCAAACTGTCGCGATTCAATATGCGTTTTAAAATAAAGTGCGACCCTGTGGCTTTTCCTTCCTTGTCTGATGCTTGATGAAATGATGGCTATGTGCGGCATGGTGCTTCAGATTAAAAATCATTTCACATAAAATTAATAATATTCCTTCTAAAATATGACAGAAACTGGTTTGTTTACACTTGCTTCTGTTTCAGTATGACATCCTTAGTCCTAGAATGCCCAGGATAATCAATAATGCAGCTGACAGCCGGAACAGGTTAATGGGATCATGAAATACGATGATCCCAAGGGTCAACGTACCCATGGCTCCGATACCAGTCCACACAGAATAGGCTATGCCCATCGGTATCTCTTTCTGTGCAAGCCATAGAAAGTAGCCGCTCAGGGCCATGGAAATAACTGAAAATCCAATCCAGAAATATTTTTAAGGAGTTGTCTGTGACAGTTTAAAGCCAAGCGGCCAGCCGATCTCAAATATACCGGCAATAAAAAGATAGGTCCAGTTCATAATAAAAAAAATTAAATCCGGAATTAAAGTAAGGAAAAATACGGATATGTTGATTAAAACGACCCCGATTCATGAGGCATGAGAAAGTAAAATCCCGGTAAGGTTTTCAGCAGCCTGCCGGGATTTCTGATACTTCAAAGGATCCTCAATATCCAGTTGGGATTGTATGAAGATTATAAATCCTCTATCTTCTTGAATTTGGGTACCAGGAAATGCATCACCGCCCATGCGACCAGATAGGCCAGCGCGCAGAAAACAAAGACCATGGTATAAGCTATGGTTAGTTTTTCATGTACGATCGGGGCCTGTAATGCCTTCAGCTGTTCAAACATGGAAGGGTCCACTGCCTGAACCTGCTGCAGCACTTCTGCCGGGAGGCTGCCTAATTCAACTTTATCAAGGTCTATTATGTCATTATGTTTATTCACCAGGGTCATGGATTGAATCTTTTCAAGGTATCCACCGAGGTTTTGGGCTTTTGCTTCGACCCACGATTTGGCAATGCCGGCATAGCGGTATCCGTCAAAAAGCCATCCTGAGCTTTTAGTTATTAAAATGCCTCCGAATCCACCTGCCATTCCGCCAATACCTGTCACACTGGCAACGGCCTTTTTGGGAAACATATCGGATACCGTGGTGAAAATATTAGCAGACCATGCCTGATGTGCAGCTGTTCCTATGCCAATGATAAATACCGGCATCCAGTAGCTGATTCCGCCCAGGTATTGGGCTGACAAAACAAGGAGAGGGATCAGGGCGATGATCAGCATAGCCCGCATGCGTCCTGCATAGGGTTCATATCCCTTATTGATAAAATACATGGGAAACCATCCACCGGTGACACTGCCAATAGTAGATATGGTATACAGCACAGCCAAAGGAAAGGCAACGTCCATTCCGGTCATGCCGTATTGTGCTTTTAAATAAGCAGGCAGCCAGAATAAATAAAACCACCATACGCCATCCGTCATGAATTTACCGAAGCTGAATGCCCAGGTTTGCTTATACTCAAGCAACTTAAACCAGGAAACTTTTTTGTCGTTTTCTACAGACTGCAAATCCGGATCGGCAAGACTATCGCTGTGAATAAAATCGTATTCAGCCTTACCAATGTTTTTGCTCCTGGACGGAATTTCATAGAGCCAGAACCAGAAAAGGAGCCATAAAAATCCAATGCCGCCAATGATCAGGAATGCTGCCTGCCAGCCAAGGTGCATGGCAATCCAGGGAACGGTAAGCGGCGCAATAATAGCACCCACGTTGGCACCGGAATTAAAAATACCGGTTGCCAGTGCTCTTTCCTTTTTCGGGAACCATTC
>CAYWCR010000074.1:0-20364 GCA_964456825.1 uncultured Bacteroidales bacterium
GATTACTGATTACTGATTACTGATTACTGATTACTGATTACCGATTACCGATTACTGATTACTGATTACCGATTACCTATTACTGATTACTGATTACCGATTACTGATTACCGCTCCCTAAAGTTCTTTCTCAATAAATTCTCCCAGCCTGGAGTATTTCCTGTACAAAGCCTCGTATTTGTCAGCGTTGGCTTTGATGGGTTTGTATTCTTTCTCAAATCCGCTTCCCATCTTGTCCTGGGCTTCCTCGAATGTCTTATATACACCGCCCACTACAGCGGCAGCCATGGCAGTGCCCAATGCACAGGCCTGTTCTGATCTGGCCACCTTAATGGGCATGTTCATGACGTCGGCAACGATCTGCATCACGAATGGAGACTTTTTAGCCACGCCTCCCAAGGCAATCACGCCGTCGATCCTCACACCTTCAGCAATAAAACGGTCGGCAATCTTCTTTGATCCGAAGGCCGTGGCTTCGACAAGTGCTTTGAAAATACGGGGGGCATCAGAGCCCAGGGTTAATCCTGCAATAGCGCCTTTCAGGTTCTGGTTGGCATCGGGTGTGCGCCGCCCGTTCATCCAGTCGATAGCCAAAACGCCCGATTCCTCGATAGGAATTTTGTCAGCAGCAGCGGATAGCTGTGGTATGATCTGGTCTTCGATGACGCTTATAATTTTTGCCCGGACTTCCGGAGCAATCAAATCCGATTTTCCGAGTATGTTTTCCACAGGCCACATCAGCACATCTTTAAACCAGGCGTAAATATCGCCGAAAGCTGACTGGCCGGCTTCCAGTCCAATCAGGTCAGGGGTGATAGAGCCATCTACCTGTCCGCATATACCCTGCACCAGATTTTTGCCGATCTCATTTTTAGGGGCCACCAGCATATCACAGGTTGACGTTCCCATGACCTTGACCAGGTAGTAGGGTTTGATTTCCCCGCCCACAGCTCCCAGATGCGCATCAAAAGCACCAACGCCCACGGCAATTCTCCCGGAAAGGCCGAATTTTGACGTCCATTGAGGTGTCAGATAACCTGCAACCACATCACTGGTATATGTTTCCTTAAACAATCTGCCCCGTAAACCTTTTAGCAGGGGATCAAGCTTCGTCAGGAACTCCTCTGAAGGCAGTCCGTCCCAGTCGGTATGCCACATGGCCTTATGTCCTGCCGCACAACGGCTTCTTTTCAGTGTCAGGGGATCCGTGATTCCGGTCAGCATGGCCGGTATCCAATCACAATGCTCCACCCAGGAAAAGGCAGCTTTTCTCACCTTCTCATCCGCTCTGAGGACTTTCAGGATCTTTGCCCAGAACCATTCTGAAGAGTAGATGCCTCCTTCATATTTGGTGTAGTCTACCCCACCCCAGGAGCGGGCAAGCGTATTAACCTCATCGGCTTCTTTTACACCGGTATGATCCTTCCAAAGCACAAACATGGCGTTGGGATTATCCTGAAATTCCGGCAATAACGAAAGTGGCGTGCCTGAAGCATCCACGGCAACAGGGGTGGAACCTGTGGTATCCACGGAAATGGCAACCACATTATTAACCACATCAGGGGGTACTTTTGATATCACTTCCATGATGGTTTGCTCCAGCACCTCGATGTAATCCATCGGGTGTTGCCGAAACTGGTTCTTCAGGGGGTCGCAATATTTTCCGTCTTTCCAGCGCGGATAATACATGACTGCACTGGCTACTTCCTTCCCGGTAGCTGTATTCACCAGCATGGTTCTCAGGGAATCGGTTCCGTAATCAAGGCCGATAGTATATTTCATAAGATATAGTTTGAAGATTTGAAAGTTATGTTAAAAGATAAAGAAAATAATAATATCAGACATATTTCCCCTCTCCCCTGGGAGAGGGGCAGGGGTGAGGGGGTCTATTCCTGACCATAATAGGCATTGCTTCCGTGTTTCCTCAGGTAGTGCTTATCGAGCAAAGTCTGGTCGATCGGATTCATCTTATTCAGTACCCGTGAACGGAAAGCCATTTTGGCCACTTCTTCCATCACCACGGCATTATGAACGGCATTACCGGCGTCTTTCCCCCAGGCAAAAGGACCATGGTTGTTAACCAGTACGGCAGGCACCTGGTCGGGATTGATATTGCTGAAGCGCTCCACGATCACATTTCCGGTTTCTTTTTCATAATCCGATTCAATTTCCGCACGGGTCATGATGCGTGTGCAGGGTATTTCACCATAGAAATAATCAGCATGGGTGGTGCCATAGCAGGGTATCCCGGTTCCTGCCTGAGCCCAGCTTGTGGCCCACTCTGAATGGGTATGGACGATGCCTCCGATGGACGGGAAAGCCTTATAAAGTACAAGATGCGTTGGCGTGTCGGAGGAAGGTTTGAGGTTTCCCTCCACGATCTTACCTTCCATATCCAGGATGACCATATCTTCGGGTTTCATGTCATCATAGGAGACACCGCTGGGTTTGATCACCACGAAACCTTTTGCACGGTCAATCCCGCTGACATTACCCCATGTAAATATCACCAGCCCGTGTTTTACCAGGTCGAGGTTTGCTTTACATACATCGTATCGCAGGTCAGGTAACATATTGATTGATTGTTTAATAATAAATACCTAATAATGCAGTCCTGCAGCCTGCCTGCCTTGCTTAGGCCTGCGCTATGGCAGGCAGGTCGGGAATATAGCGGTTTAGGTTTTTAGCTGTTTAGGTAATCCGGATCATTATACTTTTCACTGGGTACCCTCTTATCCCTTATCCCTTATGCCTTATGCCTTATGCCTTATGCCTTATCCCTTATGCCTTATGCCTTATCCCTTATGCCTATGGCCGTTTTATAATCCTTTTGCGAGCATGTAGTACATCTCATTCCATTTCAGTTCTTTCTTGAATTCCGTGATGCATGTATCCTTGTTGATGGCAACACATTCGATACCGGCTATATCGCAGAAATCTTCAATATACTCGGCTGTAATAGCCTGGCTGAAAGCGTTATGATGAGCGCCACCGGCATATATCCAGGCAGCAGCACCAACCTTTAAGTTGGGCTGAGGTATCCATAATGCATTGGCAACGGGTAATTTCTTAAGTTTTGCTTCTGGTTTAACACATTCGACATCATGAACAATGATACGGAAGCGGTTGCCCATATCCACCATGCTGGTAAGGGTTGCGGGTCCCGTGAGCGTATTGAATACAAGCCGTGCAGGATCTTCCTTGCCGCCGATTCCCAGGGGGTGAACTTCAATCTTCGCCTTGCCGCTTGCAATGCTCGGGCAAATTTCCAGCATATGCGATCCCAATGCTTTATAGCCGCTTGTTGGATTCAGATGGTAGGTATAATCTTCCATAAAGGAACATCCGCCTTTAAGCCCGGTACCCATAACTTTAACCGCGCGCACCAGGGCAGCGTGTTTCCAATCGCCTTCAGCACCAAACCCGTAACCGGCCGACATCAGGCGTTGTGAAGCAAGTCCCGGCAACTGTTTTAATCCGTGCAGGTCTTCAAAAGTAGTGGTAAAGGCCTTGAATCCGCCTTCCTGCAGAAATGACTTAATACCGGCTTCGATCTGTGCCTGATAGCGAACGTTATCGTAATATTTTCCACCGGGCCTGCCTTCCTTGTCAATGTCGTAAGTTTCGTTATACTCCCTGATCAGTTTATCAACGGCAGCTTTGCTGACATTGTTGATGATTTTTACAATGTCACCCACAGGCCAGGTATTAACCGAAAGGCCGAGCCTGATCTGTGCTTCCACTTTGTCGCCTTCTGTAACGGCAACTTCGCGCATGTTGTCGCCAAAACGCGCCAGTTTGGCACCCTGCATATCATACCATGCAGCAGCAGCACGTGTCCATACGCCAATGCGTTCCTGGACATCCTCTTCTTTCCAGTATCCGACAACCACTTTACGATTTATGCGAAGGCGTGACAGGATAAAGCCATGTTCGCGGTCACCATGGGCAGCCTGGTTAAGATTCATGAAATCCATATCGATTTCACCCCACGGGAGGTCGCGGTTGTATTGCGTATGCAACTGAAGCAAGGGTTTATTCAATAACTTTAACCCGTTAATCCACATTTTGGATGGAGAAAAGGTATGACACCAGGTAATAATGCCAATACACTGTTTTGCTGCATTGGCTTCGATACAAACATTGGTCACTTCATCGAGGCTTCTCATCACTGATTTATAGACAACCTTCACCGGTATCCTGGCTGAATTATTAAAGAACGTAGTCATTTCCTGTGAGTGTTTCCCTACGGTCTTAAGCACTTCCGGCCCATATAAATCCTGGCTGCCGGTCACAAACCAAACTTCGAGTTTTTTCAATGTGTCCATAATTATCTGTATTTTAGTTTTTATATTTCAAAATGGAATCCTGTGCTAACCAGGTCGTTATATTTTTCTATGTCAAACCGGTAATAAAAAGCTCCTTTTCGTGAACCGGTTTTTTGTTTCTCATCGAGCTTTTTCAACAAGCCCATGGATAGGATTTTCTTCCGGAAGTTCCTTTTGTCCAATTCACGCTGATGAATGGCTTCATAAAGCCTTTGCAGTTGTGGTATCGTGAATTTGTCAGGCAGCAGCTCAAATCCAATAGGCTGAGAGAGGCTTTTTCGTCTCAGCCGCCGCATGGCTTTATCAACCATAATATTGTGATCGAAAATCAGGTTCGGTATCTTTTCGATCGGAAACCATTTAGCCGTCGACTCCCGGTTAATGGGCAAATGATAATCTTCAGCCCTGATCAGCGCATAATAGGCTGTTGACAAAACCCTTTCACCTGGGTCACGTTCAGTTTCACCATAGGTATACAACTGCTCCAGGTATATGTCATTCAGCCCGGACAGATTATACAGGATCCGCAGGGCTGCCTGATCAAGCGATTCTCCGCCTTCCAGGAAACCGCCCACCAGGGACCATTTTCCTTTCTGAGGCCGAAAGTTTCGCTTGATCAGCAGCAGTTTTAACTGCTTATTATCAAATCCGAAGATGATGCAGTCGACTGCGACCAGGAACCTTGTATTATCAAAATAATAAGGTGTCAATGCTACAAAATGCTACCAGAAATAAAAGTAGAATGCAATAATGATGCTCAGTATAATAATGGTATGCACGATATCCCATCCATTCCAGCTGGCCTTTGTTGCTGCCCTTTCTTCGAGCGTTGAAGCCCCATAGGTATATTTCAGCTGTTCAGCTGTTGGTGCTTTGGTCAGCAGGCTGATAATAACCATAACAGCTATACAGAAAAAGAATAGCAGCACGGTATAATGCAGCCAGTTAACAGCAGCTATTTTATATACTATGCCGCCGGTGTCAAGATAATACTGATGAACACCGGTTTTAACCTGGCTGAGGAGTTCCGAAGCATAAGCTTTTCCATCAGCGGTCAATCCTGCCAGTGAAGTCATGGCTGCATTTACCTTTTCTGTCAGTGATGTGGCCACATCAGCAGGCATTGAATTGGTGATGGTCCTGTTAACAGATTCCAGATCGCTAAGCATATCATTTTTGGCCTTATCGGCATTGATATACAGTACTGATTTAATCATTCCTCCCACTTTACCCACCAGGCCATACTTTATATTTAACGCCAGTCTGAACATCCCCACGCCAAAACCGGCGATCATGCCCCAGAAAGCTCCCTTGGCAGTGGTCCTTTTCCAGAATACACCCAGTAAGAACACGGAGGCGATAGCCGGTGCCAGCAATCCCTGAACCCCCTGCAAATATTCATACAATACCTTTCCCAGACCCAGCATAACCGGTATCCATACCACGCCGAGAACCACCACAGTGGCCGTAGCAGCCCTTCCAACCTTTACATAATGTTTAGGTTCCTTATTGGGTTTCATTTTTTTGTAAAAATCCTCAACAAAAAGCATGGCCGATGAATTAAAAAGAGATGCCAGAGAACTCATAAGCGCAGCCAGTAATCCGCAAACAACAATTCCTGTTATTCCTGCAGGTAGAAGGGTTGATACCATGGATGCAAAAGCAGAATCGCTGCTGCCAACCTGAAGAAGACCTTTCTGATTGAGTGCAAATGCTATCATACCGGGGACCAGAAAAATAAAAACGGGTAACAGTTTGAAATATCCGGCGAGAATGGCTCCGCGTCTTGATTGTTGCTGATTTCGGCCGGAAAGAACCCGTTGAACTATATACTGGTCGGTACACCAATACCAGAAACCGATGATCGCAGAACCCAGTAATACGCCTGTCCACGGAAAATCGGGATCGGCTGCAGGCCTGACAAGTTTCAGGTTGTCACCAACAATACGTTCAACTTCAACCCAGCCTCCTACCTTTGCCAGCCCAACAACCAAAATAACGATTGAACCGAAAAGGAGAACAGGAGTCTGTAAAACAGAAGTGTACATAACCGCCTTCATACCGCCTAAAATTGTATATATACCGGTGATTAACACCAAACCCACAGCGCTGACCCAGAAGAAATCAACTTCCTTACCCAGTATGGTGATCGATTCAACGTTAAAGACCGTATCGAATACAACACCCCCTGCATAAACGGTCACTGCCACCTTGGTCAAAACATAACTTACCAGAGAAATTACTGACAATACCGACCTGGAACCGGCAGAAAACCTTCTCTCCAGAAATTCAGGCATGGTGTATACTTTAATCCGGTCATAGAAAGGAACAAAAACCCAGCCCAAAACCAATATAAGCCAGGCATGCATTTCCCAATGGGCCATGGCCATGCCACTGATAAATCCGGCCCCGGCCAGTCCAACCAGATGTTCAGACCCGATATTGGAAGAGAAAATGGATGAACCAATAGAAAGCCACCCCGCATTTTTACCGGCAAGAAAGTAGTCGGTTGTATTCTCATCTTTTTGTCTTAATACCCAAACAATAATACCCACAAGGCCCCCGAAAAACAGGCCAAGAACGATCCAGTCAAGTGTTGCCATAATTTTTCTGAATTAGTTAGGATTATTTTTAATAGTTCTGAAATATCAGTGTTTATGACGATAGTTGATGAATATCCCTGCAATTTAGATTCATTATTAAGAAGTGTACATTCAACACTTATTTAATGTAAAGTTAAAATTAATCCAAATAAAACAAATCTTTTGGTAAAAATTTTGCCAAAAAGAAAAATTTACAGTTTCAAGGTTTCACTGTTTCACTGTTCCACACTTCTTCCTTTATTTTCTGATCCGGAATTCGTAATTTTAACTGAATAAAAAAATCCTTGCCATGAAAAAGTTTTTGAAAATCCTGGGCATTCTTATCGCCGTCCTGCTGCTGATGATCATTGTCACTCCCATCGTGTTCCGGGGAAAAATAGTCAGGATCGCCAAAGAGCAGATTAATAAGAATATAAATGCAAAAGTTGATTTTGAAAAGCTGCAGCTTTCCCTGATAAGGAATTTTCCCTATGTCAGTGTAAGCTTAAAGTCATTATATGTGGCCGGACTGGATGAGTTTGAAAAAGACACTTTGTTGAAATTCAATTCATTCAATTTGTCAACCGACCTCATCAGTGCCATTAAAATGAAAAATATCAGAATAAAGAAGATAATCCTTGATAAGCCTGTTGTCTATGCTCATGTTCTTCCTTCAGGCAAAGTCAACTGGGATATAGTCAAAGATACCGGAGAAGAGGAGGAAGCTGACACCACGGCCGGCGAATTAAGCACGAAAATTGAATTGAAACGGTTCGAGATCATCGACGGAGCTGTTGCTTATGCTGATGACAGCAGTAACCTGTCGGCATCGTTGAAAAACCTTGATTTTGTGCTGACCGGCGACCTCTCGCAGGACTTTTCCCAGCTTAACATCGTTGCCTCTTCCGATCTGATAAATGTTGTTATGGAAGGTATCCGTTACCTCAGGGATGCATCCCTGAAAGCGAAGATAAACCTGGATGCCGATCTTAAAAACTCACTTTACGTGCTGAAGGAAAATGAAGTCTCGCTGAATGACCTCCTGCTTAAATTTGACGGGAGTATAGGACTGCCCAATGATGAAGACATTGACGTCAACCTGAAGTATGGCTTGGCCAATGCTGATTTCAAATCGATCTTATCCCTGGTGCCTGCTATTTACAGAAAGGATTTCGAAGGACTGAAAACCAGCGGGAAGCTTCAACTTGAAGGTTTTGTGAAAGGAATTTATAACGAAAAGGTAACGCCCAGTGCCAGGATCAGGCTACAGGTGCAGGATGCCATGTTCAGTTATCCCGGGCTTCCGAAATCGGCTGATAACATTCAGGTTGATCTGGATGGTTATTATGATGGTGTGCAAATGGACAATTCAATCCTGGATGTCAACAAATTCCATGTCGACCTTGGGGGCAATGCGGTTGACCTGACCCTGAATATCAAGACCCCGGAGAGCGATATGATGGTGAACGGGAACCTCAAATGCAATCTCGACCTGGCCACCCTTAAGGACGTAATACCCCTCGACAGTACGACGCTTACCGGCAAGATAAACGCTGCCATTGATATGATGGGCTATATGTCCTATTTCGAAAAGGAAGAATATGAAAAATTCAAAGCCGATGGAAACCTTACCGTTACCGATCTTGTTTATAGCAGTCCCGACCTGCCCAGGGACCTGAGCATCATAGAAACCTCCATTTCATTCACGCCAAAGTATGCTGAGGTCAAATCATTCAATGCTGTCATGGGAAAAAGCGATTTTGAGCTGTCCGGCAGAGTTGATAACTATATTCCCTATTTGTTTAAGGATGAGACCATCAGGGGTGATTTCATTTTTACCTCCGGAGTCCTCGATCTCAATGAATTCATGACGGAGTCAGCGGAGACCATAACGGAAGAAACAGATACGGTTCCGCTTTCGGTGGTGGAAGTTCCCGGCAACATCGATTTCAAACTGATTGCAAAGATCGATAAACTCTATTATGACAAGCTTGAAATCGATAACACCATTGGCACAGTCAAGGTAAAAGACAGCCGGGTGATACTCGAGAACTTAAAGATGAATACATTACAGGGATCCATTGAACTCAACGGGGAATATAATACAAAAGACATTCAGAATCCTGCTGTTGATTTCGGGATTAAAGCGATCAACATTGATATTCCGGCGGCCTATGAAGCACTGGACCTATTACAGCAATTTGCTCCCATAGCCAGAAAAACCCAGGGGAAGGTATCGCTTGGATTGATCTATTCCAGTTTCCTGGACAAGACCATGATGCCAAAGCTGAGCTCCGTCATCGGGAAAGGAGATCTGACGGCCAGCACAATTGGTTTAAAAAGCTCTGACATGTTCCTTGCCGTTGGTAAGCTGCTCAACACAAAACTATTTGATAACATGGTATTCAATGACCTGAGGATCAAGTTTGAGCTGCGTAACGGCCGGGTGTTCATCGATCCGTTTGAGACAAAAATGGGGAAGTCGGTCTTCATAATCGCCGGGGACCAGGGTATTGACCAGACCATGAATTACACGGTTAATATGGCATTGCCACGTGCGGAACTCGGGCAGGCCGCAAATTCAGCCATCAACGGATTATACAGTAAAGCCTCTGCCACCGGACTGAGCATTACGCCATCGGAAACCATGAACATCAATGCCAAGGTTACCGGGATATTCAAAGATCCAAAGATTAATCTTGATCTGAAAGACAATGTAAAACAGACCACACAGGCCATCAAGGATGAGGTCACCCAGGCTGCAAAGGAAGAACTGGACAAGCGCAAGGAAGAAGCCAAAGCTGCCACCCGGGCCGAAGCCGACAAGATCCTCAATGAAGCCCGGAAGCAGGCGGATGAAATAATGAAGAAATCCCGCGAGGTAGCCGAAATAGTGAAGAATGAAGCTGCTTCCAGCGGTGAAAAGCTGGTAAAACAAGCTACGAATCCCATCGCAAAAAAGGCAGCCGAACAGGCCGCTAAAAAGCTGAATGAGGAGGCAGTCGAAAAAGCAGACCAGATCATCAAAGAGGGCGACGCAAAAGCCGATGCCCTGATGAAAGAAGCCCAGGCAAGGGCGGATAAATTGCTGCAATGAGCGTTTTAGGGGTTGAGAGGTTAAATATTTGAATGTTTGAAGATTATAGGCAGGAGTGATCGGGTACAAAAAAAGCGGGTTGTTTCCCGCTTTTTTTATTTTTCTTCAGTTGCCTCAGGTTCCAATCCGAGTTTCATTCTCTTTTCCTGTATCCTGGCTTTTTTACCGGTCAATCCCCGCAGATAGAAGATCTTGGCCCTGCGGACACGGCCCAGCTTGTTTACTTCAATCGTATCAATGAAGGGTGATACCACCGGAAAAATACGCTCAACACCTATGTTACCTGACATTTTTCGTACGGTAAAAGTAGCGCCGTTGCCGGTTCCCTTACGCTGCAATACCACACCGCGGAATTGCTGTATCCTTTCCTTGTTTCCTTCAATGATCTTATAGCTTACCGTGACGGTGTCACCAGCTTTAAAATCGGGATACTGCTTTGGGGCAGCATAGGCATTCTCGGCAGTTTTAATTAAGTCCATTATTCCTTATCAATAAAAAGTTCATTCAAAATTTTCAGGCCGCAATATTACAAATAATTTTTGAAAAAAACCACTAAAACCGGATTCTATAAAAAAATAATAATACACCCTACGAGGGTGGGGTATCAGAGGGGGGACCCTCGTAGGGTGTAAGAGGGTAAGGCGTTTATCAGAACGGGAATTCTTCTGTTTTTGTTTCCTCCAGCTCTTCAAACTCAGGACTTTTGGCAACCCTGTGCACAGGATTTCCTTCAACATAGATAGCCTTGTAAGGCTTGGCAGGACATACATGTTCACAAGCACCGCAGCCAATGCAAGTGGAGTGGTGTGTTTCGGGAATCGTCAATCCGTCCTTATAAGGGACCATCCTTACGGCCTGTGTGGGACAATGCTCCGAACAAGATCCGCAGGATGTTTCATCGGTGTATACGATGCAATTGCCCATGATGAAATGTACTTTCCCTGTCTGAGTCAGCTTTTTGTCCTCTGTGGTCAGCGGGAGAATTGCACCGGTGGGACAGACCTCTCCGCATTTGGTGCATTCATATTCACAGAAAGCTACCGAATAATCGAGGTGAGGCTGCAGCATGGATTTGAATCCGTATTCGAGAAATGAAGGCTGCAGCACCTGTGAAGGGCAGGCGGTAACGCACAAATGACAGGCGGTGCAATAATCATTAAAATGCACCAGGCTTATGGAGCCGGGGGGCGAAACCGGGTATTTTTTTGTTATGGGGCCGGCTTCGGAACCCATTTCACCCCGGCGCATTGATCTCTTTGATATCCCCGTCAGGGCAATTAAATAAATCCAAGATTTCGAGAGAAATTCCCGCTTGGATGGTTCAGGCGAAACAGTCTTTTTCTCCGGCAGGGACAGTTTGTAATTAATGCTCACCGACGGACAGGACTTCAGGCAATTAAAACAACCGACGCACCGCGAAAAATCCACCTTCATTTCCCTGATGTTGATGCACGATGACTTGCATACCGCCGAACATTTTCCGCATTGCGTGCAGCTGACCTTGTCCATGTTGATCCTGAATACCGATATCCGCGAGAGGACGCCCAGGAAAGTGCCGACCGGACAAACGGTATTGCAGAACAGCCGGCCATGCCAGATCGAAAGCCAAAGCACAACCGCCAGCATAAAGATGGGGAAGGCAGCTTCCCTCCATGCAAAGCCTTTATGATCCACTTTATAAAGGAAAAACCAGTTCAGCCTTTCAAACAATCCGGCCAGCATGTTGTTGAAGCTGATCACACCGGGCCGCACCAGGTCTGAAAATATCCGGCCAAAATTGCTGTACGGGTCGAGCAGGTAAAGGCTCAGCAAACTGCCGAACACGAGGGAAACAAGTGAGAGGATCAGGAATCCGTACCGCACGATGTTCATGGGACGGGTATATTTGTATCTTTTTTTTATGGAAAGCTTTCGCGAAAGAAAAGAAAAAACATCCTGCAGGGTTCCCATGGGACATAGGGTGGAGCAATAAACCCTGCCGAATAACAACGAGAGTATTAAAACTATAATAAAACCGACTGCCGAAAAGGACAGCACGGCTATAGCATTAACAACCGAGGGAATGAATTGCAGTCCGTGGATCCTGTGCACCCATGCGGTGGAAATCATTTCCCTGAAATCAACAAAGATAAAGGCCAGCGCTATCAGGAAAAAGAGTGAAACGATGACCCTGAGAGCCTTAAGATGCTTTTGCTTCATTCCTGCAAGGTGATCCGGTTTATATTTAGGCTTTCAAGTTTGCTTGTTCCTGCACCCAGGGCTTCAGCCAGGGCAATATGTTTTATCCGGGAGGGTTCTATTCCGAACACCTTTGCGGCAGCTGCATCAGCCGCGACCATATCGGTACCGATGATCTGGTATTTCATGCTTATCACGTCGGCAACTGAAACTCCGCGGGGGCCGTTGCGTTTCATTACGCGGTAAGCATCAACAACATTCAGCGTCGGTTTCTTAAAGGTGGCAAAATCAGCAATACACTGGTGCAGGTCGTTGTCGTGCCAGAACCCTCTGTCCCACACCACGCCCATAAGGTTTTTCATGCACATGGTCAAGCTGGCACCACCATGTGTTTTCAATATCGGTACATTAATGAATATATCCGATTCCAGGATTAATTCATGAACCTTGGCATTCTTCAGGTTCCTGCCCTTTTTTATTTCAACCGGATGGTAGTAGCTTTCACTCATTCCCGAAACCATGATGCCTCCGGCCTTCTTCACGGCATCCTCAATGCCGCTGTTTTTATAACAACGCGTACCTTCATTGCAGGTATGATCGAATACATATACTGATTTTGCGCCCGCCATCTTGCAGTGCTCGACAATACGGCCCACCAGAACCGGATTGGTATTGGCAGCTCTTTCGGGCGTGGTATCCCAGCCGATGTTGGGCTTTATCACGACCGTCTGGTTAGGCTTAACAAATTGTTTCATCCCTCCCAGGGAAGCCATAGCTTTATCAAACATCACATCAGGTTCTCCTCCCTTTATTGCGACCATATCATAAGGAAGTGCATGATGAATTGCATCCGATGCAAATAAGTCCCGGGTTTTTCCCAATGCCATGGCCGCACCTGAAAGCACACCAAGGCTAACCGACTTCTGAATAAAATCTCTCCTCTTCATATTGAATATATTGAATTACAGAACACTAATATTCCGGTTCATCAACAAAAACCGGTTGGGGAAATTAATGATTTTTTATAAGTATTCCGGAACTATAAACTTAACAATCAAAAATTTAGAATTAATCTAAATAATGTTACCTTATATATTTGTATATATATATATAATTAAAATTAAAGAGCCTGTGTAATTCAGCAGCTTTATGAAATTATTCCTATTTTAGCAGGCAGGATTAATAACCAAAAGGCGAACCAGAATGACCATTCTTTATTATGATTGTTTTGCCGGGATTTCAGGCGACATGCACCTGGGTGCCCTGCTGGATCTTGGTATGGATGAGAAATTGCTAAGGGACGAACTGGCGAAACTACCCCTGGAGGGTTATGAGCTGGTGATAAAAAAAGATATGCGAAAAGGGATCAGCGGCACCCGGGTTGATGTATTGGCTGATCCTGTAAAAGATCAACATCATAAACATCACCATGAACAGGAACACCACGCGGCTCACAGGACTTTTGGAGAGATAAAGCACATGATCGGCAGCAGCCGGCTAAGGGATGACATCCGGCAATTAAGCATAAAAATATTTGAAAAAGTGGCTGTGGCCGAGGCCAGGATCCACAATAAAGCCGTGGATGATATTCATTTTCATGAAGTGGGAGCCGTTGATTCTATCGTTGACATCGTTGGGGCAGCTATTTGTATCAGGGCGTTAGCCCCTGATAAAATTTTGGCATCGACGGTGGAACTTGGCAGCGGATCTGTTGTTTGTGCCCATGGGACCTATCCGGTACCTGCACCTGCCACAGCCGAAATACTGACCGGGATTCCCGTGCGCAAAGGAACGGTTGAATTTGAGGCAACGACGCCTACCGGTGCGGCAATACTGGCAGGCTGTGTTGATCAGTTCACCGATGCCTTCGCGCTGAAAATAGTCAGAACAGGATATGGAATCGGGCATAAAGATGGTGAACTGCCCAATGTTCTGCGGGTTCATTGGTGTGAAACAGCCGGCGAAGCCCATCCCGAAGTCATTACTTCCAGCATCATTGAATGCAACATCGATGATATGAATCCTGAGTATTATGATTTTATCATCGATTCATTATTTGAAGCAGGGGCCAGGGATGTATTTATCACGCCTGTTATCATGAAAAAATCACGGCCGGCAGTGACCTTGTCTGTCCTCTTCGAATCTTCAGCAGAATCCGGCATTAAGGAAATACTGCTAACAGAGACCAGCACGCTGGGGATCCGGAAGTATACGGTTGAAAAAACCATGCTCATGCGGAAAACGGAATTGCTTGATACGCCCTATGGACAGGTCAGGATAAAGTCAGCCTATTACAACCAGAAAAAGATTAAGTCGAAACCTGAATACGAGGATTGCATTAGGATTGCACGCGAAAAGAAGATCCCATTGAACCAGGTATATAAAGAAATAGAAAAACTGCTTTCCTGACATGACCTCTTATGACACATATCAGGATGATTATAAACGCTTGCTTAATAATCTGAGGAAGCTTAACCATGCTGCTGTTGCTTTCTCGGGCGGAACCGACAGTACCCTGCTGTTATGGGCTGCCAGAGAAGCCCTGGGCGACAAAGTATTGGCGTTAACCGTTAAAACGCCTTATATCCCGGATTGGGAGATAGAGGAGGCCGCTTCGTTTTGCCAGGAACATACGATCCGTCATGAAGTAATTGAACTTCCCTTTCCCTTGATCATCAGAGGGAATCCGGAGGACCGCTGCTATAAATGCAAAAGGCAATTGTTTGAAAGGCTGCTGGAGGAAGCCGCTGCCCGAAGCATAGATACGGTGATGGAGGGCACCAATGCGGATGATATGGATGATTATCGTCCGGGATTCAAGGCTCTCAGGGAATTGAAGATCATCAGTCCATTGCTGGAATCAGGATTATCCAAGGCAGCCGTCAGGGCTATTTCGAAATCCATTGGACTGGCAACATGGGATAAGCCTGCATACGCCTGTCTGCTTACCCGTCTGCCTTACAACCAGCCTGTTGATGATGACACCCTGGCCAGGATCGAAAAAGCTGAGTTGTTCCTTATCCGGTCCGGATACCGAGCAGTTCGCGTGCGGGTGCAGGACAATACCGTGCGCATTGAAATGGATGGTGAGCTAATGCCGCGCTTTATTACCAGCGGATTTTATATAAAAACTAGTGCCTATTTGAAATCCCTGGAATTCCGGTTTATATCGCTGGACCTGGAAGGATACCGGAAAGGAAGTTTTAATTCAACCCTTGAAAAATGAACCTATGAATCAGGATGATCTACTCAGGCTTCTTGAAGAAGTTAAAAATGGCCGACTTGAAACAGATGAGGCTTTGCAGATGCTGAAGGATTTTACCGTCAAGGATCTGGGATTTGCCCGGCTTGACACTCACCGTGAACTCCGCACCGGCTATCCCGAGGTGATTTTCGGGCAGGGGAAAACACCGGAACAGGTTAAGGAAATCATCCGGTACATGAATACCCGGGACCATAATATCCTTGCCACACGGGTGACGGAAGAAATGGTTAGGGCTGTTAAAGAGGTTTGTCCCCAGGCGGTTTATCATCCCCAGGCCAGGGCCATAACCGTTCAAAAGACCCATATGAAATCTCCGGATACCTGTATTGCCGTAATTGCAGCCGGAACCTCAGACATGCCGGTAGCCGAAGAAGCCGCTGTTACGGCCGAAATATTCGGGAACAAGGTGGAACGGATCATTGATGTGGGAGTTGCTGGCATACACCGCCTGTACGACAAGATTGAAGATATCCGTAAAGCCCGCGTAAACATTGTGGTGGCGGGGATGGAAGGTGCCTTGCCCAGCATTGTAGGGGGATTGGTGGACAAGCCGGTTATTGCCGTACCGACCAGCGTTGGATACGGGGCCAATTTCGGGGGACTATCGGCTTTGCTTGGCATGCTAACTTCCTGTGCCAGTGGTGTCTGCGTGGTTAATATTGATAACGGATTTGGAGCGGGTTTCCTGGCGAGTATGATGAATAAGATGTGAAAGTTAGAAGTTAGTAGCTAATAGGAAGGCATAAGGGATAAGGCATAAGGGGGTGGACAGTGAAACCTGCCTGCCGGCAGGCAGGAGTGAAAAGTAAAAGGTTTAATGATCCGTATTACCTAAACCGCTAAACCGCTAAACCGCTAAACACCTAAACCGCTAAACAGCTATATTTCAGACCTACCGGTAACTGCCTGTTGTCGCTTTCTCTTCCTTGTCACTTGTCACTTGTCACTTTCTTCTCCCTGGGCAGGCTGAAACTAAAGGTACTTCCCTTTTTCTCTTCGCTTTCAACTTTTATTTTTCCGCCATGCTTTTCAATAAATTCCCTGCAAATGATCAGTCCCAGTCCCGTGCCTGTCTCACCCGCAGTACCGGTTGTGGAATGATAGGTATCAATCCGGAACAGTTTTCCAAGATTTTCCTTATTCATTCCGGTGCCTGTGTCACTTATATTAATTTCAATCAGATCACCCTTATCGGTGGCGCTTATCCTGACCTCTCCGCCATTTTTGGTAAACTTAACCGCGTTGCTGACCAGATTCCGGATCACCGTATTAATCATATTTTTATCAGCATAAACCTGTGTTTTAGGTTCCAGCGCATTGACAAGCTTTATATGTTTCTTTTCGGCGGTAATGCTCAACAGGCTAAGGGTGGAAGCAGCAATATCGTTTATATCCATATTTTCGGGACTGTACTTAATTTTATCGGTTTGCGTACGGGCCCATTGCAGCAAGTTTTCCAACAGGTTGAATGCTCCTTCTGACGAAACGTTTATCAGTTCCAGCAGGCCGATTCTCTGCTGATCGTTCATGGAGCGGTATTCCTTGGTCAGTAATTCGGAAAAACCTATGATGGCGTGGAAAGGATTACGAAGGTCGTGGGCAATGATGGAAAAGAACTTATCCTTTGTCCGGTTCAATCGTTCCAGTTCATCGTTGATCTTACGGAGATTATCAGCCTGTGCAGCCAGTTCCTCAGCCTGCTGCTGTATCTCTTCCTGCCTTTCTTCCAGCAACCGGTTTGTTTCCTGCAGATCTTCCGTCCTTTTCCTCAACTGTATCTCAATGCGCTTTGTTTTGGTAATATCCCGGCCCATTCCCACTATACCCATAACTTCACCATCCTTGTTAATGAGCGGTACTTTGGTGGTTGAGATGATCACACGATTGCCCTGCTCATCCAGTCCCGGCTCCTCGTAATTGATTTTAGGCTCGAGGGTTTTCATGATGCTTTGCTCATCTTCATAATACTGGCTTGCAAGATCGTGCGTATAAAAATCAAAATCAGTTTTGTTGATTACTTCTTCGGGTGTAGATCCCATAACGGTGGCCACCTTTTTATTAGCCACAATAAACCGGCTTTCCCTGTCCTTGATATAAATTACATCCGGCATATTGTCAATGAGGGTCCTCAGCTGATTGCGCTCGTCAAGAATGGATTCTTTCATTTCTTCCTCAACGCGCAGTTTTTCGTGCTGATAGCGTGTTACAATATAAAATACCAGAAATGACAATGCCCCTAAAATCAAAAGCAGCATCGATATCCTGAAGATATTGGTTTTATAAAAGGGAGGTGAAATGATGATCTCAATGCTCCTTCCTTCTTCATTCCACAACTGGTCATTATTGGAGCCTTTGACGGTAAACACATAACGTCCAGGTGGCAGATTGGTATAGGTAACAAATCTGCGGCTGGCGTCGGGATAAGACCAGTCCTCGTGGTAGCCCGCCATCCTGTATTTGTAAAGGTTCTTTTCAGGTGCAACATAATCCAGCGAGGAAAACTCAAGTGAAATGTCATTCAGATAATAGGGAAGGTTTATCTTTTTTATACGATTCAGTGATGTATGCGTATAATCGCGTGCATTATAGGTTTCTCCCCTGCCGGATATCTGAAAGGTCGTAATGGCAATTTCCGGGGTATTCAAATTTTCCCGGATGCTGTCGGGATAAAAGGATGTATATCCGTCCACACCGCCAAATAATAATTCACCGGAAGGTGACCTGAAAGCAGCGCCGGAATTGAAAACATTATGCTGCAATCCGTCCTCTTTCACATAATTCCTGATCGTTTCCGTTTTTGGGCTAAATTTAATGATCCCGTTGCTGGTGCCCAGCCAAAGGTTGTTATGGGTATCCTCCACGATTTCATAGATCATATCGTCACCAAAACCGATATCCTGGGAGAAAGATCTGAATGATTCATGGTTACGGTCAAACCGGTTTAGTCCGCCTCCGCCGGTCCCAATCCACAACACTTCGTTTTTATCCTCATAGATGGTAAAAACGTCATTGTGGCTCAGGCTGTTTGCCTGGCCGGGTATATTCCTGTAAGTTGTAAATAATGCTATTTCTTCGGGAACTGTGGCGTTGATGTTTTTTACCGTCATTTTACTGAGTCCCCCGCCCTTGGTTCCTATCCATATGGTTCCGCTTCTGTCCCGCATGATCCGGAGCACGATCCTTGAGCCCAGGGAAGTGGGATTGTTTGGTTCATTGGGGAAATTTATGGACTTGCCTGTTTTTTTGTTAAACAAATCAAGACCTCCGGTTACCGTGATTCCCCATGTTCCGATCAGGAGATGATCGGCATCATAATCAAGGATAGTATAAATATGATCATTGCTCAGTGATGTATTATCACCGGCAATTCTTTTAAAATGGATACTGCTGCCGGTGACAGGGTCAAACTTGTTCAATCCTCCGCCATCGGTACCAATCCAGAGAATTTTTCTATTTCCTTCACTGGAGGGACAAATGCACAGAATATTATTACTGCTGAGGGCAGCCGATCCGTTTTCTGATTTCCGGAAGAACCGTATGTTGCCTGTCTTACCGTCCATCCGTGCCAGGCCGTCATTTCGGGTGCCAAACCATGTATTTCCCTCCTGGTCCATTTGTATGACCGTAATGACCCCGTAATTCCCGTTGCTATTTGCAAAGGAGTTGGCTTCATGCGTAATAAAATTCTTGGTACTTGGCACTATCTTATGTACTCCATCATACCGTGTACCCACCCATATTATGCCGGAGGATCCTCTGTATAAGGAAACGATGACCCTGTCGTGCAAATATTCATTCCCAAGGACTGAGGTAATATCCTTGTATGATAAGGTTGTTGCATCAACCTGAAAAATCCCCTGATCACGGGTTCCAATCCATAAATTGCCATGCAGGTCTGGCAGTATGCTAAAAACGATGAATTGTGATCGTTGGCCGGCGCCAGGCTGAGATCCTTCAAAGCAATAGGTAAATTGGTTGCCGGTACGGTCAAATTTTATCAGTCCGGATCCCCAGGTACCAATAAACAGGTCATATTTTTCATCCTGATAAAGGGCAAGGACAGCAGGATTAATGTTGCCGTTTCCGATTGGCACCCGGATAAGGCTTCCGGTGGCCTTATCAAACCTGAACAACCCGTCTTCCGTTCCCAGCCAGAGATTATTGCTGTTCTGCCGATCTTCAACGATGCAATTAATATGGTTGCTTTCGGCAGAAAAGGGATTATAAAATCGTTTGAATATGGCGGTGGAATCCACACTGTTCAATCCGCCCCCCTTTGTGCCAACCCATAGCGTATTCTTCTGATCGTTATACAGGGATAATATGTAACTATTGCTTATAGAGGATGAGTCACGCGGATCATAGTGGAACCGTAAAAACTTGTCGGTATTGGCATCGTACCAGTTCAATCCGTTCTCGGTCCCCACCCAGATATTACCCTGGTTGTCCTCACACAATGCCCTGACAACATTATTGCTTAAGGATTGAGAATCAGCAGGCACCGGTTTGAAAACCTTGAAATTGTATCCGTCATAGCGGTTCAGTCCATTCCAGGTGCCGAACCACATAAAGCCTTCATGGTCCTGAAGTATTGAGCTTACCCAGCTGTTGGACAAGCCATTTTCAGGCGAAATATTCACTGCCCTTAACGATTGGCCTGTTAATGTAAACGGAATAACGGTGAGGAAGAATATAAGGGAATATTTTAGCATAATAACGGGCATGGCTGACTTAAATAATGATTTTACGCATTTCATACCATAAAGGTTATTATACCTGAATACTTTTTAAATAGGTAAAAGTTACTCCCAGTCTGAAAAGGACTATAAAAGTCAGAAATTATTTATGAACTATCCCTAATCAGCAATGAATTTTTTTCAACAAAAAGAGCTATTATCCAACAACGGTTGAAAG
>CAYWCR010000075.1:0-18448 GCA_964456825.1 uncultured Bacteroidales bacterium
CAATGGGGTTCCACCTCTTCCCATTCCGAACAGAGAAGTTAAGCCCATTAGCGCCGATGGTACTGCATCTGCGGGAGAGTAGGTCGTCGCCGATCTTCAATCCCGGTTCCGTGTAAATGGAACCGGGATTTTTTTTAACTTTAAATAGGTTTTCACCTGAACAATAATTAATTTTTGATCCGGTTATATATCTGATCCCCCATACCGGAATCATGTCATGAAAAAAACCTTCATCATAATCATACTGCTGACCTCCCTCCTCCATCATCTCTTCGCACAGATCGACACCTCTCTGGCTATATACTCCTGGAAACTCGACGCCTATAATGTCATCAAACTGCCGGAAAAAATTGATACAAACCTGGCAGGATTTCAAATCAATGACCCCGCCCTGCGTGACTTCATATCAGCCTCCACACTCGGTAACCTCAACTCCCCGGCCATCAGCAATATCTTTGCGGAACGCAATATAAACGAAGACTATATCATCGCCAATACCTTCTTCTCCGCTATGAAGAGAATTACCAACACAGCTTACATGAACACACGCAAACCATTTACCAGACTGACCTACATTAACGGCGGCTCAACCCAGAGCAAGGAAGAAACATTGGACGTATTCCATACCCAGAATGTAAACCGAGCCCTCAACCTGGGACTCCACTTTACCTCCCAGGGTGCCAGAGGACAATATAACCTGCAACGGACCAAAAACAATTCCTTCAGGCTCTTCGGCAGCCATGACGGGAAAATATACTCCTCGCACACCGCGTTTAACTACAACCGCATCTCAGCCGACGAAAATGGCGGCATTGCTTTTGATTCGATCATTACCGATACCACCTTTAAATTCTCCAAGGAAATCCCTACCCTGTTCGGCGGCATTGACCAGACTAACGAGCACGAACCTGACGTATATCGCGAAATACGCAACTTAAGCTTCTTTACCATCCAGGAAGCATCCTTCCCGAAGTTGTTCTCCCCTAAGGATACTTCCGAAAAACCACGACGGATAAAACTTTTCTATCCTTCACTGGCCTATATCTTCAGCTTTGAAAGGACAAAAGTGCTGTTCGTCGATAAAAACCCTGCCGTGGGATACGACGCCGGCCTGTACCCGGGCATATTCATAAACCAGGATATGACCACCGATTCCCTTTTCTGCTGGAAAATACAGAACGCTTTCAGACTGCAGTTTGATGGACAGAAAGAAAATCACTATTTCATAGACCTGGGCTACGACATGATTCATTATTCCATGCTCGTGTATTCCGATACCACCAATGGCCAATTTGGATTTTTTTACCGGAACTTTAACCTGCCCTCCTTGAGCCGGCAGGCTACACTGCATAATACACACCTCTCTTCCGGCTTTTCACGGATCTTTGCCAATGCCCTGATACTGAATATTTACGGGAGGTATTATCTTTCAGGCTATCAGTTTGGTGACTTCCGCCTGGCCGGTACTATTGAACTAATCCTCAACCGTAAGGAGAAACCCATCAGCATCAAAGCCGGAGCATCCAATGATCTGCTGAGACCAGGCTTCCTCTACGGCAGGTTTTTATCCAATAATTTTATCTGGAACCAGCCGCTGAAACAAACCAGTATATCCAATTTGTCAGGTGATTTCAGCTTCCCTTCAAATAAATTTTCCGTGCAGGCCGACTATTACCTGCTTCACAACCTGGTTTATTTCGATGCCATGGCATTCCCGCGTCAATATGACCGCGTTTTGTCAGTAATTTCAGTCATCGTGGGAAAAGAATCCAGGGTGTGGAAACTGCATAGCAATAACCGGCTGGCCTTTCAACAGGTCAGCAATCCCGATGTCCTAAGCCTGCCCGCCCTGGCTTTGCACAGCTCAAACTACCTGGAACATGAGTTCTTTTTCAGGGCAACCGAGGGAAGACTTCTCACCATGCTGGGATTTGATCTTTTTTATAATACAAGTTATTATGCCAATGCCTACATGCCTTCACTGGCTGTCTTTTATCAGCAACAGGAAAAACAACTGGGAAACTATCCTTACCTAGACGTTTTTCTGAATGTTAAACTCAAAAGAGTCAGATTCTTCCTGAAATATGAACACCTGAATTCCGGATGGCTCGGAAAAAACTTTTTCACCACCCTTCATTACCCAAAGAACCAAGCCTACTTAAAATTGGGTATTTCATGGACTTTTTACGATTAGAATTGTTAATAAAGATAATGAGCGATTTTGTTATCAATCAATCATTATTCTTTAAATTATCTTTAATTTGATGCCTATGAACCGACTATTGTATTTGCTTTTACCGCTGATGATGCTGGCTGCCTCCTGTAACAGGGAAAAACAACCCGCTGCCCCGGCCGAAGTAAGCAATAGCCTTGCCGATATTAAAGCCAAGGGTAAACTTACTGTTGTAACAGACTATAGCTCAACGAATTATTTTATCTATCGCGGACAGCCGCTGGGCTACCAGTATGAAATGTTACAGGAACTAGCCAATTACCTTGATGTTAAGCTTGAACTCCGGGTGAACAGTGATCTGGAAAAGAGTTTTAACTTGCTTAATACAGGCGAGGTTGACCTGATTGCTGAAAATATCATCATAACCCGTGAACGTAAAGAAAAAGTTGATTTTACCATCCCTTATGCCCGGTCGCGCCAGGTGCTGGTTCAACGTAAACCAAACAAATGGAGATCATTGAACAAAAAACAACTGGAAGATGCGCTGATCCGCAATCCGCTTGATCTGGCCGGGAAAACCGTGTACGTCCAGCAAAATTCTGCTCATGTCTCCAGACTGAGACATCTGGCAGAAGAAATAGGGGATACCATCGGCATTATGGAGGTTGCAGAAAATGCTGAACAACTCATTTACCTGGTGTCCATTGGTGAGATACCCTATACCATTAGTGACGAAATACTGGCCCGCGTTAACCAGACCTATTTTTCTGACCTCGATGTTGAAACAGCCATCAGCTTTCATCAGAATATGGGTTGGGCCGTGAGAAAAGGCGCTGATGAATTGCTGACCGAACTGAATGGATGGATGTCGGAATTCCTGACCTCCAAAAGATTTAAGGCTATCTATGCCCGATATTTCGAGAACAGCAAGTCAGGCGAAATCCTCAACAGCGATTATTATGCCATCAACTCAGGCAAAATCTCACCCTATGATGACCTCATCCGTCATTACAGCGAAAAACTGGGATGGGACTGGCGCCTGCTGGCTTCCATGATCTACCAGGAATCGCACTTTAAAAACGACGCAACCTCCTGGGCCGGGGCATTCGGACTGATGCAGTTGATGCCTGCCACGGCCCGGCGATATGGCGTCGATGTCAACTCCCCGGCCAGGGACCAGATCCGCGCCGGAACAGACTTCATCGGCTGGCTCAACAAACAATTCAAGGATATCCCTGATGAAGCCGAACGGGTGAAATTCATCCTGGCTGCCTATAACATAGGCCCCGGCCATATCATTGATGCCCGCAACCTGGCCCGGAAGAACGGTGCTAACCCGAATCAATGGGAAGGAAATGTCGAGAGCTTCCTGCTCCGCAAATCCGATCCGGTTTACTATAACGACCCGGTCGTTAAATACGGTTACTGCCGGGGCACCGAAACCTATCGCTATGTGCACGAAGTACTGGAGCGATACACCCACTACAAAAACATTGTGATCCCGCAAAAAGAGTGACCAGGTCTTTCCTCTCAATCACCTTTTCTCACCACCTCCGCAAACTCGCTCAGCATCATTGCCGTTGCACCCCAGATGTGATGGCCGTTAATATCATAATAGGGAACTTCAATAAACAGATCCCCCAGTTTCAGGGTTTCTTTTTTTATGACATCCGGATTTAGCAAGACGTCCAGTGCGGTTTCAATAAGGTGATCTACTTCCTGCGGATCGGTTTTAAAGGAAGGCTTTTTATCCACAAAGCCAACCACCGGCTGAATGCGAAAATTGCTGACCGGTATGTGAAGTGGAGACAAATTACCAAGCACCTTTACAGCATCGGGCGGGATACCGATCTCTTCAAAGGATTCTCTGAGCGCGGTGTCGGTCAGCGAACTGTCCCCATTCTCAAATTTTCCCCCGGGAAAACTGATCTGGCCGCTGTGCGGTCCTCCATATTCCGTACGCTTCATAAAAACGGTGAATAGCCTTTCCTTCACGGGATATAATAATAACAATACGCCGCTGTTGCGCATGGGCATAGACACATGGGCCGGCCTCATTAGGGAAGGTGACATCAGCATCTGCGCAGCAATTCCCGGAAGAGGCTTTTCAAGCTCTTTCTTTAACCTTGCAATCCAGTCTGTTATCTGCATATCATTTGAAAACCATGGTTTTAGCCGGATCAATCCGGGAGATTACCTGGGAAGGCAACAACAGAATGATCAGGGTTATGACCAGCACGCCGGTATTTAATAAGACGATATGCCAGGCGTTAAAATTGACAGGCACAAAAGATAAAAAATAAGATTCCGGATTAAGGGTTATGAATTTAAAATGCCACTGCAACAGGCATAACCCGATCCCCACCAGGTTCCCCCAGAAAAGCCCCCTGATCATCAGGTACCCCGCCTGGTATAGAAAAACATTGCGGATAAAATGATTGCCCGATCCAAGCGATTTCAGCACACCGATCATGGTCGTCCTGTCCAGTATCATGATCAGCAACCCCGATACCATATTGAAAACAGAGACTATCAGCATCAGTCCCAGCAAAACCCATACATTTTTATCAATCAGCCCCAGCCAGTCAAAGATCTGTGGATAGGTATCGCGGATGCTGGCCACCCTGAGCGACGAACCATCAGGGTCAAAGTTCAGCCCGGCTATAGAAAAAACTGCTTCCGCCATGAGGTCAAGGTCATCATAATCATCGATCAGTATTTCAAAGCCTGTTATCTGATCCTCTTCCCATCCATTCAGTGATTGCACATGCCTGATATCCGCCAGGATGAATTGCTTGTCAAATTCCACCAGGCTTGTCTGATAGATCCCTGAAACGTTGAATACACGTACGCGCGGTCTTTCATCAATAAAATACATGGCAAACCTGTCCCCGGGCTTCAATCCCAGTAGTTTAGACATATATTTTGATATCAATACTTTATCGGTCACTGCGGAATCATCAACCTGAAAGCTTTCCCCCTCCACCAGGTTCTCCCGGAAAAAGCTCCAGTCGAAATCGCTGCTGATACCCTTTACCACGGCACCCTGGATCTCGTCTTTTGATTTCATGATACCGGGCTTTGTGGCATAAATCTGAACGTGTTTGATACCGGGCAGAGTATCGATAATGGCTGTAAAAGGCTGATGCCTTGAAATGGGTTTTGTCTCGAAGGATGAGTTGGAGTCATAATTCAGGATCTGGATGTGGGCTCCGAATCCGATAAGCTTCCGCCGGATCTCGCTTTTAAAACCGGTAACGGTGCAGATGGAAATAATCATTACCGCCAGGCTCAAAGCTATGCCATATACCGAGATCCTGAGGATCGGACGGGCAATGGTTTTTTGACCGCTGGTATCAACGGCAAGCCGGTTGGCTATGAATAACTCGGTGTTCAAGATTGATAATGCTTATATTAAAAATGCTAATTTAGCACGTTCTCACAATACCATCACGGATGCGGTCCAAAAAAACCTTAATAATGCTGTCAGCCTTGTTTCTGTCCTGTACCCTGGGCACATACAGGGAATCAAAGAAAGAGCAGGTTGAACTTGTCAACCCCGCCGCGGAAAGGACCGCGCTTTATTTCCCCTTGTTAAAGGGCAGGCAGTGCGCTGTCACCACCAATCATTCTGCCGTCATCGGTTCGGTCCACCTGGTTGATTCTCTCGTCAGGTCCGGAATTGAGGTAAAAAAAATATTCTCGCCCGAGCATGGCTATCACGGAAGCGTTGCCGATGGAATTACCATTCATAATGCTGTGGATACCTTAACGGGGATACCCATCGTATCCCTGTACGGAAAACAGAAAAAGCCGTTGCCGGCAGATCTGCAGGGTATTGACCTGATGATATTTGACATACAGGATTTGGGAGTCAGGTTTTACACCTATATCTCCACTTTGCATTACATAATGGAAGCATGTGCTGAAAGCCATATCCCGCTTGTGATCCTCGACCGGCCCAATCCCCTTGGACATTATACGGATGGTCCCTTGCTGGACCCTGCATTTAAATCGTTTGTCGGCATGGATCCGCTTCCCATAGTATATGGATTAACCATAGGAGAACTCGCCGGCATGATTAACGGGGAAGGATGGCTTGGCAATACCTTGCAATGCGACCTTACCATAATTCAATGCAGCGGATATACCCATAAAAGCCATTATCAACTGCAGGTCAATCCTTCTCCCAACCTTCAAAGCATGGAAGCTGTTTACCTGTATCCTTCCGTAGCCTTGTTTGAAGGCACCATAATGAATGTGGGCCGTGGCACTCCCTTTTCATACCAGGTATTCGGACATCCTGAATATCCCATGAAAGAATTTTCTTATGTTCCCAGGGCATCAGCGAAAAACCCGGACCCGAAGCATAAGGACCAGCAGTGCTACGGAGTGGACCTTCGAAAAGCAGTGGCGGACAGCCTGAGCAATCTGGACCGGATTGAACTCTCATGGCTGATCAATGCCTATAAAACCATGAACCGGCCCGGTTTCTTTCTCCCGTTCATGGATAAGCTGGCCGGCACCGATAAACTTCGCAAACAGATCGAGGCCGGCTGGAGTGAAGAAAAGATAAGGAAAAGCTGGAGCCCTGATTTGGAGAAATACAGGCAGATCAGGAAGAAATATTTGTTGTATCCGGAGTAGTTCAGACACCTACTCCCCGCTTAGCTTCTTCATCGCTTCTTCCAACGGCTCTTCCGGTTTGATAAAATTATATTCCCCCCAGAAACTGTCCTGATAATCCGTGATCTGTTCCATGAAGATTTCCTGGGAACGTGTTGTCTCTTTTATCCTGAACCTTTCCACCTCGCTGGTTTCCACCTGGGTCACCGCCATTTCAAGAATGGTAGTATAGACCGATCCGAACAGTTGGTTTTTATGCCTGATCCGGAAGGTTGTTTCGCAACGGATCAGGTTCAAGTAATAACGGTCTCCGATTTTCCTGAAAGTAACTTTATATTGCGCTTTTTGTGATTTTACTTTAATATGCCTGGGCTTTTTCAGTACAAACATGTGACTGGCTTCCTCAATTTTGGTCGGATCTACTTCAAATTCTACTGCTTCAATGGCAAGACTTTTCAGATCAAGGAAGATCCTTCCTTTATATATGGATCCGGGACTCACATCCTTGGGAGAAAACTGGATAACATAAAGTTCATTTTGATCACTTACAATAATGTCAGTCATCTTATAATAATAGTTCTGAAAGCTCTCTTCGGTAAGAAAATCCGGTAGGTTTTTAGCTACATCCAGCAACAGTGTGGTATTTAATCCGGCTTTAAGCTTAAGAATAAGGGTATCAGCACTGTTTTTATCCATGGTTTTCCTGCCTCTGATGATTTTTATCTGATCTACCGTTGCAGGCAGGTTGTAACCGGTTTTATAGGTTTGCAGAATAGCCTCCGACACCGCCATTACCTGATCGTTTTTGGTGACAATTTCTCGATAAAACGAGGTCAGCAGTGTCGGATCAGGGGGATAATTTCTGGGAATGTTTTCAATGGCTGACCGGAGAAGCGAGAGCGCATTGGTTTTCCGTATAATGACTTCCTGGATGGGGATTATATCAGGTTTAAGATAATAATCCTGCCCTGAAGTGAGAAAAGCGGTTACCGGCAATGTCAGCTGTTTATACCCCATGCACGAGATGCCCAGACTGTCCTGCAGATGAAGGGAACTGACCTTCAGCAGAAAATTCCCCTGGAGATTGGCCACGGTCCCGATGCTTTTGCCTACCAGGCAAATATTGGCAAAAGGCACCGGCTGACGGTTATACCTGTCCAGAACGCGGCCCCTGATCTCAAGCATGGATACCGAATCTCTTGAAAAGGGTGTGATTAACTGCTGCCGTTTAACCACCACAGGCCTGAAAACTACAATCTGCTTCCCTATTATCCTGTATTCCAGGGATGGATCCTGCAATACGCTGGTAAGTACCGAATGCAGGGGCTCATTTTCGGCTCCCATCCTGACAGCCTTCGAAAGGTCTATCATATCAGGACTATAGGTGAAATTAAGGCGGGTAATCTGGCTGATCAGCTGGAAAGCCTGATAGATATTCAACGTAGTGTCCCTTACGGTAATGCGCCGGGTCAGCAATGAATCCTGTCCCCGGATCAAACCGCTAATGGAGAGGACTAAAATGAAAAAAAGTATCTTAGCCGGATGAGGATCGTAGTATTTGATTGATCCGGATACCTTATATATTAAGGCTTTTGGGCTTTTGCCCTGACGGTATTTTACTGGGCTTTCCGGCAAAATTATGGTTTAAAGCTTCAGCATTCCGCGCCTGACAATATCACCTTGTCGCCTTTCCTTTCCCAATTCCAGTTAAAAACCGTACAGATGGCATCAAGGACAAATTCCAGGGGTTCGTTTTCAAAATGGCCTTCGATTTTACATCGAACCATATCCGGATTATCAAATACCACTTTTACTCTAAACACATCCTGTATCCCTTTGGCCACTTTTGCCAGATCGGTATTATTGAAAGCCAGCTTTTTGGTTTTCCAGGCCAGGTAATTTTCATCGGTGTTAATCTGTTTTTCAACGCTTTCATTTTCCATCGATCCGATGAAACCGGGCTCAATGGTAATGGTATTGTTCACATTTTCTGCCTCGAAGAGTTGCACCTTACCCGATTCAACAAATACCTCAACCTTAGCGGTTGATTTCAGTGCCTGGACATTAAAGGAAGTGCCCAGCACTTTGATCCCTGCTTGCTTTGTATATACAATAAAAGGCCTTGCCGGATCGCGGGTAACATCAAAATATGCCTCTCCGGCCAGCTGCACCTCACGTACGCCGCTTTTGAATTCTTTTGAATAACGGATCCTGGTATCGGCATTCAGAAAAACGAGGGTGCCATCGGGCAGGGTCAGCCTGGTCTGGTCATCGCTTGCCGAACTGGCAACCGTAACCATGGATTTTTTCTGCAATCCTGAAACTACCCAATAAGAGCCTGCTCCGATCATCATAACCAGCGCAATGGCAGCGGCTACTCTCAGCCAGGATATGTTTAATCTTAAACTCCGGCCAGGATTGATAATTTTTTTCACCGGGCCCGTACTCCCGGAAGAGGCGACAATTCTGTTATGCAGCTTTTCCCACCCGTGGTTCACATCAAACTGATTCATTTCTTTTATGCTGTTTATATGATTCCAATATCCCTTAATCTCATTGTACAAATCCGCATTAGACGCTGACTCCTGAAGCCATGCCGAAATCTCTTTCTGCTCACTTTCATCAGTTTCACCGGCAAGCTTTTTTGCCAGCGTATCCCAGTTTATTTTATCGTTGTCTTTCATGATCTTTCTTATTACACCGTTTCAACATATTCCTTCAGGTTTTCCCTTAGTATTTTTAAGGCTTTCCCCATGTTTGCCTCCACCGTCTTAATCGAAATGGAGAGCTTTTTTGCAATATCACTGTACCGGAGCCCTTCAAAACGGTTCAGCCTGAATATCCGGCTGCATCGCTCGGGTAACGAATCCAGCGTTTTATTGATGATGCGCTGAATTTCATTCATGCCGGCCAGATCTGATGCAGGTTCGACATGCTCTGTTTCCGTTAACCGGTAATACTTCTCAAACTTCTGTTCAATCTTCCGGTGGTCAAGGTATTTCATGCACCGGTTATGCGTTGCCGTATACATGTAAGCTTTGAGTGAAGTCGTAATGGACATTTCCTCGCGCTTTTCCCAGATGGTATAGAACAGGTCCTGCACAATCTCTTCGGCCGTATCAGCAGATGATACGTATTTCAGGGCATAGTAACACAATGGCTGGTAATAAGCGCGGAAAAAATCCTCGAAAACATGAAGATTTCCCGCTTTGATCAGTTCCATTGTATGGATGTCCTGCTGCAGCATCGGCTTATTAATTAGAATCAAGAACCAAGAATCAGGATAAAAGATTAAAGAACAAATTTAAGGATTAACCTTGACTTTATATATCTGTGGCCGCCGGAAAAGAAATCATCCCCCATTCGTGTCTCAACTTTTTATGCCGGGTAAAAGGTTTCAAAACTCTTGCGGGGGATGATTAACGTTCTTGTTCTGGTTAATTACCAGGTTCGAGTTCCTTGCGTTTCAGCTTGCGGTTCAGTTTTGATATGGCCGATTCTATCGACTCGTCAGGCTTGATGTAATTATACTCGCCCCAGAAATCACCATCCGTGAAATTTTTAACCTGGTCAGCAAATACATCCGACATCTTGGCCGATTCCTTATACCTGAACTTGTCAACCATTTCATTTTCCCTGTCGGTGACGGCCATTTCCAAAGCTGTTACGTAAGTCGACTTGAACAATTTCTTTTCCCATTTGCAGTCAAAGGTCAGCTCGCTTCTGACGTGGTTAAGATACCATTTGTCATCCAGCACACGGTAATTGATCATGTAATGAGCGCCGATCACATTAACCTTTAAATCGATGGGTTTTTTCCTTACCAGTTCGTTATCAGCCAGGTCTATACCTTTTTCGCTCAGTTCAAAATCGAGCCGCGAAAAGGCCAGGTTCTTGGTATCGAGAAATATCTTTCCTTTGTACAACGGATAGTTGACATTGTCTCTCTGGTTAAATTCTATCACATAATTGTCCCTTCCGTCAATGGTAACAAAGCCTGCAAACAGAAATTCATAGTATTCAATGAAATCGGATGAAAGCAGCGCTCCCGGGTTCTTAACGACATCGAGCAGGAAACTGGTTCTTGGACCCCCCTGCAGCTTGAAAATAAGGGTGTCCATTTTCTTGACATCCTGGCTTTTCCGGCCCTTGTATATTTTAACCCTGTCCATTTCAAAGTCGTTGTTATAAGGGGATTTGTATACGTCCAGAACGGCTTCTGAAACAGCAACATAATTGCGGTTTTGCTTGATGGTCTCCCGGTAAAAGGCAATCAGCATCTCGGGTGCGATCTTATAGTTTTCATCTATCCGGCGCATGGCCATGCGAAGCAATTCACTCGGGTCACTGGTGCGGATCACCACTTCCTTTATGGGCACCGAAGATGGCTCAAGCTTTATCACATTTTCTTCTTGGGAGAGGTCGGAAAGCTTTATTTCAACATTATGATAACCGATGAAAGAAAATCCAACCGCCTGGTTTAATTCACCCAGGGGTACCTTCAGGACAAATTCCCCGTCGGAATTGGTTACCGTTCCAATGCTGCTTTTTACCAGGTATACATTGGCAAATACAACAGGCTTTTTCGAAAGCGCATCGATGACTTTACCCGTATATACCTTATACGTAGTGTCATTTTTTACTTTTCCCCTGGCTGTGTAAGCCCCATTTGCCGGTAATGACATCACCATGACCATAAAGATCAGAGCGGCCGGCAATACATTCATTTTAAATTTAAAAGTTTTCATGGTTTTTTATTGTTATTATTTTCATCGTATCAAAATAACCTTTATGATAATATGACCATTGAACTTTCACTTACCCTATTTTCCGGCTTATTTTTCATTTTTGAAGTTTATTCCCATACTTGCTTGCTGCGGAGCAGTTTATTACTTTTGCCACGATAATGGAATTAACATAATCTAGTCATCATTGCGCAACATTTTCCGTTCTACCCCTTTCTTGGCAATCCTGGCCTGCCTGTTATGGTCAACTGCGTTTTTTACCATAAAGATTGGACTTCATTATACTACTCCCCTGCATTTTGCAGGGATCCGCTTCATGCTGTCCGGACTTCTGCTCATGATCATTTTCTATGATATGCGGAAATACTTCCACCAGGTACTGTCAAATTGGAAATTCATACTGCAGGTTGCCATTTTTCAGACCGGGATACTCTATTTTTTATTGTATATCGGCCTTGATATGGTCCCGGCCAATATTTCAGCGGTAATTACCGGTGCAAGTCCTTTGTTTGTTTCCCTGCTGGCCCATTACTTTCTGCACAATGACCGTCTTGAGCCCGTAAAAGTCATTTCCATCACACTGGGTATAACGGGTATCGTCCTGATCGGGGCCGACAGGTTCAGCCTGAATCTCAGAGAAGCACGGGAATTCTGGGGAATATTGATCCTTGTGCTCTCCAATATTTCCGGCAGCATGGGGAACATCGTGGTGGCACGAAGCAAAAAAAGCATGATCCATCCCATTGTGCTGAATTCGGCCCAGCTGTTTATCGGCGGCTTTGGGCTGTATATGCTTTCATGGTTTCTGGAAACACCTTCAGCGGGCCCGCGGCCTTTTCAGTATTATGTATCTCTTTCATGGCTCGTATGCCTGTCAGCTTCCGCCTATTCGATTTGGTTTGGACTTATCCGGAGGCCCGGTGTGAAAGTTTCGGAACTGAATGTATGGAAATTCCTGATCCCTGTTTTTGGCGCAGTGCTGAGCTGGATCATATTGCCGGATGAGCAACCTGAACTTGTTGTGGTGGCCGGCATGGTGATCATCACCATGGCCCTGCTGCTGCTGTATTACCCCCTGGTGGGAAAAGCACTGGTTATGGTCAAAGAACGTATTGCATCATGGTGGCACTGAAAGAAGGTTGTGTTGAACGTTGCCCGGGTTGCAGCCATCGCTCAATGTCAATGCAGCAAAGCCTAGCCCAGAAAGAGGAATGGATTATAAAACAACTGGGGGCATGGAAGGAAAAAGTTGAAGCCATCCGTTCCGTGGAGGAGTCACGACGGTGGGCTTACCGCCGGAAAATATTGCTGAGGGCTGAATATCACAACAGTCACTGGAATTTTGGCATGATACGCAGGGAAGAATTTATTGCCATACCCGGATGTCCCGTACATGCTGTAGTCACCCGGAACCTGATCCGTTTGCTGACTGACACCCTGCCTGCTGATGATGTTTTCCCCCTTGCCTATCTCTGTCAGTCAGATGCCCTGGTGACCCTGGTATTGAAAATAAAGAAAATGCTACCTGCTGACTGGATTACAGCGGCATTTACCAGGGCCCTGCAGTCCATGGGAATCAAGGGATTGTCGCTGCACCTGAATCCTTCGGCCGGCCGCCGGATGTTTGCAAAAAGAGGGTGGCACCTGCTGTGGGGGGATGAATATGCCTGCAATGATGCCGGACTGGTCTATGGCCGCACCTCATTCAGCCAGCTCATTGAAGACCTGCATCGCCAGTCGCTGGATGAAGCTGAAAGTTTTCTCAATCCTGCCAAAGGTGATTGCGTGGTTGACCTTTACTGTGGCATTGGCAGCAGCATGGTTCGGTGGATGCGCCGTGAAGCTGATGTGATTGGGATTGAAACCGGAGGGGAAGCAGTCGCCTGTGCCATCATAAACGCTCCTGGGGCATTGGTGCTGCGGGGGACCTGCAAACAACGCCTGCCGCAGTTACAGCAATGGATCAATGAACGGCATTTGCCGGGTAAGCAGAAGCTGCTGTATGCCAACCCTCCGCGCACAGGAATTGAGCCCGAAGTGCTGCAATGGATAACCAATGATTTTATGCCCCATCGGATAGCCTATCTTTCATGCAGCGCAGGAACCCTGCGACGTGACCTGGATGTTATTGTTTCAAATGGTTTTGAGATCAGACGCATCCTTCCCTATGATTTCTTTCCCCAGACCCATCATGTGGAATGCCTGGTGCTGGCGGGAAGAATAAGGTAAGCGGTAATCAGTGGCCGGTATTCAGTATTAGCAGCTTGCCCTGCCACTGCTTCCTCCCCATGGCTCCTTGAGTTGCCCCCTCCCATATTAAAATTTAATTTTATTCAGCACGATTCAGAAATGACCTGACAAACTCAGCCCGCCTGTCATATGGAAAATGTTTTACGAATTTTCGTGCAGCAGCCTGAAACTCCTTTTTGTATGCATCTTCATGTCCCAAATAAAGGCTAAAAACTTCATATTCAATATCTGCCCGTATATCAGTATCTGGATATTTGACAAGCAATTGTTCATAAAACTTAATATCTGATTCATTAAAACCTCCTTCGTCGTTACATGGACATGAGCTCCTTAGCATATATTCAGCATTGTCAGCCAGCAGACTGTTGGGAAATTCCCTGGTGAACTTTATCAGCCGGTTAAAGGCCATGCTGCAATCATAACATGGCCAGAAAACATTCCAGCTCGTTCTGCAAATGGTCAGATATGAGATGGCCGACAAATACCGAAGCGTGTCTTCAGAAAGCCCCAGCTTTAAAACACTGTCATTGAAGGTTACGAACTTCTTCACTGAATCCATGCATTCCTGGTAACCGGCCGGATACCTGTCCGTTCCCGATAATTTGCGGTAATGTTCATCCATTTTCAATACCCTGTCGACTTTTCCTTCCCTTGCATATTTTACCATCATATTGTAAATGCAATCTAGTCTGAAAGCCATAGGGAGATCTTCGTTTCTAAAACAGGAATCATAATAGGTTGGGAATTTTTTATATACGCTCATAAATGCCTCTGTCTCCAGGTATTCATAATATTTCTTGATCTCATAGTTGTCAGTGGTCGAAGACAGGTCTGACAGAAATTTCAGTTTTCTGACTACCGATTTCTGGTTGCGGTCATAGAATACCCTCAGGGAGTCTACGATGTGCTTGAACCTGTTTAATTCATCATCATAGGCTTTCCCGTCGAACACGGAGCAATGATGAATAAAACTGTCTTTATCAAATATTTTTATTTTATTGTTATATAACAGGTAGATATTGCATTGATCAGTTATAAGCCTGATAAATCCCTCGCTTGCAGCAGCCGGGTATCGGAACAACTTACCATCTGTAGTCCTGATGAAGTATAATTGCTCTGGCCTGAAGATCCAGATGAAATCTTTTTCAACAATATAACTCCTTGAATAATTATTGACCTCCGGTAACCGGTACCAGTATTTTCTGATTTCTGCCGAATTTATATCATAGGTATGTATATTGCAGTCATTATATGGAAGCCAGACATAGGGAGAATCAACATAATAAGAATGGGAATACGGGAAACCTGTATTGCTGATTATTCTGGATTCTTGTCCTTTTGTTTTAATTTTCAATGTAACTCCCTTGCTTAAAAGTGAGATTCCTTTATCTGTGCCAAGAAGGTAATATAATGAGAAATCCTCACCGTCATAATGAAGTCCATTCTGAAATGTACCGTCAGCAAAATTATAGGTGTATTTTCTGTCAAGCCATATCGTCTCATCATCCAGCAACTGGGTTTGCTGAATCATATCCAATGGTACAGAAGGGTCTTTTAATATGCCTCCTGTACTTCTGTCATAATAATAAAAACCATAGAATGCAACCAGGTATACCCGGTCCTTCCTCGGAACAATATGGGTTACATTTTTTAATGGCAACTCATTTAATTTATATGTCTTTTGATTGTATGTCTGAAGGCTGGAATTCATTCCTCCAATCCATATAAGTGAATCATAGCTGTCCCTGCAGACAGGGGCATAGTCTGAAAGCATACGCCTGTATTCCAAAGGCAGCGTATCACAATGGCTATTCGACAGATCGATTTCCAGCACTGTATTACCCTTCACCAGTGAAATCCAGACTTTATTCCGGTCTATGCGGGAAAACCTGATATCATAAGCTGTTGTGTCGCCAAAGACAAACTCGACACTGTCCTTACCCGTCAGATCCAATTGACAGTCAGTGTTTCGAGACTTATCCTGGGTACAGGATGAAAAGAAATAAATCAATATTACAATGCTGAAAAGGTAAGATTTCATATAATATCAGGGATTAATTTTCAATAACAGAAATTTATTAAATGTATGGCTTTTATGAATAATTCCGGATAAATGAATTTTTTTTTTGGTTAGCTGCACAACTGATCCTGCAACATTCTTCCGTACCCAGCCAAACAAAAACCCCCGCCCTTTCAGGCGGGGGCTGAAAACTAAGCTACTCGAAAAAACAAATTCACATATTATCTCATTCCCAACCGGGGTACTGACGCATTTTACCACCGCTTAATGAAATTTCACGTTCAGGAAGCGGTTGAAATTCATTCTGCCCTTTGTTAAAGATTTTAATGTATCCATCATCGTTTGGCTTGTCATTCAGTATTTCATATGCCTTGTTCCAGCGGACAAGGTCAAACATGCGATGACCTTCGCATGCAAGTTCCACGCGACGTTCATGCACGATATCGTCAAAGGTAACGCTGGTTAATGCTGCCGGAACATTTGTGGTGCCGCACATACGTGCTCTTTCTCTTACCTTGTTTACATAATCCAGTGCTTTGCCGGGCTGGTTTAGCGCAAGCGCTGCCTCTGCAGCGATCAGATACACTTCTGAGAAGCGAATCAGCCTTACATTATTGGGTGCAGCGCACCAGTCTTTATAATTGTCCCAATATTCTGCAGACGAACATTCCCATTTTCGCTGGTAGGTTTTTGAAACACTATTGGTGAAACTGATTGGAACCCATCGCCCATTGCCGATTTGAAGGGTATCATTTTTGGGATACCAGATTCCGCCTACATTAATAGAATCAAATTTGTATTCCCATGCCATAGTAGTTTCCTTCCGCGGATCGCCTTCTTCATATTCTGCAAACAGGCTCCTTGAGGGCAGTCCCAAGCCCCAGCGCTGATTATAAGTACTTACATAATTATCCTCATAATAATATCGGGCCGTAGTCCAATGAGCTAAAGAATTACCCCTTGCATCAATATAACCCAGCCATTCCTGAATACAGCTGATTTCAAAGACTCCTTCAGGACAAAAATCTCCGTCGGAAGTGAATACGTACCGGAATCCATTGGTCTCCGTGCCTCTCCAGGTATTATATTTCTCACCGTTGATTCCCACCAGTTCATATTTTCCCGAAGTAATTACAGCTTCGGCATAACTCAAAGCATCAGCCCAGCGTTCCGTCATCCGGTCAAAGCGGGCATCGTCGTCACAGTATTTGGCATAGGAGGATTCAAACAGGCACATGCGGGCAAGCAAAGCCTGTGCGGCACCTTTCGTGGCACGCGCATGCTCACCTCCCCATCCGCCTCGTTGGGGCAGCACTGCAATGGCATCTTTAAGGTCCTGCTCGATAAGGTCATAGATGTCTTTCAAATTGGCTCTGCCCAATTCATATTCACTGGATCCGACCGTGTGATCCACCAGGGGGACTTCACCAAAAACGAAAGTAAGATATAAATAGTTGATTGCACGGAGAAATTTGGCCTCTCCAATGCGTTTGTTAAGCAGATCAATATTTACCTCTGGATCCGCATCTGCAACACCTGGAAGCCTTGTGATTGCAGCATTGCACAGTGCTATCGCCCGGAAAAGCGTTCCGTAGACATCATCCAGGGTGCCAAGTGTTTTTTCGGTGGTGAGCCGGTTAACATTTTCAGTTCCCGGGACCTCATTTACGAAATCTCCTCCGGCTTCTTCATCATCTGAGGCAACATCTGAAAGGGTCATGATCAGACCTAAGTCCCATGCCGCAACGGCATTGAATTGTGCATAGCAGGCCGTCAATGCCTGGTCTGCCTGATCCATAGTCCTGTAAAATGATCCTTCGTTGTTGACGGCAGGAGGAACCGGATTTAAAAAATCCTCACTGCATCCGATGAAACATATCCCGACAAGCAGTGATACACAGTATTTTAATATATTCATTTTCATAATGGCTGTTTTTTACGGATTAATATATAAGCATCCATGATCAGAAGGTAATATTGGCCCCAAAGTAATACATGCGGGTTACCGGATAAACACCCAGGTCAACACCCAGTTCAAGGATATCCATTCCCTCTGTTTCAGGTTCTTTCCCTGCTACGTCGGGACTAAGGCCGGTATAATTGGTGAGCGTAAAAAGGTTTCTTGCACCAACATAAAGCCTGCAACGCTGAATGCTGACTTTTGAGGAGATTTTACTGGGAATAGTATAACCCAGTACCATATTGCGCAACCTTAAATAGGATCCGTCTTCGATAAAGAAATTGGTAAGCCTGTTGTAGTTGCTGGCATTGTTTCGCGGTATATCGGTATCGGTGTTTTTATGCAGCACGATAATCTCCTCCCCGGTGGATGTTTGTTTTACAAGATCTTGACCGACATAACGATCAGCATATTCTTTTGTATGATTTGAATAGCCTTGCAGATAATACAGGTACTGCTTTGTTCCGTTCAGTATTTTATTGCCCAGGGTTCCGTTAAAGAATGCAGAAAGATCAAATCCTTTATACTCCAGGTTGATGGAGAAACCATATACCAGTTTTGGCAGGGGACTTCCAAGATTTACCTTGTCTTTAATGGTCAGTTCACCGTCACCATCCGTGTCTTTATACCGGACGTCTCCCGGCACTGCTCTTTCCTGCATATAGGTAGTATCA
>CAYWCR010000075.1:18548-19724 GCA_964456825.1 uncultured Bacteroidales bacterium
CGGTTATTGAAAAAGCCCAGGTCAATTCCGAGGTTTGCCATATTTACCGACTCCCAGGTAATTTCAGGATTGGCAATTTGCGTAGGAGCCGATCCGGTCGAGCTCCTTGAATTATCCATTGAATATTTCATATAAGCCAGAGATTCAATTTTAGGAAAGTATGGAAAACCGGTCCTGGCATTAGCACCCGTTTGTCCATAACCAAAGCGCAGTTTACCGAAGCTCAGGTATTCAAAGCCATGAACAAATTCCTCTTCGGAAAACTTCCATCCCAATGAGAAAGAAGGAAAAATACCCCATTTGTTACCTTCGGGAAAGTTACTTGCGCCATCCCGGCGAACATTCAACGTCAGCAGGTATTTGCCCTTGTAATCATAATTTAAACGCCCGAAGAAGGCTTCTTTAGTTGCTATATCAGCGGTACCGGTGATAAGCTGACTGAGGGATGAGTCATCTTTTGCCTGGATAAAATAAAGCATGGAAGGATCCGTACTGGGAAAACCGTTACGTGAACCGGTGATATCATAGGTCTCCCATTTATAAGCTTCATGACCCAATAATACCAAAAGATTATGAGCACTACCGAACGTTTTCTGATATTGGATCATGTTCTGTATGTTCCAGCTAAGATATCTTCCCATCGATTGGGTTAGTTTGTCAATATCTCTGAATTCAGTCGGAGTGGCATGATATTCCCCTTCATAATTCTTTACCTCATTGAATCCAAGAACTCCAGCAAACCGATTTATAATATCTAACCCATTTATCAAATTAATGGTCAATCCAAAATTGCCATCCACTATATTGGTTTTATCAGTACGGTCTATCATATCAAGGTCAATAAGGGGATTTGTGACGCTGAGAGGAGATACCGACCATTTCCCGTTTGCGTCGTATCCCGGAACACTGGGATCCATAAGCAACGTCGTATAAACGGGATTCCAATAATACTGATGCCAGATCCATTCTTCAAAACCGTCTCTTGCGGTATTGACAAACGACAGCTTTTCATCGAATTTTATCCTTTTTAATATCTTATGTTCACTGTTGATCCTTAATGTAAAACGTTTGTATTCACTGTTCCGGATAATGCCCGCCTGCCGGTTATATCCCGCGCTGAATAAAAATGAAGACACTTCATTGCCCCCCGACAGCGATAAATCATAATTTTCCACT
>CAYWCR010000076.1:0-17451 GCA_964456825.1 uncultured Bacteroidales bacterium
AAATCACCACTGACAACATCCCTGGGTTTATAATAGACAAACGATTTGGGCAGGGATTCCCTGACGACCCTGACATCCGGAAGAATTGAGCTCTGAATCCGCTGAGCATAATTAATGGAATCCTCGATCTTCCGGTTTTTATCCTGGATTTCAAGTTCAATTTGCTTGGCCTCCGTGATATCATGCCCGACAAACAGGATGGTTTCCAGCTCATTTTCATTGAACTCAGGAATGGCGGCAAAACTCATGATGCGATCGCAATGAACGCCATCAATAACGGCCGGTACAGTTAGTTCAATATTGGTTTTGTTGGGATATGATTTGATGGTATCAATTGTCTCCCGGAAGTAGTTGAACAGGACATCCGAGATCGTAATTTCATTGAGGGTTTTATTTATGAGATCCTTGGGCTCAATTCCCAGGAAGTTTTTAACCATCGGATTGGCGTAAAAGAACTGCCCTACTGTACTCAACCGGATGATCATATCAAGGGAGTTCTCAGACAAGGATTGCATTTTGCTCTTAAGCCGTTCTTCCCTTTCAGCTCTTTTCCGCTCGGTTATATCGGTTGAATTCAGAATGATACCCTTGATGGCAGGATCTTCAAGGAGATTTCTGCCCGTGGTCTCAAGGAATATTTTCTGGCCATTCTTTTTCATGTATGTATACTGAATGGAAACAGGTTCGTCAGGCGAAGCCAGCAATTGCTTAAACATATTGCGCATGGCACTCTCCCCTTTGCGGGTTAACCTGTCCATATCCTTGCCCCCCATCATCTCCTCCGGTGTAAATCCGAGTATCTTCGTTACCGAGGGGCTTTCGTATTTCATGACCATATTTTCCTCATAGATGGAAATGATCTCCGAAGCGTTTTCAAGCAGGGAATACAATCGTTTCTGAGCATTTTCCACCTCCAGGATCTTCGATTCCAGCTGTTCATTGGATTTCTGCAATTCCTCCTGGGTCGCGCGCATCTCTTCAGCATTCTGCCGCAGCTGTTCCTCATTTTCACGGAGTTCGATCGTCATCTGCTGTGATTCTTTCAGCAACTGCTCTGTACGATGCGTAACCTGAAGATTAAAGACAGTGCGGGCAATGATCTCTCCTAACTCTTTTAAAAACCGGATCGTCAATTCGGGGATAGAGGCCTCAACAGAAGCAAATTCCATCACACCCTGCAGTTTCTCATCGGTAATCAGCGGAATTAATAATATGCTCTGGGGTTTCTGATCACCCAGTATACCTGAAGTAATCGTCACGTAATCTTCAGGGATCTCGGTACGGTATACATAGTCCATTTCATAGGCACACTGTCCGATAAGTCCGTGTCCTATGCCGAACTCCTGTGTGATATATTTTTTCCGGTTATAGGCATAAGTGGCAATATTGGTCAGTACTTTCTTGTCTTCCTGGAATAAATACATGGCCCCCTGGACTACATTGATATAGTTGACCAACTGGGCAATGACCTGATCCGACAACTGTTCTATTTTATTATGCAGACGGAGGATATTGGAAATCTTTTCTTTTCCGGCGGCAATCCAGTTTTCTTCTGATTCTTTTTTATGATTGGTGAGCAGGTTATCCCGCATCGACAGCAAGGACTGCCCTAATATATCCTTTTCACTGGTGAGATCCAGCTTTGCATTATAATTGCCTTCTCCTATCTGTGTGGAAAACTCGGCCATGGCATTAAGCCTTGCATCACGCTCATGGATCTGCGAATCGAATTTTTGCTTTTCATGACTAAGCTTCCTGTCAATCATGTATACCAAAAAAATAACCAGCAGGGGTATCAGATCTGCGATCCATAATACAGGATTGGATTTGTGTATTTGCATTATTCCGGACAGTGAAAAAGATACCTGTGACCGAACTATTTCCAGCACCCATGAGACAAGCGGGAAAAGGGAACTCAATATCAGTGCCCGCCAGAATGCCTGTGAGGATAATGCCTGACCAACTATGGATTTATTATTTTCCTCCACGCTCATTGTTTTGCAGAAACAAATTTATTCAATCTTTCTCCTAAATCAGAAATTAAGGTATTTAAAATTTTGAACTGTGTAGCATCGATTTTTTTAAAAGTTGCCAGTTCAATTACCGCCATGGTTTCATTTTTACAGACCAGGGGAAAAATTACCAGGTGTTTGGGAAAGGTACCGCCCAGTCCCGATTCAATCCTGAAATAGTCCTCAGGTATTTCCTGAATGCTTGTAAGGTTCCTGTTTTTAGCTACCTGCCCTGTGATATTCTCACCCAGTTTAAAAGGAGCAGGCTTCTTTCCGGTGAGCGCATATTCGCCAATGCAGGTAAATAATTCCTCATTTTCCTTGCGATAAAAGAAAACACCCCGGACAATCTCGACCTGTTTTGATATGTTCATCAATACCTTGTTGGCGAAAGCTTCAAGGGATTTCACAGACTGCAATCCGGCAAAGACCTCTTTAGTCCTTTCTTTCAGATCAGTTTCCTCAAGGTTTGTTTCCTGCTCCTGCATCGTTCTTTCTTCCATCTTTCTGATCAGCCTTTCTTTCTCCGCGGCAACAAGCTGGTCGACATTCTCCTGAAAGGCAACCGGATCAGAGAGTTTATATGAAAAGTAGAACAGAATGATACTGCCTGAGATAAGAATAACCAGGAACACGATGATCCATCCTTCATTCCTGATGTCCCTGGCAGTCAGCAATGAATTCCAGATAGCAGCAAACGTCAGAAATGCAGCCACAAGAATAACCAGAAAGGTTACCATTATTAATCGCCTGTATTTTTGAAGGTTCATCATCAGATCAATTGATTTTTTGCAGAAACCTAATTATTTGATCAGTGGTATATACGAAATCTGCTTTTGTAAGTTGCAGGGCAGAAGTCGTCATTGTTTTTACTTCGCATTCGTTGGGATCCTGAACTATGGTAATGCCTCCGCAATCATGAACTTTTTTCAGTCCGTAAGCGCCGTCCTTATTGGCTCCCGATAGAATGATGCCGATCAGTTTTTCACGATAGGCATTGGCCGCGGTGATAAAAGACAGGTCAATGGAAGGCCTTGAATGATTAACTACATCTTCAGTAGAGAGTGCAATGCGGTTTGCGAGCTCGATGTACATATGGTAATTGGCAGGTGCCAGGTAGGCTCTGCCGGGCTTTAGCTGATCCTTATCATAGGGTTCTTCGATAGGAATATTGGACTTGAGTGAAAGCGCTTCAACAAATCCTGAACGGACATGCTTTAGCCTGTGGAGACAAAGCATAACCGGGATCGGAAATGATTTAGGCAATGAACTCAGAATTTTTGTCACCACCTGGAAACTTCCGGCAGAACCACCGATAATAACCGCTTTATAATTCATTTAATCAGCCAATAATCCGTTTTTTGTATACACTTTCCGCTTCGTTCATAATCTCAAAGTCTTTACTGGAACTAATCCCTGATATCCTCTCCTTGATGCCCGTTATCAATATGCCGGAGGCTGAAAGGCTGTCACTCAGGACCGACAATATGCGGTCCTGCATGGTTGGATTACAATATATCAGGCTGTTCCTGAAAAGGATGAGTTTCACATTGGCGGGCGCATTATCAAAATTAATATTTAGTTTATTAAATTCAACGTTACTGATCAGCGAGGTGTCCCTGAATGCATAATACCGGTCGAGTTTATAATAATCCGTAAAATTCCCTGAACCGTTGGATCGAATATAATTCTCGGTGGATACTTCGATCTTTTTCAGGTCGTACTGGCCTTCTTTCATGATCTCGATACTTTTATTGCTCTGGGATGATGCAATAATGCTCACCTTATCCAATAATTTCAATTCTGAGAGCAGGATCATCAGGGAAAAAAGCTCACTCCCTGAGACACAGACCGGCAGCCATATTTTGAATTTGCCGATGCTTTTCTCTATGACAGAAGGAAGGAAGTCCTCCCTGAGCCAGCGCCAGAGGGAAGGGTCCCTGAACATTTCAGTGGAAGGGACCGATATCTCAAGCAGAAACAGGTCGAAAAAATCAGGCTCATCCCTGAGCTTTTTAATGAGGCTGTCGGCATTGGTCAGATTATTCCGGATGATTAACCGCTCTAATCTTTGCTTAAAGGAAGTCAGCGCATAATTGCCGAAATCATAGTTGTAAAAGCTTTTTATGGCTCTGATAATCTCTCTTATATCAACAATTCCAAGCTCAGTCATTGATCACGCAAATTGTGTTATACGCTATTGCTTTAATACCGGTTTTTCCGGAATTTCCGTTATGATGTTCAGGACTTTTACAGGCAGACCATCGCTGTTGGTAACCAGTGAGAAATGCTCCTTTACTAAATATGCCTTTTTCCCGACCCTTACTTTCTCCATGATGGTTGTATTTGACAGATTATTCAGCTGGTTCCAGAATTTTGAATCCACAACTGAACCTGTCCCGAAAATATGGGCATGCGTTTTTCCGATTAACTCTTCCCCCATTTTGTTGAGGAAAATAAGGAACTTTTCGTTGATGGTGATTATGGTGCCGTCGAGATCATATTCGATAAGGAAAACAGACTGGTTCAGGGAATTCACTACGCCACGGAATTCTTCTTCCCTTCGCGCTGATTCTTCCTGTGTGGCCTTGAGTTCTTCCATGTTCTGCCGCATCTCCTCTTCCTGTTCTGCCATCTCCATTGCCTGCTGCTGTGATTTGGACAAGAGTTCGGATGTCTTCTGGTTCACCCGCGTTGTTACGATGGTCGATCCCAGGTTGCCGGCCACTTCTTCGGTGAAGGTGATCTCATGTTCATTGAATTTATTCAGGGAAGCTATTTCCAGCACACCGATCAATTCGTCTTCATGCAGGACCGGAATCAGCAGCAGGTTGTCAGGAGGCGCATCGCCGAGGCCGGAAGTAATCAAAATGTATCCCGCAGGCATTTCTGTCAGATGAATGGTCTTTTTTTCAATGGCACAGGTCCCAACCAGACCTTCCCCCATCAGGATCGTTTTTTCAAGATATTTTTTTCGGTTGTAAGCAAAGGCAGCAGCAAGTCTTAAAACAGGCTTTTCCTTTTCGGATTCATCGAGTATAAAGAATCCACCCTGAATGGCATTGAGATATCTAACCAGTTCCCGGATGAAGGAATCCCCCAGATTCGTCAGATTGCCGCTGTTTAAACGCAATATATTCCCGAATTTGGCAAGGCCTTCGTTGATGTATCGGCGCTTTGCATTTTCTTCATTATGACGGACCTGTTCTTCGGCAGAAGATATAATGTTGTTTTTCAGTTTTTTCATTTCAGCGCCCAGGTCATCCTTATCACTCAAAAGTTTTATCTCAGTTTCAAAATGCCCCTGGTTCAGATCACGGGCGAATTGGGTTTTAGCCTTGAGTCCGCCGGCCAGCAGATTCAGCTCTTCCGAAATGCCGCCTGTATCATCCGATGGATTGATATTCAGGGGATTTTCAGGTAATACTCCTTTTGAAAGCTCCGCAGCAAATTTCCGGACCCCATGGATTGGACGTGTTATGTTTTTCTCATACAGCCAATAAAAGAAAAAGAGAAATCCCAGCAGCAACAGCAGGATTATGGCAGAACCCATAAAATAGCCGGAGGATGTTGACCGCTTAAGGTTTTTCTTCACAACAACCATCAGGTTATCAAACGTTGTTTGCACGCGGCTGTATGATTCATTATAGGCCGGCAATTCTCCCTGATAGGTCGATAGTCCAAGACGGTTATTAAGGGCAATGATTTGGGCATTGAGCTGCAACAAAGTGTCAAATTTACCTGCATTGACCATATCATCCTCAGGAAGCTGACCCTGCAGGGTTATCACCAGGTTATTCATTACATCCATCACGTTATTGTTGCTGGTCAGGATATATTGAGACTGCAAGGCCTTAATTTTCTCGAGACCCAGCAAAAGGTCCTGATTCGCACCTTCGGCAGGGATCTCAATTTCGCCGGCTTGTTTGATCCATGCGGCAATTGTTCCTTCAAAAATATTGCCCCTTTCCTTTATCGATGCCATAACAATTGAATTCGCGGACGAAAAATCATCCATGGCACGGCTGAATGCCTCCATCGGGTCTTTTACTTCATTTCTTCTTCTGAGTGCCTTGTTGCGGGACAATTGTACTGTTGATCCGGTGAATGTACGGATGATACTGTTCATTTCCTTATCAGCATTTTCAAAAGTGCTCTGCTCCTCATGCATTCCGTACAATACGGATGTCAGCAATTGATAATGCAGCGCATTAAGGGTTTCTATCCTTTCCTTAACCGATAGCAGTTGCAGCTCGGCGGCATGGTTATTCTTTACGCGCAGATGTATGAGTGAAAGGACAAATACCACAGCAGCAAAAAACAATATAAGAATCAGGAAAAAATAATAAAGCTTTTTTGGTATGGCTGTAAATTTCTTCATTGGTTCATATTTTGTAAATGCCAGTATTTTAATTGATCCGTAATTCTATTCGGGCAAACAATCCATTTAATCACCTCAATAAATTTAAAGTAAAATTATTCAATTACTTCCTTAATAATCTAAATTTAACCAACAGGGTCAATTTTTATAATAAGCATGTCCCTTTTTTGTGAATTTAGCAGCGTGCATCCCTAAGATGGTTTCGTGCAATCCCAGTACCATACAACCGTTTTCATACAGATTTTGATGATATAATTCAAAAACCCTGTTTTGCAGATTGTAATTGAAATAAATGATGACGTTTCTGCACATGATCAGGTCAAATTTGACATAGAGGGTATTGTTCTCCAGCACCAGGTCGTGTTTCTTGAAAACAGGCTTTTCCCGAAGGAAGTTCTTCATCTTAATGACATCATTTGTCTTGTCTATATCAAAGTATTTGCTGTAAGGTACGTCATTGTATTCCTCGTAGTTGTATGGATTTTCCTTGATCACCTTGTCAAAATTATCAAGATAGGCAATGTTGAACCTGTATTTATACTCACCCGATTTTGCTATATCAATTACATCGGTGTTAATGTCGGTAGCATATACCTTGGCTTTGTCAAAAAGGTCAAGTTCATGCAGCAGGATCAGCATGGAATAAACTTCCTGTCCCGTCGAGCAGCCCGAGTGCCAGATGTTAATAATGGAATTATTCTTGAAACGGGGGAGGATTGAAAAACGTAATGCCTGCCATGCCTGCGGGTCGCGAAATAATTCTGTGGTGTTTACGGTTATTTCCTTTACTACCTGTTCAACAAAAGCACTGTCGGTTTTAATGCGGGAAATGAGCGTATTCATACTCATATTATTGTCTGTAAGGACTTTAAAAAGTCTGCGCTTTAAGGACTTTTCCGAATACTGGCTGAAATCATACCTGGACGTGCTTTTTAAAGCAAAAACAAAAACCTGAAAATCCTGATCCGTTACCGTCATACCACTGATCTTAGACGTATCTCTCTTAGTTATATCAAATCTTTTACATAATAAATCTATTAAAGTTTCATGAATATTGAAAACAATTTGGGATTATTTTAATGAGGCTCGGTTTTCAGGAGCCCCGTGCATTGATAACAAGCAGGGGCAACGGATTAAATTTCCATCATTAATCATTTATTATTCGGCCTTTTTTTTATTATTTTAGAAAAAAATAAATCATGGAAGTAAAAACGGCAATTCAAAAACGGACAAGCGTCAGATTATTTACGGATGAAAAAGTACCTGTTTCGGACCTGAAAGAATTGGTAAGATTGGCCGGACTGGCGCCCAGTGTTAACAATTATCAGCCCTGGAAATACATTGCGATTACCAATAAAGAATTGTTGAACCGCATGGCTGATACTGTGGCCTTGAAAATTGCCGCTTTGCCCCTGAAAAAAACCGAAGCCACCAAAAACATCATAACCCAGGTCACCTGGTTTTCAACTTTCTTTAAGGATGCACCTGCAGTTCTTGCCCTGGTGGTTGAGCCCTATGAAACGGTGCTGGAGAGTGGGGTAGACCTTACGCATGATGAAATCAACAAGATCCGGAATTATCCTGACATTCAAAGCGCCGGAGCCAGCATCCAGAATCTGCTTTTATCGGCTGTTGATATGGGTTTGGCCGCATGCTGGCTGAGCGGCCCCATGTTTGCCAAAAAGGAAATCGAGGAGATGCTCAGCATCAAAGCCCCATCAAGCCTGCTGGCCTTTATTGCCATCGGCAAAGCGCGATCGGAACACAAGCCCAAAGAAAAGCCCAACCTGGCCGATTCACTGGTGATCTTTGACTGATCCTATCGCTGCTCAGTCAATAAATACCTCCCTGTCTTTCGGATATTTTACCGTGAAGACAGCTTTTAGCTTTTTATCCTGGGATGGCGCCATATCCAACAGCCATTGGATCTTACCGGTTTCTTTATTGAATGCGCCTCCGGAATATTCAACCGGTTCAACCTGGATTTCCTTGTTCATAGAAACCGGGAACTGATCTTCTAACATCAGCCTGACCGGTTGCTTTTTATTATTGCGTACGCTTATTTCCCATCCCCGTGTTTCCTGCCGTGTGCCGCCAAATGTTTTATCAGCAGTATAATCGGCCAGGCGGATGCGGGTTATAACGATGTTCTTGTCCCTTCCCAGCGAAAGATCCAATGTATCAGATGTGCTGCGGACATTCAGTATGGATTTACCGACATAAGTGTCTTCGAAAAACAGGTTGATTTCTCCGGATAGCAGATTAAAATCCTCCCAGCCGGTTACGCGGGCAATTAAAAACGCATCACGGTCGAGTTTGGGAGCACAGTAATACTGGTATGTAGCCGGCAGGCTGTATTCCTGGATATTGATGGTGTATTGCTTATAGTCCGAGGGAATATCATAGGGAATCTTAATGGAAAATTCAAGATTGGTCTGATGCTGTGATACCATGGTATAATTCGTTGCCGTGGAAGCGGTTTCTTCTATGGCTGTTTCCATTAACTGATCGGTGGCTGCAGGTCTTGGCATTTCAGCTCTTTTTGCCATGCTGGGTGCCATGACATTTTCATATCCGAAGGCCCCGATGGTTTGACTGAAATCCAGATACCAACTGGTAAGATTAGGCTTGTCGCCCCGCTGACGGGGATCGGCAGTTGAAAGTTTCAGCTTCACATTTTCCCAGTCCTCACCCGTATGCTGAAACACTTTGGCATTGTAAGCCAGGGAAACAGGATTGGCCACATCCACGGCCCTGATATCATACACCGGAAACCATCCGGCGTTGAATACGGTATAGGTCAGCTTTATGTCCCCTGAAACACTGGCAGCCGCATCTACCGTAACCAGTATTTCGGATGTAGGCTTGCTCAGGGAAGTATTAATGGTATTCAGCTGATTTCGCAGTTTATTGATTCTTTCATTCAGGGCGGCATTCTCTTTTGCTATGGCCAGTTGACCCCTTTTTATTTCTGTTATACGGGATCTTAAGAAATCAGCTGCCATTTTTAATTCTGATATAATGACTCCCTTTTCGTCACTGCCAATATTCATGTTGGCGGCCAGCAGATCCTCCTCGCTTTTATATACCTGCAGCATACCGTTGTTAAGCGCCAGCTTTTCTTCAAGCACCGCTAACGAATCTTCCATAGCCAGGACTTCCCGTGATTTTCTCTGTGAGGTCAGATAATTGATCTGATGCATGACGGAAAGAACGGTAAACCTTCCCTGTCCTTTAACCTGAATACTTTGAGGATCTATATTCTCTGGCAGGTTTCGAAAGGCGAGCACCGTACTGCCCTTAGGGATTTCTATGCCGGATAACCGCGTGACCTGGGCTCCATTCAGGTAAACAGTGACCTCCTTTACCCTGGTTTTTACTTCCAGGGGGTCAGCGGAAAACAAAGCAGAACAGGTCACCAGAAAAACAATGCTAAAAATGATTTTGGATTTCATACTGTATTTTTTTTACGGAGTTTATCGTTATAAAAAAGGGGTCGGATATAGATGCTTTATTGACTGCAGCAAGTTACAAAAAAATAGTGAGACTCGGTTTTCAGGAACCTGTTGGTGAACCTGCCTGGCGGCAGGCAGGCTGAAAACCGCATGTCGATCGATCCCGATACCACCGCCCGACCGAAGTCAGTCGGGAAGAGAAGCATAGCGGGACCGGATGAATTTCCCGTCGCGTGCAGCGAAATTCGCATGGGTGATTGACTTAGGTAAAAAATAATTAGCTTTGTACAAACAATTTAAATCTATCATTCATGAAAAAAATAATTGGTTTATTGGCATTGGCCGGACTTTTTCAGGTTGCAGCGGGGCAGGACTGCAAATTGTATTTTCCTGAAACCGAAAACGCGCAAATCGAATACAAAAACTTCGATAAAAAGAACAAACTCACCGGATCAAGCGTGCAGAAGATTAAGGATATTAAGAGAAGTGCCGGATCTGTATACGCTGTCATTGAAGCGGAGACTTTTGACAATAAAGGAGCTACACAGGGCAAGGCTGAGTTTACCGCAAAATGCGAAAACGGTGTTTTTTACATGGATATGTCAAAATTCATAAACCAGGAATCCATGGAAGGTTTCAAGGATATGGAAATGACGATTGAAGGCGGATCTCTTGAAATGCCTTCCAGGCTCAATGCGGGTGATGTGCTTAAATCAGGTGAAATGAAAATGATCTTTTCTTCCGGTGGAGCAACGGTCATGACCATGACCATCAGCGTTACCAACAGAAAAGTTGAAGCTGTTCAGGATGTCACCACGGATGCCGGGACTTTCAAATGCTTCAAAATATCCTACGACATTGCTACAAAAATGATGTTCAATATTAAGGCAAAAGCAGTGGAGTATTATAATGAAGATGTCGGCATGGTGAGATCAGAATCCTATACTGCTTCTGGTGACCTGCAGGGATATACGGTACTGAGCGCCATTAAGAAATAAAATACAGGTTTCTTTTTACCAGGATAATCGTCAGGGTATCCCATTTTTGCCATTGGCATTTGTCGTTTAGTCTTTGGCTGTTAGCTTTTGGCGCTTAACTCATTTCCGGTAGCTGATTGCCAACAGCTAGCCGCAAATGGCTGTTTTTCATCCCCGAATTCCACTATTTCGTTTACGGAAATATTTGCATAGTCAAAACAAAACGAATCTGTTTCTTCATTAGGGATTTAACCACTACTTTAGCATCCTGTTTCTGTTAATGCTTAATTGACCTAAAACCACCACCTGAATGGAAGAAAAATTGCATCAGTCCCTGCCGAATGAAAAGTTACCGGAAGAAAAAGGGAATAAAATAATCATTGAAGAAATTGATCCCGAGGAGATCAGCAAGCTCTGGGACTCCCTTCCTGAAATAAAGTCTTCATTTTAACCTTTAACCACACCTGATCACAGGGATTGCTTCAGATTAACCTTAATCTGTATAGGTTTCCTATTAATCAACTATAATTCAATACGATAATGAACCCGATTCTTTTTTATCCTTTTTATTTGCGATTTTGTCATGCGGGTTTTCGGGTTGGTGGAATTAATCTGACCCTGATGGCCGGTAAGCGTATACATTCATAGAAGTTAAACACAGGAGTCATGGAACCAACTTACACAGCAAAAACACTCCCCGCCTGTTCCTGTAAACCTTCAACCGAAAAAAGGCCTGTTTACTGGCTCAAAAAAGCCGTCCTTCTCAGCATCAGGCTCATGACGCTGGCCGGATTGTTCATATTGAGCACCAGTTATCAAAGCCACAGGAAAGAACTGTTCCTGATGGAGAATGACATATTTTTGCCTGCCTTAAAAGATAACCTTTCGGATTTTTTCAACCCGGCGCAATATGCAGATGTTCATGCCGAAGCTGATATAAGCCTGGGCACATTACCTTTAATTAAGGATTTATATTCCAGGCTGAATTACAGGCCTGTATGGACCAGCAACTACGATGTATCAGGCCAGGCTGTTGCATTGCTCGGATTGCTTGAGAATGCCCGAATGTACGGACTTGACAGCAGCCTGTTCCGGATTCAGGAAATAAGGAGTGAGTTGTCCCTGATGAAGAACCGGGAACTGCAGGACCATTATCTGACAAGCCGCATGAAACTTGAACTTTTACTCACGGATGCCTGCCTTCAGTATATGGTATACCTGAAAATAGGGTACCATGCATTTGATTCAGCGCTGTTTTCAAACCCGGCAGCTTCCGGTCTTCCCCATAGTTTGACAAGTGCCCTGGCGAGTGAGGATTTTGAAAAACGAATTCTCGCTGTGCAGCCGGATTTCATAGAATACCGTATGCTTCAACAGGCATTGGTAAGGTTTTTAAACAACACAGCTATAGCCAATGCCCGTACAGCTCTTCCGGATCCTTCAAAAGACCCGGTTTTGTTCAGGCAGACAGCTGAAAAGGTATTGATAAGCCTTGGCTACCTGCAGGCCGGATCAACCGATAAGGCATTCATCATATCACTCAGGAAATTTCAGTATTACCATGGCCTTGAACCGGATGGGAAAGCCGGCAGGAATACCATCGAAGCGCTGGCACAGTCTGCGGGAGAAAAATACAGGCAGATAGCCCTTAACCTTGACAGGATGAGAAAAGAAAACCTTCAGGGTGAGCAGTTCATATATGTAAATATTCCTGCATATCAGATGCGGATCTATAAAAAGAACAGGCTTATCGGGAATTCAAAAGTCATTGTTGGGGCAGTGAAAACTCCTACTCCGCTTGTCAGCAGCAAGATCGAAAGAATCATTACCAATCCGGTCTGGCAGGTACCCCGCAGCATTACCCTCAATGAGATGCTGCCAAAACTGAAATCTGACAGCGGATACCTGAGCCGCAACCGGCTGAGGCTGGTGGACGAAAACAGAAATAATATTGCGTACCATCAGGTTGACTGGAATACTGTTTCCGCGGAAAACTTTGACCTAAAAGTGAGACAGGAATCCGGAAAAGACAATTCACTGGGACGTGTGAAATTCGTATTCCCCAATCCATACTCAGTTTATCTGCATGATACCCCCGGAAAACAATCCTTTTCCTATGACATCAGGGCATTGTCGCACGGGTGTGTCAGGGTGCAGAATCCTGAAATGCTGGCAGATTATCTGGTAAGGGAATTCTCGGGGCAGCATCAAAACATGGATGTTGTTGGCATGATAAATAATGGCGTTCGCCGGGAGATCAACCTGAAAGATCCGGTGCCTTTATACATCCATTATATTACCTGCGAAGCTGATGATGACCTGAATATTTTCTTTTATAACGACATTTACGGACGGGATAAAAAAGAATTGAAAAAACTTGAGTTCTTATTATAATTTCCGTCATTGGAGTAAATATAAAGCAGGGATCTTTCCTGAATTTCATCAATGATCGCTGATGACAGTTCCTGCGGCAGGGCAGGACACCCAAAACTTCTTCCCAGTCTGCCATACGATTCAATGTAATGGTGGCTTACATAAGGTGCTCCGTCCCGACACCCTCGCAGGGTGTACGGATATCAGGTGGCCTTCGCTTAAGGTGAGCCTTTGCCTTCGAAAAAGGGTGCTTCTTCGGGAATACTTGTCGGCGCCCAGACTTTAATATTATCGATCCGGCCGGAACCGGAGAACGACCCGAAGCCAAGATATCCCATGATCAGTTCCGGATTTTTTGTGGCCATTACAGGCCTTTTCATATCATCAATATAAACAGTGACCGTCCGGTTAACGATACTCCTTTCAACCCGCACCTTATGCCATTTTTCATTACCCCAGGCAAGACTGTCCGTTTGCCAGTCCGATACCTTAACCCGCGGTGCATTCTTAATCAGGAATATTCCGTGGGTACTGTCAGTGGAGCGGGAAGCCAGGTTAATGGCATAGAAATGTGAGGGATCCTTTGTGGAATACAGGATACATAAATCCGGGAGTCCGCAATCCCTGCAGGTTTGCATCAAACTGACTTCCAGGATGAAATCGCCGAAGATATGGCCTTTGATAATCCCCAGCGTTCCGTTTGAATCAAGATCTGGTCCATGCAGGCTTTGACCTGAAAATTCCAGGAGCCTGTTATTGCTGATGGTTTTAAGTTTCCAGGAATCCGGATGGGAAAATTTGAAATCCCTGATGGCTGAATCCGTTGAGAAATTCTGCTGATAGAGCAATATATACCCGTCAGGAAGCGATTGGGCTATGGTTGTTCCGGTGATGAAGAAAAATAGCGCTATGCAGAAAAATTTATTCATGGGTGATTGTTGTGATGCCTGACTACCGGCAGGCAGGGTTGTGATGGTTGCATAGTGTGTGGGTAGGGTAGGTTAAAAATACGATATTCCTTTCAATGGGGAATGCCTTTTCCTGAAAACTAATTAACAGCATGAAATTCTCCGAAAAATAATAGACATTTCAGATTCTTCCCAGCGCAATAAACGATGCATGGAGTGAAATGGTGAGGATGAGATAAAGGTCTCTCGCTGCCCGGGCTTTTAATCCCGGGAACCGGTAATGGATGGCCTGCTTGTGACAGGCTGAAATGCATTCCCCGCAAAAGGTGCAGGTGAGTCCGGGTTTCAACCGCTTAATATCTGCAGGCGTGAGGGCGATGTATTTACATTTCAGCGTGCAGGCCATGCAGCTGTTACAGCTGGGGTCAATGAGCATGCGGAAAGGAGACAGGTATTTCAGGTAGTTGACCATGAACCCTACCGGGCAATACAGGGTGCAATGGATCATTTTGTTATATTTTCGCGAAAAGGTTAGTATAATCAGGAGGCCGGCAATACCGAACAGGATTCCGGAAAGGGTGGCTGCCATAAGGCTGATCCCTAAACAACGAAAGATGATGACAACGATCATGAAAAGAGCAAACAACGTGTATTTCCACCGGTATAAATTTTTAACCGCCTTATTGCGTAATTTTAGTCCCGAGGCTGCCCAGTTGTCAATAGCCCCGAAATAGCATAAGTGGCTGCACCATGACGGGCCTGTTAATACAACAGTGCTTAGAAAAAGAATGGTCATAAAGGAAATCTGCCCCCGGTAAACCGGACCTGCAATGATCATGGCGGGAACCGGCAGGTGGAGTTTACCTGTCATCAGGAACCGGCTTTCCATGGTTAATCCCAGTATCATCTGGCTGAAAAAGACTACGGAAAAGACCAGCCAGGAGATTCTCCTCCACTTCTCAACGGCAGCGGGGTCCTGCATCCTGTTGGTAATCCAGCCCGCATAAAGGGCAATAATAAAGATCTCAACCCATCCCGATCCTGCCAGGAATCTCTCGGCCAGCAGCATGGGGGGATCCATCATTAGCTGCACCGGAACAAGAATTGCTGCCGTCAACAGGAAACTGAGAACAGGGACTTTTTGTGAAAGAAAATACCGGAACAAACTTTGGTGTTTTAGGGTTGTGTTTTTTCATCCCATCCTTTTTCCCTTTTTTGCGCTTCCTTCTGCCATTCAGGAACCGCGGTCTTTAGAAATTTCGCTTTTTCCTGATTCAGTTGTTGCATGTCGAGGCCGATCAATGCCTGCGCCTTGGCTTTGGTATCGATATCGGGATAGGGTACTTCGTCGGTATAGCCGAGGGAGGCAAGCAGGCGTGCCAGTTTTACCCTGGCCTCCTGTGATCTGTCAATACCGGCAGCGATGATCCTGCTGATCTCCACCGGCGCATGGATGGAATTGCCGTGGCCGGCAGAGGCAAAATCCCACCGCCATTGTGCCTGCCGGATAAGGGACAGGATGCTTTTCATCTGATTACCTGTAGCCCCTTTTTCCCAGGCCTTGCCCGCTTCCATATGAGCCCTTACCAACAATACTTCAAGCTTATCACGATTCTCAATGATCTTGTCCTGCCGCTCGTATACATCGGTTATCAGGTCAGTGGTTTCCTCGCGATGACATACCTGGCATGAATTGGCAATGTTGTTCAACGGGCTCTGGATATGGTGGTCAGTGTACTTCTGCCCTCCTTCGCTTTTGTATGGCATGTGGCAATCGGCACAGGCAACACCGCGTTTGGCATGCACACCCGTGAGGTATACCTCATAATCGGGATGCTGTGCCTTCAACATGGGAGCCTTGCTTATGGCATGGGTCCAGTCACTGAATTCATAGGTGTCGTAATACTTTTCTATATCGTCCGCTGTCATGCCCTTGTCCCAGGGAAAAGTAAGGTACTGGACATTTTCAATTTTTTTCTTGTCAAAATAATACTCCACATGGCATTGGGCACAGACGAGGGAGCGCATCTCCTGATGTGTCACTGCGGTGATATCCCGGCCTGTGCGCTGAAATGCCTCAGCCAGCGCAGGCCGCGAAATGCGTAAATTCATCGTTGCCGCATCATGGCAGTCGGCACACCCGATGGGATTGACAATCTCAGGACCTTTGCTTTCCCAGCCCCCTTTGTAAAAGTTTGCAGGGCCCATGTCCTTCATCAGCCGGGGCACATCAGGACTCTTGCAGGCCCAGCAGGTATTGGGCTGGGGTCCTGGTGTTGTGGCCGAGGGGGCTCCTGTGCGCAGGATATTGCGGATGTCGGTGACGGCATAGTAATGGCCCCGTGCCTGATTGTATTCTTTTGAAAAGGAGTACCCGGCCCAAAGGACTACCATGCGCGGATCCACCTCCAGCATGTCAATGAAGGCACTTCCGTTGTATTTGCTGCGGAACAGGGTATCGGAAGTCCTGGTATAGGATTCATACTCCCTGGGAAAATTCTTGCCCCATATGGCATTCCGCGGTTCAGTGTCGGGGTAGTCAACCTGCGGCTTGTAGGCAAAGACAGCTTCCGTCCGGCGCTCAATGATGGACGATGCCAGCAGTCCCAGCAGAAAAACAACGATCAGGGTAGCGGCGAACAGTATCCAGCCTATAAAAGGCTTGCTGCTGATGATTTCCCGGAGTGATCTCATGGATTGTGCTTGTTGATTGTTATTGGGTTAATTTTTTGTTTTCATCCATTCGGGCACAGGGCTTTCCGGTAAAGGGACCCGGGCATAGGGTACGCTGGAAAGGCTGTTGACACGGCCATGCGGTGTCTCCTGGTGACATTCCCAGCATTGCCTGGACTCTCTTTCACGCTGGTTCATTTCAGAAAAGACCATCATCCGGCTGTCGGTCATCAGATGTTCGTGGCAGCGGATACAGTTTTTCTGTACCACTTTCTGTCCGGCTTCTTTGATGAAAATTACCTGGGGCTCTGCCCGCAAGGTAAAGATGGTGGCATGGCGCAGGCCGTCCTTGGCTTTGAAATAGTATTTGTTCAGGAAATTGTTGTGCGGAACATGGCAGCTGTTGCAGTCAGTCTCCTCGCGGTGCGAGCTGTGGCTCCACGTGGCATATTGCGGCGCCATGATATGACAGTTCGTGCAGGTCTCGGGTTTGTCAGAAAGATACGATGAGGCACGGGATATGTGGAACAGGAATGCCAGGATGCCAACCAGGATGCCGGCAGTGATCAGGACCGGCACTTTCCATCGTTCGGGCGGGAGGAATTTTTGGATCAGCCTGCTCATGTTATCAGTATCGTGAAATGGGAAACGGTAACCGGTAAAACGGTAATC
>CAYWCR010000076.1:17551-19056 GCA_964456825.1 uncultured Bacteroidales bacterium
GTAATCAGTAATTGGAACTGTTATTTCAAATATAGTGATAAAAAGGAAATGAGGAAATAGGAGCGTTTAACAAATTCACTATGAAAGGGACAAATCCTGCGCTGCATAGAAATTATCTTACAAATCAAACCCGATATCCCTGCGGTAATATTTCTTGTCGAAACTGATGATGGCGGCATTTTTATTGGAAACGGCCAGGGCTTCCCTGAAAGTATTTCCAACGGAACTTACCGCTATAACCCTGCCTCCGTTGGTAACGGTCCTGCCATCCGCTATTTTGGTTCCGGCATGGAAAATAATGCTGCCGGAGACCTTATCGAGTCCGGTAATTTCCCTGCCTTTTTCATAATCACCCGGATAACCGCCGGATGCCAGCATCACCGTAGTGACAGCTCGGGGATCGATAGATACCCTGGCATTATGCAGGGTTTTACCGGCAACGGCAACATACAGGTCTACGATGTCGCTTTGCAGCCGGGGCAGAATAACTTCGGATTCCGGATCCCCGAGCCGGGCATTGTATTCGATGACGTATGGATCTCCCTTGCAGTTCATCAGCCCGAAAAAGATAAAACCCTGGTAGTCGATCCTTTCTTTCCGGATCCCTTCAATAGTAGGTTTGATGATCCGGTCTTCAACCTTTTTCATGAAATCCGCCGTGGCGAAGGGAACCGGTGAAACGGCACCCATACCTCCGGTGTTAGGCCCCTTGTCTCCTTCCCCGATCCGCTTGTAGTCCTTGGCTTCGGGAAGCATTTTGTAGGTGATACCGTCTGTGACCACAAAAGCAGATAATTCGATGCCGGAGAGATATTCCTCGATCACCACTTTTTTGCTGGCCTCCCCGAACTTCCCGTCCAGCATCTGGCGGAGCTCACTCCTGGCTTCTTCCGGTTCCTGCAGTATCAGAACCCCTTTGCCGGCAGCCAGCCCGTCAGCTTTCAACACATAAGGAGGCTTCAGGGTCCCGAGAAAGGAGATGCCCTGTTCAAGCTTGTCCGGGGTAACCGAAAAATAGGCTGCGGTGGGAATGTTATTCCGTTTCATGAAGGCCTTGGCAAAATCCTTGCTCCCTTCAAGCTGTGCGCCTTCTTTTGAAGGACCGATAACCGGAATGTGCTGCAGTCCGGGGGTCTGTTTAAAGTAATCATAGATACCCTTAACGAGGGGATCTTCAGGCCCGACAATGATCAGTTCAACCTGGTTCCCGACAGCGAAATTCCCTATCTTTTCAAAATCGTTGACCGCCAGGTTCACATTGCTGCCCACCAGGGCAGTGCCTGCATTACCAGGGGCTATATAAAGTTTGTCAACCTGTTTGCTTTGTGCTGTTTTCCAGGCCAGCGCATGTTCGCGGCCGCCGGAACCCAAGATGAGGATATTCATAAGAATGATTTTTAAACGGGGACAAACTTAGGAAAAAAAGTGGAACAGCGGAAAAGTGGAATTGTGGAATAGTGGAACAGTGGAAAAGTAAAATGGTGAAATGTAGAGACGCGATTCAT
>CAYWCR010000077.1:0-18716 GCA_964456825.1 uncultured Bacteroidales bacterium
TCTTCGTTGATGCCGTAATGCTCTTCCAGGATTTTCAGGAAATGGAGTTTGAAGGAGAGATGTAATATATTGGTTCTTTATATAGTTAATACAAATCGTTAGGTTTTCACACACCCCTTAAGTGTTAAAAGCTTAAGGGGTTTTTTAATCAATTTTCAGTAAATTGCAGGGGTGTGAATCATATTATTTAAACCACTGCTATGAAACAACTGTTTTTTTTCTTATTCTGCAGTTTTCTCCTGCCTCAGCTCACGGGTCAGGATTCAATTACTTCAGCTACCCATGTTCAGCAGGAATTCCACCGCTGGGCATTGACACCGCCGATGGGATGGAACAGCTGGGATTGTTACGGACCCACCGTTACTGAAGCTGAAGTGAAAGCCAATGCCGATTATATGGCAAAGCATTTAAAAACCTTCGGATGGGAATATATCGTGGTGGACATCCGGTGGTATGTTGGCAACGATAAGGCGCATGGATACAATCAGACCGATCCCGATTATTCGATGGATGAATACGGGAGGTTTCTGCCTGCGGTGAACCGCTTCCCTTCGGCTACTGATGGAAACGGATTCAGGACGCTGGCAGATTACATCCATGGCAGGGGGCTGAAATTCGGCATCCATATTATGCGCGGGATACCAAAGATAGCGGTCCAACGGGATCTCCCTGTTTTAAACAGCCAGGTTACGGCAAGGGATATTTACAGCGAACGCGATCTTTGTCTTTGGCTCCGTGATATGTATACCGTTGAAGCCGGAAGGCCGGGGGCACAGGAATATTATAATTCCCTTTTCCATTTATATGCATCCTGGGGCGTGGATTTTATCAAGGTCGATGACCTCTCTTCTCCTTATCACGCCGGTGAGATAGAGATGATCCGGAAAGCCATAGACAACTGCGGACGGAAAATCGTTTTCAGTACTTCCCCGGGTGAAACACCCATTGAAAATGCCCCTCACGTACAGCAGCATGCCAATATGTGGCGGACGGTGGGCGATTTCTGGGACAACTGGCCGCATCTCAGGGAACATTTTGCCGTATGCCGCCGGTGGTCACCTTATATAAGTCCGGGTGCCTGGCCCGACGCAGACATGCTGCCCCTGGGGCATATCGGCATCAGGGCAGAAAGAGGAGATGACCGTATGGCAAGGCTTACGCCTGATGAGCAGGTAACCCTCATGACACTTTTTTCCATATTCCGCTCTCCGCTTATGTTTGGCGGAAACCTGCCCGACAATGATGCTTTTACCCTGTCGCTGCTCACCAACAGCGAAGTACTGGAAGTCAGCAGATCCAGCACCAATAACCGCGAACTATTTGCCTGCAACGACCTGATTGCATGGACGGCTGATGACCCTTCAAGCGGCGACAAATTCCTGGCCCTGTTCAATACAGTTGACCAGGTGTTACTATGCAAAGAAAAAGTATTGTGGTCAAGCGGTCTTGTTACTAGGCAAATAAGAGGGCAACAGGTTGCCCTTGATCTGCAAATTACCGGTGCCGAAAAACTTTACCTGGCCGTGGATGACGGAGGTGATAATATTGACTGGGACCATGCCGACTGGATTGACCCCATCCTGGTCAATGAGAAAGACACGCTGCCACTCACATCGTTGCCCTGGAAAAAAGCAACGGCCGGCTGGGGTGAAGTAAGGGTGAACAAAAGTGTATCAGGCGGCGATTTGATCGTGAACAACCTGAAAAAAACAAATGGTATAGGCACTCACTCCAACTCCATCATCGAATTCGACATTCCCCCGGGGTATAAACGGTTTATTGCCACAGCGGGACTTGACAACGCCTGTGTTGTTCAAAATACCGGTGCTACTGTTGAATTTATGGTGTTTACAAAAGATCCGGCCGGTCCACTGCCACCTGACGCTGCAAAAGTCACGGTTAAATGGGAACAACTCGGACTGGAAGGCGGGTATGCGGTAAGAGATTTATGGACTGGCAAAGATCTGGGGGTTTTCAGGGATGAATTTTCCAGGGAGTTGAGACGACACGCCTCGGGATTGTACAGGATCTCCAGGAAGCTGTAATGCTCGATTAATATGAACACTGAACAAGGAACATCGAATATCGAATACTGAAGATAAAATGCTCCATGTCTTATCTTCAGTGCCTGCCTTGCCGGCAGGCAGGTTCAGCGTTCGATGTTCACTGTTCGATATTTAATGCTCTTAATTATTGAATAACAACCTTGATCTTATCCCTGTAAATCCCGCACCGTAACATACACAGGTATGTCCCGCTTTTGATCCTGTCACCGCCGGCTCCCTTTAGCTGCCATTCATAGGAATGCTGTCCTGCCGTCATATTGGCATCCATCAGGTTCATGATATGCCGTCCGTTCAGATCATACAAGGCCAGTGTGGTTTTTCCCGCCTCCGGTAAAGTAAAAGTGAAGGTTGCATGGGCCTCTGCAGGATTGGGGTAAATGGTAAGTTTATAATCCGTTGCCGTATAACCGTCATTAACTGAGTTCGAAGAGCCCGTTGCAGCCGTGTAGAATTTTATTCCCGGCAGCCTGCTTCCATCATAAAGTGAATTGCTTTCGTTCTCACAGACATTCAGGGCAAAACTGAAGTCACCGAAATTATGGTAGGTCTTTACAAGCAGGGTATTTTCACCTTGCTTTACCGTAACCACAGGTTTTATCTTCACCAGGCTTCCATCGGCATAAGTGGTTGTTCCGCTAAAAGAATATACCTTCTCACCGTTGAGATAAACCATTATACTCTCGTCATAGCCCAGCCATAATTGGGCCTGCTCCTCCTGCAATGCTGAAAAACAGGTGAAAGCATAGGTAACAACGCCGGAAGGATCATTATAAAAGCTCAACAGGTCAATCCGGTCATCGAAGAAATAGACGGGCTGTGACCATCCGTTCTTTCCGGCTTCGGGGATCAGGTTTGCTTCCCCGGCAATGTATTCATTTGTTATATCGCTGCCGGCAAAAGTTTCTGAGAGTATCCAGGTGCGGTTGCTCCGGCCGAATTCCCCGTGATTGGACGTGTTCTTCTTGACCTTCTTTTTGACGGCATCAATCGTGGCACCCACCACCTCAATTTTCTCAGGATCATTGGTGCCAAGCCCCATTTTTTCACCCAGCACCACATGGTCAATATCATCGGGATTAAGACATACCAGCTTTGTACAAACGTGATCCACGGATACCGGATCAGCCCCTGCTATGATCGTGTTAAACCTTACCTGGTTGGACCCGTTATAGGTTTTGTAAGATTCCAGGGTCATGATGGCATCCACAACCACAAGATCTATGCCGGCAATGGAAGATAAATCCACGATTTCCTCTTCTGTCCAGCGCCGATGGGCGACGTCATGTTTGAGTCCGCTGTAATACTGCGTGCCTTTCATCTTGTTATAACCGTAATAAACTCCCGGTGCGGTGCCAATCTGATTCTTCAATGCACAGGTAATACCGGTGTCATGGATCTTCAATACGGGTATGCAAATAAATACATCGGCATCCAGTTCTTCCTTGTGTACATAATAACTGCCGTTATGCGGAGCGGCGGTGGCCTTATTGTCAAGAGTAATGGGTACAAGATCGGCATAGGCTTTATTGAGGTTCAGAAACCTGAAATTGATTCCGGTAAGGTAAGTATCGGTGAGCAGATCGGTATAACCTGAATTTTCCCAAACACTGCCGGCAGTAGCCGGGTCGTCATTCGTTCTTGCTGAACCTTCGGCAACTACGATTTCAACATCACCTTCGGTAAAGTCATGCACCATTTTAATGACAGCCTTTACCACCCTGACATCGGTATTTTCTCCCTCTCCCGAAGGACTATCGCCGCCCACCAGGTTCACCTTGATCATTACCTTATCGCCCTTGCTGATGATCCAGTCAAGCCCGCCCTGCAATTCAAGGGCTTTTCTCACCATGGCTTCGATCTGCTCATAACCCGGATCAACGGTTCGTGATACCTTCGTCGTCAGCTCTTCATAATCCGAAGGGATAATGGCCACTTTGGCAGTGGCGCCTGAAACCACGTCAAATTCCGATTCATACCTGTATGTACCTGATTCAGACGCATAATTATCTGATGTTGCCAGATCCCAGCAAACAGCCGTCAAAGCCATACCGCCGAGCAAAATCCATCCCCATGTTTTCTTCATATCCTTAATTTTAGTATTTACCGCTAAAATTCAAAAATAAACCACCAAAGCACCAAAACACTAAAAAAACAAATGCAATACAATAAAAAATCTGATATTCAATATTCTTCGTGCTTTGGTGCTTTGGTGGCAATAACTGATTTTCTTATTTGTTGTGGTTGATTTGGGTAGTATTCTTTATACGCCGTAAAACTATAAAATGTTATAGATCCAGCCAAACAATAAGGCTCCAAAAATCCCGGTCATAATATATATCATGAATATTCTGAAATTGTATGCCGCATACATCAGCACCAGATTGGAGAATTTAGTAACCGGCCCGGCAATAAAAAAGGCCAGCACCGCTCCCTGGCTTAATCCAAGATCAGCCAATTCACGCACCACAGGAATGGCAGCACCGCCGCATGTATAAAAAGGAACGCCGGCGGCGGTCGAAAACAGCACCGACAGAAAATTGTTCCCGTTAAACAATTTTATCATCAGGTTGGGCGGTGTAAGGATCTTTATCAGGGCAGCCAGCAGGATGGCAAGGAAGAAATATTTGCAAATATAGAGCGTCATTCCGGAAAGCAATTTGAAAAATCGTGTCATTGCATTCACATCAGGGTTTTCCAGGGGAATGGCAGCAGTCCTTCGGGCTTCCTGCCTGAGGATCCTGTTTCCCAGAATCACATCAAGACCTATGAGCCACTGCGTAAGATATCCTGCTGTCAGCCCAAGCAGGAAAGAAGCGGCAAGCCTAGCCAGGGCAAGCTTATAACCAAAGGCACCGGCTGTAAGGATAAAAAGGTTCGGGTCGATCAGCGGAGAAGAAACAAGCAGGGCCATCAAAACCGGCAACGGAGTCCCAAGGAGGAACAGAGATGCCGACAGCGGTATTACCACATAGCTTCCCAGGGGAGCTATAACACCAATTAATGCCGCAAGCAGGATGGAAACATGCTGCCGGCTATTAAAAAAAATAGCAATTTTTTCCTTGTTGAGGAACATTTTAATGAAAGTGGTTATCAAGATGCCGGCAACCAGATAAGGCCAAAGATCTACCAGCAATGCAACTGCCTCTGCAAGGACACGCCGGGTATAGCTTCCACTGTAATGATCCCGGAGGTTATACCAAAAGGAATCAATAACATGACGGAAGTCTGACATTATAACCATGCAGGATAGTTGATATGGCATACCGCTGAAAACAGTTTCATTTTGAATCCACACCCCGGGGCATAAAGATACTAAGTCCTTTTTAATCCCGAAAAAAATGACTAATTTAAACCAAAGGAATTTGTCGAAAAGCACGGTGGAAGAATCTGGGTAGAGAGCCGGGAAAATCTGGGAAGCACATTTTATTTTACGCTTCCATCGGGTTGAATATACTGCATTGAATTCTGCACTCCACATTCAGAGAGGGGTATTGGGATGAGAAGTCAGGAAGGATATGGTCATTGTCATCATTTCTCAGCATCAAAAAAAATATTAGCATCAATTCTTACGCAAGATTTTCCGTATTTCATTAACTTTCGCCGCGATGATCCATGATCCATCCAAATGAAAAATCCCAAGCGCATCCGGAAATACTTATTTATATCGCTGCTGAGCCTGATAACGATTCTCATTTTCCTGGAAACAGGATTTGTGATCTGGAACACCACGGATCCCTCAAAAACCTGTGCTTCCTGTCACGAAATACGCAGTTCATATGAAAACTGGGCCGTATCCGCTCATCGTGAGACAGACTGCAAAACCTGTCATGGAACAGCCTTAAGTTCAGGTATGCACGGCCTGAATGAAAAAATCGGTCGGGTAAGACGGCATATGCGTGGTGATACTGCAGCTGATATCCGGATAGATGAAAAACAGGTAGCAAAAATGGTGGACCTGTGTGCAGATTGTCATCAGAATGAGTTCTCAAAATGGCTGACAGGTGGACATTCCATGCATTTTACCGATGTCTTCCTGAATGAGGAGCAGAATAAGAAAGAACCTGCCAATGAACAATGCCTGCGTTGTCATGGCATGTTTTACGAAGGCAGCATGGCATCGCTGGTATCCCCGCTGGATACCACGGGTCCCTGGAAAATCATTTCTTCCCCGCACAAATCCCGTTATGCTATTCCATGCCTGGCATGTCACAGCATTCATACACCCGGGCAATCGCGCATCTCTCCCGATTATGCCAAACCCGGCCGGAAAGCTTACCATCAGCCACCTCCTTATCCCAAGGCCGGCTTTTATGATTATAATAAAAAAGCACATTCCCGGGCTGATTCGCTGCCAAAACTTCAGGCCTGGCAGAAGGGTATTCTCATTTCCGATGAGCCCCTGATGCGGATTTGCCTTCAGTGCCATACCCCCGAGGCGAAGCATCAGGGAGAACCCGGTAATGACCATACTCCGGTGGGCGTGCATGAGGGATTGAGTTGTGTGGCCTGTCATCAGCCGCATACCAATAACGCCATGAAATCCTGCAAAAATTGCCACCCTGCCATTTCCAATTGCGGACTGGATGTGGAAAAGATGAATACAAGCTATGCTAATCCCGAAAGTCCTTTCGACATTCATAAGGTTTCCTGCACCGATTGCCACCCGGGATTTGTGCGCAAACAGAATAAGCCAGAATAAATAACGATAAAAAAATAGGTACATTTATTTTTTAATTTAACAGCAGTCAGAATATAGTAGATAGAGGCTATTAGATAGTAGTTGGGAATTAGTAATCAAGAATATCTGGCGTGAGAAGCTTCTATCTGCTAACTTCTAACTTCTAAATTCTAAATTCTAAATTCTAACTACTAACTCTCCACCGCCTTGCTCGATTCCTTAAAAAATATCTTTCTCTTCGACCAGGAATCCCCTATGATCTTTACCCGGCCCTATTTCTGGGGATTTTTTATTGTTGTCCTGTTTTTTTACTCCTTTCTTTATAAGAAGAAAGCGCTGCGCAATTTTTATCTCTTTGCCGTCAGTTACTTTTTTTATTACAAAACCGGAGGGCTTTTTGTTTTTATCCTGCTCTTCGCCACACTCAGTGACTATTTTATCGGACATGCCATCTACAGGTCTAACCGGATGACCATGAAAAAGCTATGGTTATCCCTGAGCGTGCTGATTAATCTGTCGATTCTGTGCTTCTTCAAATACGACTATTTTTTTACCGATACCGTCAACCGATTGTTTCATACCGATTTCGAAGTGGTAACCCACGCAGCCCTCTGGTCAAACCAATTGCTGGACACCCATTTCGACATCAGTCAGATACTGCCTCCGGTGGGAATTTCTTTTTTCACCTTTCAAACCATGAGTTATGCCATTGATCTGTACCGTGGCCTGGTAAAACCTGTAAAAAGCCCCGTTGATTATGCTTTTTACGTATCGTTCTTCCCGCAGCTGGTTTCAGGGCCCATTGTGCGGGCATCACAATTCATTCCGCAGCTTTACCAGGATTATTCCCTCTCCGGCTATGACTTCGGGCTCAGTATTTATATGATTCTGAAAGGACTGTTCAAGAAAATGTTCATCGGTGATTATATCGCGGTTAACCTAATCGATCGTGTCTTTGCCAATCCGGTCTCTTACTCGGGTTTTGAGAACCTGATGGGACTGTATGGCTATTCCCTGCAGGTATATTGTGATTTCTCAGGATATACCGACATTGCCATAGGACTGGCCCTGCTGATGGGCTTTAAGCTGCCCCAGAATTTCAACTCGCCCTACAAGGCAATGAACGTGGGTGATTTCTGGAAACGATGGCATATGTCACTTTCATCGTGGCTGAAGGACTACCTGTACATACCCATGGGGGGAAACCGGGGTGCTTCATTTTTCACTTATATAAGCCTTGCAACCGTATTGATATTTGTTATACTGATATCCGGAAAACTTTGGCTGGGCCTTGTTTTTTTGCTGGTCATCCTGTTTTTCCGGATACTGATAAGATTCTTTCCGGGCCTTAAACTGACCATCAGCACCAATATCAACCTGATGATGACCATGCTGCTGGGGGGGCTATGGCATGGGGCCAGCTGGACTTTCGTGATATGGGGAGGGCTGAACGGGATCGGACTGGTTATTTACAAATTATGGCGAAAGATCAGTCCTTATGAGAATTCCAGTCACTGGCTGGCGACGTTCTGGAAGATCTTCCTCACCTTCAACTTCATCACCTTCACCCGCATCTGGTTTCGCGGGGAATCCATGCAGGGTACCTTCGACCTGCTCCGCCAGATCAGCAGCAATTTCGGATGGAATCTGGTGCCGGCCATGATGTCAGCCTACTGGAAAGTTTTCCTGGTGATGCTGCTGGGTTATATTCTCCACTGGCTGCCCTATGCCACGAAAGACAAATTATTGAACTGGTTTGTGGATACTCCCATTTATGCCAAGATCCTGATCTGTGCCTTGGTTGTTTTCGTCATCTATCAGTCGCTTTCAGCCGGATTACAACCGTTTATTTATTTCCAGTTTTAGTCACTTCCTTATTTGTTGAGAATTCTGTTCTCCGCTTTAAAATTAAAAATCCATTATCATTAACCATTTCTTCCCATTCATCACTGCCTCTGTATGCAGCTATTTCCGTATCATACCTTTCTTTTGATACCGGGAAAGGAGAACTGTTGAGGTGCAGAACCAGGTAGGTTGCATCGTTAACCCTGGGAAAGTAGTATATCTTAGGACGAAAAGCCAGATTGGGGGTGAAATTTCCCGAAGCAGAAACAGCGGCATCCGCAGGTATTATCTTCAAATACCGGTGTACCTTTTTTGAACTAAAACCGGGATTATAGAAACTGCACTTATAAAATGCGTATTTGCTGTCTCCCCACCAGTTCAGCCGGCGATGCGGGCTATACAATCCATAGATGGTTAGCACCAGGGTTGCAGCACATACGATAATGGCCATACTCCTTTTGACAACAGGACTTTTTAATTCTGATATAATCAGGAAAACGGCAACGGGAAGAATGGATACAAATTCAATGGAATAGTACAATTCCATACTCCAGCGGACCGGATGATCGTTCAGCATTTTTTTTGCCAGAATGGGTATAAACAGTAATAAATATCTGGGTTTGAAAAAAAGCAGAAAACCGCCGAATATTAAATAATAGACATAAAATTCCTGTTTTATACCATCGAAGGCAGGATCTCCGCTATGATTGACAAAAAACAATTTCAATGTATCCACAGGATGTTTTACAATAAATATAAGCGCTTCATAAGGATTCTGGCCCAGGGCTGAATAACTGAACATGGAAAACTTTTTGTATTCTGTTTCAAGTGCGGGAATAATAACCGTAAATACAAGCACAAAATAAATACAGGATAACGCTATGACAAGCAGTGAAGCAATCTGCTGTTTTCTGTCACCCCTGTGTGAAACCAACAGAAAAATTCCGATGAACGCCGTCCACAGCGGCATGTCTTCGCGCGATGCAAGGATAAAAAGAAAGGTCAGCAAAGCGGGCCAATGTTTTTTCGTCTCAAAATAGTATAGAAACACCGGTATCATGGAAGACGCAATGGTTGCCGTGGTAAAATCGTTTGTAAAAGATATCCATCGGCCAAGGATAAAGAGATATTGAAACAATGCAAGTGAGGAAAGGAAATTGCTTTTTGTCTTGAAGATAAGCAGCTGATAAACAGCCCATCCTCCATATAGAATAATAGCCGTCTGAATGATCAGCAATGTATAGGTCCCAGTCAGCCATCCCAACAGCCAATAGAAAGGAATGAAAATCATCAGGGTAAAGGAAACATGATCCTGCAGGAAATTTATATGGGGCAACAGATGTACGGGAGTATCGCTTATCCTGAAATGGGCATAATCATAAAATGCAAAGTTATACATCGCATAATCGTAGCCGTATGTGCGAAAAAAGTAATGATTGCATAAACCAATGACCAGATAAATGATCCCGAAAAGAATCAACAAAAAACAATGGGCATTGGTTGTATGTATTCCGTTGCAAAATCGCATGGATAAATCCTAAGCATTAATAGCCCGGCCTTCTTTTTAACAATGACCTGTCACCGTATTCCCTGATGAATTCAAATTTTGGTTCCAGTATTTTGCGATCTGCTGTGAACAGATAATAATATTCAGCATCCGTATTGATATCAATGGACTTGTCATATCCCTTTATATCAAGCCATGGCGTTTTACCTGTGTAGACATAATAATAAAATGAGTTAAAACAGAACCATGTTGTTTTAAGGGAGACTTTATCCCCCGGATGCTGTTCCTCCAGATAGGCGATGACTTTCAATGTATCAACGTCATGCCACCAGTCCCTTACCCAGTCTAGTTTATAACGATCCGCGACATGAAAAATGCAGATGAACGCAAAGCAACAAGCAAAAAAATACTGTGCCCATTTAGCCCTGGAAGCAGGGATCATACCTAGAAAACCCGCAAATGACGCGATGAATAAAGGATAAAAGAACAAAGCAGTCCTTCCGTGCAAATTCGGAGTATGCAGGATTTTGCACTGGGCAATATTGACAAAAACTGCAACCAGTAAAATAAAAGTAGTGACAAATACCGGGTGATTCAGGCTTGAAATTTTATAATCCGACTTCCTGAAACGGATAAAAATGAATACAAGATTGGCAGCCAGGGTGAGAAAAATGAGAACTGCGACCAGGTCCGATCTTCCATCCAGGATCATATGGGAACCATCGCGTGAGTATTCGATAAACGGATAAATGGTATCCCGGTAAAATCCTTTTGAAGACCAGTACTGGAACTCATTGGTACTATGCATTTTTTTCAGCGGTGTTGCTATCAATGCAAAATAGAGTAGTGAGACAATCACCATGATAAGCGTTGGCCATATTATTTGCCGAAATCGTCTTCCTGATTTTACTGCAAAATAAAACCAGGCCATAATACTGGCTGCAATCCAGAAAACCAGCAAGGTAAAATTGGCATAGGAAGCCAGTATGGAGAGTCCAAATGCAATCCATACCGGTTTATCCTTGTTATAATAATATCCGTATATCAGATAGCTTACGGATAACGTTGCCAGTGCACAGGATATTCCGTAGCCCCTGCACAGTCCAAAAAAATCAAGCAAATAAGGATTGGATATGAAAAACAATGCTGCCGGCAGGAAGAATACAGAGTCCTCTTTTAGAACCAGTTTATTGATACGAAAAATAGCTATTCCATATACCAGAAAAGATAACAGGTTCGGCAAACGGATTACAATTTGATGGTTGCCGAAAATAAAAACAAATAGTTTGACCAGCAGGGTATTTAAAATATGATTATTGGGCTCATGATCCGGAAACATCATGATCTCCCACACGCTGAAATTCATATAATGTACTGCGGCAGGGACCTCATCATTGGTAACCGGTAAATGAATTGCTTTATATACCAGCAGAATGAACATCACACACAGTAAGGCAAAAAATGTATACCGGTTAAACTTCTTCATGGTCAACATGCCTTAAATAAAATTATTTACATGAATAAAACCTGAATATTGTCAATTTACTTTTACATTATAAACCGCCTCGTTACTCAGCGGCTCATAATAAACTTTCTCTAAATTGAAATTCGTTCCTTCCAGGTTTACTTTCATTGAATCGATCACCAGGTTAAGCTGTTGGTCCGAAAAATCGGCAACAAACAGCAGGTATTCATGATTGCTTTTGATAAAATCTTCCGGCTTTACCAGGCTATGCCACTGATAAAAGGACTTGCTCCATGGAAGGAAAAGATAGGTATCCGGGAACATGGCATTTACATTGCCTACCAGATATTCCTTGTATTTACCGATTGTTTGCATTCCGAACATCATCGAATATTCTATAGCTGAACAACCATAATAAGAAGGGACAATTATTTTGTCCGCCCTTTCGTTCAAATAGGGCTTGATATTTTGGTAGGCCCTCATTTTTGTATCGGATATGCTGTTAATATTCCCGATCCCATTTACGGAGTCAGTCAGCGTGGAAATAATCAGACAGGCTCCTGATGCCATCAGCAGAAATACAGGCCAAAGAGGTTTGGCGTTTTTCAACAAAGTTTGGTTCAGCATCCTCACTACTAAATAAATCATCAATGCAGTAAACAGCATAAAAGGCACCATGTAATGAAAAGCAAAATGCTTTGCTGTGAACATGAAGCCCAACATTACAGAAAGTGCTGTGCCAACAGCGATCCTGAAGGGGATCTTTAATTCGGATCTTTTGGTTTTATATATAAAAAACAATGAAAGGGAAACTGCCAATAAAGCAATGGTTAGATAAAACAGGAACGGGCTATTGTTGATCAATAGCTTAAGATTGGGGCCAAATTCATTGAAATTCACAATATTGTTTTCCCCTGCACCGTATCTGCCGCTATGCATGAAAAGGTTCCTGACCCAGATTTTGAAATTATTAAAATTTAAAACTATGGTAAAAGCAAAGAACATAAAAGACAATACGGAGGCGATCAAATACCGCAGTTTGAAATGCCAGGAGGGAAGAGCAATTAAAGGAATGATAATAAAGGGCAAAAAGGTTAATTTGTCTGCCACGCTCAGTCCGATCAGTATGCCAAAGATAATGCTCAATTTGTTATATATTTTACCGGGATTATCCGTATATAACAACCATGCGATTGCCATCAGCCACAAGGAAACAATGGCAGGCATAAGCGTCTCCGGTATAACCCGGGCTGAAATCGATAGCGTTAATATATGAGAAAATGGGGCAAGCTGAAAAAACAACGCCGTCAGGCTGTTCCTGCATAATGACTGAACAACAAATCCCAGTATAAACAGGACAATCGTGTTGGCTATAGTGGCAGCAAGCATCACTGCCTTTAAATAAAAGTCGGAATTGGCCAGTACATCATCGGTGTATAGTAAGCCTGGCCTGAAAAGGTGCACCATGCGGGATACAATCGCTATGAAACACTGCGCAGGCGTTCCCGGGTGATCAGTATATTGAATATTCAATTTCAGGTTACCGATCAGCATTCCGTTAAACAGATAGGCATATTCCGGATCGACGGAGCGTAAAAACATATAACCGCTTGCTTCACGGTATAAATACCCGAATACAAAATAACTTACGGGTAAAACAAACAGTAAAAAAAACTGGAATGTTTTCATTTTCCTGTTAATTCCGGCGATAATATTCGATAATAGCTTCATTATTAAATACCTCCGATGTATATTGTTGAACAGTGACTAAAGATATAGCAAATTCATGAATAAGTAATTGAACTTTTTAATGCCTGGTTCCCATTACGGTTTAACTTACAGGCAATTCAAACCATCCACAAAAAATACCGGTTTAGGTCTTGTTCATTTTGACCACTAAGGAGAAAGGGACTGCATTATTTGGTAACCAACGACCAAACCAAAACAGTAGAAAGAGAAATTATTCCAGGTAAAAATGTTTGAATACCAGCTGGGAACAAACATATCTAATGCCGGATTCTTAGTTTATTGAGCTTTATTTTCAGGTTCAGTTTTCGTTTTATATATTCCCATTTTTGCCAAATCATAATCAGGGACTTCAAGCTTCTCATTAAAAGATGCTTTTGGCCTTAAGGACCAAAAAGAATCAAAAAGTGCTGCCCGGGTCATAGAATCATAATGTATCGATCCATAGCGATATTTGTAAGAAAGAAATTGGCATAAAATAATAAGGATAAAATAAAAAGAAAATAAAAAATATCGGTATATTTTTTTTGCCGCCGCTGTACGTTGAAACACCACTCCCAAAGGCAAAGCATAGACTGCATAGGAGTCAATAAATGCCCTTAATCCGTAAGATCCTCCATACCACCAGCACCACCAGGAAGAAATAATGTATAAATTTAAAATAAAATAGAGTAGTACAGGGAAGAACAATTTTCGATAATTCCTGATCATAAAAAATATACCAAATACAGCGACCAACATTATAGGGGAGTATATGAACCATCCATTTCTGAAACTAAATAAAACTTTGATCCATTGAGGATTATTAAAAAAGAATTGATTATCAGTTCCGTATGAATAATACAACCAATGACCGGTAAGAGATTTCCAATAAACCAACTGAGGAAACCAGACTAAAAAGGCAGTCAGGAAAATTATAAGGATCAGCATACTGTGTTTGAATAAGAACTGAAACCTGGTCCGGATCAGAGCAAAACCATTCCAATTCCAGAAAAGGAACAACACAATAATAATAATGTTTGTGGGCCTGATCAGGGATATCAAGCCTCCGGTTAGTCCCAGGATTACTGAATTCTTGACATTAGGATGATCGTACCATTTGTCAACAAAAAGTACAAAAATTGTAATCAGACAGAAACTATAGGCATGAGACATAACCGCATGAGTTGTCGAATAACAAAATAGGTTAGTGCCTAAAAATACCGCAATTAAAACAAAAGCAGAGATGGTATCATTAAAAAACCTCAGTAACAATTTTCGCAGACAAACTAAGCCTAAAAATGCATAAAAAATTGTGCTCATAACAAGCATAAATTTATAAGGTATTGAATACCCGGTTGCTTTTTCAGGTGACGTCAGCAAGGTATAATAATGAGCCATGAAAAAAAATGGGCTATACAGAATGGACATGCCCATGCTGGTTACAATAACCTGCCCTCCGTTGGGAGCTCTAAAAGGCCAGAACCAATCAGAATATTCGGGTTTTTCCTGCCTGAATGAGAACGTAAGGTCTTTATAAATAAAGGTTACAGGCAGGTACGCATAATAGGACTTCACATCCCATACAATAACTCTGTTGTATTTCCGCCAGTCAGAAAGGTTGAAACTGACCCAGACTAAAGTGACCAAAAACAGGAAAAGAGTGATTTTTGACAAAGAGAATTTCTTCATTATAACTTTTAACATGCTGTAATAATAACAAAACTGTTCTTATTGATCAAGAAATACAAAAAATATTTATATCGACATCCTTCCCATTTCAGATGAAAAGATTTCAGCTTAAGTTCAACGCAGGTTCAATATATATTAAATATAGAGTACTCTGTTGCACAACAAAAACAAATATAAATTCATTACATTCGTTGCCAATTAAAATTGAAATTACTCATTGTATAGTAGGCGTATGAAATTCTCTGCGTACAGAAGAACCCTTTAGACTTTAGATATCTGTTAACCTCATTCCACCAACCGATGCACAAAACCATTCTCATAATACCCGCTTTTAATGAAAGCTTGAAAATTGAAAATGTTATCAGAAAAGTCAACATCCATTGCAGTAAAATGGTAGATAAAATTTGTGTTATTGATGATTGCTCTTCTGATGATACTGTTGATAAAGCAACAAAATCCGGGGCTTTTGTTCTGAGGCATGAAAAGAATATGGGAGTCGGAGCCGCTATAAGGACAGGCCTGGATTATGGATACAAAGAAAATTATGATATAGCCGTGATTATTTCGGGCGATGATCAGCATGATCCGGGCGAAATGAAAAACGTTTTATCACCCCTCCAGGATGAAGAATATGACTTTATCCAGGGATCGAGGTTTTTGAAGGGAGGAAAAACAATTAATCAGCCCTTGTTCAGGAAAATATTGACCAGGGCATATCCTGTGGTATTCTTTTTCCTTACAGGCAGGTATTGTTCAGATATCACAAATGGTTTCAGGGCATTTAAGTTAAAACTTGTTTACAATGATCCCTCCATTAATCTTCACCAGGATTGGTTAAACAGGTATGAACTGGAGGTGTATCTCTTGTATAAAGTGTATAATTCCGGCAAATACAATAAAAAGGAAGTTCCTATTTCAATTTTATATCACGACAATATAAAAGACCGAACCAAAATGAAACCATTAATTGACTGGTGGAGGATATTCAGACCTTTATTGCTGCTGAAATTAAAATTGAAAAAATGATGATATATTTACTTACAATAATCTCCATTTCGCAAAACCTTGCTATAATGCAAATATATCTTTACCATGTTAAAAGGTATTGAAAGGACATGTTTCAGACGGATCTTGCTTCCCTTGCTTTCCTTCCATTGGTACAGCGGGAATTCGTATACTTCGCGGAGTGTTTTTTCTATTCCGAAAAATATTTTATACCGGAATAGCAATTCCACATCAAATAACCAGTTTGTGATAAATGCCTCTTTGAATAACACATTTGCTGTTGCTGTTTTCATGACTTTTGCGCCGCACTGCGAATCATAAACCGGCAATTTCAGCATCAGGCTTACACAGGTGGCAAAAATTCTTCCGAGATAATGCCTCACAAGTGTTCTTTCAATTTTACTACCCATTCTCTTAACCCTGGAACCAAAAACCACCCCGATGTGAGAATGTTGGCTGAGGTACTGGAACAGCTTATCCATTTCACCGAAAGGAGCCGAAAAATCAGCATCCATATATCCGATACAGGCAGGTTGAATCCGGTCAAGAGCAAACAATATGCCCTGCCGGATGGCATTTCCTTTTCCAAGATTCGACGCAAGGTCAACAACAAAAATCCTTTCCGGGTGCTGTTTTTGAAATTCATGAAGCAAAACAGATGTAGAATCGGAACTGCCATCGTTAACAAGGACCAGGGAAACATCTGGTTGTGTAATCAGGAATTCATGCATTAATCCGGGTTTTAACCGGCCCGCCTCATTATAACAGGGGATAATTATGGTGTTGGTTTGCATATCGAATAGACTGATAGACCGGGAAGGGTAATACCCATAGATAAAAATATGCTGCCAAGGAAACCATCAATCCGCAAAAAGGCAACGATAAACCAGGTTACCAGACTTCCATGCTTCCATTGCCCGATCCCTTTATCAGCAGGTTTCACCAGCTTCAATTTTTCCAAATATAATCGGATTATCCTGGGAAAAAGCAAAACAAAGAAAAAATATCCGGATTTCAAGGGACTCAGACGTGATTTGTTCAAAGTACTGGTCAGGGATTTCCGGGAATAGCGCCGGTAATGCTTGAGGAATTTGTCATGCGAAGAAAAAAGCCATTGAAAAGCAGGTGTTGTAATAATAAACGTGGTTTCCTTTGAAACGTGTTTATTGTCTATCAGGGTAGTCAGGAAACCGGCATCGTCTTCGACGTGTTCAATCACATCCAGCAGCAGGATGATGTCTGCTTTTTTCTCAGACGGCAAGGCTATATTTTCTATTTTGTCATAAAGCGATAAGCCTGCATCGCCTTTTAATTTCTTAATTTTCTGTACAATTTCCGCTGTGAAGGCCGGGTCAACAGCATGGATTTCACATCCGGGAAATGATGAGGTAATATGGCCTGAAAGCCAACCATCACCGCATCCGATGTCAAAAACAACGGGATTTGTTTTACCTGCTTTTTTTACTATTGATTTAAGCATGCGGATGATGATCCTTATCCTTGCCCTTTCCCAGGGATGTCTTGATCTTTGGTTAAAGTCAAGATCTTTTAATTCGGTAAAATCCATGAAGGCAGTATTATTTCCTACCGGCTGATAGGCTGCGCATACGCCTTGACATCCTCACCGGTAATTTCCTTATCACACAGGATAATCAGCCTCTCCAGCACGTTCCTGAACTCCCTTATGTTACCGGTCCATGTGAGTTTCTTCAATTCGGCTATGGCATCCGGTGTGATGGTTTTTTTCGGTTTCCCGTATTCATCTCCGATCAATTCATTAAAATGCTCAGCCAGCAGCGGGATATCTTCCTTCCTTTCAGCCAGTGACGGCACATGGATGATGATTACCGTGAGCCTGTGGTAAAGATCCTCACGAAATGTTTTATGCTCGATTTCCTCTTTCATGTTCTTGTTGGTAGCGGCTATCACCCGCACATCCACTTCGATATCCTTATCACTTCCAACCCGGGTTATTCTGTGTTCCTGCAAGGCTCTGAGCACTTTTGCCTGAGCTGAAAGGCTCATGTCCCCCACTTCATCAAGAAAAAGGGTTCCGCCGTGAGCCTGCTCAAATTTTCCCTTTCGTTGTTTGATGGCAGAGGTGAAGGCACCCTTTTCGTGCCCGAACAATTCACTTTCGATCAGTTCTGACGGAATGGCTGCGCAGTTGACTTCTACGAAAGGCATGCCGGCACGCTGGCTTTTCTCATGCAGCCATCGTGCCACGAGTTCCTTCCCGGTACCATTTTCCCCGGTTATCAATACCCGGGCATCCGTAGGAGCAACCCTTTCAATCATTTCCGTAACTTTATGAATAGCCGGCGATTCCCCGACTATATCATACGCTTTGTTGATTTTGCGTTTCAGGATTTTTGTCTCCGTAACAAGTTCCGTCCGTTCGGTAGCATTCCGGATGGTTACCAGCAGGCGGTTGAGATCAAGCGGTTTCTCAATAAAATCATAGGCCCCTTTTTTAATGGCCTCCACCGCTGTGTCAATATTACCATGGCCTGAGATCATGATCACAGGGGTTTCCCGGGATTTCTGCATCAGGTTTTCGAGGGTATCGATACCATCCATTCCGGGCATCTTGATATCGCAGAGAACGATATCGAAAGAGCCGTTGGAAAAAAACTCAATTCCCTCAGGACCGTTGGTGGCCAGTTCAACGGTATGCTTTTCATATTCCAGCACCTCTTTGAGGGTGTTGCGGATACTCTTTTCGTCGTCGAT
>CAYWCR010000078.1:0-18614 GCA_964456825.1 uncultured Bacteroidales bacterium
GAATAAAATCCTTCCTGTAGTAGATTATATTATAAAAATGATCTGTTAATGACGATTTTGGGTTGAAAAGATTTTCCATTACATTTGCCCCTTATTCTAAAGCAGGTCACATTTATGATACAGGAAGACACCTTTAAAAAGATCATTGCCCATTGTAAGGAGTATGGTTTTATATTTCCGTCGAGTGAGATCTATGACGGACTGAGTGCTGTTTATGATTATGGCCAGAACGGCGTGGAACTGAAAAACAATATCCGCCGCTACTGGTGGGATTCCATGGTAAGGCTGAATGAAAACATCGTGGGCATTGACTCGGCTATTTTCATGCATCCCCGCATATGGGAAGCCTCAGGGCATGTGGCTGCTTTCAATGACCCGCTGATCGATAACCGGGATTCCAAAAAGCGATACCGTGCTGACCAGCTTATCGAGGAGTACCTCGAGAAGATTGAGGATAAGATCCGGAAGGAGGTTGAAAAGGCCCGGCAGAAATTCGGTGAAGCCTTTGATGAGCAGAAGTTCAGGACTACACATCCTCGAGTGCTTGAGCATCAGCAAAAATATGATGCGATCAAAAGGCGTTATTTAACCGCCCTTGAAAAAGAAGACCTCAGGGACCTTTACCAGATCATTATCGATACTGAAATTGTTTGTCCCGTTTCCGGAAGCAAAAACTGGACGGAAGTGCGCAAATTCAACCTCATGTTCAGCACCCAGCTTGGTTCCGTGAGCGAGGAAGCCAACACCATATACCTGCGTCCGGAAACAGCTCAGGGCATATTCGTGAATTTTCTGAATGTGCAGAAAACCGCCAGGATGAAGATACCCTTTGGCATTGCCCAGACAGGGAAAGCTTTCCGGAATGAGATCGTGGCCCGCCAGTTTATTCTGCGCATGCGCGAGTTCGAACAGATGGAGATGCAGTTTTTCATCAAGCCCGGAACCGAAATAGAATGGTATGAAACCTGGAAGGAAAAACGCATGAAATGGCATAAAGCCCTGGGGATGGGCGATAACAAATACCGGTATCACAACCATGACAAGCTGGCCCATTATGCCAATGCAGCCTGCGATATTGAATTTGAGTTCCCGATAGGCTTTAAGGAAGTGGAAGGCATCCATTCCCGTACCAATTTTGACCTCGGCAACCATGAGAAATTCTCAGGAAAGAAAATCCAATACTTCGACCAGGAAACCAGTGAAAGTTACACCCCTTATGTGATTGAGACCTCCATTGGCCTCGACCGCATGTTCTTCACCATTATCTCCCATAGCTATACCGAAGAAAAGGTCGACTGGGAAGGAAGTGCAAAAGAAGAACGGGTGGTGCTGAAGATACCCCCTGCCCTGGCCCCTGTGCAGCTTGCCGTATTGCCACTGACCAAAAAGGATGGACTGCCCGAAAAAGCAAGGGAGATCATGGACCGGATGAAGTTCGACTTCAACTGCCAGTATGAAGAAAAGGATTCCATCGGCAAGCGTTACCGCAGACAGGATGCCATCGGCACCCCATTCTGCATAACCATTGACCACCAGACCCTGGAAGACAATACCATAACTATCCGCTACCGGGATACGTTAAAACAAGACCGGGTGGACATTGAAAAGCTCCCGGAGATCATGGGAGACAAAGTTAGTATGCAAAAATTGTTAAAAAACCTTTAAGTATTGATGCCAGGAGGAAATGCGCTGACTTTCCGAAACCATCCGACAGCCATTTTTGATAATCCATCACCCATAAGGATTTTTTAATCAAATTCCTGGTGAGTTAGAGATTAAAAATATGGCCAGCTTTGAAATATTTTCTATTTTTAACAGCAATTTACTAGTTTTCAGATAAAACCACCTGTTATGAAAAAAATGCAATTATTTCTTTATTGCTGCTATTTCTGCCCATTATTAAAGAGCAAATGCACACCTGAATAATTAATAAAAAATTAAAGAACTGCATGAACAAACTCGTCAACTTTGATATTCTGAAAAACAAAAAAGTTTTGGTAACCGGCGGACTGGGGTTTGTAGGCCACAATCTGGTTAAAACCCTGCTCAGTCAATATAATTGTGAAATACTGCTTGTTGATGATTGTACCAACAGCAATCCTTCCATCCTGGGCGATCTGATCAAAAAGCTCAGGTTTTATGAACTCTCTGTCCTCGACAAATCAGCCATGGCCCCCCTTCTTGCAGAGGCAAATTACATTTTTCATCTTGCCTGCAAGCAGATTTCCGTATCCAGTTCCGATCCCTTCGGGCACCTTGCCGTGAATGGACAGAGCACCCTGGAAATGCTGGAATTCCTGCGCCACCATGAACCACCGCATTTTGAGCGTTTCATTTATACTTCTTCCTGTTCGATATACGGAAGCTCAACCCGGCTTCCCTCCCGCGAAGAGAGCTCCAAGAATATCCTCAGCAATTACTCTGCTACCAAACTGCTGGGTGAACACTTTGTTGAGGTCTATTTTCGCAATTACGGGCTGCCTGTATCCATAGTGCGGTATTCCAATGTTTATGGGTACGGACAGACTCCCAACAATCCTTATTGCGGAGTATTGGGGAAGTTTGTTCACAATGCGCTGGACAAGAAGCCGCTGTTGATATTCGGAGACGGAGAACAAACCAGGGATTACACCTTTATAACGGATGCTGTTGAGGCCACCATCCTGGCTGCCATTCATCCCATGGCCCTGGGTGAAGTTTTTAATATCGGGACCTCGACCGAAACTTCGGTAAGCAAGCTGGCTTCCATAGTCGGGGATTTAATACCGGACATTCAAATACAGTATGTACCGGAAAGGGATATTGACAATGTACGACGCCGGTCTATAGATATTGAGAAAATCCACCAGCGACTGGGCTGGACACCAAAAACCACCATTCGTAAAGGGATTGAAGAAACCATTAACTGGTACCGGGATACATATTTTAAAAAATAGAATAGAAAATATATCCGGATAGCATGGAAGGATTAAGAATGGCCTTTCCTATCCGTTGTTGTCAGATGAAACTAACGAAGGCAGCATATAAAAGCGGAGGATAGCGTTTATCCTGATTGAATAACATAACCATTCCATGACCATTTTCAGCAAAGGAAAAATATATTGGCCTTTCTGCCTTCTGATGTTTCATTGTTTAACACTGCTACCGCAGGAAAACTCGATTTACGAAAACTATTATCTTAATCCATCCATCATTAATCCTGCAGCAGCCGGAGCCGAGTATTATCCCACTGGAGATATTTCGGTGAGAAGGCAGTGGATGGGTTTCCCTGATGCACCAACGACCTTCTTGCTGACAGGATGCTATCGGGTGGGAAAATATGGCTTTTATGATCCCAGGGGCTTCGTGAATAAGGGTCCTTTGAAACATGGCAGCCGTATCGGGCTGGGAGCTTCAATTTTCAGGGATGCCGACGGCCCCCTGGCTTGTACCGGAGGGTTAATTTCCTATGCATACCATATCCCGTTGAATGCAGATTCCAGGCTGTCTTTCGGACTATCAGCCACGGGCACCTATCATACATTCAACAGCTCCCTGTTAAGCCCGGATGACCCCAATGATCCTTATCTGTTAAACGGGAATGACAATATTTTCAGGGCTAACTTCAACCTTGGGATATATTTTTATCATGAGGATTACTTTGTCGGGCTTTCAGCCAATAAAATGTTGCCCGACATCCGGAATGTGCACGACGCAAAGCAGGAACAGCCCAGCTTTTTTTTGATGGGGGGTTATAAATTCCTGCAATATACGGGTACTTTTATTCTCGAACCCTCCGTTATGATAAAGAAACTGGCCGGAACGGATCCTTCTGTTGATGTTCACACAAAGCTTTACATTAATAGACTTAACTGGATTGCGCTATCCTACAGTTCAACGAATAAAGTTAATGTCCGGTTTGGGTTAAGGCTGTATAAGATGCTCTATGCAGGATATAATTATGAATTCACTTTCAGTAAGATTGCATTTTATAACGCTGGCTCACATGAGATCCATCTAGGCGTTAACCTGGGACTGATTGGAATTCAGAAAACCAATAACAGACAATGACAAAACCGGTTCGATCAGGTTCATAATGAAAAAAGAGCAAACCATAAAGATGAAGGTTATTATTTCACTATTGATGGCTATTATAGGTATTGAAGCATCTGTTATTGCCCAGATACCCACCATCGGACTGATTGGCTCCTATCCATTCAACGGTAATGCTGATGATGAAAGTGGTAACGATAACCATGCCAATTTCTATCTGGTGACAGCTACAAAAGACAGATGTGGATTTTCAAACAGTGCTTTTTACTTCAATGGCATAGACAATCGTATATCACTGCCGGCTGAGAGTTTTGTCAATTTAAATGAGTACACCTGGTCAGTTTGGTTTAAAATTGACGCACTGCCTTCTTCTGATGGATATCAAATAATAGGAATCGGATCTACAACAGAAGATTATCAGCAGGGATTTTCAATTCTTCAGGACGGATCTTTATTAGGCGGGAGCCATAATGTAGGGAACAACCCGGTTGCCTCCTTCACGCAGACAGCACCTGTTCAAGCCGGGAAATGGATACACGGAGTAATGATCAGGGACAACGTCTATCTGAGAATTTATATTAATGGTCAATTGATGGTAAATGCAGCCGGTTATGATTCCCTCACCCATAATCAGCCGGCAAATTACGGATCCGGTAATCATTCTGCTCTTATCGGCGGCAGTCCAAATCTGACCAGCCCAAATTACTTGACGGGAGCGATTGACGACGTAAGAATTTATAACCGTGCACTGAATGATGAAGAGGTATTGCAGTTGTATTATTCAAAATGCACGCTGAGTGATATAAAAGGCGAGACCCAATTATGTCAGGGCCAGCAACAGGTTCCTTTTAATGTTGATCCATTGTACGGAGCTTCAAATTATGCATGGGATTACAGTGGCACCGGGGCAGCTATTCAGGGTGAAGGTGACAGTATAACCATTGATTTTTCCCCGGATGCTACCAGCGGAAACCTTACCTTAACGGTCACAGGGACAGGCATAGAAGAGCAATCCAGGTCACTTCAGGTTAACGTTCACTCCCTGCCTTCGGATGCAGGCCCAATAACAGGAGAAAGTGAGGTCTGTAACGGCCGGCAAGGAGTTACTTTTACCGTACCGGCTATTAACGAGGCTACAGGTTATTTTTGGAATTATGACGGAAGCGGGGCCGCCATTGCAGGAAACACCAACAGCATAACCATTGACTTCGCGGAGAATGCAACCGGCGGGAGTTTAACGGTTCTGGGGATTAATGTTTGCGGTAACGGGAAAGTTTCGGCGGCCTACCCGGTTGTTGTAAGTCGTGTGCCTGCGGAAGCAGATGCAATTGTTGGTGATCATGCTGTCTGCTCAGGACAGCAAAATGTCATATACTCCATACCTGTGATCCCAAATGCGACAGATTATGGGTGGAATTACAGCGGTAGCGGGGCCACCATTACGGGTAATGCCAACAGCATATCCGTTGATTTTGCCGAAGACGCAACCAGCGGAAGCCTGACCGTGACAGGACAAAATGCTTGCGGAGCAGGATTAAGATCAGCAAACTTTACTATTAACGTGGACACCTGCGCTGAAAAACCTGTTGTCAACATTCCCAATTCCTTTTCACCCAATGGAGACGGGGTAAATGACTTTTTTGTGATCCGCGGTCTGACGGAAAATTCAACCCTGATTATTTTTAACAGAAGCGGGAAGAAACTTGTTGAATTATCCGGCTATCAGAATGACTGGGATGGCAAAGACCAGGAAGGCCATAACCTGGAATCCGGCACATACTGGTATGTAATATCCGTATCAGGCATTCCTGATGAATTTAAAGGTTTTGTCTACTTAAAGAGGTAAAGTGCTCCCGTTTTTTATATCAGTTGTGCAATCATGTTAGCCTGACTCCTTCGGGAGTAATGCATAATTTTCTGCCAGTCCGGCTCGAATGGTTTAATGGCAGCCTCTTCCATAATACTAACCAGGTATTTCCGGATGGCTGCAGGTTTCTCATAATCAAACATATCCCCGCTTCCGCACTCCCGGATAATCCTGGCAGCGTCACCCTGTGAAGGCCCTATGCCGATAATCCTTTTCCCTGATCCCAGGTATTCGAATAGTTTTCCCGTAAGAATGCCTTCGTTCTGATCCATCCGCGGAATAATAAGCAGCAGGGCATTCGTCTTCTTCAGGTATTTTACGGATTCTTCATGGGGCACATAGTCAATAAATTCCACCGTAATTCCCTGATTTGCCCTGATCTGTTTCATGGCAGGGGGAGAAACCTTGCCAACGAAGCGAAGGAGTATTTTTCTGTTCGTTGCTATAACCCCTTCGACTGCCTGTAAAAACGAGTCCAGCGGATAATAATCCTCATTCAGGGTACCCACATAGGAGATGGTAAAAGGCTCTGGTTGGGAATCCTGTTTTTCCCTGAAATCTTCTTCGTCAAATCCGTTAGGGACAACCATAACTTTATCGGGATCTATCTTGCCGGATTTTGATTTGAAAATATCACGGATGGAATCACTTACCGTGATGACATAATCTGCATTTTCCAGCACCCTGCGCTCATACCGGGCATCAATGGCTGCTGATACCGCTGAATGATATAGTTGCCCGTAATAATAAATATCAGTCCACGGGTCCTGCAGGTCAGCAATCCATTTTACGTTTAATTTCTTTTTCAGCCTCAGCCCCGCAAGTTGTGTTGAGTGCGGAGGGGTAGCAGTTATAACTGTTTTGATATCATGTTGTTGTATTAACTCAATGGCTTTTCGGTATACAAACCGGTTCCATCCCCTTCGCGGGTCTGGGATGAAAAAGTGGCTCCGTATGATGCGGCTGATAATCTGCTTCCAGTCAGCTTTTTGTTCGTTTATAAATCCTGCATAGGGAATTTCTTTTTTACCGGTAAGCTTTTTGTAGGCATTATAAAACTCCCGTGTAGGTGTTTTGAAAACGCGGATACCCGGGTGAATATCCTGCTCCAGCGATTCATCCATCAGGGGATAGGATGCCAGTGCAGGATCGACCGTTATTACGTAAGGCTCTATCCCCGCTTCCGGAAAATACTTCAGCATTTTCAGCCACCGCTGAACACTTGATCCTCCGCTTGGAGGCCAATAGTAGGTTAACAACAGTACTTTTTTCAACTTAATTCAATTAGACCTATATTTTTAGTAAGTTTGACCTGGTCAACGTGATTTCAATCGGGGGCATTACGATTGTATTATGGTAAGTCCCAGTAAGGCAACAACAAAATATGAATATTTTATTTTTAACACAATATTATCCGTTTACGGAAGAAACTTTTGCAGGCATATTTATCAAACAACAAGCTGAAATTATTAGTAATCACCATAATGTAACTGTTCTCTGCTTCCATGTCGATGATTCCTGGTTTAATCTTTTTCCCAAGTTCCATGCAAAAATAAAAAAAACTTCACAGCTGGAAGAAATAAATCTGACACTTGCCAGGTCAATCCCTTTCTATAATCAGGCTAATTATTTCCTGGGTACCTGGATCTATGCCAGGAGGCACCTGTTGAAAACAAAAAAGTTTGATTGCATCCATGCGCACGTTGCCTATCCTGCGGGTGTTATGGCTTTTCTATTTAAGAAACTGTTGAATATTCCTTATATTCTGACCGAGCATACCCGGATTAAGAGCCAGAGCCGTTCCATCTTTCATAAGATATTAATAAAAGCCGCTTACAAACAAACCGATAAAATTATTGCTGTCAGTTCCTTCCTGGCAAAAGAAATAAAGGATAAATACAGCCTCAATCCTGTTGTCATACCCAACGTTGTGGATATGAACAGGTTCTCCATGACCCATGCTCAACCTGACAGGTTTGAAATAGGATTTATCGGCAATTTCAATAATACCAATAAAGGATTGGACGTACTTTTAAAAGCCTGTAAAAAAATTATGTTTCCTTTCCGGTTGCATATCGTTGGAAATGGATCCCTGGTTGAACAATACAAAAGTATGGCCGTGGATTTGGGAATCAGCGATAACTGCATATTTTACGGAGCCATGAAGACCCGCGAAATTCCCAAATTTTACACTGCATTAAATCTTTTTGTACTGGCAAGCCGGTATGAAACTTTTGGCATCGTGCTGGTTGAAGCTATGGCCTCCGGATTACCCGTAATATCAACTAACTGCGGCGGACCGGCTGATATCATCACCGCGCAAACAGGCATACTTATTGAAGTTGATAACGTGGAGCAAATGACCGATGCTATTCATAAGATCAAAGATCATTATGGGGAATACAATGCGACCATTATTCGAGATTATATCGGGCAAAAATTCGGTATTGATGCCTTCCTTGCTAAAATATTACCGCTATATCATCATCACGAAAGACCATGATAATAAAATTCGGCAAAATACAACAGCAGTATTATAAGGAAATTTTTGAGAAAGCTGCCATGCATACGCATGCTGATCTCATAAAAATTCTGACTCCTTTCATGGCTAAAGGGAAATACGCACTTGACCTGGGTTGTGGAGAAGGAGCCTTCTCACAGCGCCTTAAGGATCAAGGTCTGAAGGTCGATTCCTGCGATATTGATATTACCCAGGTAAAAGCAAAAGTGGATAACATAATTCAACTGGATTTGAATAAACCCTCCTTAAAGGATAATTTTAGGCAAAAATATGATATCGCTGTTGCTATTGAAGTAATTGAGCATCTTGAAGATCCCTGGAAATTTATTCATGATATGAAGGAGCTTATTACCGACGATGGAATAATGCTTATCAGCACACCCAATATTTCCAGTTTCGCTTCGCGATTGAGGTTTTTTATGCGGGGCACTTTCATCTCTTTTGAAAAGGCTTACCTCGACATTGGACATATAACACCGTTAAATTTCTTTCAGCTGGAAACTATTATTACCAGCAATGATCTTGTCATTATCGAACGCGGACATGCTGGTACGCTGCCGTTGATCCACTGGGATGGGATATCTTTCTTTATGCTGATCAGGAATACGGTTCTTCCCTTCTTAATTCCTTTCATGAAAGGTCCAAAAAAAGGAAGATCATTGGTATATGTGCTGAAGAAGAAACATCCCGAAAAATAGAAAAAATACTTCAAATGCTGGATGACATAAAATCTGCACTTAAGAATACCATAATCTATGGCATCGGGAATCTTTCCACAAAACTGATTGGTTTCATTTTATTGCCGTTGTATACAGAGTATCTGACAGTACATGATTATGGCATTCTGGGAGTGCTTGAAGTTTCTTCCCAGGTTGTCATTACCATTTTCAGTTTCGGTCTTTATCAGGCGTTTTTCAGGTGGTACTGGGATAAAAGGTATATCACCAGGCAACGATCTGTTTTTTTTACCTGCCTGGTATTTTCAATTATTGCCTGCGTTTTTGTAACCCTGGCGCTATATTATCCGTGCCGGACGTTTTCAACTCTTTTATTCGATAATCCCGACTTTGAGAACGTGTTGAGGTTAATGGTTTTATCTGCCGGCCTGGAGATCATTATAATCATCCCCAATACATTGATCCGGTTACAGGAAAAACCCCTTTTGTTTACCATTTCAAATATTGTCCGTTTGCTGACCAGTTTAACGCTTACTATTTATTTTGTAAAATTTCAGCAGCAGCAAATCATGGGCATTTACAAAGCCCAGATCATAGGTCAGCTGGTCCTTTTATTATTGTTATCGGTCTACATTGGCAAAAACATTAAGATCCGGCTTGAAAACAGCATATTGCGCGATATGCTCCGGTTCAGTTTCCCCCTGATGATCTCTAATATTGCTGCATTATTTCTTTCTATTTCAGACCGGTACATTTTATCCTTTACTGCTGATCTCAGCGATGTCGGACTATACTCCCTGGGCAGTAAAATGGCCAATACTATAACCGTCTTTATCGTAGGTTCGGTTAGTCTGGCACTTTCTCCCAAACTGTTCAAAATGATGGATGAACCTGACAATAAACGGTTCTACTCAAAGGTAATGACCTATTATGCCTATGGATTATTATTTTTTGTACTGGGGATGTCGCTTTTTGGCAAGGAAGTGATTAAGGTATTAGCCTATAACATAAACTATTGGGATGCCTATAAGGTCATTCCCATATTATCCTTTTCGATCTTTTTTGCTGCCCTGAAAGACATTGCTCTTATTGGACTGCTGATTGAAAAAAAGACCAAAACAATTGCCCTGATCATCCCTGCCATAACCCTGTTGAATATTGCTCTGAATGTTATTCTTACACGGTACCTGCAATATCTGGGATCAGCTTATGCTGCGCTGATTTCACAAATCATTTACGTTGTCGTTGTGTTCGTCTTTGCCCAGCGGACCTATTACGTTCCTTATGAACACCGGAAGCTTCTGTTGATGGTTTCAATTGCGGCCATACTATATGCCCTGGCGAGTCTGAGTAATGACTTTTCAATTGCCATCCGGTTGCTGGCAAAAATGATGGCTATTATTTCATTTCCCTTTATACTTTACCTTTTTAAATTTTATGAACCTATTGAGATCAAGACCATTAAAAAGGTTTGGAATGTGGTGAAACGACCAAAAGAATGGAAAAACCTGATTAGGATAATAACCGGCCCATCTTAGTCAATCTTCTCATAAATATAAAAATCTGACCAGGATGTACCTTTTGGATCCGGGTTTTCAGGATCAAAAGGAAATTTATTCTTAATGGTTTCCTTAAGTCGCCAATGAGGCAGGAAATCAGCAACAAAGCGCGTAAACTCCCTGGAACGGCAAAAAGCATTTTGTTCTCCGTCAAAATTTGAGGAATAAATAATCACATATTTTTCCGAAGAAGCAAACAGATCCCGCATGTATTTTTCAAATATCTCATCCTCCACCAGGTGATAGATGACGTCGAGTGACAGTGCAAGCTCTGCCTGAAATACCTTATGATGATCAGCAAACAACAATGAATCATACAGGAAAAAGCTTTTCCCCAGATCCGTCTTAAACTTCTGAATACATGCAGATATAGCAGTTTGTGAAACATCAAGTCCTATATAGGCAGGGTATTTAGCCAGCGTCAATTGATTGCCGTCTCCGCAGCCAAATTCAATGACCCTTTCAATCTTATGCTCTGCAACAAATGAATTTAATATGCTGGCTTTAAATTCTGCTAAATGCTTGTAGGAACCTCCTCCTGAATCCCCACCTTTTTGATAACGGTTTTCCCAGTAATTTTTTGAACCGGGAAAAGAAAAATTGCCAATTTTTTTGTACAGATTGGTGAACAGGTTATTTAACCAGGGTATTGATTTGATTATTCCTTTTTTCATCATCTTCGTTTTATCACAATAATAGAATGTTGGAGATCTGCTTTTAACTTTCCTTTCAAAGTAATTCCCTGTATTTTTTAACCAAGGTAACCGATGTTTTTTCCCAAAAATAACGTTCCGATGTTTTCAGTGCATTGGCTGACAAAAGCCTTTCATACTCCGGATCATGATATATCTTAAGCACGGCCTCAACAAATTCTTCCATCCGGGTTTCATCAACGGAAATTCCGATGTTGTTTTTCTCCACAAGTTCTTTCATCATTTTGGCCCGGCTTACGATAATCGGTTTTCCCATGGCCATGTATTGATAAATCTTTGTGGTTATGGTGCGGTTTATCTCTTCCCGTTCAGCAGGAGGAGTGAAGAAGCATATCCTGCTTCCCGCAATATAGGAAGGGATTTCAGTGAGGTTGACCCAGGGGATCAGCTCCACATGATCTGAAACACCGAGATCTGATGCCAGCTCAAGCGGTTTGTACTGCTGGTAAACAGGCCCGATCAGTAATACTTTAATATTGCTGATGGTTTGTTTTAACGACGGAACAGCCCGGATAGCCAGATCAGTCCCCCTGAGAATATCGATCCCCCCGATATACAACAGGGTGAAATGCTCAGCATACCGGTTTACAATATCCTTCTGCACCGGGGTTTCAATGAAAATCGAATGAAGGGGTGTGTTGGGAAGTGTAATGACCTTTTCAGGGCGTATACCGACTTGCTTGATATAGATTTCCCGCAGCGGTTCTTCTACGGTTATGACCAGGTCGGCCTTCCCCAGATATTTTCTTTCATATTTTTTCCAGTTGCTGAAGAGTTTAATGATTCTGCCGGTAAGGGTATGGTTGTAATGAGAGGTTCGTATGATCCAGTCGCTGTAATACTCATGCTGATCACAAACCAGCTTGCCCCTGGTTTTTTTCACGATCTGGTACCCTGGTTTTGCCAGGGGCAGGTCATGGACGTGCAGAATATCAAATGGATACTCCTTATAGATGCTTTCTATGAACCGCTGCCATTTCTTAAAATAAGAGGGGATTATCAGACAGGCGGCACTAAGTTTATAGTAGAACCCACTGATGGGAAAACGATGGATGGTAATGCCCTTATAAGTCTCCACAGAATTCCGTCCTTTCCGTGTAAAACAGGCAAGGTGAACCTCATAGCCTGAATTCGCCAATAAAATCGCTTCTTTTTCAACCCGCTCATCAAAGGGAAATTCATTTTCAAGCACCATCAAAACGCTCGGGTACCCTGAAAAAGAAGCCTTATTTTTCATCATAACTACAAATTTTAGGGGCACTAAGATAGAAATATTTTTTTCTTGTTTCCCGGATAAAATGAATGCCCTGTCAGGGGAATTCATCACAGCTGTTTTCCAGTCTCCCAACAATGATTATCTTCGTAATGCATTAATAAACCAATTATCCATTCAAATGAACCTCCAGGAAATCACTAAAAAGTATTCGGTACATGTGATCGCTGTATTAATATTTTTCTTTATCTCCTGCCTTTATATGGCCCCGGTTTTTTCAGGAAAACAATTGCAGCAAGGTGACATGACCAACTTCAAAGGTATGTCAAAAGAGATTGCCGATCACCGTGAAAAATATGACGAAGAACCTTTATGGACCAATAGTGCATTCGGAGGAATGCCCGCTTATCAGATATCAGTGATTTTTAAGAACAATATCCTGAAACCCATACACCGGGTGTTTTCATTATTTGGTTTCATACCGGTGTGTTACGTTTTCCTGGCCTTGCTCGGAGCCTATATTGCCTTTATAATTGTTGGCATTAATCCCTGGTTAAGCATGGCAGGAGCCATTGCTTACACGTTCTCATCCTACTTTTTTACCTTGCTGGAAGCGGGGCATGTATCGAAAGCACTTGCCCTCGGCTATCTGCCCCCGATTATTGCCGGGGTATATCTTTCTTTCCGGGGGAAAATTTTAATGGGCAGTCTGATCACCGGTATCTTCCTGGGGCTGCAATTGCTGGTCAACCATTTCCAGATTACCTATTATACCTTGTTGATCATATTGGTTTACGGAATCTTTGAATTAGTTAATGCTATCCGGGAAAAACGGCTGATTGATTTTATGAAACCACTTCCCGCCCTCGTTGGCGTTGTATTGCTGGCCGTTGGGGTTAATTTCGGTAACTTTCTGACCACCTTTGAATACAGCAAATACAGTACAAGAGGCGGATCGGATCTAAGACAGGATAAAGGCCTTGACCAGGGCTACACAACCGACTGGAGCTATGGAATCAATGAAACCCTTACCCTGCTGGTCCCGAACTTTATGGGTGGAGCATCTTACGGAATGTTTGGCGAAAACTCCGAAAGCTATGAGCTCATGAAAGAAAACCAGGGCGCATCAAAAGCCCGCAAGGCACTTGCATCCTTCCCTTCCTATTGGGGCAAGCAGGCCTTTACTTCCGGCCCCTTTTATGCAGGAGCCGCCGTTTTCTTTTTATTTGTTGCCGGATTGTTTATCGTGAAAGGAAGGATAAAATGGTGGCTTTTCACCGTTACTGTTTTTGCTGTCGTGGTTTCCTGGGGCCATCATTTTCAATGGTTTAATGATTTGGTGTACAATTACCTGCCTGGATTTAATAAATTCCGGGATGTTAAAATGATCCTGGTCATTGTCGATTTCACCATACCTGTTCTCGCCATGCTAGCCGTGCATGAGATCCTCACAGGAAACAGCAGCCGCAAGGAGGTGATCAGATCATTGAAATACTCAGTTTTTGGCCTATCCGGCTTCCTGTTGTTGCTTATGCTGATTGCCGGCTCCTTTAATTTCGAATCTATCGTTGACGAACAATACCGTTCACAGGGTGCAGATATACTGGTTGATGCCTTTCATAAAGACCGGCTTGCCCTGCTGCGGACCGACGCTTTCCGGTCCATAGTTTTTATCATCATGGCAGCAGCCATTGTCTACTTTGCTTACCAGCATAAACTCAAAACCAATACTGCCTATATGCTGCTGGGAGCCATCATTTTGATTGACATGTGGTCTGTTGACAAGCGGTATATGAATGCCGATAATTTCGTGCCGAAAAAACGGTATGAAAAGCCTTTTGTTGCCTCCTCCGCTGATGCCATAATTTTACAGGACAAAGACTTAAGCTACAGGGTGCTTAATTTGTCCGTAAGTCCTTTCCAGGATGCAAGCACTTCCTATTTCCATAAATCCATCGGGGGATACCATGGTGCCAAAATGGCCCGGTACCAGGATCTGATTGAAAAACAAATTGCCGCAAACATTCAGCAAATTGCCATGGTTTTCAACACCAGGCCCACACCGGAAGCTATTGATAGTGTTTTAATGCGTCAGAATGTACTCAATATGTTGAATACACGCTATATTATTTACGATAAGGAAGCTCCTCCGTTGGTGAATAGCGGTGAACTCGGAAATGCCTGGTTCGTAAACAGTTACCGCCTGGTCAACGATGCCAGCGAAGAAATGAACGCGTTGACTGATTTTAATCCCGGTCGGGAAGCAGTTATCGATAAACGTTTTGAGGAAGCGCTGACAGGATTTGCCCCGTCAGTGGATTCCGCAGGACAGATTGTGCTGACGGAATACCGCGCCAATTATCTTAAATACGATGCAACATGTTCATCCGAGCAACTTGCCGTATTTTCCGAGATTTATTATGACAAGGGATGGCAGGCATACATTGATGGCAATCCTGCGGATCATATCCGGGCAGACTATGTTTTGAGAGCCATGAGAATACCGGCCGGCGAGCATACCATTGAATATAAATTCCATCCCCGGAGTTATTTTATCAGTGAAAAAATATCGCTCGCCAGTTCAATCTTATTTCTGTTATTGATTGCAGGAACTATCTGGGTGGAGTGGAAGAAAAGCCGGAAGAAAGATGTTTGAAAGTCTGATAACCGATTTATAATCAATTCGATCTGTTAGCTTTTGAACTAAAATCTTCAAACCTTCAAATTTTCAAATTCATCTTAATACCTGTCCAGCCATCTATAGCGCCGGGCTGTATCACCGAACTTGGCAGAGATGGTTATTTCATGCGATCCATACGTATACGATGAAATTCCTTTAAATCCGTAGTCAAAAGAATAGCCGAAGTAATAATTTTTATATCGTAAGCCTCCCAGCACGATTAAATCACCCGTTGTCCTGGCGGAAACACCTAACCAGTATTTCCTTTCAAAATATGTTTTGAGGGTGAAATCCCCCTGAAACTGCAGCCGTTCATTAAGGTTTATGATGGTCGAAGGTTCTATTTCCCATTCCGGATGGGAAGGAAATTGAATAATGTAGTCAGCCAGGACAAAATAATGTCTCCTCAGCCGGAGATCATCGGTGGGCTGGAAATCCTCATTGTTGCCAATTTTAAGATTCGACTGGAACAATTGCGATATGGACAGTCCAACATGCCACTTCTCCGACATGTAATTAACACCGAAACCTGCATCCGGTACCAGGGTTGATTTACCTATTGCACCGTTCAGGGGATCGATTTCCGGATTTTTAAGCCGTGCATCCTCTTTGCTGATGCGGTACTGGAACAAGTTCCCGGTCAGGCCAAAGGATAGCTGTGAATGATAAATGAATATGTGGTATGCATAGGTGAACTGGGCTCCGGTCCGATGAATTGCGCCATTCTGATCATCATAAACAATAGCACCCAGGCCAACCCTTCCACTGGTTTTTTTTCGATAGGTTTTATGACCACTGTTACGTCCGAGAAGATTATAGGACTTTTTAAGTAGTCTGGTCTGAGCACTTACCAGGGCAGTTTGCGGAGTGTAGTCGGAAAAACCCAGCCACTGTTTGCGGGCTGATATATTCAGCGTGGTTCTTCCGTCAAATCCGGCAACTGAAGGATTAATCAAAAATTCATTGAAATAATACTGACTGAAACGGGGAAGTTGCTGAGCCTTAATCCAGGAAGTAAAAAGCATAAAGAAGATGATACAGGATATGGCAAGTAGGTTCTTCATCAGTGACAGGGCGTGGGTATTATTGGAGTTAAGGCTGCTCTTAAAGGATCATAAGTAAATTTGGAATCTGTTATATCGCTGTGTATCTGTATCTTTCTAATTTTCATACTGTAACTGATTCATATCCTTCATCATTCGTGCTCTGAACTATATTACGTAAGTATCCGGAAAAAAGTTTGCCGAATATACAAAAAGCTGGATAACCGTTATTTAACGGCCATCTTTACATCATTATTTTACCGGTTTTTCACCGTGGCAGGATCTGTCGTTTTCCGGAAAAGCTGCAGATGGCAATTATTTGATGATGGTTACGGCACCCTTTTCAATAATATCTGGCCGGCCATCCCCTATGTTGAGTTCAATAATAAAATGATAGGAATCCGAGGGCAGCTCACGACCTTTCAGATCCTGGCCCCGCCACATATCATGACATCCGTTTTCACATTGGAATACCAGCGTTCCCAAACGGTCATATATTTTAATGGATCCGTTGGGATATACGGTATAGAAAGGCGCTTCACCCTGCTCATTCATATAGCTGATATCCCAGAAATCATTGGCTCCGTCGTTATTCGGTGTAAAGGCAGTGGGTATGTCAAGGCAGGAATTTTGCTGGCTTACCAGGTTGAAAGTCGTATCAGCAAAGCAATTTTGCTGGTCAGTAACCCTGACGGCATAAAAACCTTCCTTGACATCGGGCAATACCGAATCGCTTATCTCAGGATAATCCTGCCAGCTGTATTCATACGCCGGAGTACCGCCTGTTGCCGTAACTACAAGGGTTCCGTTTCTCCAATCAGGACAGAAAGGCAGGAGGGTGTTTGTTTCATCTATTGACACCATGATCTTTTCAGGCTGACCCACCGTAATGGTCGTATCAACCGCACATTCACGGGAGTCTATGGTATGAAGGCTATAGGATCCGGCAATAAGCCCTGACACAGTTGTCCCTGAAACAGCTTCTCCGTCCAACCAATAATGATAACTGCCGGAGCCACCGGAGGCATCCAGTGATACTTCACCATCTGCTGAGCCATAACAAAGGGCATCAAACACTGTGGCTAAAGGAGAAATCCGTTCCGGGCCATTTACCTGGAGGGTCCTGGAAAATTTACATCCTTTGCTGTCGGTCACCATAACATTATATGATCCCTCCCCAACACCGGTTAAGGAACTGGTCACGCTATCCACATTCCATTTAAATGCATACGGCGGTATACCGCTGGTTACATCAACCGTTATGATGCCGTCGGATCCCAGGTAGCAGGATATTTCCTTTGTTACTATCATATCGAATTCAACAGTCGGATCCTGATCAATATCAATAATGCCTGTGATATAGCATCCATTATGGTCGGTTACGGTTACATTATAGGTCCCGGTATCCAGTCCTGTTGCATAATCTGATGCCTGTCCATCGGACCAGCTGAACTGATATGGCACTATGCCGCCGGAGGCATTGGCCCGGGCAGTTCCCTTACTGTCACCGGTACAGTCAACGGATGTGGTGTCAATCGTCAGACCAAGCGGCTCAGGCGGATCCATTACTATGTTCCGGTCCACCCTGCAATTGTTTGCATCGGTGATCGACAGGGAATAAGCTCCGGCGATAAGATCAACCAGTTGTGAACTGTTCAGCGGTAGCTGTATACCGTCACGCTTCCAGCTGTAAGAATAGCCACCGGATCCGCCGCTGGCATAAATGTTAATGTAACCATTTGCATCGCCTGAACAGGCAATTTCATAGCCATGATAGTCTGAAATACGGGTTGAATCAATTTTCAGCTCAGGCGGTTCGGTTAAAGCAATGGTATCTGATACTGAACAATTGATCCCGTCTGTAACGGTTACCGCATACTCTCCTGCTGTCAGATTATTCCACTGCGGAGCTGCAGGTCCGCTCTGCCATTGATATTGATATGGGCCGTCAAGGGTATCGCCACCGGAAACCTGCAGGCTTATGGATCCATTGGCATCCCCAAAGCAATTCAGGTTAGTGGTCCCGAAAGGCGCCAACGGTAAAGTATGGTCGATAATAATCTCTGCAGGTTGCACCATTTCAAAGGTATCCCTGGCAATGCAACCCTGGACATCCGAAACTTCCACGGCATAGGTTCCGGCTTTTATATTAACCTGGTTCCGCAGGTTTGGATCAATGAGGCCATCTCCTGCAATAATCTCCCAGTCAAATAGATAGCCTCCATGACCCCCGGTAACCTGGTTAAGGGTAATACTGCCGTTGACGGAATCAAAACAGCTAACATTATATCTTGAATGATAGGATGACA
>CAYWCR010000079.1:0-11796 GCA_964456825.1 uncultured Bacteroidales bacterium
TAGAGCGGCGGTTTCGTAAACCGCAGGTCGGGGGTTCAAATCCCCTGAGAGGCTCGGAGTATTTATTGACCTGCCTGCCGGTAGGCAGGTTTGTTGATTTGTTGATTTATTACCCTGCCGGCAGGCAGGTAGGTTTGATGATTGGTTGATTTTAATTTCTGTTACGCTTTAGGTATCCTGCAGAAAGAATTTTTTATATTTTTACCAACCGGTATTTTAATCAGCAGCGTTCTTTCAATCAAAAAATCGACAGATCAACAAATCGATAAATATTATTGCGGCAGTAGCTCAGTTGGTAGAGCGTGAGCTTCCCAAGCTCAAGGTCGCGGGTTCGAGACCCGTTTGCCGCTCTTGTCCGCCGAAGCCTTGGCGAAGGCGGATCTCATGCTCCGTAGCCTCAGCGAAGGAGGGTCTTAGCCTCTGTAGCTATAGCAAAAGGAGAGTCACATTAATATCCGCATTTAATATCTTTGCACTTTTCAATTAGTAATCCTGATGCTTGCAGAAATTATTACCATCGGCGATGAGATCCTCATCGGCCAGGTCATTGATACCAATTCAGCTTTCCTTGCTGATGAGCTAAACAAGATCGGCATCAGGGTAGGGCAGATTACTTCAATCCGCGACGACAGGGACTGCATAATAAACGCACTCAATGAAGCCTCACAGCGCGCAGGATTGGTGGTAATAACAGGCGGGCTCGGACCCACCAGTGATGATATTACCAAACAAACGCTCACAGAATATTTTAATGCAAAGCTGGTGTTGAACGCAGCTGTGCTGGAACATATTAAATCACTGCTGACAGCAAGGGGAGTGGAGGTCAATGACCGCAATGTTAGTCAGGCTGAATTGCCCGATCAATGCAGGTTACTGCATAATGCCTCAGGTACTGCCCAGGGGATGTGGTTTGAAAGGAACAACACCGTATTCATTTCACTACCCGGTGTGCCTTATGAAATGAAGGCAATCATGACGGATTATGCCCTTCCCATGATAAAAGTAGCCTTCAGGCTTCCTCCTATTCAGCATTATACCATCCTCACCCATGGGCTGGCTGAATCGGCCATGGCCGTAAAAATCGCATCCTGGGAACAACATTTGCCCCCGCAGGTGAAGCTGGCCTATCTTCCATCACCCGGCATACTCCGATTAAGGCTGAGTGCTTTTAACCCGGTGGACAATAACGGAAATGCCCTGCTGGCCAAAGAAATTTTAAAACTCGAATCGTTGATCCCGGAATATATCTTCGGCTACAACGACGATACCCTTGAAGCAGTTACCGGAAATCTTTTGCGACAGAAAAAATGCCATTTGTCCGTTGCTGAAAGCTGCACCGGGGGAAAGATCGCCTCCATGATAACAGGTGTTCCCGGATGTTCTGATTATTTTTTGGGCTCGGTGACTTCGTATTCAAATGAAAGCAAATGCAAACTGCTGGGCGTTGATCCGGAATCTATAAGGATTCATGGGGCAGTAAGCCAGGCAGTGGCCGAGGAAATGGCCCGTGGCGTACGGGAACGCTTCAGCGCTGAAATATCAATGGCTGTGACAGGGATTGCAGGCCCTGCGGGGGGAACTTCCGAAAAGCCTGTGGGCACTACATGGATAGCCGTATCGACGGCGGATTCGACCCGGGCTGAAAAGTTCAATTTCGGAGAACACCGCGGAAGGAATATTCATAAAGCGGCTATTGCCGCCCTTTTCATGCTGCGCAGCGAACTAATCCGGATGGCCTGATGCAGGATCCAGGGTATTAATATAAAATTGTTCATAATATATTTGAATTTTTGAATAAAATTCACGTACTTTGCGACCTGTTTAAAAATGGCATAAATTTCGAAAAAAATGGCACGTACTTGTCAGATTACAGGGAAGACAGCGATGGTCGGGAATAATGTTTCGCACTCGAAAAAACGGACAAAAAGACGTTTTGAAGTCAATTTATTCGATAAGAAATATTTCCTCCCCGAAGAAAACCGCTGGATCAACCTAAGGGTATCAGCTTCCGGCATCAGGATCATCAACAAGAAAGGATTGAAAGCTGCGCTTCAGGATGCACAAAGCAAAGGATTCATAACCAGTTATTAATCGTTAGAAATCACAGGATATGGCAAAAAAAGGAAACAGGGTACAGGTTATTCTTGAATGCACCGAGCATAAGAACAGCGGATTGCCTGGAACGTCAAGATACATTACAACCAAGAACAGGAAGAATACTCCTGACAGGCTGGAACTGAAAAAATTCAATCCCATCCTCAAAAAAGTAACGGTTCATCGTGAAATAAAATAAAGATTCTCAACTATGGCAAAGAAAGTTATAGCTACATTGAAGACAGGAGCCGGTGCTACATTTACCCGGTGCATTAAAATGGTTAGGTCACCGAAAACCGGAGCTTACATAACCAAGGAAGAAATCGTCCACAACGATCATATAAAGGATTTTTTCAAAGAAAAGTAAACGAATATCCTTTTACGGATTTGAATAAGGCTTTCTTCGTAATGAGAAAGCTTTTTTTATCCTTGAAAAATCCGACAGTTTTTATCCATAGTACAATGAAATTCAGTCTCTTCAATAATTCAAAAAAAGAGGATCTCAACCGTGGCCTTGAAAAAACAAAGGAAAATCTTTTCCGGAAGATTTCCAGGGTCGTTGTTGGAAAATCGCATATTGATGATGAGGTACTGGATAACCTTGAAGAGGTGCTGGTCACATCCGATGTTGGCGTCACAACCACCCTCAGGATAATTGAAAGGATACAACAGCGGGCAGCCCGTGATAAATTTCTCAATACAGGCGAACTCAACACCATTTTGAAGGAGGAGATTGCATCCTTACTGGGAGAGAACAATAAACCGGAAGCTGACGGTTTTGCAGCTGATCTGCCGCAGAAACCCTGGGTGATCATGGTGGTTGGTGTGAATGGAGTGGGAAAGACAACCACGATTGGCAAAATCGCCTATCATTATAAAAAAGCCGGGAAATCAGTATTGCTGGGCGCTGCAGACACCTTCAGGGCAGCAGCAATCGATCAGCTTGGCATTTGGGCCGAAAGGGTGGATGTACCGCTTATCAAGCAGCAGATGGGTTCCGATCCTGCCAGTGTTGCCTTCGATACATTGAGTTCAGCCCGCGCCAGTAACACCGATGTGGTTATCATTGATACGGCCGGGCGGTTGCACAACAAGGCCAGCCTGATGAACGAACTGTCAAAAATCAAGAGGGTAATGGAAAAGGTAATCCCTGACGCCCCTCATGAGGTATTGCTGGTGCTTGACGGTTCAACGGGCCAGAATGCCTTTGAGCAGGCAAAACAATTTACGGCAGCCACACAGGTTACCTCACTCGCTATCACAAAACTTGACGGAACCGCCAAAGGAGGAGTTGTTATTGGAATTTCAGACCAGTTCAAAATACCGGTCAAATATATCGGGATCGGGGAAAAGTTGGATGATCTGCAGGTTTTCGATAAAACTGAGTTTGTCGATTCTCTCTTTTCCCAGTAACGAACCGTAACGTACTGAAGGCGATATCAATTTTATGAGAACACACCGGAAGCGAATAAGGATCAATGTGATATCCCTCGGGTGTTCCAAAAACCTTATTGATTCAGAACAGTTACTGGCACAGCTGACAGCCAATGATTTTGATGTGGTCCATGAGGCAGATGATCCTGCCGCACGGATCGTTGTTATTAATACCTGCGGCTTTATTCTGGATGCCAGGCAGGAATCCATCGATACCATCCTGCAGCATGCAAAAGCCAAAGAAAACGGGCTGATCGACCGGGTGTTTGTGATGGGATGCTTGTCCCAGCGCTATAAAGATCAGCTGACGAAGGAAATACCTGAAATAGACGGCATTGTCGGAGTCAATAACCAGGCGGGACTGGTGAAAATGCTGGGCGGTGATTACAGAAAGGATCTGGCAGGTGAGCGGGTGATCACCACCCCTGCTCATTATGCGTACCTGAAGATCTCAGAAGGTTGTGACCGGAAATGTTCATTTTGTGCCATTCCGTTGATCCGTGGCCGCCATGTTTCAAGACCTTCCGGGGAAATTCTGGCAGAAGCCAGGCTGCTGGCCCGTAAAGGAGTGAAAGAGATCATGCTGATCGCCCAGGACTTAACCTATTATGGCCTGGACCTCTATAAAAAACAAAGCCTGGCTGGCTTGCTTGAAAAGCTTGCTGCCATAAAAGGACTGGAATGGATAAGGCTGCATTATGCATATCCGGTCTCATTTCCCCATGACGTCCTCACGGTAATGCGCCATCACAACAACATCTGTAATTATCTGGACATACCGTTCCAGCACATCAATGACAATGTGCTGAAGGCCATGCGAAGAGGCATAGACGGCAAGCGAACCTATGAGCTCATTGACCGCCTCAGGGATGAGATTCCGGGGTTGACCTTACGGACAACACTGCTGACAGGACATCCTGGCGAAGATGTTAAGGCTTATGATGAGCTGCTGGAATTCGTAAACCGGGTCAGGTTTGACAGGCTGGGAGTCTTTGCCTATTCGGAAGAAGAAGGGACTTATGCTGCCCGTCATTACCCCGATATAATTCCACTTGAGGTCAAAGAAGAACGTGTTGCCGGAATTATGCAGATCCAGGAAAAAATATCCCTTGAAAAGAACCAGGAAAGGGTAGGGAAGTCCTATAAAACATTGGTTGACCGGAAGGAAGCGAAACACTATATAGGGCGCACGGAAAGTGATTCGCCCGAAGTTGACAACGAAGTGATCATTCACTCCGGCCATACACTTAAAACAGGTGAGTTTTATGATGTCGTCATTGCAGATGCAGCAGTTTACGACTTAATTGGACGGGTTTAAAAGAAACACCCTGCGAGGGTGAGGATCCTCGCAGGGTGTTTTTAACTCTATTTACTTGGATTTCTTTTTCCCTGCATCTTCCTCTTCGGCAAGTTCTTTGGTCGGGTGTACCACATTCATGACAATTTCGTCCTTCTCTTTTTCAAGTTCCACTTCAATGATGTCACCGCTCTGCAGATCTGTTTTAATGATGACCTCGGCCATTGGGTCTTCGAGGTATTTCTGAATAGACCTCTTCAGGGGCCTTGCTCCAAACTGGATATCAAAGCCGTGTTCGGCAATAAAATCTTTCGCTTCCTTGGAAATCTTCACACTGAAACCCATGCTGAAGATACGCTCATAAAGGCCTTTCAACTCAATATCGATGATCTTGTGAATATCTTCACGTGTGAGGGCATTGAAAATAACCACATCATCAATCCTGTTCAGAAATTCAGGAGAGAATGTTTTCTTCAGCGCATTCTGAATTACGCTTTTTGCAAATTCATTGGCCGAAGCCTGTTTTGCACCTGTAGTGAATCCGACTCCCTGGCCGAAATCCTTCAATTGTCTTGTGCCAATATTGGAAGTCATAACAACAATGGTATTCCTGAAATCAACCCGGCGTCCGAGACTATCCGTAAGCTGCCCTTCATCCAACACCTGCAAAAGAATATTGTATACATCGGGATGGGCTTTTTCAATCTCATCGAGTAAAACCACGCAATATGGCCTTCTGCGGACTTTCTCCGTAAGCTGTCCGCCTTCTTCATATCCCACGTATCCCGGAGGAGCACCGACAAGCCTTGAAATGGAGAACTTCTCCATATATTCGCTCATGTCGATCCGGATAAGGTTATTGTACGAATCAAACAGATACTGAGCCAATACCTTGGCGAGCTGTGTTTTACCAACCCCTGTAGGGCCGAGGAAAATAAAAGTGCCAATGGGTTTATTAGGATCCTTTAAGCCAGCCCTGTTTCGCTGAATCGATTTGACAACTTTCTCAATGGCTTCATCCTGACCGATAACACTGCCCTTCAATTGGTCTCCCATGCGCAGCAAGCGTTGTCCTTCTTCCAGCGCAATTCGCTGAACCGGCACACCGGTCATCATAGCGACTACTTCGGCAACCTTTTCCTCATCCACTACCTGCCTGTTCCTGGCCAGTTCTTTTTCCCACCGGAGTTTTTCTTCTTCCAGCTGTTCGATATATTCTTTTTCCTTATCGCGGTAGCTTGCAGCCTTTTCAAAATTCTGATTCTTTACTGATTTTATCTTGTCCTTTTTGGTTTCCTCGATCTTCTTTTCCAGTTCGAGCATTTTTTCGGGAACGACAATATTGGAAATATGCACCCGTGAGCCTGATTCATCCAGCGCATCAATGGCCTTATCGGGCAGGTGCCGGTCTGAAATATACCGGTTGGTAAGTTTTACGCATGCGACAATGGCTTCGGGGGTATATACCACGTTATGATGGTCTTCATACCTGTCTTTAATATTGTTCAGGATTTCCAGCGTTTCTTCAGGGGATGTAGGTTCAACCATCACTTTCTGGAATCTTCTTTCCAGCGCGCCGTCCTTTTCAATATGCTGCCTGTATTCATCCAGTGTTGTTGCCCCCACACATTGTATATCACCCCGTGCAAGAGCAGGTTTCAGCATGTTGGCGGCATCCAGTGAGCCGGTAGCGCCGCCGGCCCCCACGATGGTGTGAATTTCATCAATGAAAAGGATGATATTGCTGGTCTTGGATAATTCATTCAAAATGGCTTTCATCCTTTCTTCAAACTGTCCGCGGTATTTTGTACCGGCTACGATGGCTGCAAGATCGAGTGTGACCACCCGTTTCCCAAACAGCACACGCGATACTTTTTTCTGTATAATGCGCAAGGCAAGTCCTTCAACAATGGCCGATTTACCAACTCCCGGCTCACCAATGAGGATAGGATTGTTCTTTTTGCGACGGCTTAATATCTGGGCCAGCCGTTCAATTTCCTTTTCACGGCCCACGATCGGGTCGAGACGGTCCTCTTCAGCAGCCTTTGTCAGGTCGATACCAAAATTATCCAGTACCGGAGTGTCTGAATTTGATTTTGAGGCCGGTTCGGAGGGCCCGCTCTTTCCTGAACCAAAAGATCCCATGGGCTCATCGTCCTCATGTGGAAATTCATTCTTGGGCTCATCATCTTCCGTTTCTCCCATATGCTCGCTTACCAGTTCCCGCCTCACTTTATTGTAATCAATGCTGTGTTCAAATAAAACCCTGGATATGGTAGAACTTTCATCTTTGATAATAGCCAGTAACAAATGGCCTGTATCAATGGTTGTTTTCTTAAGTGATTTAGCTTCCAAGTAGACTATTTTTAGAATTCTTTCTGATGATTTCAGTAAGGGTACATTATCGGATTCCGTAACCTTAACCGGTCCGGTAGGGGTTAGAGAAGTTTCAATGTCTTTTCTCAGCTGAAAGAGATTTGCTCCGAGAGATACCAGGACATCAATGGCAACACCTTCACCTTCCCGCAAAATTCCCAGCAATAAATGCTCCGGTGCAATTTCTGCATTTCCGAGCCTTATGGCCTCCTCCTTGCTGTATGAAAGCACATCCTTTATCCGTTGTGAAAACTTAGCATCCATAAAATATCGATTCAATAATTCACCGTAAGCAATTAAGCATTTCTTATGCAAATATACTAATTATATAAGAACGTTTTTTTAACATGATTTGTTTACAAATTGGTCATAAAATTCACCGAAAAACAAGGAATAAATAGTTACCTTTAAGCCCTGTTCACAAGGCTTATCTTCTCATGTTAAACGGATTTGCTGTTGTTTTGTTATGCCGGTGCCTTTTATATATTAAATATAGTGATTTTTTTTAACTTTTAAAATGAAAATGCCAGTATGGCTGAAAACGAAAGAATTGTAAAGATCAACATAGAAGAAGAAATGAAATCAGCCTACATCGATTATTCGATGTCGGTTATTGTTTCCCGCGCGCTGCCGGATGTCAGGGATGGCCTAAAGCCGGTTCACCGCCGTGTATTGTTTGGTATGCAGGATTTGGGGGTATTATCCAACCGTCCCTATAAAAAATCAGCAAGAATCGTTGGAGAAGTGCTGGGTAAATATCATCCCCATGGTGATACTTCCGTGTATGATGCGATGGTGAGAATGGCACAGGACTGGTCATTGCGGTACCCGCTGGTGGAAGGGCAGGGCAATTTTGGTTCCATGGACGGTGATAGTGCTGCTGCCATGCGATATACAGAAGCAAGGCTCAGGAAGATAGCAGAAGAGATGCTGGCGGATATTGAAAAAAATACCGTTGATTTTCAGCTGAATTTTGATGATTCGTTGCAGGAACCTACGGTTTTGCCATCCCGCATACCCAACCTGCTGGTTAACGGAGCCTCAGGCATTGCGGTCGGAATGGCCACCAATATACCTCCTCATAACCTTGCTGAAGTATGTAAGGCCACCATTGCCTATATCGACAATAACGAGATCACCACGGATGAACTGATGGTGTATATCAAAGGTCCTGATTTTCCTACCGGGGGGATCATTTATGGGCATCAGGGGGTGAAGGAGGCTTATGAAACAGGAAGAGGAAAGATCATCCTCAGGGCCAAGACTGAAATTGAACTGACACCCAGCGGCAGGGAGGTCATTGTGGTCAATGAAGTTCCCTATCAGATCAACAAGGCTGAGATGATCCGGAAAATTGCCGAACTGATCGACGAAAAAAAACTGGAAGGGATCTCCTATATCAATGATGAATCGGACAGGACAGGACTTCGTATTGTGATCATTCTGAAAAAGGAAGCCCAATCCGGTGTAGTTCTTAACAACCTTTACCACCTGACCCAGCTTCAGACTTCGTTCAACGTAAACAATATTGCACTGGTTCATGGACGTCCCCGGACCCTGTCCCTGAAAAGTACCATACGTTTCTTTGTGGAACACCGCCATGATGTGGTGATCAGAAGGACTCAATTTGACCTGGAAGAATCCGAGAAAAAGGCTCATATCCTGGAGGGCCTGTTGATTGCCCTGGATCACCTGGATGAAGTGATCAGTCTGATCCGTGCCTCCAAAACACCTGAGGATGCCAAGAACGGACTCATAAGTACATTCGCACTGTCAGAAATACAGGCTAAGGCAATTCTGGAAATGCGGCTTCAAAGACTGACAGGATTGGAAAGGGAAAAAATAAAACTCGAATACGAGGAGATTCAGAAACTCATTGCCCATTTAAAGGAAATACTTGCCAATGAAAGTCTGCGGATGAAGATCATTAAGGATGAGTTGCAGGAACTCATTGATAATTATGGCGATGCACGCCGGACTATCATTGTTCCGAATGCCGAAGAATTTAATCCTGAAGACTTCTATGCCGATGACGATATGATCCTTACCATTTCCCATCTCGGTTATATCAAAAGAACCCCGCTGACGGAATTCAGAACGCAGGCAAGGGGAGGGATCGGGTCTAAAGGAAGTGAAACCCGTGATGAGGATTTTCTGGAGAATATGTTCCATGCGACCATGCACAATACCTTGTTATTCTTCACCGAAAAAGGCAGATGCTTCTGGTTAAAGGTATATGACATCCCGGAAGGCACTAAATCCTCCAAGGGCAGGGCCATCCAGAATCTTATCAATATTGAGCAGGGCGATAAGGTGAGTGCATTTATCAATGTAACAAGCCTGGTCGATGAAACCTATATCAACAATAACTTTATCCTGCTTTGCACTCAGCATGGCATAATTAAAAAAACGTCGCTTGAGGCCTATTCACGGCCAAGACAGTCAGGGATCAATGCCATCAATATCAGGGAAGGGGACAGGCTTTTGCAGGCAAAGCTGACCAACGGAAATAATGAGATTCTGCTGGCTGTTCGGTCAGGCAAGGCTATTCGGTTCAACGAGAAAAAGGTTAGGCCGATGGGACGAAATGCATCCGGCGTTAAAGGGATCAAAACAGGCACCGATAATGCTGACAAGGTGATCGGCATGGTATGCATTCAGGATCCTGAAACGACCATTCTGGTGGTATCGGAAAACGGATATGGGAAGCGGACGGAACTGGAAGATTACAGGGTGACCAACAGGGGCGGAAAAGGCGTTAAAACGATAAACGTTACCGAAAAAACGGGTGATCTGATTGCGATTAAGGGGGTGACTGATAAAGATGATTTAATGATCATCAACAAATCAGGCCTTACCATCCGTCTTGCAGTATCATCTCTGCGGTTGATGGGACGAGCTACTCAGGGTGTCAGGCTGATCAATTTGCGACAGGGCGATTCTATAGCCGCTGTAACCAGCGTGGTAAGCTCTTCAGAGACTGAAACGGAAAAACCGGATACCGGGGATGACCAACCTGAAAATCCTGAGGATGTGGTATGATTCAAGGAGCATTCATTATATAAAATTCATTTAATGAATTAATTATTATTTTTTTTTGTACAATGTATTTTTTGAATTTATATTTGGCAACATTTTTGATTAAATAGCATTAGGATTAAAACAATAACAAATGAAAAAAATTAGTATTGCGATTTTATTCGCCCTGTTTTTTAACCTGGCAGGCAAGTCCCAGGCGGATCCAACGGCAACGCAGACCAATCTGATTAATTATACTGCGCTTGAGAACAAGTTGAAGAAAAGCAACGATGATATACAGGATCCGAAAAAGAATACCAAGGCAAAGACCTGGCTTACCCGGGGAGCTTTGATGAATGAAATTTTCAATGTCAATCTTCAGTTTCTGCGGAAAGACATGTCTGTTACAAACGTAAAACTCTTTTTTAAGGAGCCTAAAGAAGTCAAGAAATACCAGGATCAGGCAGATGCCATGGAAGACCATATTTATGAACGGCTTACCGTGACGTATAGAAACGGAGTGGTGGACAGCTGGGTTGAAACCAATAAAATTCATGAGAATCCCTTGCCGGAGGCCAGAAAAGCACTCGAAGAAGCCGCTAAACTTGACACAGATGGCAAAGAAGCTGGTGATATTAAAGAACAGCTTGGCATTCTTAAGCTGGCCTTTGAAACAGACGCCGTATTTGCCTACAACAAAAAAGACTTTGCGCTGGCATACAGCAATTTCTCGCAAATTCTTGATATCAATAAGCTGCCCATTATGGAAAACATGAAGGACACCATAATAATGTACAACAGCGGCCGTGCAGCCTATGAAATGAAAGACTACAATGATGCCATCCGCCTTTTTAAGGAGGTTAAAAGTCTTGGATTTAATGAGTCATTCCTTCATGTATTCCTGAAAAACTGTTATTTTGGAATAGGGGATACCCTGGCCGGTGTCAATGAATTGAAGGAAGGAATCAACAAATATCCCAATGATGAATCCATCATGATTGAGCTGATCAATTATTACCTGGTCACACAGCAGTCTGAACAGGCGCTTGATTTTCTTACCCTTGCTCGTCAGAATGATCCCCGGAATGTATCCTATATCTTTGCCGAGGGTACCATACGGGATAAAATGGGCTACTTTGAAGAGGCGAAAAATACCTATATGCAATGCCTGGAGATTGATCCGGAATTTTATAATGCAGCCTATAATCTTGGTGTACTGCATTACAATAAAGCCGTTAAAATGTATGAAGACATGATCAATATTACCGATAATCAGGAATATGAAAAGGCTAAAGTAGATGCTGACGATATGTTCAAGGCAGCCATTCCGTTTATGGAAAAGGCACACGAAATTGAACCCACCAGCAAGGAGCCCCTTGAAACCCTCAAAACTTTATATTATCGTTTACAAATGAACGATAAATATGAAGAAGTGAATAATATGCTTAAATTCATGTAAGACTCAAAAAAAGGGGAGCTGCAAAGTTCCCCTTTATTATTCATTATTTCTATTTAACATAATATTAATTATAGGACATATATTTTAGTTTTGTTTTTGCTGCTAAGCTGGTTCTTAA
>CAYWCR010000079.1:11896-18435 GCA_964456825.1 uncultured Bacteroidales bacterium
CTTCCTTCCGCCACCCTGGCTGCCAGCCAATATTACCTCATCTATTGCGACAAGAACAACACAGGCCGACATGCAAATTTCGGACTAAGCGCCGACGGCGAAACGGTTTATCTGACCCATAAAACCGGTTCACCCATTGACCTGGTAACCTTTGGAAAGCAGTATCCTGATGTTTCTTACGGCAGGGATCCTTCCAGCCTGCTGCAATGGTACTATTGTGCCACTCCCACACCGGGAACCATCAATGTGGTTAGTGCTGAAACCGAACTTTCTCCCCTTGCGGGCTATTCCCTGGAAGCTGGAAGACTGCCCTCTTCCTCAAATTTGAGCCTTTCAGGCAATTCCATTCGGTATACTATCCAGGGTGCAGAACCCAAAAGCACTTCCCTCGCCTATTCTCAGCCGATAAACATCAACAAAACAATGACTGTGAAGTCAAAGATCTTTCAGGAAAATTATCTTCCCGGTGAAACTTTTGCCAACACCTATTTTCTCAATGAACATCCTTTTACCCTTCCCGTTGTTGCCCTTTCTTTTACACCGGATTATTTTTATGATGATGTCATCGGAATCCATGTCAGGGGGACTAACGGAACTGCAGGTAACTGCGGCTCGGTGGCCAACTGGAACCAGGATTGGGAGCGCGCTGCTTATCTCGAATATTTCGATGCTGATGGTGTTAAACAGATCTCGCAACCCATCGGGGTAAAACTGGCCGGAGGCTGCACCCGTGGCCGGGAACAGAAATCATTATCGCTCTACGCCCGAAGCAAATATGGCAATAATGATTTTGATTATGCTTTCTTTGAACAAAAGCCTGAAATAAACAGCTTTAAATCCTTGTTATTGAGGAACTCAGGCAATGATCAGGATCAAACCCTGCTACGCGATGCATTTCTGCAGTCCCTGGTTAACCAATCCATGGATATTGACTTTCAGTCCTATCAGCCTGCTATCGTATATTTTAACAATGAATACCGGGGCATTATGAACCTCAGGGAAAAGACAGATGAGGATTATTTTTACTCCAACTATGCCATCGGCAGTGATGAGGTTGATTTTCTGGAAGGAGTCCTTCGTGCTGATGCTGAAAACTGCTACGCCGTCATCCGGGGTTCATCAACTGACTATAAAAATATGATCTCCTATATTTCAGCCAATAGCCTTACCGATGACAATAACTACAATCTGGTGGCATCCCAACTGGACCTTCAGGAATATATCAATTACATGACCCTGCAGATCTATATCGCCAACAGGGACTGGCCCGGAAATAACCTTAAATTATGGAGGAAATCAGCCCATGGCAAATGGCGGTGGATCGTATTCGACCTTGATTATGGCTTTGGATTCAGGCTCGATGAAAACGGTTATACCAATGAGACATTTCATTTTGCCACAGCATGCGATGGCCCCGATCATCCCAATCCCCCGTGGTCGACACTGCTTTTCAGAAAACTGCTTGAAAACGAAGGATTCAAAGAGCGGTTTTTGAGTACCTATATTACCCACATTTACTCTTCATTTGATCCTGAATGGTGCAATTATGTGCTTGACAGCCTTTCAAGCCGTATTGATGCAGAGATATCGTATAACCAGGCAAAATTCGGGCGGACGAAAGAACAATGGCTGCAATTCTTAAATTCATTAAGACTATATGCTGCTAATAGAAATCTATTTATGACAGGATATGTGAAGTCATACTTTAATCTTTCCTCTGACAGGGTGAATTTGTCCGTGACCAATCCTGTTCTCATGAAGGGCAAAGTGAATGTCAACCAGGCCCTGATCCAGCTATATCCTTTCAACATGGAGACTTACAAGGAGCTGCCATTGACGGTAAAGGCAATCCCTGCCAAAGGCTACCGGTTCATACGATGGAATTATTCGGGAATGTCAGCGCCATACAGTGAAATAAACCAGATACAAAGTGATACCAGTTATAATCTGGCAATCGAACCGGTATTCGAATCCATTGATGAAATCAGCGGGATCATGCTGAATGAAATTGCTCCGACTACCTCCTTATTCAGCGATGAATATGATGAGAAATCGGGTTTTGTGGAATTGTACAATACTACCGGTGAAGATGCAGCGCTGTTCAGCTTCTTTATATCGGATGATGCAGACCAGCTTATGCGGTATGCCATACCCGATTCCACCGTGATACCCGCCCATGGATTCATTACCTTCTATCTTGACGGACAAGCCAAACAAGGTGTATATCATGCCTCATTCAAGGCAGATACGGACGGAGAATCTATGTATTTGTCGCAAAAGGTTGGTGAAACCATCAATATACTTGACTCGGCAACATTTTCACTGCTGGTGCCGGATCACTCTTTCGGGAAATATATGGATGGCACGGGTGAATGGCAGCATATGGTGAAGATGACACCGGGCCAGCTAAATGACCCTGACCGGCTTGAATCCCTGCCGGAAACCAATGAATCTGCCCTGGATATAAGGATTTATCCAAATCCTTCCGATGGGCACATCTTCATTGCCCTCGAGGAAATTAACCTGTACGAAGGTTTGTATTCAGCCGAGGTGATTGATATTTGCGGTAAGGTCGTCTCTCCGAAGGTCTGGCTAAACAGCAACGTCAGCAATATCAACCTGACAAATCTGGATTGCGGGCTGTATTTTATCCGGATATATAAAAACAACCAGCCGTTAAAATTAGATAAATTGATATTACTTAAATAATTGTTTAATAAATAATTATACTAATTTAATTCAATTATTTATTTACAACAAAAGTAATAGTAGAAAAGATCGCAAGGAAAATATTGCAGTGATTTATCCCATGGCCATGATATGGATCAGAAAGGAGTTCAGGCAGTGTGAAAGGCGGCTTTACTGTTTTTTTACCAGATGTACGTTGGTGGCAGCCAGTCCCTTTTTACCCTGCTCTACCTGATAGCTGACCTTATCATTTTCCCGTATGGGTTCTGCGAGTGAATTGATATGCACAAAAATGCTTTCCCGGGTCATCAGGTCTTTAATAAACCCATATCCTTTAGAATCATTGAAGAACGTTACTATTCCCTCTCTGGTTTTGTCCCTTGTTTCTGACTCTTCTTTTCTTGGAATGCCGATTTCTATATTCTCCGCTATGACCTTTTCCTTTTTTGTGGGGTCCGGAGGCGTTGAGGTGATGTTGCCATTCTCATCAACATAAGCAATCATATTGTCAAAACTACCCCCTGGGGTATTTGCTTTTCTGGCTTCCATTTTCTTTGCCTTGTCATCCCTCTTCTTAAGCCTTTTCTTTTCTTTTTCCTTTTTATTCCATGTCTGCTGTGTCTTAGCCATAGATTTTAATTGTTGAATTAATACAAGCCTGTAATTTAAACAAAAAGAGCTCCACACCAGGTGGAGCTCAAGATTAAATTATGTATGTCGTTTTCGTAATTATACTAATTTAACATTTACAGCATTTAATCCTTTCCTTCCCTCCTGAAGTTCAAAATTGACTTCATCATCTTCCTTAATTTCATCAATAAGGCCACTAACATGAACAAAATGTTCTTCATTTGTTTCATTATCCTTAATAAAACCAAAACCTTTGGCATTATTAAAGAATTTTACTTTTCCTAGTTTCATAATATTGTTTTAATAATTAAACAACAAAAGTAGATTAAATTAATGAATAATCCTTTATTATTTAATACTATTTCAAGTTTCCCGCCTTGCCAGATGTTTTTAGAACCGGCGATTCCACGGTATATCTCTGATTAAAACACTATATTTGGAATGAATATGGTTGCCCTAAAAAAATATTAACTTGAGGCCAGAAAGAAAAAAATGGATCGAAATTATGGCCGTGGCAATTACGGGCTTATTGAAATTTGTTATGATGGACTGGCTTCAGATGAGGGTTTTCTTCATCTGCGGAGCTTGCTTGTTCTGGCTTGCTTATGTTTTAACAGCCTATAAATCGGATCATGCAATTTTAAAATACTGGGGATTTAAAAAAGAAAACTTCAGAAAATCATTATTGGTTCTTCTGCCTTTCACCCTGGTGAGCATTATCGCCATTGTATTTTATGCTGCGTACAATGAAATATTTATGCTGAACTGGCATATCATACCCGTGTTTTTATTATATCCGTTATGGGGTTTGGCACAGCAGTTCATGACTGCTGGCCTGATCGCCGGAAATCTGGCTTCGATAAAAAATTCGCAACTGAAGCCCTTCCAGGTGATCTTTATCACTTCTCTTATATTCGGTTTGGTGCATTACCCTCGACTATCCCTGATGGCCTTCACTTTCGTAATGCAACTGGTTTTTACCTTGGTTTATCTCAGGTGGAGAAACCTATGGGCATTGGGACTGGCTCACGGATGGATTGCTACCTTTTTACTCTTTTATGCGCTTAAACGCGACCTCTGGATAGAATTGTTTGCCTGGTTTTAAATATGAAAGAACCGCTTCAGATCATTCCCTCTTTTTAGCCGGTAGTGAATAAACAGCAAGATGGCCGAAATCGGTATCATGCAAACCATCACAATAATGCTCCAGTGCAGATAAAAGGATTTTTGGGAATTCACGGAAATAATGGCTTCAATGCAAATGGTGAACAATCCGGCGGCCAGAAATGAGAAGGCCAGCACATTAAATCCTTGCTGTTTGCAATGCTTTATCAGAACTGTTAACAAGAGTGCAATAATATAAAAAGAGAAAAGAATCGGAATTCCGAATTTTACTCCCCATCCGATGTTTTTGTTGAATAAGTCAAGCAGCACAAGCAGTATGGAGGTTGACACAAAACTGCCTGCAAACAATAATATCAACCTGTGGCGCAGAAAAGTGATCAGGGTTGTATTTACAAATAATACGAGGCATACCGTGATGCTGTACTTGGACCATGTGATGCTGTTATTCAGGATCAGATCTATGATCAGGGTAACCACTATTCCGGACATCAAAACAATACCCGACAATTCCCAGAATAATTTTCGCCTTTGTTTTTGTGTTAAGCTTCCGTAATCCGATAATAATTTTTCATCAGTTTTGGCCTCAACAGCAATATGCTGATCCTTTTTTGCTGCAATTGCCCCGGCGGTTTCTCCGCATAAGGGACAAAAACTCATGTTCTCATCGAGTTCTACTCCGCAGTTTTTGCAGTAAGTCATGATAATGATGTTTCAATATTTGGTTAATCTGACATTAATTCCTTCCCGGTTCAGAAAATGTAGGAACTTTCTTTCAAATTCCTTACTGCTGGTAATATTACCAAAACTTAATACCAGCTTATCATTGCATCCGATCACTCCGCAATTCAACTTCAGGTTTCCATCAGGAGGAGGAGGTGTAAAAATACAATACTCAATTCTTTTGTCTATTTCCGGAGAAAAATGAGCCTTCCCCAGATTGGTAATGACACCACTGTACTGACTCGTCCCCATGGAATAATATTCAAACGCAAGGATCATGCTTTTTATGAACAGCGGGATTCCCCTTACAAACAGCTTTTTTTCACTACCCACGTTTCTGGCAATGATCTTATTGATCACTTTCTCCTCTGTTTCAAGCTCCAGTTTATGAAATACAATCTTTAATATCTCGTCAAACTCATAAAAACCCAACCTCAGGTCAATTTCAGGAATTACAAATAAAGTAAAATTCCGCATGGTCCTGGAAGGATATATATTTCTTAAATTGATCGGCACCTGAATCCGCAATCTTTCGCTTTTTCTGTAGTGCCTTGATTTATTCAGGCTTCTGTATATATCCTGAAGAACAAGCATGTAGACTCCTATCAGGTATACTGTAATGCTAACACCTTTCTCCCCGGCCCTGTTTTTTATTTCATCCAGGGATAATATGGCGATCAGTACATCAAACCGCGGTTTGTCACGCAATGAATACGGTAAATGAAATGCTTTGGAAAGCCTTTGATTAAGGGGGATATCTTCCTTAAAATAGCGTTTATAGGAATCCTCAAACTCTTCTTTCAGCAATATAGAATCCGGAAGAATATCATCACAACCGGCTGAGATATCAATCCCGTCCTGTTCAAAATACAGGTTAAGAAGGGTTCTCAAAAAGCAGAAAGCAGCGGTGCCATCTGTTATAATATGAGAGAATTCAATACTGATCCTGTTGTTAACGGCCAGAATTCTGAACATTAATTTGTTTTTGTCATTTTGATTAAATTCCCTGCAGGGAATGCCGTTATCAATCTCCAGGGAGATCGGCATATTGATGTGTTCAAGGTAAAACCAGAAAAAACCTTTTTTAAGTTTCACTTTAAAATATGGAAATCGTTCTTCCATGGCGCGTATGGCAATCTGCAGATGGGAGATCTTCACTCTTTGCTTCAATACTGCAGATATCCTGAATACCGTAGTCAGCTCACGGGATTTGACAGCAGGATAGATTTTAGCTGCATTGTCAAGCGGATACCAGAAATCTTCCCCTGCACTATATAACTCATTATGACGGGTATTATTCACGGCCAATAGGATCAGGAACAAAGATACCAAATCGTTCGATGGTTAACCATTAAGTTATGCCTTATTATCCATTG
>CAYWCR010000080.1:0-16708 GCA_964456825.1 uncultured Bacteroidales bacterium
TTTGGTAATCTGGATGAAATAACCGTCAAGCCCACCACCCTGACAGGGACAGACGAGCTGAATATAACCGGCCTGAACCTGATTTCAAATATATATCCCAATCCTTTCAGCAATAAGGTTATGATCGGGTATAACATTGATGAGCCGTGTGCTGTATCGGTTCAGGTTCTTAATATGATGGGGCAGCCTGTTATTACACTGGCTGATGCCAACCATGAACCCGGCCGTTATGAAATCGTCTGGAATGCATGTGATGCTTCAGGGAAAAGAGTTCCGGAAGGCATCTATCACTGCCGGTTAATGATAAACAACACGAGCCTGGATGTAAAGAAATTGATATTGATCGGAAATTAATGACGATATCCGCATTAAGTGAAAATATGAGCCAACCCATGAAAGCGATAAGGACCATTTTTTCCTGTGTATTGCTGCCGGCTGCATTAGCATTTTCCATACTGGTTTCATGTGGTAAGGACAAGGACGAAGAGCTGGAGAAAATGAAGGAAGTTTCAGCATGGCTTTATGACTGGATGGACGAGGTATACTTCTGGAATGAAACATTTCCCGAAAGCATTAATATCAAAACAAAAACCGATCCCGAAGCATTCTTTTATGAACTGGTTTATGAAGCGGAGGACAAATGGTCTTACATCACCGATGATTATCAGAAGCTGCAGTCATCATTATCAGGCACCCCCGTTTCCATGGGATATTCGCCGGCCTTCGGTATTTTCAGCAACAGCAACAGGGTTTTTATCCTGGTGGAATATGTTTACCCCAATTCACCGGCCAATGATGCCGGCTTAAAACGCGGTGATATTATCATAACCATTAACGGTTCGGTATTGGATACCACCAATTATTATGAGCTGTTTAGCCAGTCTGATTATACCGTTGGCCTTGGAGCATATGCCAATAATACCATCTACGATTCAGGCATAAGCCTCAGCATGACTGCTGCATTAATAGAGGCAGATCCCATTGTTTTTGATACGGTCTTTGCTTTTTCTGACAAAAGGATCGGTTATATGGTATATACTGAATTCATTACCGGCGATCAGGATCAATACCTTGAATCACTGAATTCAGTTTTCGATAAATTCAACAGTTATGATATTACCGACCTCATCATTGACCTGCGATACAATTCCGGAGGACAGATTGAGGCAGCAACCTACTTCGCATCCGCGGTTGCTCCTGCCACAACGGTCAGCAACGCCAGTACATTCGTCACTTTTTTGTACAATGAGGGTTTGCAGGACTATATAGAAGATACAGAAGGCAGTGAATCGGAGAGCCTGATCACCAGGTATTCTGACAATGCTCATAACCTGGACATGAGCCATGTTTATTTTCTGACGACAAAGGGTACGGCTTCGGCAAGTGAGCTGCTGATCATCGGGCTCAGACCCTATATGGAGGTGACGACCATCGGAGAGTCAACCTTAGGGAAATATACCGGTTCATGGCTGATTCATGATTTTGATACGCCGCCCAGCCATAACTGGGCCATTATGCCCATTGTAATGAAATATGCCAATGCTGCGGGATACACCGGTTTTAAAGATGGACTGGCGCCTGACTATGCTGTTGAGGACAATCTTGTCACAGCCAGACCATTCGGTGATACCGGAGATCCTATGCTGGCCATAGCCCTTGAAATGATAACCGGGTCAACCTTCAAATCGGCAAGATCGACGGAAGGCTCAGGCATGAAACTGCTTGACAGCGAATTGAAAAGGATGAAGAGTAATCTGATCGTTTCCGAAGGTATTGGCAATTTCAGGAAATAATCTTCATGGCTGCTAAATTCTTAACTTCAGGCATTATTCAATTTCTGTGAAACAAACAGACAACTTTCATCCCTGACGGAGCTACTTCGTAAGGCAGTGCATAATACTCCTCTACCGCTGTTTTATCCTGTAGACCGATAATGAATAAGGTGGCAGGGTTACCGTCATTTTCTTTCCTTTCAGGCTGATTTCCTGTTCAACAGGTTTGAGGTTTTCCTGCAGGTTAAAGGAGTTTACCCTGTCGAGCCTGTCACTGCTCAGGGATATCAATTTTGCTTTTGGCATCATTTTTTTGGCTGATTGCAGCACAATATGCTGCATCTGTGGTTTTCCAGTGCTGTTTACCAGCTTCAGGATGATCTCATGGGTGCTTTTATCCAGGGCAGCCGTGGCATATAAACCGTTTTGTCCGGTAAGGGGCTTGCCCTCCCTGACCATTTCCAGCAAATGGGTTCCCCTGTTGGTGGAGAACAATTGCTGTACATAATAATTCAGGGTTCCGTAAGACCTCAGGTTATCAAACCAGATCAGGTCCGGCGTCCATTGCCAGCCTTCAGCATGGGCAAACAGCGGAGCATAGGAACACATATGAACGATATCGGCATTTCGTTCCAGGCCCGTCATAAAAGCAGCCTCCGACAATGCACAATTCCAGTCGTTCTTGTTGTCGGGACTGCAGGTGGCAACACTCTGTGCAGCATATTCACCGGCGAAGATCCCGTATTTGCGGGAACGGTCATAGGAATCATACCGGGCAGCATTATTAAAAAACCAGGCAGGATCACGATAATAATGCTCGTCAACAACAGCGGCATTGTATTTCGTCAGTTCTTTTACAGCAAGGTCAAACAGGTCACCGTCTGGAGCGGGACCTGTGCCTGAGACAAGCTTAATATCCGGATATTTTGCAAGGATGGTTTTTTCAAATCTTGCATAACGTTCAAAATACTGGGCTCCCCATTGTTCATTTCCTATGCCCAGGAATTTCAAATTGAAAGGTGCCGGATGCCCCAGTTCAGAACGGACTTTTCCCCATCCTGTATCGGTTGTCCCATTGGCAAATTCAATCAGGTCAAGGGCATCCTGGATATACGGATTAAGATCTTCAAGCGGAACCAGTTCACCCGTATTGAACTGGCATGCCATCCCGCAGTTCAGGATAGGAAGCGGCGTGGCTCCGATGTCTTCAGCCAGCAAAAAATATTCATAAAAGCCAAGGCCAAAGGATTGAAAATAATCGGGGGTAAGCCGGTGCTTGAATTCTATATTCCAGCGGCTCATGATCAGGGGCCTGTTTTCCGGATCGCCGATCGTGTTTTTCCACTGGTAGCGGTTACTAAGATCGTGGCCTTCCACGATGCAACCTCCCGGAAAACGCAAAAAACCAGGTTTCATATCGACCAGCAGCTGAACCAGGTCAGCACGGAGGCCATTGGGCTGGTTTTTCCAGGTATCCCCGGGAAACAATGAAACCATGTCAATATCCACTACTCCCTTGCCTTCAAACCAGATATTCAGGCTGGCTTTTGGATCGGTTTCACCGGCTTTAACACTGGCTGTGTATTTTTTCCATTCCTTTCCCTCAGGCTTTATGGTGGCTCCTCCTATTGCAATGCCTTTGGAACTGACCAGCTCAATCCGCAGGGTTATGTTGCCGCCATCCTGCACGGAAGCCATGATGGAAAACAGGTATTGGTTATCCTTCCTGATTCCCATACCCCTGAATCCGCCATTGGAAAGGCACACCGGATCGGCAGACAAACCACCCTTAATGCGGGCAAAACGCGGATTAGCTTTATGGGCATCTCCGCAACTCAAAATATTAAATTGCGAAGAATCAACAGCTTTTGATTTTAACAACCACCCCATCTTAGGCTTATAAAACTCAAAAGAACGGTTCTTAACCAGTTCTGCATACAATCCACCATCGCCGGCAAAATTGATATCCTCAAAGAAGATGCCCCACATGGTGGGTTGAATTTCTGATTTGATCTTATCAGCGTTCACCACAATGGGTTGATCTTTTTGTGCATATGCCATAATGAAAAACAACAACAGCATACCTGTCAGGCCGGATTTCTTCGAAATTTGTATCATCTTTATGGGTATAAAATCAGTTTAGCAAAATTAAAATTGGTTTACATTAAAAGGCATGATTTCTGAAAAAAATGTCAGGAGCAGGATGCGTGCAACGTCTCTGCTATAAAATGCGAATTCTTTTCGTCATGACACGACGCGTGTAAATGCATTACCTAATCCGATACTGGCGTGGGATCGTTTTCCTTAATGCGCATCCGGCAGAACTGTTCAATTTTATAAACATCCGTGATGCCTGACATATATATTGTATCAGGCACATAACGATCCGGCCCGTTTTTCTGACTCACCATTTTTCCGGTTCGCAAACCCAGGGATATATTGCCCTTTTGTTCCTTTCCGCTCACCTCTATGTCCCCGGAAAACTGCTCCCAGTCGATTGACCGGATTGTATTGTCGTGATAATGTACCAGCCTTGTCGGAGTTCCGGCAAAATAGCCTCCCTTCTTAAATAAAGAATAAAGGCCAAAACCCAACATGCCCAAACCTATCAGCACAAAAATCCCAATGATAAGGGCGGGGAATATTATGGGTTTCAGGTTATCGGGACTGGCAACCGTCGGCACATCATTGGACAGGAAATGCACTTCCCTGCCGGCAAAAAGCGGTCCCAGAAAGGCCACCACAAATATGCTGGTAAAGGCCAGCCAGGCAGCTCCGAAAATAACCAACCCCATGGACGTCTTAACGGGCTGGCTTCGGCTTGCTTTCACGGCAAAATCACGGCTTTCCCTGCCGAGATTCTCGACAAGAAGCGCCGGCAACTGGTAACTGTCAATCATGGTAAGATTATGCTTATTTACCTTAAAGATAATAAATGAAATACGATATCAATTGCTTTTTGAATACATTCTGCACATAATACCTGTCTATATATGGGACACTTATAACATAGAGGAGCATTTGAAGAAAATAGCAGCTGCTTAGGTAAATGCCCGAATCTGATAAGACTTATATATATTTACAAAACGAATCAAAAAGATTAAGATGAAACAAATATTTCCTTTGGGTTTGCTATACCTGTTATTTGCTCAGGTGACCGGTAATTATGCACAATCCAGGTACCCGGTTTTATCTGCATCCGGAAACCATGATGAAATACCGAAAAAGCTGACCAGCCAATATATGCCTGTTATCGGAGTCTGGGTATGGACTCAGCAAGAGCTTCAGCAGGACGGATATAAACTTTTCATAGACCAGGCGTGCAACCATTCACCCTTCAACCTGCTGATCCCTTTTCTCAGGTTTCCTGATCAGGAGGTGGTGGAGGAGAAAGTACATGACCAGGTAAAGCTGGCAGCGGATTATGCTGTGGAACGGAATATTGCGCTGGTTGCTGACCTTGACATCCGTTCGGCCCGTCGTGCATTCAGCAATAAATATCCCGATGAATTGCAGCAAATGTTAAGGATTAAGGAAGTATTGCTGACCGGAAGCGATTCCGTTGAAGCGGTTGTCCCCAGTCTTGATCTGAATGACCACTATACCGATGGGAGAATAACGCATCATGTTCCCCTGTCCGCCTCGCTTTTGCGTGTCTGTTCCTACCAGAATACAACCGAAGGCATTATTCAGGAAACCATCAGGGATATTACACCAGCATGCAAACTGGTTTACCTGTCAAAGGATTCTGTTAAAGTGAACATACCCGCGGTCAGGTTGAAAGAGCAGAGACAAACCCATGCCTGCATCATGGTTTCATTTACCCATCTGTATCCCGACATTTATGCTCCCCACCTGATGGAATTCCAGCGTGACATCATACGGCAATATGCTGATGTCCGCCTGGCCGGTGTATGCAAAGACGAATGGGGATTTCCACCCTATTACCCGCGGTTCTATAGGTCAGGGATAAATGATTTCTGGTATTCACGACAATGTGCCCTTGCCTATGCTGAAAAAACCGGAGGGCGCGACCTGCTGAACGATTGTCTGCTCATGGCAAAAGGATTTAAGGGTAAAGAAGCGGAACGGCAGATGGCCATCAATCACTTTATGGAGATGTCGCTGCATAGAAATACCCAACTGGAATCGGATTTCTATAATACCGTTAAAGAGGTATTCGGGCCCGAAGCTGCTGTTACTGTTCATGCTACCTGGTGGCCTTATCCTGATCTGAGTGAGTTTAGAAAAAATGGCCTTGACTGGTGGGCATCCAGAAGGGACTGGGCCCAGACGGATGAAATAACTCCCTTTGCTGTCCGCACTGCGCTGTGCAAAAAATGGGGAAGCCCGGTCTGGTATAACATGTATTACAAAAAGGATCTGCCCGAACAGGTATGGAGCTCTGTGCTGGCCGGAGGCCGGATTAATTACCTTCCGTTTCAGTCATTGCTTGACAGCCAGATAATGCGGGCTGAATGCCGTGTCAGGCTGCTGAATTATATCAGCAACAGTCCTTTGGATTGCCCCGTTGCAGTGATCTTCGGTCATGCTGCTGCCATGAACTGGGCCGGGCCTGGTTATAATGATGTCGGGATGGAACTGGTTGACAGTCTTTGGAAGAAAGGCTACAGGACTGACCTGATCCCCACCAGCGAAATTGAAAATGGCAGCCTGGCTATAAATGCTGACGGCTATATTGTTTATGGCGATCAGCGTTACAGGGCAGTGGTCCTGTATCACCCCGAATATGAGAAAAGATCGACAGCGGATTTCTTTTCCAGGGCGGACCGGGGGAAGACCGAATTGTTCCGGACAGGGTCATGGACAAAGGATTTTAACGCTGTTCCGGTTGACGGCTGCAATCTGCTGCCTGAATCGATGATGGGTTCAGATGATATTCCCAATACCCTGCATAACGTTCTTGAATCGCTGAAGAAACAGGGGGTCCCCATACAGACACCCGCTACCGGGATAATCGATAATCGTAATTTCGGCCTTCGTGATTTTGAGCATTCATCCTGCTCTCCGCCCACTACAGGGTTTTGCCGGCTGATCGACGGCACGGTTATTCATGCTGCAGGTACCCGGAATATCAGCGGAGATACTATTAAGGGAGATCTTAACATCGGAGATTATACTGCTTCCGTGGATGCTGTCGGTGTGTTCGCTATCCGTGTGGATGAGAAAGGAAAATTGCAGGCTCTGGCCGCCGGAAGCCTGAAATCATTCAGGAACGGTGATTTTGAGATCAACCTGGAGGAACGGCTGGATATTGCTTTATGGGTTGACCCTGAAGGAGAATGGCATGGTGTTATTCAGGGAGGGGATGGGTTTGTGCCTGATGAACTGGCAGGGATTTCAAATGACTGGGTTTATTTAAGCCTCCCGGTTCCACCGCAATAAATTCCCTGCTGCACTGGGTACGCATATTAATCCGATGCCTGAATAAACTATTGCTATTTTCACATCGATAGCAAATGCTTTATGATTGGAATATAAAAACCCAGGCCAAACCTGGGTTTCAAGAAAGTGTTCATGAATCGGAAAAATCGTCCTGAAAATCCGTATAAGATTATCTGACGATTATTTTGGCATGATATTGATTAACTCCATTGGAAATTCTTACAATATAAACCCCTGCAGGCACATCCAGATCCATTTCAAATGATGGCCGGCCAGACAAACCGGTCGCAAAGACCTGTTCTCCGTTCATATTCAATATGACAAGCCTGGACATATCCTCCAGTCCTTCCACCGTGAATAATGCTCCTTCGGAAGGATTTGGATAAATCATCATTTTTCCGCTTCCTGAAAAGTTTGCAATTCCTGTCTGTCCGCTCACAGTAATGATCATTTCATCCTTAACGGTGGAATTCAGTTCAAGTGAACTTCCCGTAACCGTAACCGTGCCATTGGTTTTCGCTGTCAGTAATCCATTCTGGTCAATGGTTGCAACGCTGGTGTTGTTTACTTTCCAATAAACCGTTTTCAGCGTGGCATTTTCCGGCAAAACCGTGGCGACCATCTGCAGGGTGCCGTCATCGGTATCAATATTAGACTGACCGGTTGAGGTGGAAACCTCAATGGATGTGCCCGCCACAAATTCCCCTTTCAGGTATGCCCGAAGCCATAACATGGCAGGACGTTCATTGCCATCCAGATCAATCAGGTATGCTCCCGCGTCCGAGCGCCACATCCCGGGCCTGAATCCCCACAGCGTAATGCCCTTTATGGCCGGATGTTCCCAGAACAAGGAGAAAAGATTCATGTAACCCCTTACCTGCTGCAGATCCGTTAAACCGTCAATGTCAAGCTCGGTCACATATATCGGTAATCCCGTGCTGGCCAGGGTATCAATATTTCTAAGGTAAGTTTCATTGGAAGCATTATGCGAAAAGCCATGACCCTGAAACCCGATGGCATCGATCAGGTTTTCGGCCTGAAGCAATTTTATGATCTTAAGGTATTCGTCGGTATTGGTGGTGCTGTTCATAATACCGTACTCGTTGATCATCAGTGCGACGGTATCAGCAAATACGGCACGCGCCATCCGGAATGCCTCTATGATCCAGTCCCAGCCTGTCACACCCGATCCGCCAAGGGCTCCGATATAATTGCCCTGGTGAGTAGCGTCAGGAGGTTGATGCAAAGGCTCATTCACTACCTCAACCTGCCTGATTCCGGGATAACGGTCAGCAACTGCTTCAAACCATTCTTGCAGTTCGGCATGCTGTTCAGCAGAATCAAGGGCTGCCACCCATGATGGCTGCTGGGAACCCCACACAAGAACATGGTGTTTAAAAAGAAATCCGCTGTCCATAGCCAGTTTGTATGCTTCATCATAATCGGTCCATACCATATTGTCACGGGTCCCCTCTACCCAACCCCATTTTCCGGCATTGCCCGGGGTTATCTGGTTCCAGTAACCGGCAAAATCACGCCTTGAATCCGGACCAAAACCACATCCCAGAAACTTATCAAGACCTTCGGCAAGTGGAGGCCCGATGGGTTCTTCTCCCGGGGGAAACAAAGAACCGGCTTCGCCTTTGTTGAGATTATCTACCGTGTAATATATCCCGCTCCTGCCGAATGCAATTTTATCGATATCAAATCCGTTTTCACGGGTTCCGATCTCAAAAGTCTTGGTTAATTCACCCTGCTCTACCCTAAAGGTGATGGGTGTTTCATAACCGGTATAATCAGAAAATGACACCCATTTCCAGACACCGGCAGGGGCATCTCCCTGATTTCCGACAACATCTGAATTGATAACAAATCCGGCGGTATGCAGATTATTGCAAATGATCCAGTCATTATCGGATACCGGATCTTTCGTACCAAATCCGTTACCATAGAAATAACTGTCATCATCTGCACCTGCCGGACCGATCCTGACCCTCACGAAAAGTTTGTAGGTTCCGGAATCAGCGAAGGTCACGGTATAAGAAGCCACTTTACTGGCATTACCGGGATTGGTGGCATTGATAAAGTTGGTTTTCGGCGCGATATAGGTAACATCTCCATCCGTTAAAACGGCAAAATCCGACCCGAGTGTTCCGGCCTCAGCTTCCACGATAACAGGTACATGCTGGGCAACCACGTTGACACTCACCATAAAAAAAACGGAGGTTAAAAAAGTTGAAAGTCTCATAACCTATTTTTTATTGTTAATACTAAAACTTCCCCGAGAAATTCAAGATTGCAAAAATACAGCAATCATTTCTTAGTTCATAGAACAAATTGGCATTTTGCTGTTGATATTGTTACAAAGTGTGATTTTGTCTTAATTTTGATGAGTTAAATAATGATCAAAAAACATGAGCATTAGAATAGTTCATATTGTATTATTCATACAATTGGCTATTTCCTATCATGCTGACCTGTGCTTTTCTCAGGCTGTGGTGCAAAGACCGGTCGCAGGCATCAGCGTAAATGAAACAGGGGCAATGCTTCCCGGTATTGACTATGAGCCTGTATTTCAATCCCTGTCTCCCGATTTTGAATACAATGCGGTCAGATGTATTTTTAAGGATCATAAAGGCTTCATGTGGTTTGGTACCGAGTCGGGGCTGGTGCGGTATGACGGCATCAATTTTTACGTTTATGAGAATGTAACCGGCTCTGCCACCAGTCTTAAAAATAATGCGGTAAATGCCATAACGGAGGATCAAAACCACAATCTGTGGATTGGGACCTCAGGTGGTTTGAACCTGTATAACAGGGAGAAGGATAATTTCAGCGATGTGCCCGGCAATGATGATACGATCAATGCTTTAAACCAGATCCTTATTACCGTCCTTCATCCTGATAACAGGTCCCTGTTGTGGGCGGGCACTTATATAAACGGATTATTCGCTTACGACCATAAGAATAAAAAAGCAACCCGTTATGCACATGATGTCAATGATCCGGGATCGATCAGTTCAGACCGGATTACCTGCATCATAACGGACCTTAAAGGCAGAATATGGGTCGGAACGCAATACGGGCTTAATTTGTTTATGCCGGCAAAAGGATTTAAACGCTTTTTCAATGAACCCGGCAATCTCAATAGTATTAGTAACAATCATATTACTTCCCTTACCCTTGACAGGGACGGGTACATCTGGGCCGGGACCAGAGGAGGTGGGGTTAACAAGGTCGCTGAAGGAAGCAATGGTTTTAATATAGAACGTTACGATTCTGATACCCGCCAGGGCAGGTTATCCAATAATTATATCCTTTCGCTGTTTGCTGATAAAAGGGGGATTATATGGATCGGAACGGATAACGGAGGCTTAAACCGTTTGAATGTGGTGACTGGCTCGGTAAAACACTTCAAAACAGAAGAGGGAAACGAATACAGCATTACCAGCAATTCAATATGGAGCCTTTATGTCGATGAAGAAAACAGGCTTTGGATAGGAACCTATAACAAGGGGATCAGTGTTATCGACGATAAGTTCAGCAAATTTGAGTCATTTGAAAAAATAAGAACACCTGAAAAAAGACTTATCAATAATGATGTCAGGGGATTTACTGAGGACAGCCGGGGCAATGTTTGGATCGCCACCAACGGAGGCGGGATTTGCAGGTTTGATCCTGCTGGACGCCGTTTCGACCGGTTTGTTGATAATAACAGCCCGTCCTCTGTTGCCAGCAACGATGTGCTGGATATACTCTGTGACCCGGATGATAATCTCTGGCTAGGGACTTGGGCAGGCGGAATTGAACGGTTGAACAATGCGGGGAGAAAGATCCGGAATTACAGGCTGATCAACAGCGCGGGCACGGAAAACAATAATGTTTTCACCTTGTACGAGGATCCCAATGGAAATATCTGGGCTGGTACCGCAGGGAACGGTTTGTTTCTTTATGACAGGAAGGCCGATGAGTTCTACTCCTTTGTCTGCGGAAATGATCCGGAAATGATATCCAATATATCCTATGTTACGGACATGCTCACAGACAGCGATCGGAATTTCTGGATCGGGACCATTTATGGTCTGGTCATGGTGAAGCAGCAAAACAACCAGCCGGCTTATTGTCGAAATTTCCTGCATTCAAATGATCCCGCAAGCCTGAGCAGCAATGTGGTGGAATCTATTTTTGAAGACAGCAAAGGCCGGCTTTGGATAGGGACTACCGATAAAGGATTAAATCTGTTCAATGAAAAGGACAGCTCATTTACCGTTTTTGAAAAAGAGGACGGTCTGCCTTCCAATACCATTAAAGGTCTGCTGGAAGATGATGAAGGCTTTTTATGGATCAGCACAAGCAAAGGTATCTGCAGATTTGACTACGAAAAAAACAGCTATAGAAATTTCAGCAGTGAGGACGGGCTTAATTCCAATGAATTCAATGTAAGATCTTGTTTACGCGCCGGAAACGGAGCGTTTTATTTCGGCAGCGAAAACGGGTTCAATGTTTTTTATCCCGGAAGGATTACGGAAAACAATTCAGTTCCTGCGGTTTACCTATCTGAACTGAGGATCAATAATAAGCCGGCCGTAATTGGTGCAAAGGATTCTCCTTTGAAGAACCATATTATGGAAACGAAGGAAATTACCCTTAACTACAGGCAGACTTCCTTTTCCATTGATTTTGTAGCGCTGAATTATACACATTCTTCGAGAAATCAGTTCTGCTACAAACTGGAAGGATTCGATGAAGAGTGGAATTGTATCGGTACACAAAGGACAGCAAATTACACGAAAATTAAATCCGGAAAATACGTTTTTAAGGTAAAAGGTTCAAACAATGATGGTTTCTGGAACGAACAACCAACCGAATTGATAATTACCATCAGGCCGCCATATTGGGAAACCTGGTGGGCAAAGCTTTTTTATGTGTTGCTTATTTCGGCGGCCGTGTTAGTGGTCATAAAAATAAGAAATGAAAGGATCAGTATCAAGAACAAGCTGAAACTGGAGCATCTGGCAAGAGAAAAAGAACATGAGCTCAACGAAGCGAACATTCATTTCTTTACCAATATAGCACACGAGTTCCGGACTCCTTTGAATTTAATTCTGGCGCCGCTTGATGGTCTGATATCAAAAGCTGAATTAAAAGTTAAAGAGCATTTGCTGGTGATTTACAGGAATGCCAATCGTTTGCTCCACCTGACAAACAATTTGATGGACTTCAGGAAGCTGGAGGAAGGAAGAACGAAGCTTAAAGTTCAGCATGGCGATTTGCTGCAATACATTAAAGAAATATCGATCTATTTCAGAATAATCTCGAAGAGCCGCCAAATTGACTTTGCCGTTGAAACAGATGAGACTTCAATTATTGGCAGGTTTGATCCTGAGAAACTCGAAACCATTTTATTAAACCTGTTGTCCAATGCATACCAGCATACCCCGGACAAAGGCAGGATCAGGATTACTGCCAATATTAAAAGTAAAGCGGCGCTGGTTGACAAATATAGTGACGGCATCAGGGACATTCAGACAAACGGAAGGCTCGTTGAGATTATTGTCACTGACAATGGAGAAGGTATATCACCGGAAGAACTGCCCAGCATCTTTGATAAGTTTTACCGCGGAAAATCCAGTGAAATAAGGAGAAATCAGGGAACAGGAATAGGATTGACATTAACCAAAGGGCTGGTTGAAATTCATCATGGTTATATCCGGGCTGATAGTATACCGGGTATTGAAACCCGTTTTTCCTTTATTCTGCCGATTGATCCCGGTGCATATGAAGAAAAGGATCTGGTGCCGGAATCAGTTGGTACCCTGAAAAGAAATATTATTACAGATCCCGCGCCGGAACCGATAATAAGTGAATCAGCAGCAGGGACAGAGCAGGATGAAGAAAAGCCTGAGATTTTAATTGTTGAGGATAATGAGGAGCTAAGGGCATTTTTAGTGAAAGAACTGAGCACAAAATTCATGGTTGCCCAGGCTCATGACGGAAGAGCCGGAATTGAGCTGGCCCAGTCGGATATTCCTGATCTGATTGTCAGTGATATAATAATGCCAAACATCAACGGAATCGAATTATGCAAGACCATAAAATCAGATGTCAGGACCTGTCATATTCCGGTCATATTGCTTACAGCTAAAACGAGTATTAATGAACAGATTGAGGGAATCGAGACCGGTGCCGATGCCTATATTACAAAACCCTTTAATATTCAATTTCTTGGTGCGCAGATAAATCAGCTTATCCGGTCGCGCCGTGCCTTGTATGCCTATTTCAGCCAGGAGGTATACATCATGCCTAACAAGTTATCAGAACGTGAACTGGATCAGAAATTTCTGAATGATACCATTAATTATATTGTTCAAAACATCACGGATAATTCACTGAATGTTGAAGGCCTGGCTGAACATTTAAAGCTTAGCCGCAGTAATGTTTACAGGAAAATCAAAGCCCTGACCGGACAGTCCATCATCGAATTTATCACACTGATCCGGTTGAAACAATCTATTAAAATGATGGAAACCAGTCAATACTCTTTGGCTGAAATTGCCTATCTGACTGGGTTCACATCACCCTCCTATTTTACGAAATGTTTTAAAAAACAATACGGTAAACCGCCTTCTGAATACCTGAGCAGAAAGAATATCAATTGAATTAATGATTCGGAAATTTTTTCCCCGATAATCAGGCACCTTCCATACAGGATAATTTTAAATCGCTTAAGATAACCCGATCAGCTTATATAATGCATATGCTTTACCCGTGCCAGCGCTGAAAACAGGTATTGCATCAATTTTCCAAGTGATTGGCTGATATTTTATAGTCCGGTTCTCAGCGTGTAAATATCTTTAGCTACCTGGATAGAAAGTATAAGCCCTTAACCTGAACCTGAAAATATGACGGCTATTAATGACACGTAAGCACCTGTCATGTAAACCAATTCTTCTCAGCAGCAGAACTCATCTGAATATCTTTTGCTCATACGATTTCACATTTTTTTTTGCAAATAACGGCTAATCAAAGAAGGGTGTAAAACAAACTAATTAAAAAGGCATAATGGAAAGAAAAAACAAAAGAAAGCAACCCATTTCCTTGTTGTACAATACAAGTTGGAAATTGTGGCCGGCGGGAATCATATTCCTGCTTACAATGCTTTGCAATGCATCAGCATTTGCACAAAATGGTCAAAATGTGAAAGGGACCGTGCTGGATGAAACACAGGAGCCTGTTATCGGTGCCACAGTGATACTGAAAGCAGACAATACAATAGGCACCATTACCGATGTTAACGGTGCATTCACATTGAGTATCCCCGGAGGAAATCAGGTTCTTGTGATATCATTCGTTGGAATGGAACCCCAGGAAATTGCCGTGGAAGGGAATGATAATATCACGGTGGTTCTGAAACCATCTGAAATTGAGTTGGGAGAAGTTGTAGTCGTGGGTTACGGAAGACAGAAGAAAGAGAGCGTGGTGGGTGCCATATCACAGACAACCGGCGCAGTGCTGGAAAAGGCAGGCGGCGTGTCCAATATCGGTGCGGCCCTTACCGGCAATATCCCGGGTTTGATTACCATGCAGGGTACAGGGGAGCCCGGTGACGAGGATCCTGTCATATATATAAGGGGACAGGGTTCCTGGAACTATGGGGGCCCGCTGATTTTGGTCGATGGGATTGAGCGTTCCATGGAGGAGATTGACTTTAAATCCGTGGAAAACATATCGGTATTGAAAGATGCCTCCGCTACGGCGGTTTTTGGTGTGAAAGGGGCTAACGGGGTCATACTGATTACCACAAAACGAGGGTCGGAAGGCAAGGTAAGTATAAAGGTATCCTCAGATGTGACCATGAAGATACCTTCGAAGTTGCCCGGAAAGTATGACGCCTATGACGCTCTGAAAGTGCGCAATATGGCCATAGAAAGGGAAGTTAACATAACACCTTCTTTATTTCAGGCATATACTCCGATTGCAGAACTGGACAAGTACCGTCACCCATCCAGCCTGGAAGAAGCTGAAAGATATCCCAATGTTGACTGGCAGGAAGAGTCTTTCAAGGACTATGCCATGTCGTATACCAATAATATCAGTATTACCGGTGGAACACCATTTGTCAGGTATTTTACCTCAATGGATTATCTGCATGAAGGAGATCTTATGAAGGTCCGTGATAACGGCCAGGGTTATACACCCGGATATGGATACGACAGGTTGAATTTCAGAAGTAACCTCGACTTTAACATAACGAAAACAACAACCCTCTCAACCAATCTTTCCGGTTCTCATGCTGTCAAAAAGGAGACCTGGTCAGGGTTCGAATATACCATGTGGCAGGCTGCCTATGGTAACCCGCCGGATGCTTTTCCGGTTCAGTACAGCGACGGAACCTGGGGATACTGGCCGGATAATGAGGTTGACGTGCAGAATTCCGTGAAAAACGTATCAACCTCGGGGATAAGGAACAGAAAGACGTCCATTATCAATACCGACTTCACCCTTACCCAGGACCTGGGTATGCTGTTGAAAGGGCTTATGGTAAAAGGAACTTTCTCCATGGACAATACTTTTTTGTCGGACGGAGGTGTCTGGAATAACTGGGGCAGCGTTATCGAGAAGTGGATTTCCCCTGAAGGGCAGGTATCCTGGAACCAGGAATCAGGCACCAACAAATATGATTACGTGACTCCTGAATGGTCGGTCCGCAGTGATGAAATGGATAACGAGCAAACATACCGGAAAACCTACTACCAGATTCAGCTTAATTACGAGAGAAAGATAGGCAAGAACAACTTTACTGCCATGGGGCTTTTTAGCCGTGACAAAAAAGCATTGGGCAGTATATTCCCGCTTTATCGCGAAGACTGGGTTTTCAGGGCTACCTATAATTATAGTGAAAGATATTTTGTCGAATTTAACGGGGCATACAACGGTTCTGAAAAATTCGGACCGGATTACCGGTTTGATTTTTTCCCGTCCGCAGCGCTTGGATGGATGCTGAGCAATGAAAGCTTTATGAAAGACATTACCTGGCTCGACAGGTTCAAAATCCGCGGGTCCTACGGTCTTGTCGGAAACGATAGATTGTCCCTGAATGAATACGACCCTCGATATCGTTGGTTATATCGCACGGACTGGACATACGGGGGCCAGGCCCTGATGGGCAGGAGTTCGGGATCCCGGAGCCCTTACATATGGTATAGAGAAGGTGTTATTGGCAATCCTGATGTACACTGGGAAACGGCAGTTAAGAAAAACCTGGGAATTGAATATTCATTCCTGCACGGGCTGATTGAAGGCAGTGTTGATGTTTTTAGTGATTATAATAAAGAAGTTCTTATACAAGGTGTTGACAGGGCCGTCGTTGTATATTTAGGCGGTACTCCTCCGGCAGCTAACCTTGGCGAAGTGAAAGTCAGAGGATATGAGATTGAAACAAAACTGAATCATCGTTTTACCAGCGGGTTAAGATTGTGGGCCAATGTATCGATGACCCATGCAAAAGATGAGATCATTTTTGCCGATGA
>CAYWCR010000080.1:16808-18387 GCA_964456825.1 uncultured Bacteroidales bacterium
TCATGCGAAGACTATCTGGACAAGTCGCCCGAAGCAATCATTTCCGACCAGGAGGTCTTTGGTACATTTAAGAGTTACCAGGGCTTTACGGAAGAACTTTATCATTGTATGCCTGACTATACAAGGTCAGTCTGGGTTGCAGACTGGAATATAGCAGACGAAATTCTTGCAACAACCGTCGACTGGAGACTAAATGTTCATTTTGATAACGGCGATTACTGGTATTGGTATACTACAGCAGCGGGATGGAACCAGAGCTACCTCCACTCCAGTCAGGGAGCGGTAACGGATGGCGACTGGACCCAGGTAGGGCTATGGCCGAATGCCTGGTATGGTATTCGCAAAGCCAATATTGGTTTGGCCAATATAGATAAGCTTGTAGAGGCAACCCAGGAAGAAAAAGATATCATCAAAGGGCAGCTTTTGTTCTTCCGTGGTTTTTTGCATTTTCAGCTCATGAGCTTCTGGGGAGGGCTTCCGTATATCGACAAGGTCCTCGGTTCAGAAAAGCTGGATCTTCCCCGGCTCACTTACCGGGAAACCGCCCTGCTGGCAGCCAAAGACCTGGAGGAAGCGGCAGCTTTGCTTCCGGCCAACTGGGACAACACAACAGCGGGGCAGGAAACGCTGGGAGATAACGATCAGCGCGTAACCAAATCGACGGCTTACGCATACCTGGGCAAGGACCTGCTTTACGCGGCAAGTCCGTTGATGAACAAGGTGTCGACCGGGAACGCTTCCTATGATGCTGAATTATGTAAAAAGGCGGCCGAAGCATTGTACAATTGCCTGTATTTATCCCATACGGGAGAGGCATTTTATCAGCTCACCGAATGGGATAGGTATCTTGAAAATTTCTACACGTTAAACGGAGATATTCCAGGATACCCTGAATCGCTTATGACGCCAAGATATTCCTGGAACAATATATATTATGATGCAACTGCATCCTTATTTCAACCACAGATATGCGGATTTGATGGAAATATGGTGGCCCCTGCACACAATTATGTAAAAAATTTTGGTATGGCCAATGGCTTGCCTATAGATGCGGAGGGTTCAGGCTATGATCCGGCAGATCCGTGGACAGGCCGCGATCCCCGTTTTTATAAGGATATTGTTTATGACGGCGTAAAGGTAATCCAGGGAGGGTCTTCTGCTGATGATTACAGGCGCTTTGCCAATCTTTATAACGGGGGCAACTATCGTGACGATCTGAGCGGCAGCCGCACCGGGTATTTGAACCGCAAGTTATTTCCCGTGGAAGGCAATCAGGTGGACAATGTTCCCAATAAACTATTGCTGCCAAGTTACATGCGACTTGCAGATGTTTATTATATGTACGCGGAAGCGGTTTTATACGGTTACGGAACGCCACAAAGCAGTTATACGGGTAACGGTGATTATGTATTAACGGCAGCGGATGCCGTGAACGTTGTCAGGGCAAGGGCCAATGTGCCGGGCGTTGACGCAAGGTACCTTGTTTCCCAGGAAGCCTTTATGAGCGAGATCATAAGAGAAAGGGCTGTTGAGTTCATGTGCGAAGCCAATATACGCTTTTGTGATTTGCGCAGGTGGA
>CAYWCR010000081.1:0-7533 GCA_964456825.1 uncultured Bacteroidales bacterium
AAGGTTTTGCTTTCGTTGAAATGGCAAACGATGACGAAGCCAAAGAAGCCATTGAAAATCTTAACGGCAAGGAATTCAGCAGCAGGGAACTGACTGTTAATGAGGCTAGGCCTAAAGAAAGTAACGGTAACAGTTCCAGAGGCAAATTTGGAGGAAACAAATTCCGCAGAAGCTAACAATCCCGGCTGTTCCGAATTCGCAAAATTGCTGCGAAATTACAATATTTGAACAGCTTTACTGAAAATCTAAAAACCCTGTTGTCACTCATTGGCACAGGGTTTTTTTCGTTTGGTATCCGACCCTTCCATAGCCTGCCCCGATCCATCGGGGCAGGCCATGGAAGGTCTTCATTCAGGTAAGTAAAACCGGGCATGGTTCATGGCTCCGAAAACACCATAGCCATTTTCGACGGTGCTAAAACTTTCACGGTATTTGTTAAAATTCAGCGATGTATTTGCGGTCATATAATACGTCGCCATTTTTTCATCGTAACCGTATAGGTCAATACTGTCAGTCCCGCTCTGCAGGGAGGACAATAACACCAGGGTGTTGCTGCCCTGTTCTCCCGGAAGCCGCTGGTAAGCTGCAAGACCTCCTGCCTTATAAACATATACATCCAGCATGAAAATTGTTGTATCAGCCTGTATCTCAAAAGACAACGAATTATCCGATACCCTCAGGGTATGCATCAGCAAAACCGGCGCATTGGGGACAATCGTAGTGGCCGTTAATACCGGCAGTTCACGGATTGCGCATTCAACGGAAAACCGGTCACCGGCCTTTGGCCTGAACTCCTTATCAGGCCTGTATCCCTTCTCACTGAATACATGATTATGATCGGTGAGCAGAAAGTCATGCCGCGAATTCATGCCATTGAGTTCTTCGACCCATACGATGGCTGTCCCTATGTCAAGACTGTCATTGCTTCCGATTGCGGGAATTACTTTTTGCAACAGGATGAAAGAGTTATTATATTCACCGGTGGAATCCGGCCGGATGATCCCAAACAGGTTAAGCCCCGGGATAAAACCGTCTTCATCGGCCACAGGCTGAAGCGGAATGCCGAGATAAAAATCAACGACATCCATGCAGCCGGTTGACAACAACAGAAAACCAATCAGGTATTTCATGTTTTTCATGATCTCAGAATTTTAAGGTATAACTGAATCCTGCCGATGGCAGATAGTTGGATCCAAAGGGGATATACTTGTCCCCGTATCCGGGGATGCCGCTGCCGGGAATGTAAAACTCGACGTTTCTATACAGAAACAGAATATTCCTGATCGTCACCGTGACATAAGACTCGTCAGCCTTCAAAAAATCCGCCAGATCTTTTCCTAATCCCGAAAGGAGTTCCTTCCTGATGCCCAGGTCGAGGTTGATCACCGGGGGCATCCTGGCACCATTCTTCCGGTTGGTGGTATACATGGGGAAAAAAGCAGTCTGGTTGGTGACAGGATCATAATAATAGTAGCTCTGCATGGTGTTCTCAATACTTCTTTTGATGCCGGACAGCAATACCAGGGATGTATTCAGCGCAAAAGTCGGTGTCATCTGCCAGGTAAGTACAGATTTAAAAGTATGGGGCCTGTTATAATCAAAATCATAGGCTTTGCCGTCATTTATTTCCGAATCAGGGTATTGGCGCCTGGCCCTCGCATAACTGTAGGATATCCATCCGGAAACATTCCTTACCTTTCCGTTGATCAGCAATTCAATGCCATAAGCATTGCCATTGCCCTGCTGAATCCTTTCGGAAAACCCAAAATAATTATTCATATCGAATGCGTAAACCCTGGGGTTCTCTTTGTAATATCCGTCAATGGATACAAACAACGATGCGCTGAGGCTCTTTTCAAGGCCGGCAATGTAATGGACTGACTTGCCGGGCTCCCTGTCCCCTAAAGGGTAGTAATAGTCCACAATCTGCGTCATCTCTATCTCCGCCGAATTCATACTGATAATATATTGCAGGTACTCACCGTAAGCCAGTTTTAATTTCATTTGCCCGGGGAGTTGAATGGCAGCATTGATACGGGGCTCGTACATCCAGGTACTGTTATTATAGTTGGTAGCCCTGATACCGGGCCGGATGGAGAACCTGCCTGCTGTAATTTTATCCTCCACAAACAGGGCCAGGAGAGATGGGAAACGCTCAAACGAACCATTGTCAATATCATTGATGGCAATGCTGTTGTTAAAGGCATAGGCATTATATTCAATGCCTGCCTTCAGTTCACTGAAGTTCGCCAGTTTAACGGAGACGGTGGATTTAAGCCCCATATCGGTAATCTCACTCCCCAGGCGGTTTTTCGATTGCCATTGCAGCTGTATCGTATCCCCGTCATCTTCGGGGGCAGACAACCGGAAATCAAGACCGGAGTAATTCTCCGAACGGTGAGAAGAATAATAAGCCTGGTTCCTCACATATACCCCGGGGGATACGATCAGTTTGTGGATCAGCGTGGCAGCCCTGTTCTTCCAGTCATTGCGCTGGTCCAGTTCAAAGTCGTCGTAGAGTTCCGTATTAAAGGTGTTGCCAAAATACCGGTAAAAGGTATTGAAATTGTACCCGGTGTAATCTTTTGACTCAAAATATTTCAACGTAAGCCTGTTGCGGTTGTTGATCCGGTTTGTATACGACAGGTTGTAGTCATAGAAATAATTCTGGCTCTGAAAAATGAAGTTCGTCACAATGTCATACAGATAACGACCTGCGACCATCATCGAGGCATTTTTCCCGGCCGGAAATTCAAGGAATAGTTTTGAATAAAAAGTGCTGGGCTCAATTTCGCCATGCAGCTCATTCGGATTGCCATCAATGGTGGTAATATACATCACCGATGAATTTCTTCCCCCGTATTCTGCACCAAAACCGCCTACAAGCAGATCAACACTTTTGATCGTCATCGTATTGAAGATCCCGGAAGTGATGGAAGAATGGTAGGGATTGTAAATCATTACCCCATCGAGCATAACGGCATTTTCACCCGGATCGCCTCCGCGTACGGTGTACAACGGTGAAAAAGGTTCCGTGCGGTCAATTCCGGGGAGGTACTTTACCGCGGCAAAAACATCCTTGCCAGCGGTGGGTATGGACTGGATCATTTTTGGTGTAAGCTGTATGTGACTGGCCTCAATGGCACGATCGGCTATTTCATTGCTCCTGGGGGCGATGATGGATACTTCTTCCAGGGAAAGGGGAGCGGGATCGAGATGAATATCCTTCAGCACGATGCCTTTATTTTCCATGATCACCGCAATTTCTTTCTCATGATATCCCAAATGCGAAATCACCAGGGTATATTCACCTTTCCTGAGGCCGGCGATACTGAAAAAGCCATTCCCGTCGGTTACAGCAGCCTTGTTTTCATCCTTCAGCTGAACGGTCGCCCCAATGAGTGTTTCACGGGTTTTTCCATCGGAAACATACCCGGAGATCGTTAACAACTGGCCCTGAGTCGCAGGAAATGAACCTGTCAACAAGAACAGAATCAGAAACCTGCGGAGTATGATGAAGATTTTCTTCATAACCTTTAGAATTTATACCCTGCCCCCAAATAAATCCCTGCCTGAAGCTTCGGTTTCATATCAATAACATAATAAAAGTTCTCAAAAAAGCCAGCCTTACATTGTATTCCCCCGGTATTTTTTTTGTTATAGGCAATGGCCTGGACCGATGAAAGGGAAAGCTGAAGGATCTGATACAGCTTAATATCCTCGGTTTCCTTCCATTTCAGGAATCCGAACAATATATTGGACGCAATGTCAAATGTCCACCGTTCATCAATCCTGCCGGCAAAATGTTCCGACTTTTTTCCAAAGCCGATCATTTCAAAATCCGGAGTATGCTGATAACGCACTATGTTTCCCAGGAACCATTGCTGTTTTGCTGTTTCAGGCCGTGTAAAATACAATTCACCTTCCAGCTGCCAGAATTTCAATCCCACCACCGTTCCCACATTTGCATGCAAAAAATGAGCTCTTTTCAGGGGTGTTTCAATAAGATTCTCCGGGGCAGGGTTGTCGTTATGCAAATAACCTGCCGTGACCATTAAATCCAGTTTAAATTCCGTATGCCAATTTTCCAGTATTTGTTCGCATATCCGGGATCTTTTTTGTTTTTTCCCCGCCGGCTGATAGGAATAATTATAAACCAGTGTTCCGGCACGAAGGGTATCGCTTGCTGAAAGTTTATATACCGGGAAGTCAGCTTTCAGGATATAAGAGCTTCCGAAGTTGCCCTTATACCGGTCGATAATGAAATAGTCTATATCCAGCAGCAGTGTATCCAGGGGTCCGGAGGATTGCCGGAATCCCCTCATAATATGGGAGGCCAGTTTGTCGCGGGTCATCAATACCTGGTCAACCGGCACCAGCAAATATCTGTTTTTTCGTGCATAACTGACCAGGTTGGGATGAACCGTGCGGTTATCGGTGATATCAGAAACAATATAATTTACCGGGACGAGGGTATCCGGGATAAAATCAATAACCAGCGTATCCGCGGTGATCCTTTGCGGTAAAACCGTGACCGGACAAACCAGCAAGAGCAGGAGGACGGATATTTTTTTCATTAACGGGTGAAAAATGATCCAATACCCCGGTGGGGTATGACGCATGCAAAAGCAAATATATTGAAAAGGCTCAGAATAACAAATTACCTCCTCACCCCCTGCCCCTCTCCAGTTTGGAGAGGGGGATGCTCTATGAACAGGGCCTCCCTGACGTCAGGCAGGGGTGAGGAAATTACCGGTCACCGGAGAGATGACATTCAGTGCTCAGGAAAGGATAATAGGTCATCCCTTCCTAAATTTCAAACTATTTCTCTACATTTGTTTAAGTTACAACATTCAGATTATGATTGAAAAAATCGGTAAGATACTGGCTGTGGATGACAACGAGGACATCCTGTTTGCACTGAAGCTGCTGTTAAAACAGCATGTTGAAAAGATCACCACATTGAACAGCCCCAACCAGATACCTGAATTGCTCTCCCGGGAATACTTCGATGTAATCCTGCTCGATATGAACTTCACAAAAGATGCCATCAGCGGGCAGGAAGGGTTTGACTGGCTGGGTAAGATACTGGATCTTGACCCCAAATCGGTTGTAGTTTTCATAACCGCCTATGGGGACGCCGAGAAAGCTGTAAAGGCCATCAAATCAGGAGCTACCGATTTTGTCCTCAAACCCTGGCAAAACGAAAAACTGCTTGCCACCATTTCCTCTTCGGTGAAATTGCGCCGTTCACGATTGGAAGCCGATGAACTGCGGGTAAAGCAAAAGGAGATGAGTGCTGTCATGGATCAGCCTTTTACCGATTTTGTCGGGAATTCCGTTCAGATGCATGAGGTCTTTAATACCATTAAGAAAGTAGCACAAACCGATGCGAATGTACTGATACTGGGAGAGAACGGGACCGGAAAGGAACTTGTTGCCCGGGCTCTTCACCGGAATTCTCCCCGGCGTGATGAAGTTTTCATCAGTGTTGACCTGGGTTCCATCAGTGAAACGCTGTTTGAGAGCGAGTTGTTTGGCCATGAGCGCGGAGCTTTCACGGATGCAAAAAAAGAAAAACCCGGCCGTTTTGAGATCGCTTCAAAAGGGACACTTTTCCTTGACGAAATCGGCAACCTTACGCTGCCGTTGCAGACAAAACTGCTGACAGCCATTGAACGAAGGGAAGTGACACGTGTCGGTTCCAACAAATCCGTACCGGTAGATGTGCGGCTGATCTGCGCGACCAATAACGACGTGTATGACATGGTCAGCCACAGTCTGTTCCGGCAGGACTTGTTATACCGCATCAATACGATTGAAGTGCACCTGCCCCCGCTGCGGGAAAGAGGCGATGATATTGCCCTGCTCTCCAATCATTTTTTAAAGATCTTCTCTAAAAAATACAAAAAGACCATCAAGGGCATCACTTCAGCAGCCATTAAAAAACTTATGCATTATTCCTGGCCCGGCAATGTCAGGGAACTCCAGCATGCCATTGAAAGGGCTGTTATCATGACGGAAACGCAAACCCTCGAACCCGAAGACTTTATCCTGGCCACACCGCGGAAGAAAAGCGGGGAACTTGAATTTGAAACCTACAACCTGGATGATATAGAACAAAAGATCATCGAAAAGGTCCTGAAACAAAACCAGGGGAATATTACCCAGGCTGCGCAGGAATTAGGACTTACCCGCACTTCGTTATACCGGAGAATGGAAAAATATGGTTTTTAAAAATTACAGGATCAATATTATATTCAGGGTTATCCTGCTGACTGCATGCATCTTTCTTTTCTTTTATACCCTGCAGATCAAATATTTCATTGCACCCGTCATCGCAGGCGTGCTGATCATTTTCCAGATCGGTTCGCTGATCCGGTTCCTTGACAAAACCAACCGGGAACTGACGAGTTTTCTGGAATCGGTGCGTTTTTCCGAATTCACCCGGTCCTTTAACATGAAAGGCATGGGGGGCACATTCAATGAACTCAATAAGGCCTTTAATGAGGTGATGGAAGACTTTCAGAAAGTGAGGGCCGAGAAAGAAGAGAATTTTCATTACCTGCAAACCATCGTGCAAAATATAGACGTCAGCGTAATCGCTTATACGACTGACGGGAGTATTGAGCTGATCAACAAAGCCGCGAAAAAGCTCTTCCAGGTGACTTCCATTAAAAATATCAAGGCACTGGAGACACTCAGTGCTGAACTGGTTGACACCCTGCTGAATATTAAACCCGGCGAGAACAAGCTGGTCAAAGTGCAGGATGAAGACGATATCCTGCAACTGGCCATTTATGCAACCACGATTAAGATCAAGGACAAGGTGATATACCTGGTGACCATCAAGGATATCCAAACCGTATTGGAGGAGCAGGAAACAGAAGCCTGGCAAAAGCTGATCAGGGTGCTTACCCATGAGATTATGAATTCCATTACCCCGATTGCATCTTTGTCTTCAACCCTCGACCTGATGGTAAAAGGAGTCAACAACCAACCGGATGCAACGGAGGTAAATTTTGACAAGGAATCGGTAGATGAAATTCAGGAAGCCCTTCAAACCATCAATAAGAGAAGCACCGGCCTGCTGCATTTTGTCAATACATACCGAAACCTTACCCGGATCCCAAAGCCCAATTTTAAACTGTGTTCCATCCTCGAACTTTTCAATAATATCAAAAAACTGCTGGAGGATGATATTGCCAAAAATAATATCGGGCTGACCGTAAAGGTGGAACCCGAATCACTTCAGTTCACCGCTGATGAACAACTGATTGAGCAGGTACTGATAAACCTGGTTAAAAATTCAATTCACGCCCTTACCGACCGCCCCGACGCAAGGATCAGGCTGCACGGATTTCTCAACAAAAGGGGACATGTTACGCTGCAGGTAATGGACAACGGGACCGGAATTCTGAAAGATGTGCTGGACAAAATTTTCATTCCCTTTTTCACCACCAAACCATCCGGATCAGGAATAGGGCTGAGCCTCTCAAAACAGATTCTGAGACTGCATAATGCCACCATAAC
>CAYWCR010000081.1:7633-11743 GCA_964456825.1 uncultured Bacteroidales bacterium
GACTGTACGGTTTCGTACTGTTTTTGTAGCATATTCGTACAAAAGTATTTCACTGTATCGATCGTTTCATCTTTATATCTAACTGAATAACAAAATTTTATTATTTTTGGCATAATTAATGATAAAATAGTGTAAAGCATTATCAAACACTGAATTCTCCCCATGGACGCGATGGACAGAAAAATTGAGCAGAAGGGCATTCCCAGAAAATATATATGGATTGGGCTTATTGCATTTTTTATCCTGCTGATGATTGTTAAAATAGTCTTCGGGGATAAGAGCACAAAGCTGAACGTTGATGAGGAAAAATTCACGATAGCCACCGTAATCCATGATAAATACCAGGACTTCATATCCGTTAACGGTACCGTGGAACCCATAAAGACCGTATACCTTGACGCCGTTGAGGCCGGAAGGGTGGAGGACATTCTCATCGAAGAAGGCAACATGGTCAGGAAGGGGGATGTCATTATCCGGCTGAGCAATTATAATCTGTTGCTGGATATTTCAAGCAATGAAGCGGATGTCTCCAGGGCCATCAATGACCTGAAAACCACGCGCATCAACCTGGAGAACCAGAAGATACAGACCCGGTCCCTCATACTGGAACTACAATATGGCCTGAAAAAACTTGACAGGCAGTTTCATAACAATGAAAAACTCTTCGATGCCAGCCTTATATCCAAAGAAGACTTTGAAGTTTCAAAAGAGCTTTATGAGGAGGCAAAGCAGCAGCTCGATCTGCAAAAACAAAAATATGCCCGTGATTCTGCCTATATGATTACCCGTATAGCCTCTGATGAAGAATCCATTAACCGGATGCAGAAAAACCTTATCCTTACCCGGAGAAGGCTTGAGAATCTTGAGATCAAGGCTCCCATGGACGGTGAGCTGGCTACCCTGAACCCGGAAGTTGGCGAAGTGATCAGCTATGGCAGTCATGTAGGCACCCTGAATATCCTCGATTCCTATAAGATGCGCGCAGAAATTGATGAGCATTATATTGCCAGGATAAACAGGGGTCTGCACGGTGATTTTTCGTTTGCAGGCGGGAAACATACCCTGAGCATTGTCAAAGTATATCCCGAAGTAAAAAACGGAACTTTTGCCGTTGACATGGAGTTCACCAGTCCCATACCCGCTCAGATCCGCATCGGGCAGACGGCAAGGATACACCTTGAACTGGGCGAATCGGAAGATGCCCTGCTGGTGCCGCGGGGTGGTTTTTACCAGAGTACCGGCGGACAATGGATTTATGTGGTCGACAAATCCGGTGGATTGGCTGAAAAACGGAATATCCGCATTGGTCGGCAGAATCCATCCTATTATGAAGTAATCGGAGGGCTGTCCGAAGGGGAGAAAGTGATCGTATCGGGGTATGAAAGCTTTGGTGACAATGAAAAGCTGATCATCAAAAACAGAAAAAAATAACGATTTGAAACATATACCACAACACAATGATTAAAACTGTTGACCTCGTAAAAGTATTCCGCACCGAAGAGGTGGAAACCACAGCCCTGAATAAAGTCAACCTCAGCGTTGAAAAAGGTGAATTTGTCGCCATCATGGGACCATCAGGATGCGGTAAATCAACACTGCTCAATATCGTAGGATTACTGGATAATCCTACCGGCGGGGAGTACTTCTTCAACGGCGTGGAAGTATCCGGGTACAAGGAAAGGCAACGTACCAACCTGCGCAAGGGGAATATCGGATTCGTTTTTCAGAGTTTCAACCTGATCGACGAACTGACGGTATATGAAAATGTGGAACTGCCCCTGTTGTACCTTAAAGTATCTCCTGCTGATCGAAGGAAGAAAGTTAGCAGCGTGCTGGAACGGATGAAGATATCGCACCGCAAAAAGCATTTTCCCCAGCAATTGTCAGGCGGCCAGCAGCAGCGTGTCGCCATATCACGGGCTGTGGTCACCCGGCCTATGCTGATCCTGGCTGACGAGCCTACTGGTAACCTCGATTCAGCCAACGGCGAAGAGGTGATGAACCTGCTGACCGAACTCAATACCGAAGGGACGACCATTGTAATGGTCACCCACTCGCCATCGGACGCCGACAAGGCACACCGCATCATTCAGTTATTCGACGGCCATATTGTCACAGAAAACATCAGGCAAATACTATAGAACCAGGAACAAAGACACAAGAATCAAGACAAAAGATCCAAGATTAAAGAACAAAGGCAATATCCTGGAGGATATCATCTATTGCCCCTGGCTTTAGCCAGGGGTAAGGAAAGGAAGGACTAAACGCTGCAAGCAGGCCATAGCCATTAGCAAAAAGCTTATTTGCAGCGGAACAAATTAAGAGGTTTTTTAAGAGATTTGTACTAATAATGGCTTGAAAATTTGAAGATTAATCCTAAACCACAGGTCCCAAATCGACCCGGCAATCAATAAATCAACCAATCAACAAATCAACAAATGAACACCCTATGCATCCCCGTTCCTTTTCTTAAGGAAGATGAAAAGGCCGAAGTGGAAGTAACACTGCAAGGCCGCAGACTGAAGTATGACTTCAGGGTCGAATCCTTTCCCTGGGAAGCAGAAGATGAGCTCTCATCGCTGACCGATCCCATCGAGCGTTCCCTGGCCCGTATCTACCGGCTGAAAAGTGCGATTGAAAGCTATGACAAAAGCTGGGAGCTGATACAGATCTTTAATCCTGCAGAAAATGCCGATCATGTTCATGTGCTGTACCGTAAAAAAATCAATTAACGAAACCCCAATCAAACAGTAATCAATTAAAAATATTACAGACAATGAAAAAAGTAATTTTCCTTTTCCTGGCAATAACCTTATTTGTAAACGCATATCCGCAGAAAAAATGGTCGCTTGAGGAATGCATCAATTATGCCTATGAGAATAACCTGCAGATTAAAAGACAAGCGTTGAATGTTGATTATAATAAAAACAACTTTAACCAGTCAAAATTTAATACACTTCCCAACCTGAACGGCCAGTGGAATCATACCTTCAGCTCAGGCAAAACGATCGACTATAACCGCTTTGAATACGTTAACCAGAGTTACTGGTCCGGCAATATGGGACTGGGTAGCGACATCACCGTTTTTTCAGGATTGTCAATCCTGAATGATATTAAGCAGAAAAAATACAAATTTCTGCAAGCCCAGTCAGATCTCGAAAAAACCAAAAATGACATGGCCCTGACCCTGACTGTTGCCTATCTGAATATTCTTTTTGCGAAAGAACGGGTTGAAGTGGCAAAAAATAAACTTGAAGTCACATCCCTGCAGACAGAAAGAACCAAAAAACTGATGGAGGTCGGGAATGTCGCCCAGGGTGAATACTTTGCGATTAAAGCACAGGAGTCAAATGACAAGCTTGCCCTGATCAATGAAATGAATAATCTTGATATAACATACCTTGATCTTACACAGATTTTGGATCTCGACTCGGTTGGCGGCTTTGACATTGTAATTCCCGAGCACCTTGAAGTCGAATTAATCCCTCCGCCCCAGAGCGTAGATGACATATACAGCAAGGCTCTCGAACATTTACCGCAAATCAGGAGTGCTGAACTTGAACTGAAAAGTACGGAAAAGGATCTGTCCAAGGCATGGGGACAATTATCCCCGTCTATTGGTATCAGTGGCAGTTTATATTCACGTTATTCCGAACTGGCTGAAGATCCGATAAATCCCGCAGCAGATTATGCTTACAGTGCGCAGCTGAAAGATTTTTTCTATAAACAGGCGGGTGTCGGCGTTTCCGTTCCCATATTTAACCGCCTGCAGGTAAAGACAGGCATAAGCAATGCAAAACTGAATGTAATGAATTCAAAGCTGATGTTGGACCAGACGAAACTAGACCTGTATAAAGAGATACAGCAGGCACATGCTGATGCTCTGGCGGCCATGGAAGAATATAATTCCAGTATCGAAGCCGTGAAGTCAAACCAGGAGGCTTTTAAATACGCCCAGCAAAAGCTGGATGTCGGGCTGATGAATTCCGTTGATTTCAATGTCACCAAGAATAACATGATAACCGCCCAATCAGCTTTGATCCAGTCCAAGTACAAATACATCTTCAGGCTGAAGATTCTGGATTTCTATATGGGGAATGCGATTGTGCT
>CAYWCR010000081.1:11843-14143 GCA_964456825.1 uncultured Bacteroidales bacterium
AATACATCTTCAGGCTGAAGATTCTGGATTTCTATATGGGGAATGCGATTGTGCTGTAAAGACACGCTAAAGCCGTCATTGCGAGGAGCGCTGCAATAAAAAGCGGGATTGATTCAATATGCCTGTGCGCGACGTGGCAATCGGTTCGAACCGGCAAAACATAATAAATAGTACATAATTAATAAGTACAATAATCTGCCTTCCGCCCATTCGAAGCGATTGCCGCGCCATGCATGGAAATTCTGACCCACTCTTCACTATTCGTCAGGCATGGCTCGCAATGACGCACTGATAGGGCCTACTTCTTCTCAAACCTTATATTATCAATATAAAGCCCCGTAATATCCAGGCCTGTACCGGAACCCAGGTTCAAACCCCATTCTCCTGAGGCGGGAATGGTCGCGGGCAGACTGCCGAATGACGACAGATCCCAGGTAAAGGTTATCCAGCCACTGGTGGAATAACTGCCGTCAGGATTTTTAACCCCAAGCGGCCCCAGGTCAACCCTTGATCCGGCAAATTCCATCTGGAAGTTTATGGCCGATGATGAAGAGATCGGACTGGTGATGTTGATATCCATTTTAAACTCGTGATCAGCGGTAGTGACCGATACCTTTGGTAAAGCATCATGATTGCATCCCCAGATCCATTTCCAGCTGCTCAGATCGGTACTGACACCATGGAGGTATTTACCCGATATGGCTATAGACGGATCACTCCCCAGCTCTACAGAGCTGTCCCAGTTATCCCAGGTGAGGTCATGCCCGGTCTCGTCAAAACCATTGATCATCAGTGAAGGATCAGCGACGGGTTCAACACCCAGCAGGGTAATGGCCGGTGATTGCACCTCTTCACCCTCATTGGTCACAAAGGTTATGAATCCCGTTCCCTGCTGAACATTTGCGGGTATGAATACCTGCAGCAGGGTATCTAGCTTGAGGCCAAACATGGTGGCCTTGACATTGCCGGGGAAGATAACCTCACTCAGCAGATCCAGTCCGGTACCCTGTATGCTGAGCATGGAACCCGGTGCGGCAGAAATGGGCATACCGGTGATCTCAGGAGCTTCCGACGGCGTTAATATCAACGACTGGGTTGAAACAACCTTATCGCCGTTGGTGGCAACCAGGGTAATAGTGCCCGATTTGCTGCCGGCCGGGACGGTGACGACAAGTTGCGAGGCCGTGGCACCTGATACTTTTACCGCACGGTTACCGGTAAATCTTACTGTATCAACAATATCCAGGTTAGTCCCGGTAATGGTAATGGTTTCCTTGGTCAGCAAGGTCAACGGTGTTATATTGGTAATGGCAGGTTTGACCAGGTCAAGCGTGGCAGCAGTGACCACCGTTTTATTGGCTGCAGTATTGAACGTCACCACGCCGGGGATGGCGTCCACCGGAATGGTAACCGTGATCCCGGTGGCAGTCCCTCCGGCCGCGATCTCACCGGTTTTTTCTCCACCAAATACCACTGAAGTGACCAGGTCGAGGTTTGTACCGGTAACGGTAACATCACTACCGGTTTTTGCCGGATTAGGCGTTACCTGGGTAATGGTCGGGACCGCCATTACAAGCCCGGTGGCAAATTCGGTCTCGACACCGGAAGCCGGGATCAGCTTCAATTTTCCGTCGCGTGCCGCAGCAGGAACATCAACGACAATCTGAGCTGCTGTTTGACTCACAAAACCGGTTACCTGTTTCTCCCCTCCAAAGACTATTTTTTTAGCCAGATCAAGGTCGGTTCCGGTGATGGTCAGCGGACTGCCGGCTCTAACGGGATTCGGAGAGATCCCGCTGACAACCGGAAGTGCTACATTCAACGGCCAGGCTGATTCAACCAATATGGGCTCAACGGCACCATTCGACAGGGTGATAATGCCGGTTTGCGCATCTTCGGGCACCATAGTCTCGATCTTTGTTTTTGACTGGCTGACAAATACCGTATCCACTTTATTGGTTGAGAAAATAACCGATTTAATCAGGTAGAGGAAGTCCCCTTCGATGGTGATCATGGCCCCCGGACGGACACTGGCCGGGTAAATGGTATCAATGGATATTGGTTCGGATATGCCCAGCAGGGTTTTTGTGGTAATATCTCCCTGCGGTGTTTTCAGTATAATATAACCCGGGTCGGCATCCTCGGGCACGGCAATGACCAGCAGGGGCGGGGTTTTGGTTTTAAACGTGTTCACTTCAATGGTGGAAATCCCGCCACCTTCAATGCTGTCGGGCAGCAAAATGGAAGTAACTTTATCCAGGTTCTCGCCGATAAATTTAAGATCACCGCCCCGCAAAGCC
>CAYWCR010000081.1:14243-18235 GCA_964456825.1 uncultured Bacteroidales bacterium
GGTACCTGACCCCATACGAAAATAGTCAGACTGCCGCAATTATCAGGATATACAAGATCCACATCACCTGAGGTCCTGGTATGGTCGTATGAAAATTCTGATAGCGGAATTGATACGGTTATCCAGCCATCCGATTGATAAGTTCCCGTTTCCAGCCAGGGAATCCACATTCCTCTGGCTATATTGTCATCGCTGTTAACGGCATTTCCGGCGTTGCTCCAGGGGCTGAAGATAAGCTGCATCCAGCCGCCTGACCAGGGATTTACCACATTGGCCTCAAATTTAAACAGCATCTCATTCGGGTCACCTGTAAATAACGGGCCCTCAGGATTGCCTGAAGCCTCACCCCAGAAATCCATTTCAAGATAGTCATCTTTCCAGTCCCAGTCGCTGGCCAGTGAACCCGTCAGCAACAGATAATTGTCCGATACACCTGCAGGATCGGTGCCTTGCGTGTTTCCCGGACGCCAGCCTGCCCCCAGTTTCGAGTCAAAATCCAGAATAATGCCCCGGCTGTCACGAAAAATAAAATTTGAAGTAACCTTGCCGAATTTCGTTTTTACCACAATGGCTCCCTGTGCGGCACCGGCAGGAACCTCAACATTGAGCTGAGTCTTGGTTGTGGAAAAAACATTGGCCTCCTGGTCGCCGGGGAAAAATACCTGCGGATTGAAGAAATAGTCTCCGTACAACACCAGGGTATCACCATCCGGTACATATTCGCATTTTACCGAAGAGATATACGGGGCCGGTATATTCACGCTGAAATCATACAATAACTCACTGCCATCTTCGAAGACCAGACGGATGTTGTTGGTCACCTCCTCCGGAACCTCACTCGGGACAGCAACAATAATGGTGTTACTGGTAATAAACGTTGAATATACAATGGCCCGCTGGTCATTAAACCATACCTGCTCCGTACGCTCCAGGTTTTCACCAACAATGGCTACCATATCTCCCATATAAGCCCCGGTGAGCAAAGAATCTGATTTTGCAGGATCGGTCAGGCGGATATAACGGATGGAGGGAGTCCCCCCTGAATCGTCCTTATCACATGACTGAAAGAAAGACCCGGCCATAAGAAAAAGCAATGACAACAGCATGGCTGAAGTCCTTTTGTGCTTGATCATTATAATATTTTTCATAAGAAGTATTCTTAATGGGTTTAATCAAATCAATATCCTATAGAACCAAAATCAAACGGAACAGGATCTTCCATAAGATGCTTGTTCATGGTGATATCAACATCGGGAAATGGCAGCGAGAATTTGCTGTCATCGGTAATATTCACGGTAAAGGAATTTATGGTGACTTCTTCCTGTGTAACATTTCCTTTATAAAATTCCTTCAGATTGTTGTAAGATCCTCTTTCCTGCCGGTTAAGCCATTCCTTTGCCAGATCGGGCTTATAATAATGCAAGCGGACAAAGTCGTACCAGTTGTCGCCTTCGCATGCCAGCTCAAGCCTGCGTTCATTGAAGATCTGTTCAAAGGTCAGCGAGGTCAGGTCTGTTGCAGTGGGTACGCTTCTTTTTCTCACCAGGTTGAATAAACGCAATGCTTCAGCGTCAGTGGTTACCTCATTGTTTCCCAGCACAGCTTCCGCGTAAATAAGGTAAATATCAGCCAGCCTGATCAGGTGGGTTGACAGGCTTGTAGCCATGCGCAGGGATGCTGATCCATATTCTGCCGTGTGGTCCTCGGTATTCCCGACAATGTGTTTAACACAATTGGCCCCGGTTCCGCAGCCGAAGGTGGCACCGGCAACATTGTTCTCATCATCCCATGTTGCCGTAAAGCCTCCCTCATTCCTCCAGAAATAGGGGTAATGGTCGCCGTACATCATCATGGTCGCCTTGCGCCGCGCATCATTATTTACCCGGGTCAGGCTGTTGGCCGTGTCCCCGAAAAGACGCTGCAGGTCGATGGTAGGTCCCACCCACGTTCCCCACGAATCAGCCAGACCGGTAAAATTATTCAATGCAAGGTCTGATTGTTCCGTGTTCTGGGATGTCCACTGGTCTGATGCAACCCATTGCCACGACAGCAGGTTTTCGGGATTGCGGTTCCCCGTTGAAATACGGAATAAATTACCGTATACCGGTTCAAGGAATGCTCCGCTTTCACTGATAACCTTTGCCGCATATTCTTTGGCTTTATCCAGGTCATCCTGGTTGCGGGTGCCGTTTTGGTTCAACCCTGCACGGGTCAGGTAAACTTTTGCCAGCAGGGCATAGGCGGAATACTGGTTGATCCTTCCCGGTTCGTTTTCTTCAGGAAGCAATGTTATCGCCTTGTTTATAGTCCTGATGACATATTCATATACATCCTCCACCCGGTTTCTTCTTAATTGGGTAGCGGTGCCCTGTCCGATGATCTCACTGTTGCTGTGAACAATGGGGACAGCTCCCCAGCAGCGGACCAGGTAAAAATAAGCCATGGCCTTCCAGACCATCGCTTCACCCGTGACAGTATTCTTCGTAGTCTGGCTTACATCGCTGCCTGCTTTTGTGGCAATATTCTCTATAACGGAATTACAGTGGCCATTGACGAGCCACAGGGAATTGGATGCATTCGCCAGGTCTTCATTGGAAGACGTCAGAATAAAAGCCTGGTAAACATTATCCGTACCATAAAAAACATTCCCTGCCATCACATCGCCGATCTTGACCCAGCCCCGTTGAAAATCATACCAGGGAGCATTGTAAAGCACATTGGCAGCCTGGAAACACTGTTCGTCCGTTTTGTAAAAGCTGTCTATGGTATAGGAATCTTCGGTAGGCCGGTCGAGAAATTCTTCGCAGGCACCGGTAATAATCATCATTGCGGCCAAAGCCACCAGATGGATATAGTTGAAATTCTTCTTTGTTTTCATGGCATTCAGAGATTAGAAAGTAATGTTCAGGCCAAATGCATAAATGCGTGAAGCCGGGTACCTGCCGTTATCCAGTCCAAATACATTGTCATTGGCCTGGCTGGCACCAACTTCAGGATCCAATCCCGTATACTTCGTGAAGGTCCACATGTTCTGAAGATTTGCATATACCCGAAGGGCAGAAATTCCGGTTTTGTTCAATAGTTTTCCGGGTATATAATAAGAAAGCATAATGTTCTTTACCCTGAGATAAGAGCCGTCTTCAATATACCGGTCGGATATGCGCATGTTTTCGTTCGGATCACCTGCCACAGCTCGGGGTACAGTAGTTCCCGAATTTTTTACCTGCACGTTGTCAATATCATCAAACCAGTTATTGATCGTAGTTCCGGATTCATTAACAACAGGATATTCTTTATCAGGATCAATCGGTTCAAGTTTGGCACGGTCTACTGCGGTCTGGAGCTGGTTGTTCCACATGGTTTCCATGCCGCTCAGGGTTCTTCCGACATAATTCATCAGCTTGTTGCCGTATGAACCATTTAAATAGATGGTAAGCTCGATATTTTTATAACCAAAGGTATTATTGAAACCAAAGGTGAACTTCGGCAGCGGAGACCCGAGATTCGTCCTGTCATACTCATCGATCACGCTGTCCGGCACGCCATCAGGGCCTGACAGGTCAGCAAACTTGAGGTCCCCCGGCCATACGGTACTGCGTTTAAAATTGCCGTCACCCGGATAAGACTTGGGTTTCGGGCTGTTAAGAATATCTTCCTTGTCCTGGTATACGCCTACGACCTTATATCCGTAGAAATTATACAGCGGGTCGCCGATCTCCGTGAGGCTGACCAGATCGGTCCATTGGCCATAACCCTCGATATGTGCGGCAGGAGTTTCATTCAGACCCAGCAGCTTATTTTTATTGAAGGTCAGCTGCAGGTCGTTATCCCATTGAAATTTGCCTATCAGCGGCCGTGTATTGAGCGAAATTTCCACACCGCGGTTCTGTATCTTTCCGAAATTTCCCATGGGAGGGTTCAGGCGGATCGATGCATTGCCGCTGGTTCCCATGTAAGATGGTAATTGCATGTCCATCAGCATATTGGTCGAT
>CAYWCR010000082.1:0-18081 GCA_964456825.1 uncultured Bacteroidales bacterium
ATTTGACCATGCTATGTCCGTTTTTTACGTCATCAAGAGCTTTTGTAAAAGCTTTAATTTCCAATTTTCTTCCAACTGTAATATGTTGAACTCCAATTCTTGGAACAACTCCAGCAGAAAGAGAATTTATTATTGCTGTAGCTTCTCTTGTTTTAATTTGTATTGCCATATCAAAACTTAATTATTTAACAATTTTGTTGAAGTAAGATTCTTCGATAATATAGTTTCCTTCATCTTCTTCAATTAAAGCTTCACCATTAAGAATTTCCAAGCATTTTTCATTTATACTATCAATAAGTTGGTTTTTAAAAAGTCCATTTTGTTTAGCTATTTTTTCAACTTCCGCCTGATGAATCATAAAAGAGTTTTCGGAAATTTTTTTTATCAGGTGTTCTTGAATTTCATTCATGTTAAGTTCAGAATTAACAAGTGATTCCTTTTTAGTATTCGTACTAAATGTTATTTCAAATTTGTCAGCCATTGAATTTTCAATATGAGCCAAAGGTTCATTGGATTTTTCAACATCACTATTCAGATATTCATTTAAAAGTTCGACCGTCCCATTATGTTTTTGTTCAGCCTTCTCAATTTCAGATTTATCAAGTATTATCCTTTTTCTTTTAAGTACATAAACGTTTGGTATTATGTTTAATGCTTTCTCAATATCACTATCCCTAATTAGCTCTTCAATGATTGTTTTAAATTCGTTAATTTGTTCATTAGTTTTGAATAATGATTTTTGAAAGGTATGTGATAACTCTCGTTTATCAAATTTATTCGATTTGAGATCGAAGTAGATGTATTTAGCATAGTATTTTAGAGATAATACTTTATCATATTTTGCCAGGAATTTTGAAGTTTCAAGAAAAATATTCTCAATGTTTGGATTCCTTTGATTTGCATCTACTAATTGAGAAATACCACATGTAAACTTGCTTATATCACTTGTTTCAAATGAACTTTCTAGCTTAGAAAATTCATCTTTCCATCTGTTGACATTTTGAGCGTTTAATTCTATCTGTGTCGAAATATCTGGCTCTGCAATGTATTTTTTTAATACAGAAACTAACTCATTTACTTTTAAACCGATACGTTTTTCAAACTCGTCATTATATTCGTAATATGTGAATTCTCCAATTTTCCGTTTATGCCCAAATACCTCTCTAACAGTATTTTCAACTTTCTTAAATATAGCCAAATATATATCTGATTCTACATTACTTTTTAAATCTGTAATATCATAACTCTGAGTTGAATTTGATAATCCTTTTATTACAAGTATTTTTTCTTTAAAATAGTCTACCTCTTTTGCAATAGATAAACCGTTTTCATTTAATTTTTTGTTAAGTTCCTTTAATACTTGTAAATAAAGCATTATTGTATTAACACAACACCCTTCAATAGATAAAAAAACATTAGATGGATTCCAGAACTTATTTAACCATGCTACTTCTTGTTCATTTAACCCTAATTTATCTTTGTACTTTTTACCCAATTTGTAAGCATCGGGATCATAATCTGAAAAACCTTGCTCAAATTGGTAGCTTGGTACCTGTAGTTCCTTAAGTCGTGATAAAGAGTATGAATCGCCTTTTTCTCTCAGTAATTGCGTTAATGATGAAAGTGAATACCTTTTTGTTTTTGGACAGCATTCTCCTAGTAGCTTAAACTGTCTTTCTAGTAACCTAATATCTCTGTGATTCTCATATCCATTTAGCAAATCAAAATAAAGTATGAATGCATAGTTTGCATTCTCTTGAATATCTATCAGTTTTCCATTTAAAAAACAATTTCGGAAATAGTAATAGAACTCCTTCTGCTGTTTAGATGCATACTGTAAATCATCGTAAGAATATACATACATATGACTCCAGTATGGCACATCTTTAATAATTTTAGATGCATTTTCCCCTTTCCCAATCCTCAAATCGTATGATTCCTTATTAATGTCAATTATTGAAGCGTTATTAGTTGTGTTATGAGTCTTTGTCTTTCTATCAATAATAGTACCATATAACTTAGGTACAGTTTTATCTTTTTCGAATACTTTAGTAATAATATTTCTTTTTTTACCGTCATTGTAATTTTTATCAAAGCTTTCGTTACTAATAAATATTAGCTTAATGCAGTCAACAATGCCAATTATTGTTGGTATAAAAGTCCAACAGAAAATTAATGAATAAATACCTTTGTTTGTCTGACCAAGATAGAATTTTTGGAGGCCAATAGTTCCAAATAGCAATGAAAGAATGGCTGAGATTCCTTTCCATCGGTACTTCTTACCTGATATACTTAAAATAACAATAAACACTATAACAAGAAAAATTATAGAAAGTACTTTCAAGAACAAGTTATTTGTTCTTTGATTAGTATTGATTTTGGTAATTTCAATTTTGAGTAAAAACTTGCTAGATGAATATCCTATTTTATCCTTATGCTCAATTCTAAACCAATCGGCATTGATAGTATCCAGAACTTTTACCGTATCTCCATTTTTAATTATGCCAAGAGTTTTAGAAGATATTGTTGGCTTACTTCTAATTTTTAGATCCGAAGTTGCAGTATAAAGTTCCGATGCTTCAACTAATATTGAAATACTCAACAATATAAATACGAAAAATATCTTGAAACTCATTTTGCAAATGTTTATGACAAGCGTTAATTATTATTAGCAATAACTTGTTTATGCTGATTATGTGAATGTTAAATATAAGTCAAAAAAAAACATTATCAAATAATAGTTATAGAAATGGTTGTTATTTTCTGACCCCAAATACGTCCCAAAAAAAATCCCCTGCTAATTTTAAGATTAACAAGGGATTGCTGATATTTTTTGTGGTAGCACCTGGAGTCGAACCAGGGACACACGGATTTTCAGTCCGTTGCTCTACCAACTGAGCTATGCCACCATTATTTTTCTCCTGACAAAGAACCAGAGACACACGGATTTTCAGTCCTCCCGATTGCATCGGGATGAGCTATGCCACCAATTTTAAAAGCCAATTACCAATATTTATCCCGATCGTCATCGGGATGAGCTATGCTGCAATTGCAAATTTTAGCGGTGCAAAGCTAAAGAAAAAAACAAAACTACAAAAATATTTCAGTTGAATCCATTCCTGAAAATAAAAATTAGTATATCCGGCTCAAGTGCCGGCGTATAGATTAACCACCAAAGCACGAAAGCACCAAAAAATACAGTCTGTTGCTGCCATCCTTTTGCATTGATTTTTTCGTGTTTTGATGCTTTGGTGGCAAAAACTACCTGCAGGATTTTATACATTTGCACTTTCTTATCCATATGACGGTTTTTCAAACACACGTTTTATCCAATGGAATCCGGCTGGTACATTTGCACACCGACAGTCCGGTTGCGCATTGCGGTCTTATGATCAACACAGGCTCAAGGGATGAAAGGCCTGAACAGCACGGTGTGGCACACCTGCTGGAACATATGCTTTTCAAAGGCACACAGAAGCGAAAGTCTTACCAAATACTCAGCCGGATGGAGGATGTGGGAGGCGAGATCAATGCTTATACGACCAAGGAAGAGACCTGTATCCACAGTACATTTTTTGCACAATACCATGAACGGGCCCTGGAGCTGATTGCAGATATTGCTTTCAACTCCGCATTTCCCGAAAAGGAAATGCAGAAGGAAAAGGAAATCATTTATGACGAGATCAATTCCTACAAGGATTCACCATCGGAACTGATATTTGATGAATTCGAAGAGCAGATCTTTGATGGCAATGCACTGGGACGGAACATCCTTGGGGAGGAAAAAAAGCTCAGGTCCTTTACACGGGAATCCATTCTCAATTTCATTAAGCAGAATTATTCAACGCAACAAATGGTCGTTTCCTCAGTCGGCAACATACCCTTTCAGAAACTGATAAAATTGTTCGAAAGATTTTTCGGACATCACCCCTGTAAAAGTTCGCGCCGGCGGGATGACTCAGAATTTCCCTACAAGGCATCCAAACGCATTATCCAGCGCGGAACTTACCAGGCCCATTGCATTATCGGCAACGTTGCCTATGATTTTAAAAATGAAAAACGGCTTCCGCTGCATCTGCTGAATAATTACCTGGGAGGGCCCGGCCTTAATTCACGCCTTAACCTTGTCCTCCGCGAGAGAAAAGGATATACCTATTCCATTGATTCGCTCTATACCACTTATAGCGATACGGGTAACATAACCATCTATTTCGGTTCAGATAAGGCTTCAGTGGATAAGTGCGTTCACCTGATCCTGAAAGAATTGAGCGTTATTAAAGAAAAAAAGATGAAGGACCTTTCGCTGGGCAAGGCTAAAAGGCAGATACTGGGCCAGATTGCCATCTCATCTGAGAACAATGAAAACCAGATGCTATCCATGGCCAAAAGTATGCTGGTCTTTAATAAAGTAGATTCACTGGAGGAAATCAGCCGGAAAATTGATGCGATCACTGCCGGCGAGATCCTGGAGGTAGCCAATGAGATATTTGAGGAGGCAGGGTTGTCGTACCTGATTTATAATTAAGGGCAGAAACAAGAATCAGGAACCAAGAGCCAAGATAGGGACAAGGGACAAGGGACAAGCAATATGGAATACTTACTAATAACTTCTAACTACTGATTACCGATATGTTTAGCCTGGACGACCAACTGGTGAATTATATCACCTCCTGTTCTTCCCCCGAAGACCCGGTTCTCGCTGAATTATACCGGGAGACGCACAGCAGGATTTTATATCCGCGCATGATCTCAGGCCATCTGCAGGGCTTATTGCTGGAGTTCATAAGCCGGATGATCAAGCCTGAAGCCATTCTCGAAATCGGTACTTTTACAGGGTATTCTGCCATTTGCCTTGCAAAAGGACTGAAGCCCGGGGGAAAACTGCACACCATTGAAATCAATGATGAGCTTCAGCCCCTCATCGAAAAATATATCCGGAAAGCCGGACTGCAAGATTCCATTGTCCTGTATACCGGTGATGCCCGCGAGATTATACCCTCGCTGGAAACAGCATTTGACCTGGTTTTTATTGATGCAGACAAACAGCACTACCTTGAATATTACCAGGCCCTCTTTATGAAAATCCGTGCCGGAGGCTATATAATAGCTGACAATGTGCTGTGGGACGGAAAAGTGGTCAGGCGTTCCGCTGATAAAGAAACAATGGGGATCCTGGCATTCAACGAATTTGTTAAAAATGATGAACGGGTGGAAAAATTGATGTTGCCGGTGAGGGACGGGCTGATGCTGGTCAGGAAGAAAGGGACAAGAGACTAGGGACAAGTAAGAGGGGGAGAGGGAGAGACTAAGAGACTAAGGGAAGAGACGGTTACTCAACACACAGCCTACAGCCTGTAGCATACAGCCTTTTTCCTGAATTTCTAAACAGCTAAAAGGCTAAAAAGCTAAACCGCTAAACCGCTAATCTCCCGGCTTCACGACCCTGTTAATATATTTTCGAACATTTTCAGGCTAGATATGTTAACTTAACTGACATAATCAGGAAATATTCATGGGTGCCTATTCCATACGTGACCTCGAAAGACTTTCAGGCATAAAAGCACATACTATCCGTATCTGGGAGAAACGTTACGGTCTGGTTGAACCGCAGCGCACCACTACCAATATAAGGACCTACTGTGACAGCGAATTGAAAAAGCTGTTGAATATTTCCATGTTAAATCGAAACGGGTTTAAAATCAGCAAGATAGCCCGTCTTTCCCCCGGAGAGATCACGGAAAAAGTCAACCAGATCGCACGCCATAATGTTGACGCGCAAGGTCAGATTGAAGGGCTTACCATTGCCATGATAGAATTTGATGAGGTCATGTTTGAAAGAATACTGGCCCGGTCCATCATCCAGTTTGGCTTTGAGGAAACCATTATAAAAATCATTTACCCTTTTCTGGTGAAGATTGGATTGATGTGGCAGACCGGTGTCATCAATCCTGCCCAGGAACATTTTATATTTAACCTGATAAGGCAAAAGGTATTGGTTGCCATGGATGGCCAGATCAACGCTGAAAATGCCGATACCAGGCATCTTTTATTCTTCCTGCCCGAAGGCGAAATGCATGAACTGGGTATACTTTTCTTTGCTTACCTGGCCAAAAAAAGAGGGTATAAGGTGATTTACCTGGGCCAGTCGGTCCCCATGGCGGATATTGTAGAAATGGTGCGTTTCAAATCATTCGATGCATTGATTACAGCATTTGTTTCAGCGATAAACAGCAGCAGCATTCTCACCTATATACAAGCACTTTCCGAAAAAACCGGGAATATCCCCTTGTTCATTTCCGGCATGCAGGTTGAAACCTTTACCCGGGAATTGCCTCCTCATGTGACGCTCCTCTCATCACCCGTATCCTTTGCGGAGGAACTGGAGAAGATGAGGGGGGACGGTAATCGGTAATCAGTAATCAGTAATCAGTAATCAGTGTTCAGTATTCGGTGGGTTTTACCGATTACCGAATACCGTTTACTGATTACCCTCTTCTTTCTTCTTGCTTCGGACTTCCGCTTCCGGCCTCCGGCTTCTTTCCTTTGTTGTTTACTCTGCAACCACCTTCCTTAAACACTAGATTAATACAAAAACATCCTTTATTGTTATTTATAGAGCATTTAGAAAACTATGCTAAATCCATTGATAGATCAATAAATGGATTGTTTTCTTATTTAGATTATATGCTTATATTTAACTGGTCTAAATAAGAATAATTTGCACAGTGTTTAAAAACTCCGTACATTTGTTAAACAAAATAATAAAAAACCAACCGATATGACAGCAATAGAATTCAATTATCAGTTAACAAGCCTGAGCGACAGTTTGCAAAGGTTTGCTTTGAGTCTTACCACCAACATGGAAGATGCAAAAGATCTGCTGCAGGAGACATTTGTAAAGGCCATATCGTATCGTGATAAATTTGCCGATGACACCAATCTGAAGGCATGGACATTTACCATCATGAAAAATACCTTTATCAATAATTACCGAAAAGCGGTGAAGGCCAATACAACTTTCGACAATACCGATGACCTTTATTATCTTAACCTGAACCGCGAATCATCCGTGGAAGGACCGGAATCCACTATCTCGGCAAAGGAGATTGAACGCCATATTGAAAAGCTTGAAGAGGATTTCAGGGTCCCTTTCAGCATGCACCTGCAGGGATATAAGTACAAGGAAATTGCGGATAATCTCGGTTTAAAGATAGGCACGGTAAAAAGCCGCATCTTTTTTACGCGCAAAAAGCTTATGGAATCCCTGGGTGTCGATTACAACTAAGAAATCATATTTTCATTGGGTTAATGGGTTAATACTGTAATCCCCGGAATGCCGGAAGGCTCCGGGGATTTGTTATTTTTAAGAGGGTTTTTTCGGAAATGATAAAATTGGGATTAAATTTGCACCATTTTAGTTAGGGTATCCTTTTAAAATAACCCGATGGAAAATTCGACAAGATATAATCAGCGTGGGGTGTCCTCATCAAAAACCGATGTTCACCGTGCCGTCAGTGACCTGGATAAAGGTATTTTTCCCCATGCCTTTTGCAAGATACTGCCTGATCTGCTGGGCGGTGATGAAAAGTATTGCAACGTAATGCATGCCGACGGAGCCGGCACCAAATCATCGCTGGCCTATATGTATTGGAAAGAAACCGGTGATTACAACGTCTGGAAAGGTATTGCGCACGATTCACTGATCATGAATATTGACGATCTGATTTGCGTGGGGGCAACCGATAATATATTGCTGTCCTCCACCGTTGGCCGGAACAAAATGAAAATACCGGGGGACGTGCTGGTCTATTTATTGAAGGGTTATGATGAAACCATATCTGAACTGGCAAAATGGGGAATCCATGTTTTCCTCACCGGTGGAGAGACTGCTGATATCGGTGACCTGGTTCGCACAATTGTCGTCGATTCCACCGTTGCGTGCCGGATGAAACGGGAAGAGGTGGTTGACGTCGCCATTCGACCCGGAGACGTGATTGTCGGCCTGGCCTCATTCGGACAGGCCATTTATGAAAAGGAATACAACGGAGGCATAGGGAGCAACGGATTAACTTCAGCACGACATGATGTTTTCAGCAATTACCTGGCTGACAAATACCCCGAGTCATACGATGACCTGATACCCAAAGCCCTGGTGTATAACGGACATTATATGCTTACGCAGAAAATTGAGGCGCTTGACCTTGATGCAGGGAAACTGCTCCTCTCCCCAACCCGCACTTATGCGCCGGTGATTAAAAAGATGCTTGAGCAATACAGGGACGCTGTTCACGGCATGATCCATTGCTCAGGAGGAGGCCAGACGAAGGTATTGAATTTCATTGATGGACTTCATATTATAAAGGATAATATGTTTGAAGTGCCGCCGTTGTTCCGCATCATTCAGGAAGAGTCAAAGACACCCTGGGATGAAATGTATGAAGTATTCAATATGGGGCACCGGTTTGAGATCTATACCGATCCGAAAAATGCTGAACCGATCATGGCCATAGCACGGGAATTCAATGTCGAAGCCCGGATAGTCGGCAGGGTTGAACCAGCCAATGGCAAAAAAATCAGCATTGTTACAAAAGAAGGAAAATTTCAATATTGATTTTAAGCAGGAGTAAATTCAACGAGTATGAGCAATAGTTTGATGCTGGATAAACTGGAAGGCGTGAATTCGAGGTTTAATGATGTGGGCAGGATGCTGACAGAGCCGGATGTTGTCAATGACATGAAAAGGTATATCCAGTTAAACAGGGAATACAAGGAATTAAAACCAATTATCGAGGTATTCAAGGAATATAAAGATCTGATAAGCAATATCAACACGGCCAAAGATATCCTCGCAACCGAAAAGGATGAGGAGATGAGGGTTATGGCCAAGGCCGAGCTCGAAGACCTTATCCCCAGGGTTGAGCCTATGGAGGAGCAGATTAAAATACTGCTGCTGCCGGCAGATCCGCAGGATGATAAAAATGCCATCCTGGAGATCAGGGCTGGCACCGGTGGCGATGAGGCCAGTATTTTTGCCGGTGACCTGTTCAGGATGTACAGCAAGTTCTGTGAGCAAAAAGGATGGAAAATTGAGGTCAATTCACTTACAGAAGGAACCGTAGGCGGATTCAAAGAGATCATTGCTGAGGTCAAAGGCGACGGAGTATATGGAACCATGAAATACGAATCAGGCGTTCACCGGGTTCAGCGGGTGCCGCAGACGGAAACCCAGGGGCGTATACATACTTCTGCGGCAACTGTGGTGGTCCTGCCCGAAGCGGAAGATGTTGATATTGAACTCCGGCAGGAAGACATCCGCATTGACCGTTTTTGTTCTTCCGGGCCCGGCGGACAATCGGTTAATACTACCTATTCAGCCGTACGGCTGACCCACGCGCCGACAGGCGTTGTGGTATCCTGCCAGGACCAGAAATCACAGCTGAAAAACCTGGAAAAGGCCATGAATGAATTGCGCACCAGGTTATATAACATCGAATACCAGAAATACCTTGACTCGGTTTCCTCCCAGCGGAAAACCATGGTCTCCACCGGTGACCGGTCTGCCAAGATACGCACGTATAATTACCCGCAAGGCAGGCTTACCGATCATCGCATCAACTACACGGTATATAACCTTCCGAATTTCCTTGCCGGAAATATTCAGGAACTGATCGACCAGCTGCAGATGGCTGAAAATGCCGAACGGCTGAAAGTAAATGCCATTGTTTAAACCCTGGGAAATGAACCTGCAATCAATTATCGGACAGATCAGACAAAAGAAATCCTTTCTTTGCATCGGGCTCGATTCCGATGTTGGTAAACTTCCTCCCCACCTGGCCGGGAAAAAGAACAGCCTTTTTGAATTTAACCGGCAGATCATCGATGCTACACAGGAATTTGCCATTGCCTTCAAACCCAACATCGCCTTTTATGAATGTCTGGGAGCCGAAGGATGGAACCAGCTCGAGATGACGGTGCAATATATCCGTGACCGATATCCGGATCTTTTCCTTATTGCCGATGCCAAACGCGGCGATATCGGCAATACCTCAAAAAAATATGCCGAAACTTTTTTTAAGCACTTTGATTTTGATGCTGTCACCGTTGCCCCCTATATGGGTTCCGATTCCGTGATCCCCTTCCTCGTATACCCCGGTAAATGGGTGATCCTGCTGGCATTAACTTCCAACCCCGGTGCCGGGGATTTCCAGTTCTTATCCACGACAAAGCAGGAAAAACTCTTTGAAACCGTTATTAAGCAATCCCTTTCCTGGGGATACCCTGAAAACCTCATGTTCGTCGTTGGAGCCACCAAAGCCTCTTTGCTGGTGAAAATACGCGAGATTGTCCCCGACCATTTTCTGCTCATCCCGGGCATCGGGGCTCAGGGCGGTGACCTGGCCGAAGTGGCACGATATGGCCTGAACGGGAATGGCGGGATCATTGTCAATTCGTCCCGGGCTATCATCTTTGCCGATGCTACCGAACAATTTGCCGGTGTTGCTGCTGTCAGGGCAAAAGAAGTTCAGTCACAGATGGAGGGACTATTGTCTGAACGGGGATTAATTGTCTGAACTGGGACCTGCCTGCCGAAACGGCAGTGCAGGCAGGTCTTAGTTCAGACTTTTTTTGTATCTTAACGCTTCTTTTTTAACTCGTTAGGCTATGACCGAGGAATTCCTTACTTACATCTGGAAGTACGGGCTGTTTGACAGGAAATCCCTGATATCAGACACCGGTGAAGAAATAGAGGTGATCGCCCTGGGCGAACATAATGCCCATGCAGGTCCCGATTTTGTCAACGCCAAGATCCGTATAGGAGATACTTTGTGGGCCGGCAATGTGGAGCTTCACCTCAACGCATCCGACTGGAAAAAACACCGTCATCAGCATGACAGGGCTTATGACAACGTTATCCTTCATGTTGTGCTGAAGGCCGATCAGCATACAGAAAGGACAAACGCCACCACCATTCCGACCGTGGAGTTGAAATTTGATGAACGGCTGTATGCCAACTATGCCTGGCTTATTGGCAATAAAGCATGGATCCTGTGTCAAAACCATATTGCTCGCATCGACACTTTGCTGCTCCAGTCCTGGCTTTCATCGGTGATGGTCGAACGCCTTGAAAGCAAAACAAATATCATTGATAGTTGGCTGGAAAAGCTTCAGAATAACTGGGAAGAGGTGTTTTATGTACAACTGGCCCGGAGTTTCGGCTTTCATCTGAATGCCGAGCCTTTCGAGCGGGTTGCCCGCTCACTTCCTTTGAATATCCTGGGCTGGCATAAAAACAACCTGTTTCAGCTTGAGGCGTTGTTGTTTGGCCAGGCAGGACTTCTGAACAACGAGAGCAAAGATGCATATGAATCACAGCTGAAAGCGGAATACCAGCATCTCCGGAACAAATACAATCTGAAGCCGGTGGACAGCCACCTCTGGAAGTTCATGCGACTGCGGCCGGTGAATTTTCCTACAGTCCGCCTGGCCCAGTTTGCGGCTCTTATCCGACATTCAACGGACCTGTTCAGAAAAATCACCGAGACTGAAGACTTGTCCTCCCTGGTTAAATTGTTCTCCGTCACGCCATCAACCTATTGGGACAGTCATTATAAATTCGGATCTGTTACCTCATCCAGGAAAAAAACACTGGGGGCAGAGGCCTCCGCGACCCTGCTGATCAATACCGTCATCCCGCTTGTCTTTCTTTACGGACATAAGAGAGGGGATGAGAAAATGAAAGTCCGGGCCATTGAATTGCTGAGCCAGTTGCCCGCGGAAAAAAATGCTGTGATCACGCGGTGGGAAAAAGCAGGCCTTAAGGCCGAATCAGCTCTGGATTCCCAGGCCTTGCTGCAGTTGAGGTCAAATTACTGCCAGAAAAAGCAATGCCTGCGTTGCATGGTGGGAAGCAGGATTATTTTGGGAAGAAAAGCCCCCTAAATCCCCCAGATGGGGGACTTTTCAACCCACGAGGCCACCAAGGCTCAATTGATAGCGTTTTCTTGGGTGGCAAACTGTATGCGTTATCGCTGTCAATTAGCTATTATTTCCTCCTCCCCATTGGGGAGGCTGGGAGGGGCTTTTAATAAAACTTTTTTCCCAAACCTGTTTGCTTTCTGGAAAAAAATAAATACTTTTGCCATTCTTATTTTGAAGATGTGTAATTAATTAGGAATTATGTATTTAACAGCAGAAAAGAAAAAGGAAATTTTTGCCGCTCACGGAAAATCAGGCACGGATACCGGATCAGCCGAAAGTCAGATCGCTCTTTTTACAGAACGTATCAATCATCTCACCGAGCATTTAAGGATCAGTAAAAAGGATTTCAGTACGCAGCGCGCACTGCTCAGCCTGGTTGGGAAGCGCAGGAGGATACTTGATTTCCTCAAGGGCCGCGACATTGAAAGATACCGGGCAATTCTAAAGGAATTAAACCTCCGGAAATAAGAAAAGGGCAATTTAGCAATTGCCTTTTTTCTTTTCTAAACTGATTTGTTATATTATCTGACAGATAGGTAAACTGTATTTTTATTCGTTTTATTAAAAAAAAATTATGTTCAACGTATTGGAGAAAAAAATTGTTTTGGGTGACGGCCGTGAAATAACCCTGGAGACCGGAAAGCTTGCAAAGCAGGCTGACGGTTCAGTGGTTGTGAGAATGGGCAATACCATGCTGCTGGCAACCGTCGTTGCAGCCAGAGAAGCCGCTGAAAATGTGGATTATATGCCCTTGTCGGTTGATTATAAAGAAAAATTTGCTGCCATCGGAAGGTTTCCGGGCGGATTTATGAAACGTGAAGCCAGGCCGGGTGACAGTGAGATACTGATATCCCGCTTGATTGACAGGGCCCTGAGGCCTCTCTTCCCCGATAATTATCACGCCGAGGTGTTCGTGAACGTCATGCTCATTTCCGCCGACAAGGATACCATGCCGGATGCATTGGCCGGTCTTGCCGCCTCAGCAGCACTCGCTGTTTCCGATATACCCTTCAACGGACCGATTTCAGAAGTCAGGGTTGCCCGGGTCGATGGCAAACTGGTCATCAATCCAACCTTTTCAGATCTTACCCGATCGGATATCGATATTATGGTAGGCGCCACAATGAATAATATTCTGATGGTGGAGGGGGAGATGGACGAAGTTTCCGAAGAAGATATGCTGGAGGCCATTCAATTTGCCCACGAAGCTATAAAACCCCAGTGCCAGGCTCAGCTTGAGCTTATGAAGGATGTGAATAAGGTGCAGAAACGTGAATATTGCCACGAAGTGCACGATGAAGAGCTTCGGAAAAGAATATGGGATGAGGAATATGAAAAAATGTACCAGATCATTAAAACCACTCCTGCCAAACATGACAGGCATGAGGCACTGGAAAAGGTGAGAAGCGAATTCATTGCGGCTTTCCCCGAGGAAACTGAAGTCAATGAAAAGCTTATTAACCGGTATTTTCAGGATGCAGAAAAGGAAGCATTACGGAAACTGGTGCTGGTTGAAAGCATGCGGGTTGACGGCCGGAAAACCGATGAGATACGGCCTATCTGGTGTGATGTAGACTATCTGCCCACGGCTCATGGATCAGCCGTATTTACACGCGGTGAAACACAGTCACTGACCACGGTGACCCTGGGCACTAAAATGGACGAAAAAGAGATAGATGAAGTAATGGTACAAGGATCTGAAAAATTTGTACTGCATTATAATTTTCCCCCGTTCTCCACGGGTGAAGCCAAACCATTACGGGGCCTCAGCCGTCGTGAGATCGGTCACGGCAACCTGGCCCACCGCGCGCTGAAACGGATGATCCCCGCCGACAATTGCTATGCTATTCGGGTGGTATCCGATATCCTTGAATCAAACGGATCCTCCTCCATGGCTACGGTTTGTGCCGGCACCATGGCATTGATGGATGCCGGGGTGAAGATCAGGCGGCCGGTGTCGGGCATTGCCATGGGACTTATTACCGAAGAAAATTCCAAATCATTTGCCATTCTTTCGGATATTCTGGGCGATGAGGATCATATGGGCGATATGGATTTTAAGGTGGCCGGAACCCGTGAGGGAATAACCGCCACACAGATGGATATAAAAGTGGAGGGACTGACCTACGATATTCTGCACAAGGCACTGGAACAGGCAAGAATAGGAAGGATGCACATCCTGGACAAACTTGAGGAAGCCATTCCCGAACCCAGGGCCGATTATAAGCCTCACGTGCCAAGGATTATACAGATAACGGTGCCCAAAGAAATGATCGGCGCTATTATCGGTCCCGGTGGAAAGATCATCCAGGACATACAGGCCAAGACCGGAACGGTTATTGTCATTGAAGAAATTGACAGCGTAGGCGTTGTCGATATATCCTCCGCTGACAAAGCATCTATTGAAGCGGCTCTTGAACGCATCAGGGCCATCATTGAATTGCCTGAAGTCGGAAAAACCTACAAGGGTGTCGTCAAAGGAATCCAGACGTTTGGTGCGTTTATTGAGATCCTGCCTGGCAAACAGGGCTTGCTGCATATCTCTGAGATAAGCTGGGAACGGACAAAGAACGTGGAAGATGTATTGAAGGAAGGCGATACCGTGGAAGTCAAGCTGATCGATATTGACGAAAAGAAGGGTAATCTGCGGCTTTCACGCAAGGCACTGCTGCCGAAACCCGAAGGCATGCCCGATGAACCGGAATACAAGCCCCGGAGCAATGACCGTAGGCCTCCCCGCCGGGATCATGACCGGGACCGCAACCGGGATCATAACCGCAACTAAACCTGTACAAAACCCCGAAAGCTGCTTTCGGGGTTTTTATGTCTTTACCTGAATAATAAATGTCCCTTAAACCGATAATCCATGAATAAAGTATTGATAGTTTTTCTGCTGCCTGTTGTTATGGCCTGTAACTCCCGTTCATTTGATTACCCTGTATCCAAAAAGACAGATACCGTTGATGTCTATTTCGGAAAGCTGGTACCGGATCCCTACCGCTGGCTCGAAGAACCGGCACTTCCTGAAACCGGGGAATGGATCGCAGCCCAGAACAAGGTCACGTTGGACTACCTCAGCCAGATCCCCTTTCGTGATTCGTTGAAAGGCAGGCTGACAGAGGTATGGAACTATGAAAGATATGGAACCCCGGTTAAAAAAGGAGGAAAATATTACTTTCTGAAAAATGATGGCCTGCAGAATCAGGATGTCCTGTATGTGATGGACAGCATTGGCTCGGAACCACGCGTGGTGCTCGATCCCAATCTGTTTTCACAGGACGGCACCGTGGCACTGGCGGACTTTGAGCTTAGCGCTGACGGACGTTACCTGGCCTATGCCTTGTCAAGGGGGGGGTCGGACTGGCATGAGATCTTTGTAAAGGATTTGGTCAGCGGAGAAGACCTGGCCGACCACCTGGAATGGATCAAGTTTTCAGCCATATCATGGTATAAAAGAGGATTTTATTACAGCCGTTACCCGAAGCCTGCTGATAAAGAACAGCTGACATCGCGCAACCAACAGCACCAGGTATATTATCATACCCTCGGAAAACCCCAGGGGAAGGACATCCTTGCCTTTGAGGATCCGGAGCATCCCAACCGGAGTTTTAATGCCATCGTTACCGAGGATGAATCCTTCCTGGTCATCTATGAATCGGAATCCACCTATGGCAACAAAATATATATCAGGAACCTCCAGGTCCCCGGCAGAAAATTCATCAGACTCAATGATTCCTTTGATTATGAGATGTATATTGTTGGCAATACCGGCCATGAATTGATCCTCCTCACCAATGAGAATGCACCAAAAAACAAGCTCGTCAGATTGACCTATGATGCAAGAACCAACAAGGTTGAGCAACATGACCTGATCGCGGAGGATAACAACGTGATTGAACAGGTAACCCTGGCAGGCGACAGGATCTTTATCAAATACCTGGTTGACGCGCATTCGGTGATCAGGATCATGGACCGTAACGGAGCATTCCTGCAGGACCTGGAACTTCCGGAATATGTCAATGTCAGTGCCATGAACGGTAAAATCGATGACCATGAGCTGTTCTATTCCCTCACTTCCTACACCATCCCATCTACGGTCTATCATTATGACATAAGGAATAACACTTCGGACATCCTGTTCAAACCCGATGTTGATTTTAATCCCGAAGACTATATTACCCGGCTTGATTTCTGCACCAGCAAGGATGGCACCAAAATACCCCTGTACATTGTAAGCCGTAAAGGCATTAAACGCAATGGCCGGAATCCGGTCTATTTATACGGATATGGCGGATTCAGCCAATCGCTTCTGCCCAGGTTCAGCCAGGCCCGGATCGTATGGCTTGAGAACGGAGGGATCTATGTTAATGCCAACCTGAGAGGAGGAGGGGAATACGGAGAAGAATGGCATAAGGCAGGGACCAAACTCAACAAACAGAATGTTTTTGATGATTTCATCGCAGCTGCAGAATACCTGATCGAAAACAAATATACAAAACCCGGCAGGCTGGCCATCGAAGGTGGCTCCAACGGAGGGTTGCTTATAGGTGCCGTGATCAATCAGCGTCCGGAACTGTTTGGCGTTGCCATTCCCCGGGTCGGTGTCATGGATATGCTGCGGTACCATAAGTTCACCATCGGATGGGCATGGGAAAGCGATTATGGATCCGTCAATGATTCCGCTGAGTTCAATTATCTGCTCGGCTATTCCCCCCTGCACAACATCAGGGCAAATATCGAATACCCTGCCGTACTGGCACTGACGGCAGATCACGATGACCGTGTGGTGCCGGCGCATTCATTCAAATACATAGCCACCCTCCAGGAAAAATACAAGGGCTCCCATCCTGTTATGATCCGCATCCAGACAAAAGCGGGGCACGGAGCCGGAAAACCAACCCGGTTCCTGATCGAGGAACAGGCTGACATATGGGCTTTTACGTTTTACAATATGCAGCTTAATCCGTATAAGAAATAATTTATAGTATGTTGATTGTTAACATATTCATATATTTTTGTATCTTTACCACATGTTTTTAAAAAGCAAGCCGATTCCTGCTTTGTTTTTAACTAAAACATTAGTAAGTTTGTATACCAACTTGATATAGTAAACAAAAATTCCGAAATTGTAAAACAAATAATTTTGTATTATGAAAAAATTTAAACTTAACTACTTACCATCTGTTGTTGCTGCCGCATTGATCCTCAGTGGCTGTGCCGGGCTCACCAAAATGAGGGACAATGCCCCTACCGTTACATACCAGGTAAAACCTAATCCGCTTGAAACACATAAGGGTGAAGTTACCGTTACGGTTGATACCAAGTTCCCTGAGAAGTATTTTAATAAAAAAGCTGTGGTTGTTGCAACTCCGGTATTGAAATACGAAGGTGGAGAAAAGGAATTTGAATCCACCACACTTCAGGGCGAATCGGTAAAGGCTAACAATAAAGTTATCCCTTATGCAGGGGGTAGTTATTCCTACACCGGAACTGTTCCTTTTGTTCCCGAGATGATGAAATCCGAGCTCTTCGTTAAAATGTCAGCGAGGATTAAAGAAAAAACCCCGATCGAATTTTCATCCCCGAAAATTGCAGACGGTGTTGTTGCTACCGCCACACTCCTTCAGGTAAAGCCACAAACCATTATGGTAGGCGATAAATTTGTAAGGATTACCCCTGAAAGCTACAAGGCTGATATTCATTATGTCATTAATAAATACGATGTCCGCAAATCAGAACTGAAAAGTGATGATGTTGCCGCATTTGAAACAGCATTGAAAGATGCTAAGGCAGCCGGCAATAAACAGCTTAAAGGTGCTAAAATTTCTGCCTATGCTTCCCCCGACGGCCCGATTGACCTGAATGAAAAACTTTCCGGAAACAGGCAGGGATCCGCTGAAAAATACCTGAAAAAGGCATTTAAGGACAATAAGATCACCGAAGCAGAAGCCGCTACCTTCCTCAGCATGGTGTCCACCGCCGAAGACTGGGATGGCTTTAGAGTACTGATGGAAAAATCCAACATTCAGGATAAGGAATTGATCCTGCGCGTTCTTTCCATGTATTCCGATCCGGTTGTCCGTGAAAAGGAAATCAAGAATA
>CAYWCR010000083.1:0-8524 GCA_964456825.1 uncultured Bacteroidales bacterium
AATATCGGCGACATCCTGGAACAATTGCTGCATGACAATATCATACCGGATGCCCTCACCGACCAGACCTCTGCCCATGATCCGCTGAACGGTTATGTTCCTGCAGGCCTGAGCCTGGAAGAAGCCCTTGCATTACGAAAAAGCGACCCGGAAGAATATAAGCGCCTTTCATTGAAAAGCATGGCACGCCATGTTGGTTTTATGCTCGAGATGAAGGCCAGGGGCAGCAAGGTATTTGACTACGGCAATAACCTGCGTGAATTTGCGCGTCAGGGTGGCGAAACAAGGGCTTTTGATTACCCGGGGTTTGTTCCGGAATTCATCCGTCCGCTCTTTTGCGAGGGGAAGGGACCATTCCGGTGGGTTGCCCTTTCAGGCGACCGGGAAGACATTTATACTACAGACAAGGCGCTGGCAGAAGCTTTTCCGGAAAACGCGCACCTGATCCACTGGCTAAAAGAAGCCCGTGAGAAGGTTGCCTTCCAGGGCTTACCGGCACGTATCTGCTGGCTGGGCATGGGTGAAAGAGAAAAGGCAGGATTGATCTTCAATGAACTGGTAAGGAAAGGAAAGGTAAAAGCTCCCATTGTGATCGGCCGCGATCATCTCGACTGCGGCTCGGTAGCCTCGCCAAACCGCGAGACAGAGGGCATGAAAGACGGCAGTGATGCAATCTCCGACTGGCCCCTGCTCAACCTGATGGCCAACACATCGGGAGGGGCCACCTGGGTATCATTTCATCATGGCGGCGGCGTGGGGATAGGGTACTCCCAGCATGCCGGCATGGTAGTGGTGGCCGACGGCACCGACAGGGCCGAACGATGCCTCCGACGGGTGCTTTACAACGACCCGGCCATGGGAATATTCCGGCATGCCGATGCGGGGTATGAAGAGGCAATGGCAATGAAGAAGAAGTTTAATTTATAAGTGTCTGAACCGCAGATTGTAGCAGATGGTTATGATGGTCTATGATGGGTCATGCCATATTCGGAACAACACCGCTTCTTTTCCCCTCTTGAGAGGGGCCAGGGGTGTGTTTCTTTTTCTTTTCCCCTCTTGAGAGAGCCTGTCCCGATGAAATCGGGAGGTCAGGGGTGTGTTCCCACTCCTAAAAGCTCTCAATATTTTAGGAATTTCTTAATGATAATCCAGTTTTCAGTATCCACTATCTTTAAACAATATAAACCCTTCACCAATTTACTAATATCTATTTCATTATCGCAAACAGCAACATCCTGCTTTCTTCCTGTCAGATCATATACTTCAATTCTAGTGACCGTTGGATTGTTTTCAGGGTTTAATCTTATATAATCATGGGATGGGTTGGGATATATAATAATACTGTTTTTATAAGGTTTCTGATCAATATATGACCAAATTGCAGTTGTCCCTAGTGCCACCCAGAAGACCGATATGGTATCATGATCTGAGTTCATGTAAGAATCTTCACCAAAATCTCCGGGATAAAAATATTTATCGGCATTGGAAGTGAATGTAACTTCATCATGTTCGGATATTTTGCATTGGTATAAATTGCTTGGCGTCATTATATCCCACCATAATCCTGGATTCATACTTGTAAATACACTTCCAACATGACATGGATCACCACGGAATAAACTGCTGTCCCATTTAGCCGTAACCGGCCAATGACTGCATTTTATATCAATGCTTACAGGAGATGCTCCAGGGCTACAGTCCTTTTTAACTATCTGTTTCAATAAATGATATTTTGATTTATCCTGATACCCAGGCCAAGCCCTGACATACCATTCATTTGTTATCCTGACATCAAATATTGAATCCAACTCAATATCAATAATATTTACTTCTCCCAATTCAGCATCTACGGAATCTGTTGCAATGTTATCAAAACCAATAATGAGGGTATCGGTATTCCCGACAGCATCAATAAATGTCATATTAAAGCTGAATTCCTGCCCAAAAACTTTGTGAAAGAATACCAAAAGTATCAAGCAAATAATAAAAATTGTCTTTTTCATAACGGCTATTATTTAGTTATCAACTTTATTCGACTATGGACAATCAAGGACTCCCTCATTAATTATTTCTAATTCAGCACCCATCTCTGCTGTAAAACCATTATTAATAGTTACCTCACTGGAGCGGACTTTTAAAGTTGACCCGTTACAAACTGTTATACCGCTGCAAGTGGCTGTCAGTTCTGAAATTAAATCCCCAAAGGACATACTATTGACGTCAGCAGAAGTAATTATTATATTGTTTTCCGGCTGCAAAAAATGAACTTTTTCGGGTATTTCATCTCTTATTACCCTCGCACAATCATTAGAGGTAACTGTTCCGGTAGCGTAACTATCATAATATCTGTATGGATTGGACCAATGAGGGATATGATCATAAGTACTATCGGGTAATTCTCCCATAATTGTTACATATTTTGTACCCGGAATGGTATAACCATGTCCATATGCATACGGTGAGCCAGTAATCTGGTATCCACAAGCCAGCACATGTCCAATTTCATGGGGAAAAACAGTATTATCACTACCTAATTTTAAGTAACGGTTATGTACCAGGCTAAATGCGTCTGCTGGAGTTTATACATTTACGAAACTACACCCACCACAATTGCCTTGATCCATGCATTTACTTATCAATACGCAAACATCGGCTGAATATTTTTCCCTTAAATCATGAACTTCATTCATAAAAATATCTGTATCAGCTCTGAAATTATACAAATCAGTATATCTGCCATTACCCGGTGTTTCCTCGTAATCTGTTAATCCGGAGTATGCAAGCTCCCAAGTTTCACTGACATTACTATTTACCATATATTGATTTGACTGGTTAATTATAAATTGTATAGAATTTTGAATATCACTCATCGCAGCCTCTGCTGCCGGAGTATACAGAACAAGAATTCTCATATTACAGGCATTAACACTATTTGTTGCCATTGTTGAAGCAATTAAATCCTGCATATTTTCTGTGTTTACTGAAGCAGACAGCTTATTGGATACTTGAACATTACCATTGTTTCCATTTTCAACAATTTCTTCATAAATATAATCATCCCCGAGCTTAGCAGTTTTATCAACAATTTCCATAAGATAATATTCATTATCCTTAAAAGTTGCAATACTATAACTAATTGAATCCATAAAAATAGAACCAATAATATTGTTTCTTCTCAACGTAATAATCACATTATTGAATTCTTTGCCTTCACTGCGGCCGAAAAAACCATATGAAGATAATCCGTGTTTAATCAGTTTATCCTTTTTAATTTTAATGATATCATTATTGATTTTAATTGACAAATAATTTTCATTCAATAATTTATCAGGATTAACCTTAACCGGGAAGAATTTCTTTATAACCTCATAATCAATTTCATATTTATTGGCAAAATCTATTTTATGCAATTTGGGAGGTTTTGTTTCAAGAAAAAAATCCGGTAATGAAGCATTTTCCTGTGACTGTATTTTATTACATAAAAACATTATAACCGAAATTAGCAAAAATGCTCTTTGAATCAATGTTTTCATCATATGAAGTTTTATGTGATTTTAATCTGTTAAGATCATTTGTCTGGTACCTATTAATTGCCCGTCAGCAATCAGAGAGTACATATACATTCCGGCCTTCAATTCACTTCCATAGAGGGTCACATTTCCATATCCTTTAAGATGAACGGGGATATTTTTGAGTTGCGTGCCGTTCATATCATAAATGTAAACAGAGGCATTTTCTACTTTATCTGTTATGTAGTATTCTATTCTGGTACTTTCACTGAATGGATTGGGAACATTCTGATAAAGCAGGCATTCATTGTTGCCCTCATCTTCATCAACTGAAGATTGAGCAGTGCTTTTAAGCTTACTTGATTTTATTTCAGCCTGCAGGCTTTCAATAATCACCTGTTGTTCCTTGATGGCCTCAACCAAAAGAGGGACCATCCGGTCGTATTGAATACCATAAATGTCTGCTGAATCATCATATACTACTACCTCTGGAAATAATTTATATACATCCTGCGCAATAAAACCAATTTTATCCTTTCTGTCAGCTTCAAGCTTTTCTTTCTGCTTTGTATCTATCACCAATGAATCAATATATGCATATTCCTTTTTTACATCATACTTAACTCCCTGCAGCTGCAATAAAGTATTTAAGGCCCCGGCAATGTTTCTGACATTCTCTTTCTGCCTGCCATCGGATGTATGAACATAACCATCAGAACTCCAGAATTGATAAAACGGAAAAGGGGATGAACCAACATAACCATTGTTGCCATAACTTGGAATAATTTGAGGGTGGCTTGAATTATAAGTACTGATTTTTATTCGATAGCCACTATTATTGGGATTTATCGTTACAGGCCCAATAAAATATGAACCTAAACTGGGGGTGCCAATTACCTGCAATTTATAGGCACTGCTTGGATCTGTTCCCAGAGCTACATTTCCCGATGAGTTCATTTTTATTTGGGCATCACAAAAACTGTAAAATGCCAATGTTGTTAAGATTAAAATAATATTTTTCATAATTTATTGATTTTAATTAAGTTATTTGATATAGCCATAAAGTTATCGCAAGAACCATAAAGGCCATCGCATATAAGACTTTCAGTGTTTTCATGGTAAGGAAAAATATTATAACAATTAACACCCTTACAAATACCAGGAATCATTTTTAGTAACCTATTTCAGGGTACTGAAAAAATGCACTTGTTTTTTCATACATTTAAAACCACGCAATTCTTTGACAATGCCTTTTCTTCTTCCCTATGAACTTTCATTGCAAGGCAATGTCATTGATCAATTCTTCCACTGAACGTTTTGCATTTATATACATACAAAAAAAAAAAATACAATACGAGTCAATAGGTGAATGAAATTTAGAATAAATCTAAATTAGAAAAAGAAAGTACTGAGGAAAGTCAGAACCATAGATTAACGCTGATTACAGGATGGGCTTTGATCAATACAATTATCGGATATTGCTATGATTAAATCATAGTCCATCCTGGTTAATTTCGGAGAGATGAAACTAAATTATAAACGAATTGTTTTATAAATTTACCTTAATGTCTATAATAATCGGATTCCATCACTGGGTAGAATAATATATGTAATTAATGCAGGAACTTAAACTCATCGGTCCCTTCAGCCAGTTGCTTACCCTGGATGGCCTTCCGGGGAAAGGCCCTGTGGGCGACGATAAGCTGGAGGTCATCACCGATGCGGGCATACTGGTAAAGGGTAACATCCTGGAGACCGGTAAGTTCAAGGCTCTGCTTGCGCTGCATTACAATTCCCTCGAGTCGCTGGAAGAAATCGATACCCCTGCCGTTGCCATGCCCGGCCTGATCGATGCCCACACCCATATCTGCTGGGCCGGTTCCAGGGCCGGCGACTATGCCATGCGGCTGGCCGGGAAAACCTACATGGATATAGCCAGGGCAGGCGGCGGCATATGGAGCACCGTGACCAAAACCAGGGAAGCTCCGTCGGAAGACCTGACGGAACTAACGGTGATGCGGGCGGAACAAATGCTGCAGCGCGGCGTCACCACCATCGAGGTCAAGAGCGGATACGGGCTCGATATAACGAACGAATTGAAAATGCTGGAATGCATCCGGCAGGCGGATCAAAAAGCGGATGCTGACCTGATCGCCACCTGCCTTGCCGCCCATATAAAGCCAAGGGATTTTAACGGATCAGCCCTGGAATATCTTCAATGGATCGTGCGTGAACTTCTGCCACTGGTAAAAGAAAAAAACCTGAGCCGGCGGATCGATATCTATATCGATGAAGGCGCCTTTACTGCTGAAGATGCAAAATATTACCTGGGAGAAGCAAAGAAACTGGGTTTTAAGGTTGTGGTGCACGCTGATCAGTTCAGCCGCGGCGGTGTTGGCGTTGCCGTTGAATTGGGAGCCATGAGCGCTGACCATCTCGAAGCTTCGACCGATGAAGAAATTAAGCTTCTGGCTAAAAGCAACGTGATTGCTGTTGCACTTCCCGGCGCTTCGCTGGGACTGGGCGTCAACTATGCCCCGGCACGGAAACTGCTGGATGCTGGTGCCACACTTGCCATTGCATCCGACTGGAATCCGGGATCGGCACCCATGGGAAACCTGATCACAGCAGCAGCCATACTGGGCATTAATGAAAAACTCACCATGGCCGAAATACTGGCCGGCATCACCTGCAGGGCGGCCACAGCGTTGGGTCTGACTGACAGGGGAATCCTGAGGCCCGGTATGCAGGGTGATTTCATTACTTTTCCCTGTTCCGATTACCGGGAGATACTCTATAACCAGGGCAGCATGAACCCTGATACGGTATGGAGAAAAGGTAAAAGAGTAGTCGGGTGACAAATGATAATTACCGGATCATGACTCCCTGACTGCAAGACCTGCCTGCCCTGCCTACCGGCAGGCAGGCTGCAAGATTGAACGACTTTTTTTATTTTGACGGTTAACATTTTATTTATGTTTTTGTTATTCTGATAAGTTTTTGATCAATGAACGTCAAAAATGTAATTTTATAATAATAATCACCAGCGATGAAAACAAAACCGGAAAACAGCTTCACCCGCCGGAGCTTTATTAAAACATCAGCAACGGCAGCAGTGGGAATGAGCCTCATCCCTTCATTGTCAGCTTTTAAACCACACAATAGTCTTATGACCCGTAGTTTTGGCCGGTTAAATCACGAGGTTACCACCTTCGGTCTGGGTGGACAGGCTTCCATCCAGTGGACACCGGAAGATATGGATCCCGTTGCCATTATCCTGAAAGCTTTTGATAAAAAGATCAATTACTTCGATACGTCCAACCTGTACGGACCCAGCCAGATGAATTACGGCAAGGCTTTTAAAAAGCTGGCGCTGGTGCCCGGCCTGTCAGGTTACAACGAAAGCCTGCGGAAATCCATTTTCCTCACCTCAAAAACACATATCCGATTTGCCAAAGGCGATCTGAAAGTGGAAGGGGTGGGAAGCTGGACCAATGGCCAGCCCGGTTCGCATACTATTGATGACATCAAACGCAGCCTTTCCCAGATCTTTGGCGACGGCAACGGATATTATCCCGAAGGAGCGTATCTCGATATGGTGCTGCTGCACAGCATATCCAGCAAAGCCGAGGTGGATGCCGTATATGAAGGACTTTACGATACCGACAGCAAGGCCGAGAGGATCGGCACGCTGGCCGCTTTGCGCGATTACCGCGACGGCACCAATCTCACCGGACTGAATCCGAAGGAAGAAAAACTCATCCGTCACGTTGGCTTTTCAGGGCATTTTGATGCAGGGGTTATGATGGACCTGATCCGACGCGACCGGGACAACCTGGTGGAAGGCATGCTGGTGGCCATCAATGCCAATGACAAGCTGAATTTCAACATGCAGCATAACGTGATTCCCGTGGCAGCGGCAAAAAACATGGGCATCATCGGGATGAAGGTCTTTGCCGACGGGGCCATGTATACCAAAGGCGCCCACTGGTCGAACCAGCCCTCACACGTTGTCAGGCAGTTAGGCAGCAAGGAACTGCCTTTCCGGCCGCTGATAGAATACTCGCTGACCACCCCCGGGATCAGCACCCTCATCATCGGTATCGGACAGATATCGGATAATCCGCAGGAATGCCAGCTTGCACAAAACATCGACGCAGCACAGATCAGGCCTGACGGACTAAGCGAGGTTGACAGATTGGCCATTGAGAAAACGGCTGCCAGTGTGAAGGAAGGAAAAACCAATTATTTCCAGTCGGAAAAAGGAGGACTTACCGCCGTGAATAATACCAGGATTGAAAAAACCGGCAGCCAGCAGGTGCGGCTGACATGGGATACGGCTTATGCAGGCAGCAGCCCGGTAGAATCTTATGAAGTATGGCGAAACGATAAAAAGGCAGGAGAGGTTAAACATATGCCACAAACAACCCAAAAACCGTTTGTGTTTGAGGATGCAATTACGGACACAGGGAAGAATGAGTACAAAGTAGTGACGGTCGACAGGCAGGGGAAAAGGGCGGAGACAGAAAAGATTGCCGTAATTTAGAGGCATAGGCTAACATTGAAATTAAGCATGTTTTGCCTGTGCGGGGAGGCGTCCTCTTATGCCTTTTGCCTTTTGCCTTTTGCCTTTCCCTAAACTCATTACCCCTGTTTCTTTATCCTATACCTGTCCTTGTCCGCAAAAAAATCTATTGCCCTGGTTCTTCTTTTGAATACTGCCGAATGTTTCACTTTGTCGGGAATTGAATAACAATCCCCGTCTTTATAGGTATGGGTAACCCCTCCCACGGTCAGTTCCATCTCCCCTTCAATAACCATCCCCCACTGGGCGCAATGCGAATGCTCAGTAACCCTGCCGTCTGGCCCGATGTCAAAAAACACGACCTGATGGTCCACGGCCTGAAGAACCCAACCCCTTATTCCATGGAACGGGATATCCGCTTCCGGCAATGTTTTTATCATTTCTTCATAAAGAAAACGAACGTTTTCACCTGATGTCATGATCTGGCTTT
>CAYWCR010000083.1:8624-17864 GCA_964456825.1 uncultured Bacteroidales bacterium
CCGAAGTTTTAGGATTAGGGATATGCAATATAAATAAAAATCATTAAAACTTATCTTTGGTGCTGGTCATAATTGGATTTTTTAACGGTTGATTAGTTTCTTCTGAAACCAATATTAAAGATCAATATACTTTTCCAAATGATTTTTTTATTACTTTCAAAGCTTTATTTAAAGCCGGGTGAGATCAATATTAAAGGAAAGTAATCCTCGGTCTTGCAAGAATTGTATGTTACCTGATTTCAAATAATTTTATCATCTCATGAAAAATAAGAAAAATCCTTCAAATAAGTTGGAACGCCGTGATTTCCTGAAAATGGTGTCACTCACAGGCGTGGGAGGAATCATCGCTTCAAAAAGTGTTATTGCTTCTGCCTGTTCACCAAAGACTACCAGCAAGGTTGTGGTATTAACCAACACCAAAGCTACCGACAAAACAGCCAAAACCATCAACCCCGACGTGGTCAAAAACATGGTTGATACCGGCATAAAGAGCTATACGGGAATTGATGATGTCGGGCAGGCCTGGAAAAGCATTTTCCCCGGGATAACGGTCAACAATATTATTGGCTTAAAAGTGAACACCTTGTTTTCAACCCGCAATGTAGGCACCCATCCCCAGGTTGCTAAGGCTGTTGCAGACGGACTAGCCCAAATGGAATTCGACGGCACAAAATTTCCGGAGAACAATATCATCATTTTTGATTTTCACAATAATTATCTGACTACTCAGGGGTATACCATTAACAGAACAGAAACCGGAGTTCGTTGTTTTCCTACATCATCTTATACTACGGAAGAATATGATATCAGCGGCGTTTCCATCAAGCTCAGTAAAATTATCACCGAAACCATCAATTATATGGTGAACATAGCTTATCTCAAGCAACATTTTCTCTCCGGTATCAGCCTTTGCCTGAAAAACCATTACGGTTCTATTCAGAATCCAGAGGTCAGCGCTTTATTGCACGATTCGACCCGTTGCGGAAGTCCGTATATCGCAGCCATCAGCGCGCTGGAGCCTATCAGATCAAAACAGAAATTTTGTATCATCGATGCCCTTTACGGCGTCACCGCTAACGGACCTTCAGGTGCTCCAACCGTTAATCCGGATAAAATCCTTATGGGACAGGATGCCGTTGCCACTGACAGCATTGGAAGAGAACTGCTGAAATCGCTGGGATTACCTACGGTTCAGGTCAATAAAACAGTGCATATTGATGTTGCTGCCTCAACCTATTCACTGGGAACGAATAATCTAAGCGAGATTGAGGTAGTGAATCTTGATACTACTGCCGCAGGAATTGATGGATATAATGCAGATACGGCCAAAACCTTTGTAAACAGCCCCAATCCTTTCAGCGACAACACCGAAATAAGCTTCTTTCTCACAACAGCGGCACATGTCCAGATTAATATCTATTCCTATACGGGAAAACTGGTAGCTAAGATCATGAATAAAAAGCTTGGGGAAGGTTTCCATGCGGTATCCTGGAACGGTCTGGGATCTTCCGGCAGCAGCCTGCCCGACGGCGTATACCTGTGTGAGCTGAAAACAGGCTTAAGTTCACAGTCCATTATGATGCAGAAATTCGCCAACCAATAGCCCAAAAATCATGCACACCTTTAAGATAAATATCCTGCTTGCTGCAATCCTTTGGTTCATGGCGGGTTGCACAAAAGACACCGGCAACAAGGAAACCCTTACCATAGAAGATATGCTGGTAAAGAATAATGAGATTACCGGTTGGGTGTATTCAGGTTCAGGCTGGATTGCCAACAACAGTTCAGAACTGACACAACAAATTAACGGCGGAGCTGAATTATACATCAAGCATGGATTTACGGAGGCTGCCAGCCAGTTGTACCATGGGACCATCAACGATATCAGCTGTGAAATTGTGCTTACCATTTATAATCTTGCCACGAATGAAAATGCTGTTGCACTTTTTGACGATCCCGATCTGAGTCTGACAAGCGCACTGACCTGGTCCGATAATCCGGCCGGAACAGTTGCAAAATATATCCGCTACAGCGGCCTGTCGCAGATTCTGTGCTTTTACAGGAGCAACTACCTGGTTTATTTTACACTGGATTTCGACACGGAAGAAAGCCTTAATATCCTTAAGCAATTTGGCTACAACGTGGATGAAAAAATCAAGCAGGTATCCGACTGATTTGTACACTGTTTTTCATGCGTTAATATGAAGAGAAGGTATTTCATCATTTCAGGAGCAGGAGCAATACTGGCATCATTCTTACCGGTCCGCTTGTTCTCAAACTCCGGCATTACTTCCACCGTGTATGAAATAACCGGTGATCCGGCGTCCGCAGTAAAAAAGCTATTTGCTGCCCTGGGAGGTATTACGAAACTTATCGATGGCGATTTGTCAGCAGCTTCTGTTCTGGTAAAACCTAATCTTTGCCTTCCTCATAATGACTCAAACGGTACCATTACCTCTGTTGCTTTGGTAAAAGAAGTTTGCGAGTACCTGATCAATGAAGGTGTCGGCAGGGTTATTATCGCTGATCATACACTGCAGACTTCCGATAAATTTGAAACAAACCAGATTGTAACCTATGCCCGCAGCAATCCCAAAATTAGCCTGATACTGGCCAACGAACAACGCTATTTTGCACCCCGTCAACTGGAAGGCAAGGTGCTCAAAAACACAGAAACATTGAAAATCCTTGAAAAAGTAAACTGTTTTATCAACCTTGCCACAGCCAAACACCATAATGCCACTCACGTAAGCCTGGCCATAAAAAACCTGATGGGTATCGTCTGGGACCGGAAAGTCTTTCATACAGAAATTGATTTGGATCAGGCCATAGCCGACCTTGCAACTGCGATCCACCCCCGGTTGAATATCATCGATGCCAGCAGGGTTTTGCTTAACAGGGGTCCTGTCGGTCCCGGTCCTCTTGAAAAACCAGCTAAAATATATGCCAGCACCGATATCCTTGCCGTGGATGCTGTTGTAACTTCGGGCTATAACTTTGGGGGCAAATCGATTTCGGCAAAGGAGGTTGCTCATTTATGGGCAGCCTATAAGAACGGAGTGGGTGAAATTGATCCTGACAAAATAGATGTTGTACAGCTGACTGCATAATACCTGCCGGAGCATAGGCAGGATTGGCCTATTTTTAACTTTTCGGAGTGGCCTTAATATTAATAAATGTTTTTTCAAATTGTCAAAGTAGAATTGAAATTATCCCGTCATCCTGGTAGTGAATTGTCACATAGGTCCCATGAAATACCGTACAACGGTTCCCTGTAGAGCCCTTCTGCTGGCGTTTATCGCACTTTGTTTGTCCTGTCCCCGCCTTTTCCCTCAAGCCACACAACTCAACCTGAAAAAGGAATTTCCCCTGCTGAAAACCGGCAATGACGTTTGGATCGGAACACCCGGAGGCCTTTACCAGTATAAAAGCATGGATGATTCTTATAAACTGTACACCATTCCCGGTAAAGAAGGGAATGAAATACGGTACCTCTATTATGACAACGAATGGCTTTGGTGTATTCTTGACACCGGACTGGCGGTTCTTCAAACCAGGTTGAACCAGTGGATGGTATTTGATAAACAATCAGGTCTTCCGTCTGACCGGATAAACGGAATCGCTTTTACCGGTGATTATGTATGGACAGCAACGGATAACGGGGCAGCCCGCTTTGACAGGCTTATTGAAGAATGGGAATGGTACGGAACCGAAAAGGGAATTCCCGATTCAAACCTGGTAAAAATTCTGGTATATGATAAGAATATATGGTTTGTAACACAAAAGGGCTTTTCAGAATATGATCCGCAATTTGAGAAATGGAGGCATTTTACCGTTCCTGAAAACCAGCAAATCCTTATTGCAGAAGCCTTTGAATTTGGCAACCATCTGTGGTTCCTTACCAATAAAGGGCTGATTAAATTCAATCCTCAGCTGACCAGCCAGGAATTTTTTTTCAATGAGGCCCTGAACTCAGATAACCTCGTAAATATGCTGTACGAGGAGGATATCATCTGGGCCTTATGCAGCAATAAACTCTATTATCTGCAATCAGAAAGCCAGGTTTTAAAGGAGTTTGAAGGCAATTATTACCTCACCGGCTATACCCCGGTCAATTTCAACCTCGACGCCGGTGAAATATGGGTATCGACCGATAAAAATATGTTGCAGTGGGACCGTTCTGCCAAAACCTGGAAGATCGTCGATTATGCGTCTGGATTATCGGATTCCGCCTATGCCAATATATATACCGGCGGAGGCATGACTTTACTGGTCAATGATAATATTATCGATTACAAATTAAACACCGGGGGTCTCTGGAAAAAGTTTACACTGATCACCGGCACAGGTTCCCGAAAGACCGGCAGCCGTTATTTCTTCAACAATCTTTTCGATAATGAAGAGGGAGGTTATATAGCCCTTAGAAGTAATGAATTACGGCTTGACGGGTCAAGAGCAACCTACGTTTACAACAAAAGTTTTGACGATAGAATAACCTCAGGAGAACGCCTGGACATAAAAAGTCAGTTAACACTGGGTAAAAATCATACTGTATATGGATTTTACAATAACATTGATTACAGTGAAACCATGTATGGATTGAGATATAAGAGCACGGCATTAAAAGAACCGGTACGTGAAGTGAATCTGGGTGATTTCAGAAGAGATCCGGGATCCATCCCGTTTGGTGAGAATGCAAGCATTTTTGGGGCCAATGTCTGGTTGCAGGCTGGTAAAAAGACGGAACGGTTTAAAAGAAGTCTCTTCAGCACCAAAGCTTCAACGGGACAACTGAGGTCACAGAAAGAATTTGAATTCTACCAGGGAGCCACGACAACATTTCATGAAGACATTCATGATATAAGTTATCTGAAAAATGTCTTTTTCTCCATTCCCAACCTGCCGGACAATCAAACTCCGGAACAAATTGAGATTTATCTGGATGATAAAAATCCTTCCGGCAATACTGAAAATACACAGGAACACACAACGATTGGAGGTATTACAGGAGATTTTGACAGGCTTATCGAGACCGAGGATTATTATTTTCATACAGGATTTAAAGCACTGAAAATGAATGCAACGATCCTTCCCGGATACACCCTGGTGATAAGATACAGACTGAATGGCCAGTTACATGAAGAGATCCTGCAGGATAACGGACTAACATCAGGAAGACAAAATATCTATTTTCTGAATGGTCTGCTCATTATTCCCAATTCCTTCAGTATGGAAATCGCAGATAGTCTGAATGCCATTCAGCATCCTTACGATTATGGCATCGATGCAGATCACGATGGATTCGTTGATCCCGGTTGGATCGATTACGAAAACGGATACCTGACATTTCCCGGTCCCCTTCCCTTCCCTGGTATCATCTATGACTCATTGGCCCAATCAGTCTATCATTTCAGCGTGAAATTCGAAACCAGGAGAGCATTGATAAAGCTAAAGCATAAAGACCTCGTTCGCGGAACCGAGACGCTATCGCTCGACGGCCTGATCGCGGCACAAGGATCTGACTACGTGCTGGACTATACCAACGGAACGCTGGTATTTGTCAAAGAAGGCGTTGTCAACATTGATACCCGGATTGAGATTGAATACGAATATTATCTGGGTACACAGAACAACAGGATAAACAGTGTATCTGTGAATTTCAGTCCCGGCGATAATTTTTATGTCCAGGCTGACTTGTTAAATTTTAACAAATCGGCCACCCAATCCGGCGATTCAGCTGCGAATCTGATAAGCCTGCATAGTGAAATGCGGAAGAACTTTGGTGAACGTATTGATACGAGACTTATTACCGGTATTGCCTATCAGGCTGACAGCAATAAATTTTCAGGGGCCTATCTAGAGGGATTGTTAAGCTCATCAAAGTTTCGGGTTCAGTCGAAGTATACGAATTATGATAAATGCTATTCAAATCTTTACGAACCGCAAAGCTTGATCGGAAGAACCAGAAACAGCCTGCAGCTTTTTGCAAGTGCAGATCCGTTAGACTTTTTACGGCTGACCGGTGAATGGAAAAAAGAAGAAGCCTTTGCGGAAAGCCCCGGCAGGACACCTCAAAACCAACTTGGCAATTACGCCATACTGATTCACAGGAAAAACCTGCCCTCCTGGAACATCAGCTATCAGGATATCAAAACACAATCAGATTCGGGGAAAAACGAGAAGTATTTTCTGACCAATCAACTGGAGTACCAGGTACCTGAAAACCTGCTTCATCATCTTTTGATAAAAAATTTGAAAATTCAGGCCTATCTCAGACAGGGAAAGCAATCGGGACAGGAAATGCTGGGAACTGACCACCAACGGTTTAATCATAAATATATCCGGGTTAATTCAAATTTCACCGATCAGATCGCGGGCTCCTTTTTCTACCGCAGAAATGATTATTTCAATGACACCGTTCAGACAAATAATAATTTGTTATCCCGCAATGAGCATGTTTTAATCAACTTTTCGCAGGAGCAATGGCGTGTATTGCAGATTAATCTGAGTGCTGAAAACACGCTGGATCAAAATCCCGTGAGAAACAGCGGATTTACCAGTGCCCGGATCAATAATTTTTCACAGGCCAATTTCCGCTTTTCCCCCGGACAAATCTGGAAGAAACTAAATCCGTTATTCTTCGAATTCAACGTCAATCATTCGGCGACTGCATGGGGAACAACTGACAAATCGACCCGGCAATACCTCTGGCAATTTTATAACAATGACAGGAGTCTGCTGGACTATTCCCGGAAGAATTCCAATTATTATGTAAAGAATGAATTCCGTCCTACATCAAAAATAATCCTTTACAGCCTTGTCGAATGGAATAATCTTACCATCAGAAATGGCGCCAGCGAATTGGAACAGTTATACAGGCGCTGGAATGAAAAGCTTGAATTAAAGCTGGGATATACGTTGCGACTGATCCTGCAGTACAAACAGTATTACCAGGACAGAAGCCATTCAAGAATATACAAGTATTATGAACCATCTGCATGGATTGAACACCGGTGGAACAGCAGCTTACAGGACATTGTGAATATTCAGTACCGGATCAGCAGCATAGAGGAAAGCAATCTCCTTTCTAACGGTACAAACTGGGTCATCGGTTACAACATAATATGGAGAAAAGAGAAATTTATCGGATTGAAGCGACTTGAGATACGCAATGACATTGCAGAAAACATCACACTAACAGAAGGGGACAACGGGAATAAGAATTACCTGCTTACCAACAGTACATCGGTTGACCTCTATCCGTTTTATTCGGCTATTATCCGGTTTCAATTGCAGTACCGGAACAATTATGATCTGTTGTTTTCAACCAATACCTATGATGATTTTGCTTACAACTTTAAGTTTATCCTGAGATTTTAATAAGGCTCGGTTTTCAGGAGCTTATCAGCGATCTGAAAACCGAAAGCCGAATTATCCCGATAGCGAAGCGTATCGGGATCGGGTCAATTCCCCGTTGCTTGCGGAGGATTTGATTTCAGTATTTGGTTTTAATATCCCGACTGATTACGGCGGGATAGTTTATTAATATCCCCATACCTATCAAAATTGTTTTAGTAATTCAATCCTCTTTTCAATCGGCGGATGGGTTGAAAAAACACCGGCGAGGGAAAAACCGCTTATGCTGGGCTGCTTTTCTTTAGGGTTGTCAATAAACATCTGCGCCACATCTTTGCGGTTGACGGCTTCGATACACGGGTCCTTCGATATCTTTTCCAGGGCTGAAGCCAGGGCCAGCGGATTTTTTGTCAGCTCCGCGGCACCGGCATCCGCCATATACTCACGCTTCTTCGAAAGGGCAAACCGGAAGATGCTGGACAACAAATACCCTACTGCGGCCAGCAGAAAGGCGATCAGCACCAGCCTGCCGTCTTTTTTCCCACCCCGGCTTCCGCCGCCAAATCTTACGGTACGCATCAGCGCTTCGGTGAGAAAGGCAAAGATCCCTACGAAAATAATGGAAACGATCAGTAACCTTACATCACGGTTCCTGATGTGGGTGAGCTCATGGGCGATAACTGCTTCCAACTCCTCGTCATTGAGCTTGTCGATAATCCCGCGTGACAGGGATATGGTGTAACTAGACGTATTAATGCCGCTGGCAAAAGCATTCAGCGAATCATCCCCGATGACGTTGATCCCGGGCATTTTCATACCGCTGCTGATGCAAAGGTTCTCCACCAGATTGTATACCCTTTTGTTTTCCATACGCTCCAGCGGAGCCGAACCGGTTGCTTTCCTGATCATGGCTGAATGTGAAAAAAAGGCGATCACAAACCAGGCCAGAACGCCTGCCGATACCCAGGGGATGAACCTCAGAAAGTCCCTGGTGGTAAAATACAACCGTTGTTCAGTCTGTTCCTGAATGAAATAAAAAAAGATCCATACCAGCACAAAAATAACGGCCGGAAACAAGATCAACAATATTACCGATTTTATATTGTTCTTCCAGATCTGGCTATGGAGCCCGACATATTTCATCCCAGCTTAAAAGTTTAATTTGGGAGCTTCTTCAGATTTTTCCCGCATTTCCGTACCCAGGTCAAACATGGGTTCACGCCTGAATCCGAACATACCGGCAAGGATGTTGGAAGGAAATGTCTCCACTGCATTGTTGAGCTCTTTGGTGGCGGAATTGAAAAATCTGCGCGCGGCAGCCAGTTTATTCTCTATATCAGATATTTCTTCCTGCAGCTGAATAAAATTCTGGCTGGCTTTCAGATCGGGATAAGCCTCAACAGCCACCTTTAATCCCTGCAAAGCACTGCTAACCTGCGATTCAGCAGCAATTTTCTCATTGATGGTCGTTGCCTGCAAAGCGTTGGCACGGGCATTGGTAATGTCGGTGAGCACAGTGCTTTCATGTTTCATATAGCCCTTTACCGATTCCACCAGCTGGGGAATCAGATCGAGCCGTTGCTTTAACTGCACATCGATATCTGCAAAAGCGTTTTCGCGGTTGTTTCTCAGCTTTATCAGTCTGTTATACAGTCCGATAGCGAGGAGTACCAGAACGACAAGAATAACAATAATGGCTAAAAACATATCTTTAATTTGTTGATGAATAATAAAGCTAATTTATGATTTTCCCCGGATTCTCAATAATGAAAAAAGTCACTTCCTGCCGGACGGGCAGGGATGAATTATTATCGTTCACATATCACCAAACCGTTTCATCGCCTCGGAGAGGATGGCCGCGGTGGCTGTGGCGCCGCAACGGGA
>CAYWCR010000084.1:0-3613 GCA_964456825.1 uncultured Bacteroidales bacterium
AATATGAAAAAAAATACCCTGAAAGTTGTTTTACAACATAGAAGGGACAAGGGACGAGTAAAATAAGAACAAAGACAAGACTGCATGACTTGCCTGCCGGCAGGCAGGCTGCACGACCAAACCGATTACCGTTTTCAATCCCCCTCCCCCCTACCACAAATGATGCACCTTATCTTTTATATCGGATGCATATATCTTATCAATGATCTCCAGTTCTTTGTGGTTTAAAGGATTCGTCTGAGAGGCTTTGACATTAGACATAATCTGATCTGCACCGGATGCCCCGGGAATGATGCAGCTTACTTCCCTGAACATTAAAATCCATCGCAGAGCCAATAAAGCCAGATCGGTGTCAGGGAATTGCTTTTTCAGTTCTTCAACAGCTCCGAGTCCTTTATTGTAATCAATCCCAGCAAAGGTTTCACCTTTATCAAAGGCGGCACCGTTACGGTTAAAATTGCGGTGGTCACCGGACGAAAACATGGTGTCCCGGTTGAATTTACCGCTTAGCAGGCCACTGGCCAGGGGTACCCGTACGATAATGCCAATATTTTTCCTTGCGGCTTGTTCAAAGAACAACTCTTTAGGCCGTTGACGGAACATGTTAAAAATGATCTGCACCGTATCAACATTCGGGTATTCGATTGCTTTCAGAGCCTCTTCTACTTTTTCAACACTTACGCCCAGTTTCCTGATCTTGCCTTCCGCCCTCATCTTGTCAAATACTTCAAATATCTCAGGCCTGTAATATACTTCCGCGGGGGGACAGTGAAGCTGTATCAGGTCGATGGTACCGATGCCGATGTTCCTGAGGCTGTCCTCCACAAATTCTCTTAAAATCTTCGGGGTATATGCCTTGTTATTGTGCGGCTGCAAACGGCGACCGCATTTGGTGGCCACATAGATACGTTCCGAACGTGAACGGACAAGCCTTCCTACGGCTTTCTCACTTTCCCCGTCACCATATACATCCGCCGTATCAATGAAGTTTATGCCCTGGTCAATGGCGGCATTCAATATTTTATCCGCATTATCATGGCTGAAGGGTTCTCCCCATCTACCTCCTACCTGCCAGGTACCCAGACTGATCTCGGAGATTTTAAAGCCTGTTCTGCCCAATGTCCTGATATGGTTCATAATGAATTGTATTTTGATTTTCAATAAACTCTCTCATTTGGTGTTATCCAATAGCTTCTTAACAACTACCTGATCTCATAAAAAATACTAAATTGGCTCAATACATTGTGATTCCAGGAGTAATCTGCAACATAGCTTCCAAAGAAATGGTAGGCCCAATCATATCCAAATTCAAGGCAAATGCCGGCTTTTGGGGCAAACTGATATTCCAGTCCGAATCCTCCGTTAACGGATGGCTGTACCATGGCAATTCCCAGGGAAAAGTCGTAGTGCTCGGTAATATAATTAATCAACCTGCGGTTGTATTCCGTGTATCTGAGCCGAAAATTAGCCGCAACTCCGGCGCATACAAAGGGACTGAGTTTTTTATATGAAAAACGATAGGTCAGCTGAAGCGGAATCCTGATACAGTCGATGTCAAAAAGCCTTTCGTCATAGGCCCACCACAAACCTTCAATATCATAAAGAAATGACAAATGATGATATATAAAGTGGACTCTAAGAGAATATCTGGGAGACAATAACCTGAGGTTGGACAATTCAATGCCGAGGCCATATCCTGCGGCAGAAGATAAATATACTTCTTCGGGCTTATCATTGTTAAGCTTTAGCTGAGAATGAAACGAATTCACAGCAGCCCCTAAATTTATTTTCAGATCTCTGTTGGTATCCTCATATATGATACATTCTTCGTCCTTACACATTTTTTCATGATATTCATGGGCAATCTTAATAAACGATTTACTGTCAAATTTCAGTTGATTTAATTTTGGAGATATGGACGGACAATCGTTAAAGTAATAATTCAGAGCCCCAATGTATTCCCTTTTATTGACCGAATAATCAGCGCCGTCAACGATCCTGATTTCTTTTGAGTTTTTCAGTTCATACAGCGAATCATTCTCAAGCAGCATAAAATATCGGATATTAATGTCTCCTGAATATTCCAGTATGCTGGCTTTTCCCTTGATTAACCATTCCAGGAACACCTTGTGAGGCTGATTGTCGGTAATAATATCCTGAGTTACAAAGAATTTTCCGTCAATAAAACGAAAGGCCTTGATATCTCCTGGTTTGAACAAGACAGCTGCACTATCAGACTTTGGTTTGAACAGGCATTGATGTGAATTGATTGCCGAGCCTTCAAAATTTATATAGCCGGATAATGTATCATTATTGTTCCGGATGATATAACCTTCCTTAAATTGTCCGAGAACCGGAAACAGCAATGATGTTATGATGAAATATGTTAAGGCTGACTTTTTCATACAGGAAATTAATCTACATAACCGCACTTTGCATAATATGACGATGATATATTTATAGCTGTTAAATATAGATTCTTTTTTGAATCCATTCAAGAATCATTTTAATTTTGAAGACTGTTAAAATGCTTACATAAAATGAATATAGTGAAAAAAATAACCGGTATTGTATCAACTCTCTGTCTGATGACCCTGTTGGGCAGTTCATACAGTGCTATATCAGGTTCAGCTTATGATATGGTTGTTGCCCCCGACGGAAGCGGTGATTATACCAGCATACAGGCAGCCATTGATGCCTGTAAGTCATTCCCGGATAAAAGGATTTGCATTTTCATCAAAAACGGGATCTATCATGAAAAAGTCCGTGTCCCCTCCTGGAACAACAAGCTTTCACTGATAGGTGAAAGTGTTGAAAAAACCATCATCACCTGGGATGATCATTTCAAAAAAATCAACCGGGGGAGGAACAGCACATTTCTTACCTATACCCTGCTGGTGGAAGGCGATGATTTTTATGCCGAGAACCTGACGGTTGAAAATACCGCCGGGCCTGTCGGGCAGGCTGTTGCCCTTCATGTTGAAGGAGACCGTTGCACTTTTAAACATTGCCGCCTGCTCGGTTACCAGGACACGCTTTATGCAGCCGGTCAGCATTCACGGCAGTATTATGATTCATGTTATATAGAAGGGACTACTGATTTTATCTTCGGCGCTGCAACAGTCGTCTTTAACCGATGCACCATCCACAGCAAAAGCAATTCATTCATCACTGCGGCCAGTACGCCCGAAGGCAGGCCATTTGGTTATGTGTTTCTTTATTGCAGGCTGACAGCTGAACAGGGCGTAGACAAGGTATTTCTGGGGCGTCCATGGAGAGATTTTGCCGGGGTCGCATTTTTGCATTGTGAAATGGGCAACCATATTGTTCCGCAGGGATGGGATAACTGGTCATCTCCGCAGCGAGAGAAAACGGTATATTATGCTGAATATGGTAACACCGGGCCCGGGTCCAATACCATAAAACGGGTTCCATGGAGTCATCAGCTTTCCGGAAGGGAAGCTAAGAAATATAACCTGCAGTTTATCTTCAGATCCTGTGATCCGGCTGAACCGCCGGTTGAGGTGTGGACGACGGGGAGATAACAGAGGGAGAGACAGGGAGAGGGAGGGAAAAAGAGAAGGTTTGCCCGCACCGCTTTCCTAATCCTTAT
>CAYWCR010000084.1:3623-17531 GCA_964456825.1 uncultured Bacteroidales bacterium
AGTAGGCAGGAAGCAGGAGGCAGGAGGCAGTGGCAGGAGGCAGCGGCAGGAGGCAGTGGCAGGAGGCAGTGGCAGGAGGCAGTGGCAGGAGGCAGTGGCAGGAGGCAGCGGCAGTTGCCAGTAACCGGTAATTGGAATAATCTGTAAATCTTCTCATTCCATCCTGATCAATTGCCCTGATCCGTTTATTTCCTTCAGGATGATCTGATCCGGATTGCCGTAAAGGTAAATGCTCCCTTCCCCGAATATGCTGTATTCCAGCATGTCCTTCACATTCACCGTGCAATCCCCCTTGGAATAGTTTTCAACCAGGGCATGACGGGCAGTTAAATTACGGGCATCAACCGACATGATCACATAATTCCATAGGCGAAGACTTCCTGTATTCCCTTTCAGTGTAAGTTTTCCCCCGCAGGGGAAGTTATTCCAGAAATAAAAAATAGCATTATTCAGCTCAAGTTCCGCCTCGGCGTATTTGTTCCCCGTAACAAGGCCAAATTCCTCCGTGATAATGGGATTGGCCGTTTCAATAAAACTGGCTTCATTGACCATGACCTTTTTAAGCCGGTCAGCACAAATCCATATTATTACCCTGTGATCCTCCGGCTTTAGCCACATCTTTCCCGATTCATAGGTCATTGTCAGAATTTCGTTCTCAACAGAATATCTTACTCCTTTAATAATTTCCCTGTTTCCTGAAATACGGATTGAAAAAGATGTATCCTGCTGAAGGATAACATGAAATACATGGTTGACATGGATTTCGCTAAAAGAAGGTAAATCCTTGAATTCATAAACCTGTTCAGGGTTTTCTTCTTCACATGATGTAGAAAGGATGATGAGGATTATAACATATAAATATTTCAGCAATATCTTCATGGTATCTAAGGTATGATCGTTTTAATCTAAAAGCGGAAGCCCAGTCCCAGCTCAGGATAATCCAAAATATGCAGATGGCTTTTCATAGAAAGACTCACCAGCCATTGATCGGTTATGGCAAATCTTACAATGCCGCGATTATACATGGTTTTATGATTTACCTGATCGGTCAGGAACAGGTATATTCCTTCCTGAATGATGAGGCTGATCCTGCTGTAGATAATTTCCTGCGAAATATGGATACCGGTGCGAAAATCATAATACTTCCGGTAACCGGTCTGATCAAAGGCCTTCATCTCGGTTTCGGTTGAAGAATCATAAAATATATCAGTTCCCAGACCTAAACCAAGCATCCGGTATGGCTTCCACTTGAGTTCGACGGTGCCAGAAGAGGTAAAAAAGTATGCTGATTGAAAAGCCCGTGTATGTTTGCCTCCAAAGGCATAAGTGAATTCCCAGCAGAAATCTCTTGCGTGCGGTTTCAGTTCATGCGGTACAGGATAATTTTGATCTCCGATGCAATAACCCAGTCCGACATATGAGTTCAGGCAGTTTATACCAATGTTCGGCTCCTGCATATTCCCGTTGGAAAAATGCTCGAATGACAGACCGGTATGCAGCCGGCCGCGCTTCAATAACTGAATTCTCAAATCAAACCTGAAATTGAAACGAATATTCAGTTTTGAACCGATAACAATATTCTGAAAATTATGGTCAAGATCGAATTTATGATTTACATAATTGATCCCCAGTCCTATCTGATTATAAATTCCCCATCGGTTTGTGGAAAACATGGGGTAACAAAAAAAAGGATAAACCGCCAGTTCACGTCCAAACACCCTATCATTTCCAAGGGTGGAATAAAATATAGAAAAACCGTATTCCGGATAACCGTATATTTGTTCCCAATCGTTATTTCCCGTTGTTTTCTTTGAAAAAGTCAGGCCTGCAGACTTTACATGGTCCTCAATGATATACAGGAAATATTTGTATTCCGGCAAAACTAAGCCTGCCTGATAGTATGGTGTGACATACAGGTTACTGAAAGGATCAGCTCGCCCTGGTTCATGATCCAGAACCTGCGCCGGCAAATAGATCCAGGGTCCAGTTAACATTATAATCCAAGCGGTTAGAACAAGATTCCTCATGAACTATTTGTCAGTAAAGAACTATCATGCCTGTTGCAATTTATCGTTAAGGTTAAAAAGGAAATTTAGTTAATTTTTAGTTTTTAGAAGTTAGAAGTTAAAAGTTATTGGTCAGTAGGCTAAAGGCTGTAGAATTTTGTTTTTCACTCCTGCCTGCCGAGGCAGGTTTCACTCTTCCACTTGTTCATTGTTCATTGTTCATTGCTCATTGCAAATGAAACACTGCTCCGCTGGGCCCTATTCCCACCGTATAGGTATCGGTTTCACGGGTAACAGGATCCAGGACAACCATGCTGCCATTTCCGGTAAAGCTGCTCTGGAACAGGTACAGGTCGCCGTTCTCAGGATTTACGTCCAGGCCGTAATAGGCTCCCTCAAGAACCAGTTCAGCAGCCAGTGAGGGATTTCTTACCGCCAGTTTATAAACACCATCGGGCCGCAGGTAATACAGGTTTTCGCCGTCTGCGCTGACAGTCAGTTTTGGCGGGGTCCCGGTATACTGCCCTGCAGTTCCGACTACGCCTGTCCAGTCAATAGCCTGGGTAACGGTGTTGATTTTAACCAGCCTGGCCTCGGTTTCACTGATGAGGTCATAGGGAGGATCCCAGCTATAGGCGGCATAACCTTTGCAGTATACCCACAGATTATCATCACCATCCAACGCCAGATCGGATGGGACATCACCGACAATAAGGGTACCTCTTATATTATCGTTGCGTGTGTCGATAACGGTAAGGGTAGAATCTATGCTCCATCCGCCACTGTTGGCGACATAAACAAAATGCCCCAGCCTGACCATGGATTCAGGGCCAAAGCCTGTTTCAATGGAATCAACGACCACATTGCCGGTAAGGTCAGCGATATATACATAGCCCTGCATGCTGCCGCTGGTAATGTAACCTTTCTCATTGTCAACCGGCAGGAAAAATCTTGGATAGGTTATAATCATCGGTTCTGCCATTGTCCTGAAAGTTTCAAGGTCCACTATTTCAACTTTTCCCGATCCGTTGACCACAATATAAGCCTTATCTCCTGCAATAGCCATGGACTGGACCACGTCGCCCAGGGGGCGGCCATTAATATTTTCAAACAAATTATTGACCAGGGTACCGGAATCGGGATTGAAATAACTTACTGATCCGTTATTGGCCATAAAAGTTCCTTCGTTGAGGATGAAAATTCCATAATAGTAACCTCCGTAGCCTTGATCTTTTTCATTTTCACACGCGCTGAATATAACGGACACCATGGCCAGTATAAATATAAAACGGATAATTCTCATACAACAGATGTTATTGGATCAGTTACTTTTTTGCTGCTTGTTCAGGCCGGCAGAAAAAGTTATGTAATAAGCCCTGCCGGGCATCGGATAGGCTCGCATGATTTCATACTGAGTGTTCAGCAGGTTTTCCACACGAAAGCCAAGGGTACATGACAGGGATCTGTATTTCTTTTCGTAACCTGCCAGCATGCTTGTTATTATATATCCCGGCAACCGCAATGACTTATCGTTGCTGTCAACGGTCTCCCGTTTGCCGGAGGCATTAAAATTCAATCCCGCTGTGCAGCCTTTCCGGTTGATATAAAGGTTTAACCTGGCCGAATGCAGCGGAATATACATGAGTTGATTGCCCTCGTACAGGGGATTGTTGTCATAGGTCTGAATTATGATGGACCGGTTCAGATTATAAATGAGCGTGGACGTGAATAATAAATCTTCTGACTGGTATTGGTAAGCCAATTCCGTTTCTGCTCCGAGGGCCCGTATGGTTTTGTACTCAACAGGGGTAAGGAAGTCCTGTGCCACCCATTGGATCCAGTTATCCACGTGCTGGAAAAAACCTGAGACCAGATAGCGTAATGATGATGCACGGGCATTGGAGTGAAGCCAGCCTTCAACGCCTATATCGGTTCCCCATCCTTTTTCAGGACGCAGATCCGGATTTCCTCCGGGCTGCCAGTATTTTTCATTAAAGGAGGGCTTCCTGAATTTGTTTGAAATGTTTGTCCTTACGCTAAAACTTTCACTTGTTTTGTAACGCCATCCGGCAGAGTACATCAGTCCGGGGTCCGTGCCCTCATAAAACTCCTTCCGCAGGCCAAAGTTACCAATCCATTTTCCCAGGTTAAGCTTCAGAAAAGATGAAAAGGCCAGTTCATTCTCATGAATGCGATCGCTGTAATTGTTGGACAATCCCGTAAGGGAATTATAGGCCGTTCCTGCTCCGATAATCACTTTGTTGCTCAGGTAATACCGGTACTCAAGTTCATTTAACAACCTTCTGGCACCCATTCTTGAATCAATGGAGAAGGCGTCATCATCGGGGTTTATTTTATCGGTATACCATAGAAAATCGGTGAAGTAGGCTGACTTTAAAACAATGCTTGATTTTTCAAAAAGTTTCCGGTAGGCAATGTACAGTTTCAGGGCACTGTCTTTCTGAACCGCATTACTCGCGCCGTAATTTCCCATGAGGGACGGGAGATCAAGAGCCTTATGCTGATACCAGCATCCTGCCTCAAGGGTATTTCCATCCGGGAGTTTCAGAAAAATATTCTGTATGAGTCCGGTTGAGCCATAAGCATTATGCTGTCTGCGCATGATAGGATTACCATATTTATATCGGTCGGTATACTGAAAGTTGTTTTCAGCCTCCTGCCGGATGAAAGTGAGGTGGTATTGCAGGATATGGTTCCCGGCTCTGGCCTGCAACCGGTTATTGATTGTGCCGAAGCTTCCTCCGTCAATTGTATATACAAGGCTGGCCCGGTTATCCCAGTCGGGTTTATTGGTCATGTTGACCGAGCCCCCGAAGGTGCCACTTCCGAACAAGGCGCCGGAAGCCCCGTTGATCACATCAACCTGTTGCATAATACCGGCTGGGATAAGGGACAGATCAGCCTGTCCTGTAGCCGGTGAGTTGATGGCAAAACCATTCCAGCTTACCTGGGTATGGCTGGTCCCTGTTCCGCGAAGCGATATGGAAGCCAGAGAACCGGAAGGTCCGTAAGATCTTACCGACACAGGGGACTGAAGGAACAGTACGTCACCGAGATTACTGTGGCTATTATTCAGCAAGGCAAGCGGATCGATGTGAAAAGTCGGTTTATCCTCACAGAAAAACCGGGTATTGTTTTCCACCAACTTAACTTCGGGGATGTCATAATGCCATACAGGTTCGGTTTGCTGCGCCGCGACAGGAATAAAAAGCCAACCCACAAAAGAAAAACAGACAATTATTGGTTTCAATTCAAAAAAATTAAATGTTTAGACCCGAACAAACATCTCTTATGGCAGGTCTTCTGGCTCACTCCTTTTCAGAACGCCTTCCCATCTTATCCTCCGGAACTTTAAACTTGCGGAGTTCGACAGTGGCAGGGTTGCCCTGAAAAACACGGAGATTACAGCAGCGGGTACTGCCCGGGATTCTAACCCGGTTCCCTATTATCTGATCTTCCGGATGAAAGATCAGAACCATAATCACAGCAAATATAGGAAAGAATTTGTTTCCCTTCGGTCAATTCACGCGGTAATATTTTATCAACCGGTTTACAGGCCAGCCACAGCGCATAACATGAACAAATTATCAACATGGCTGAAAAGGCCTTGCAGGTTTTGGAAAGCGGTTAGGTCTGTTGTAATACTTTTCGTAATTTTGCCGGCATATTTAAGCGCATATTGTCCTTATGAAAAGGCACAAGATTGTCTTTCTGGATGCCAGTACGGTTGGTCATACCGATAACTTTTCCCGTTTGTCTGATCTGGGAGAAATTACCACTTTCCCTTATACATCCCGTGAAGACACGATCGGTCGTATCCATGAGACAGAGATTGTTATTACCAACAAAGTTATCATTGACGGATCAGTAATGGATTCTTGTCCTGCCCTGAAGCTCATCTGTGTAGCTGCCACCGGTATGAACAACGTCGATCTTCTTCATGCAAAAGCCAGGGGCATTGAGGTCAGGAATGTTGCCGGCTATTCCACAGAAAGCGTGGTACAGGTCACTTTTTCGTTGTTGTTTTATTTACTCAACCACCTCCGGTATTATGATGAATATACCAGGTCAGGAATGTATTCCCGCAATCCCGTTTTCACGCATTTTGAAAAAAACTTTACTGAAATTTCGGGCAAGCAGTTTGGAATTATTGGATTGGGCACCATAGGTAAAAGAATAGCGCAGACGGCTGCCGCCTTCGGAGCGAAAATCTCTTATCATTCCACCACCGGTCGTAATCTGGCCAATCCATACCCGCATCTTTCCCTGCCTGAACTGCTTTCGGCCTCCGATATTGTCACCATCCATTGTCCACTCACATCCGGCACCAGAAACCTTATCGGGTATGAGCGGCTGAAGCTTATGAAGAAAACAGCCCTGCTGTTGAATACAGGAAGGGGCGGCATTATCAACGAGGCTGATCTTGCCATGGCGCTGGATGAGGAATTGATTGCAGGTGCAGGTTTGGATGTACTGGAAGAGGAGCCTCCCCGGCCTGACAATCCGCTTTTTTCGCTGCGGCATCCGGAAAGGCTTATCATCACGCCGCATATTGCCTGGGCCAGCAATGAATCGAGAGAAAGGCTCATGGAAGGGATCATCCATAATATAAGTGAATACTTGAATAACCCAAAAACATAGCACTGTGGCACATAAAAAAGTGAGCGTCGGTTGCGTGCAGATGGCCTGCACTCCGGATGTGGAAAACAACATGAACAAAGCCATACAGGGAATTCGTGAAGCCGCTGCAAAGGGGGCCAATATTGTATGCCTGCAGGAATTGTTTTCCACCCTGTATTTTTGCGATGTGGAAAACTACGATAACTTCTCATTCGCTGAACCTATCCCGGGGCCTTCCACCCATAAACTGCAGCAACTGGCAGCTGAACTTCAGGTGGTGATTATTGCATCGCTTTTTGAAAAACGTGCAGATGGATTGTATCATAACACGGCTGCGGTAATTGACGCTGATGGCAAGTTCATGGGCAAGTACAGGAAAAATCATATCCCGGATGATCCCGGTTTTTATGAAAAATTTTATTTTACACCGGGTGACTCAGGATATGGTATATTTAAAACCCGTTATGCCACGGTGGGGGTTTTGATTTGCTGGGATCAGTGGTATCCGGAAGCGGCCAGGATCACTGCACTGATGGGGGCTGAGATCCTTTTCTATCCCACTGCCATCGGATGGGCTTTGACCCAGCCTGAAGACATAAACACAGAACAGCATAATGCCTGGCAGACCATACAATGTTCCCACGCCATTGCCAATGGCGTATTTGTCGTGACTGTAAACCGTACCGGCATTGAAGGAGGTATGCATTTCTGGGGCGGATCATTCATCAGCAATCCATTTGGCAGCTTATTATACAAGGCCCCCCATGATGCTGAAGAGGTAGCGGTCAGAACGCTCAACCTTTCAGCCGTTAATTTCTACCGGACCCACTGGCCTTTTTTAAGGGACAGGCGGACCGATACATATGCTCCCATTTTAAACCGTTTTATTGATGAACAGTGACGACCTCCGCGCTTCACGCCATTCCATGATGTCGCAGCCCCATAAGACACCCGCTGAACTGGGCTATCATTTCCCTGCTGAATGGGAACGACATGCTTCCACCTGGTTAAGTTATCCGCATAATGAGGCATCCTGGCCGGGAAAAATACAGTCCATCTTCCCTTACTATCATGAATTTATCAAACAAATAAGCCAGGGTGAGATGGTCCATATCAATGTTGTTGACAGGCCGATGAAGGAGTCGGTGAATGAGGCATTGCAGAAGGCTGATATTTCGCCTGAGCGTTTCACACTGCATATCCAACCGACCAATGACGCGTGGTGCCGTGATCATGGCCCTGCTTTTCTTGTGAACCGGAAGGCTTCCATACCGCGGATTGTAGTAAACTGGCGATACAACGGCTGGGGGGGTAAATATCCTGCAGACCTTGACACCCGGATTCCCACACATGTTGCCAGCCTGCTTGGTCTGCCGGTCTTTTATCCCGGTATCGTAATGGAAGGCGGGTCGATAGACGTAAATGGCAGCGGGACATTGATAACGACCTCCTCGTGTCTGCTTCACCCCAACCGCAATCCTGGTCTTACTCAACCGCAAATTGAGGAATACCTGATGCAATATTACGGAGTTAAAAATGTGTTATGGCTGGGCGAAGGCATTGAAGGGGATGATACCGACGGGCATGTGGATGATCTCACCCGTTTTGTCAACGAAGACACGGTAATCACCATGACGGAACCGAACCGTTCAGATGCCAATCATAAACCCCTGAAAAAGAATCTGGCCAGGCTGAAAAAAATGAGACTGGCTAACGGGAAACAGTTGAATATTGCTGAACTACCCATGCCCGAACCGTTGCATTATAAAGGTCAGCGGCTTCCGGCCTCCTATGCTAATTTCTATATGGCCAATGCGGGAATCATGGTACCGGTTTTCCGGTGCAGGCAGGATGATATTGCCCTGGATATTCTTTCAGCCTGCATCAAAGACCGTCCCGTAATCGGGATCGATTCAACCGAGATCATCTGGGGACTGGGCAGCTGGCATTGTCTCAGTCAGCAGGAACCGGCCTGAACAACTGTATGGATACGTAAAAGTGGAATAATGCGTTGAACACTGAACAAGGAACACTGAATATCCAGCAACGAAGTACATATTCTCTTTGTATTACCTTCAGCGTTGGAAATTCGATGTTCCTTGTTCGATATGCTGTTCCCATCCCTACCCTTACTTTTTTCTTGAGCTCCGGAATGCCAACAGGATGGTCAACAGCAAAATTGCGCCCAGGGCTATGGAAAGAATGAGGAACGTGCGGCTTCTATGTTGTTCTTTCACATATTGCTGGTTAATGGTATTAATATACATATCGGCCACCTTGTTATTTCCTTCGTTTTCAACCATGTCCTTTCTTTTCAGGACTTCCTCGCTAAGCTTGGATAATATTTCCTGGGTTTTCTCAATATCGAGGTCCATTTCGTTTTCCGACACCGGAAATTCAATGCTTACCGATGCCAGGTCAAGTCTATTTAGTTCCTCTTCCAGTTCAGCAGCCTTATCAAATTTCTTAAATGACTGGTAAACCGCTACCATGGCCTTCATATTCTTTCCCTTAATAGCAGTATAATCAAGACTATCAGCAATACGCTTGCTTTTTATATAGAACTCCAGTGCTTTTTCATGATCGCCTGACCGCCGGTAAGCGTTACCCATATTAAACATGGTAACAGCTCTTCCATAATCATATTCTCCGGCCTTTTTGGAAGCCAGCGAACGTTCATAGTATTCAATGGCATCTTCATATTTATTATTGATAAACAATAAATTGCCCAGATTATTTTCGGCCATGGCGGCTTCTTTTCTGTTTCCGGCTTCATACAGGTTCTTTCTGGATTCCTTGAAGAATTTTTCAGCTTCCAGCAGGTTTCCCATCTCGTAATAGGCCACACCCAGCTTATTATAAACAGGGCCCAGTGCCTCTTTGATATTCAATTTCTTGATGATTTTTTCAGCTTTTTCATAGGAAAGGATAGCGCTTGTCAATACTTTCTGCTTATAATAAACATTCCCCAGATTATCCATAACATCTTTCAGACCAGATTCATCCGCGATACTATCCTTTAATTTGGCCGATTCCTGATAATAATCGATGGCATTTTTGTAATCATAGGTAATCTCATAAACGCCGGCAATATTGGAAAGAACTTTTGAAGCCCCTGCCTGGTCGCCAGCCTTTTTCTTCACCGAAAGCGATTTTTCATAGCTGTTGATGGAATTCTGGAAATCTCCTGATTCGTAATATACATCGGCCATTTCTTCATAAACACCGGAAACGTTTTCATGTTGGCCATATTGTTCTTCGATCTCAACTGCCTTCTGGTAATATTTGATGGCAATTTCCTCATCCTTGGCCTTTCTGAAAGCATCAGCAATTTTCCGGTACAATGATGACCGGGCCAGCATGTCCTTGCCTTGTTCAACCTTTTTCAGTTCATCAGCAAAAGCCTCAAAAATAGCTTTTCTTATACTATCCCTTGCTGACTGCTTCTGACGGTCAGTGACAAATTCATTAAAGTCTCCTTTTTCCTGAACGGCAGGCTTTGTTTTTTCAGCTTCGGCAGCCCTGGCCTTTTTCAGTTCTTCCTCTTCCTTTTGCCTGGCCAGTTCGACTTTTCTCTTGACCTCGGCCAGTTCTTTTGTTCCCAGGGTGGCTTCTATACTCTGCATTTTCAGTTTTGGCTCTTCTTCATAAGGCATCAGATCGGCGGCCTTTTCATACTCGAACATGGCAGCAGCGTAATTCTTCTCAGCCAGGTAATTGTCACCTTTTTTGATATGCTCTTTGTAGAGTGCTTGTTTATCCACCTGCAGGACTACATTGAAAAGCGAACCGGAATTTCCCGGGGTCGAAAAACAAGGGATCGTCAGCAGATAAAAAATAAGGGCTGGCAATAATCTTCCGAACAATTTCTGAATTTTCATAACCTTCAATTGTTAATATCAGTGAAAACTACATTAATCTGCAAATTTCTGAATAAGTTAATACTTTTTTATATAAAGATATTAAAGGTTTTTAACCAAACATCATTTTAATTATTTCCTATTTATTCACTTTTTTTTGTTAATTTGCAGCATGCCACTATCGGCTAAACATCATTTTTATGGAGCATAACAGGGAACTGAAATCCGGAAGTTTCATCAGCCGTATTGCCGGCAGCATGAGAACTGCCAACCTGAAACTTGGCAACAAAATCAGGATGGTATTGACAGGATGCCTATTGATCGCGCTCATCATTCTCATTCTCCTGGTCTGGTTTAAACTGCGGGCTGGCTATAAATCATCTGGCTTTGAAACAATCTCGCTGATAGAGAGCACAAAAAAGCAACATCTGGAGGATGAACTGGGCAGGATTCATAACCAGCTTCAGTTATTTGCCACGGATTCCCGCACACTGAGTGCATTTGGTTCATTGTGGCAGGGATTCAGGGATATTGAATCGGATAACTATACTACAGCCGATGCTGCTTCTTTTGAGGAAATGCGCAACAAACTTGAAAACTATTTCACTACCCAGTTTATACCCCAGGTTGAGGATAAAACCATCGAAACTTTTGATGCGGGGGATTTCATGTCATCGGATAACAAACAAACCATACTCCAGTATCTGTATCTGGCTTCCAATAACAGGCCTGTTGGCCTAAAGCAGGAAATAGCAGGAGCCGGTGACGGAAGCCTGTATTCCGGGATCCATGTACAACATCAGCCATGGCTGCTGACCTATGCAAGGAAGAATAGGATCTCTGATCTTTATTTTATCGATGCCACGACGGGCTATGTCTTCTATTCGTTAAAAAAGTATCCCGATTTTGGGACCAACTTATTCAATGGTCAATATAAGAACACCATGCTTTCAAAGGCTTTCCGCATGGCGATTTCAAAAAATGACAAAGGAACGGTTTATTTCACGGATATGGACAGGCGAATTCCCGGTATCATACCTCCCTGTTTCTACCTTTCTGCTCCGGTGACTCAGGGTAGCCAAATTATCGGTGCCATCGTATTCAGCATTGAAATCGATTTTCTGGATAAATTGATGATAACCAATACCGGTACAGAATCTTCTCATCAACAGGCGATCTCGGCCATGGTTATCGGATCTGACAGGGTATACCGCAGCAATGATCCGAACTTCCTTATGAATAAGATGAAGTTCCTGAAGAAAATAAACTACAGCATGACGGGGGAAGATGTTGCCCGTATAAAAAAATCACTTTGTACCGCCATGAATATGCAGGTTCAGGGGAATGTATTCATGAATGCGGTAATGGGTATTGCCGGGAAGGGGAAGTTTGTAACCCCTGCCGGTAAGGTTGCATTGTGTTCCTATGCACCCGTAAACATACCCGGATTGAACTGGATCCTTGTGGTACAGGCTCCGGTGCGTGAAATGCTGAGGCCTGTCCGTTCACTGATATGGTTATTAACAGGTCTTGGTTTGCTGGTGCTTGCATTGCTGTTTATCATCATATCTCGTTTCAGCAGCAACATAGCATTGCGAGCACGGTCAATCCATGAGACACTCTCTTTGATTTCCAGCGGTGCCGAAGTTGATACATCTGCAGCCCAATCCCATGACGAGCTTGATAAGGCAAATGTGGCGGCCAATCATGTGATCAAAAAAATGGATGAGGTGGCACAATTTGCTACCAACCTCACAGAAGGTAAACTTGACAATGCATTTGCCGTATCCCATGATAATGATGTAATGGGATTATCCCTCAATAAGCTCAGGGAAAGCATGATCCAGACAAAGAAGGATGAAGAAGTCCGCAAGGTTGAAGATGATATCCGTGGCTGGACCACCCAGGGCATTGCCATGTTCAATGATATCCTGCGGCAGGATAATAACGACATGAAAAGATTGTCTTTTAATGTCATCCGGAATATGATCCAATATCTGTCAGCAAATCAGGGAGGGTTTTTCCTGCTCGAGGACGAGCAATCTGCAGCGCCATACCTTAATCTGATAGCGGCTTATGCCTATGACCGGCAGAAGTTTATGCAGAAAAGGATTAATGTTGGTGAAGGATTGATCGGAAACTGTGTGCTAGAAAAACAGACCATTTATTTAAAGGATATTCCCAAAGGTTATATTGAAATAAGGTCAGGATTGGGTGGATCAGTGCCCAGATGTCTCCTGATCGTTCCCCTTAAGAAGGAAGATCAGATCACCGGTGTAATTGAGATCGCTTCCTTCAATGAAATGAAGAAATATGAAATTGAATTTGTGGAGAAGATTGCCGAAAGCATTGCAGCCACTATGGTAACGGTTAAGCTCCACGAACAGACTGCGATATTATTGGAAGAATCAAAGAAGCGTTCGGAAGAGATTTCCCAGCAGGAGGAAGAGTTGCGGCAGAACCTCGAAGAACTTAAGGCTACCCAGGAAGAAATGGCGCGTATCCGTAAGGATGAGGAACAGAAAGAAAAAGAGCGCAGGGAAGTGGAGAAAAAAATGATGGATCAGCTAAAAGAGCAGCAACAACTGCTCTCCAAAGAAAAATCGCTGCTTGACGCCTTGCTGAATAACGTGCCTGAAAGTATTTACTTTAAAGACCTGAAGAGTAGGTTTATCCGGTTCAGTGCTTCTATGCTCAAACTTTTCAAGCTCAGCAATCCGGAAGATCTGTTAGGCAAATCCGATTTCGATATGTTTGATGAGGAGCATTCGAGGCCAGCCTATGAAGATGAGCAGGAGATTATCCGCTCAGGCCAGGCCATGGTTGACAAAATTGAGAAGGAGGTTTTATCGGATGGCAGGATAAACTATGTTAACACTACCAAAATGCCGCTGCGTGATGAAAACAACCAGATCATAGGTACCTTCGGGATCTCCAAGGACGTAACCAACTTTGTTAATCTGCAGAACGATAATAAGGTTAAAGAAACCATAATTAAAAAGAAAGAGGAAGAAATAAAGCGGTTACAGGAAGAAATCAGGAACCTGAAAAAAGGGTCGAAAACGCAATAAAGCCTGCTAATCAAAATATCAAAATACTCCCTGCAGGCAAATCATATTTTTTTCTAAATTTGCAGCGCCTTGAATATTTGATGACCTGCCTGCCCGCAGGCAGGTTTGGTGATTGATTGATTTTAAGGGCCGGAGACAATGAATGAATCATAACAATCCTCAAATTTTCAAATATTCAAACCTGCCTGCCGGCAGGCAGGTCTTTAAATTTTATCCTGGTTCCGTAGCTCAGTTGGATAGAGCAACAGCCTTCTAAGCTGTGGGTCGCGCGTTCGAATCGCGCCGGAATCACAAATTTTTGTGGCGACCCTGAGGTCGCCTTCATTAATC
>CAYWCR010000085.1:0-5456 GCA_964456825.1 uncultured Bacteroidales bacterium
AATCAAAACTAATAAACTTCCTGAAACTTATTTTTTACAAACATAGGGCCTTGTCACTCGTCACTATATTTTCCCACTTTTCCACTATCTTTACAACCTTTTGAAATAACAATATTTGCCAATAACAAGAAACTATGAAGTATAAAATCTGTGGTTTAAAATCGGCCCTTGCCAGTCTGAATATCTGGATCATGATGGGCTTTGCCTACGGTCAGTCTCCCGTCATCACCAATCCGGTAGTGGAAAAGATCTGGGGCGGGTTTAATTTTGTTGAGGGGCCTTGCTGGGTTGATACGCTCGGGTTATTATTCAGTGATATTCCTGAAGACAAGGTTTTTCTTTGGGATCTGGATTCAACCATTACCGTCTACCTGACCCCGTCAGGTAACTCCAACGGCCTTGCACTGGACAGGCAGGGAAATTTATTGCTGGCACAGCACGGCCCAAGGCAGGTGTCAAGAATGGCAGGGAATGATACCCTGACAGCTATTGCAACACATTACGACGGGAAACGGCTTAACAGCCCCAATGACCTTGCCGTCAGATCAGATGGTGCTGTATTTTTTACGGATCCCACCTATGGATTGAACGACCAGGGAGGGACAAGCGAACTGGGATACAGGGGGATATACCGCATCAGCCCGGCAGGAGATGTACAACTGCTGGATAATTCCCTTAACATGCCCAATGGCATTGCTTTTTCACCCGATGAATCAAAATTGTACGTTACCGATTGCGCAACCTCCCGGATATATGTATGGGATGTTGCGGATGACACCACCCTCGCCAATAAAAAACAGTTTGCCGCAACGTCAGGCTGGGGAGGATGTACCGACGGCATGAAAGTTGACACCAACGGATATGTTTATACCACGGGCCCGACAGGGATCTGGATTTATGCCCCGGATGGATCCTTTGTTGAAACGGTCAAAGTGCCTGAAACAGCCACAAACTGCGGGTGGGGTGGAGCTAATCACGATAACCTTTTCGTGACCTCGGGCAAATCCATTTACAGGATCCGGAAAGGGGAAACTCTGCCTTCCGGAATTGCCCAGAAAGATATGAAAGAAGAAAGCCCGGCACTAAGTTGCTTTCCCAATCCTTTCAACGAAAACATCCATGTTGATTATTCGCTGGATGAGCCGGGACGGGTAATATTGGAGGTTTTCAGCACCACCGGGCAAAAGGTAATAACGCTTGTTGACCAGGTACTGACCCCGGGAAATTATGCTGCATTATGGAATACCAGCCTTCAGCCATCCGGTAATTATTACTTAAAAATTTTGTTACCCGGGAATCAGGAATTCCTGAAAAGCATTGTGAAAAAATAACTGTTTGCGTAAAAGAGAAATTCGGTAACTTCACCGTTAGGTTTAAAGTTGTGAAAAGGTTTTTATTACTTATATTGCTTGGTTACGGCAATTTATTCAGCCTGATACTGCTTGCCCAGATTCAGCAGCCGGGACGTGTTTTACCCTTTCAGTACCCTGGCTCAAAGACTACTCCGGTCATAGACCTTTTATTTAATGATGAAAGGAAAGCAGCCGGGAGTGGAGGGGAAAAAGCAATGTCGCGGCATAAGAATGAGGAATTTGCTTATACCACAGAAGTACAGTATAACTATCTCAATGCGGGTGTATGGGACACCCTGGAAAATGGCTGGAAGATCTGGCGGCTGGGATTGCGTTCTGAAGGGGCCTATTCCTTGAACCTGATTTTTTCACCCTACAGGCTTGAAAGAGGAGTCAGGGTCTTCCTTTATGATCCGGCTCAGCAAACCATTATGGGGGCATTTACCCATGTCAACAACAAACCATTTGAAATGCTTGCCACGGAACCTGTCCCAGGTGAAACGGTGGTAGTCGAAATGCAGGTTCCCCCCTTTGTCACCATACCCGGGAAACTGGGTATTGGCATGGTCGGCCATGACTACAGCGGAAGAATACGGTCAGCGCGTTCCAAGGATGGATGGTTTGGAACATCAGGCGCCTGCAATCCGGATATCCTATGTTTCAATGATTCTCTTATTTCAACCGTAAGGCATTCGGTTGTCAGGATTGTATATGCAGGCAAAGAAAGATGTACCGGGGTCCTTCTCAGCAATACACGCAATGATGCAAAAGCTTATCTGTTGACAGCACAGCATTGCCTGAGGACCGAATGGCTGGCCAATACTGCCGTTTATATGTTTGATTATGAAAGCCCTTATTGCAGCGGACCGGACGGGAGAAATCACAAGTCAATTTCGGGAGGGACATTGAAGGCTACTACAGACAATAAGCTTGACTTCTCGTTGATTGAACTTTCAGAAGACATACCGTTCTATTATCACCCTTATTATGCCGGATGGGATGCTACCGGTTTAGCTACCCGGGGTGTCTTTTGCATTCATCATCCCTGGGGTGATGTGAAGAAGATTGCCATAGATGATGACCTGCCGGAGACCGGCAATTTTGGAGAAGGATATGATTTCAATACACATTGGCACGTTGCAGATTGGGAAACCGGTACCACAGAACCGGGTTCTTCGGGTGCTCCTTTATTCAGTTCTGCAGGCCGGGTGATTGGCAATGAAACAGGTGGAGATGCCTATTGTGAGAACTCGGTTGACGACTATTTCCAGCAAATATCACATGCCTGGGAAGATTATCCTGATTCCGTCAACCAGTTGAGATACTGGCTCGATCCATTTAAAAGCACACTCCAAACCCTCAGGGGCTATGACCCTTATGAGGCTTTCTGGAAAACCGGTGATACCCTTGCCAATGTGCAGCGTGAAGATCCGTTGTTCCTTTCCGGTGCAGGCCTTTCATGGGGCTATTTTGCAGGACATAATTCCGGCTATATTGAAATCCTGGCAGAACGGTTTGTTGTAGAAGGACATAAATACCTGATGGGGGTTGACATGGACATCGCCAGGGCTTATGCCCGATCAGATACCGCTGCTATCACGGTTGCCGTATGGAACGGAATGGATTATCAGGCGGAGCCGATAATGCAGGAAACAGTCCCGATTATTGACTTTGTCAGTGATACAAAATCCTTTATTGAATTCGATTCAGCCGTGATAGTCAGGGATACCTTCATGATTGGCTTTGAGCTTGTTTACACACTGCCCTGTGATACTTTTGCCGTCTATCATTCCTTAAGGGATGCCGGTAATAATAACACAGCCTATATCGTAAAAGACGGCCGGTGGATTCCCATGGATGATCCGTCCGCCTATGATCTTTCCGTATCCCTTTCCCTTCGTCCCCTTATATATGATTCCCTTCCGGGCATACCCGGATATCTGCCACCTGTGATTACAGAGAATCTGATGGTATTTCCCAATCCTGCCAGGGGAGGTGTCTGGATAGCTTTCAGAGAAATGCCCCCGGGGGAGGTGACGATAAAGCTGTTTGATGTCACCGGACATTTGTTATGGATAAGGACCAGCCCCGATCTTACCAACCCATTGTTTGTTCCTGTGAATGTTCCGATACAGGGCGCTTATCTGATGCAGATTATCACCGGACAATATACTGAAAATCAGAAGCTGTTGCTTTTAAAATGATATTTTTCTTGCCATAATCAATGCTTATTTAGTAACTTTTTATCATTAAACAGGAATCGTAATAATAAAAACTATAGAAGAATGACCGCAAAGTGTAAATTACCTTTACTATTGCTGGCTTTTATCAGTCAGTGCTTGTTTCTTTTTGGACAACAGGCTGAAAGATACCTTGAGATCAGGGGACATGCTGAGCTGGATATGAAACCCCTGGGCAATGCCACAGCAACCCTTTTTGACGGAAGCTCAAGGGTAAGCTCAGTACAGACGCGAAGTGACGGAGGTTTTTCATTCAAACTCGAAGCCAATAAACTTTATACCGTAGAAGTTTCAAAGGACGGTATGGTTGCAAAAAAGATAAGTTTCAACACGGCCATACCGGATGCGGAATCGGGCATATGGGTGAGGGAATTTGCCATTGGACTGGTGGTCCCCTGCGAAGGTGTTGATTATTCGCCGTTGCAAAAGCCGGTAGACATCATTAAATTCAATCAGAAACAACGGGATTTTGAATCCGACAAGAAATACATGGATGGGATGATGCCGCTGCTTGAAGAGATCTATGTTAAATCGGCAAATTGTCTTTCCAACAAATATGACCAGTTGATCAGCCAGGCTGACAAACAATTCAGCCAGAAAAAATATGAAGAAGCCCGTAACACCTACCAGCAGGCTTCCAATATTATGTCAACAGAAACCTATCCCGGGAAAAAAATTGCAGAAATTGACGCTTTGCTGAATCAGCAGAAAAGCAAGGAAGACCAGTATGCCCAAACCATAAAGGAAGCTGATGCACTCTTAGCCCAGGAGCAATATTCCGGGGCTTTGAGCAAATACAAGGCTGCTGCTGTCCTAAAACCTCAGGAGACTTATTCAGCCGGTAAAATCAATGAGATTCAGTCCATCATGACAAAACAGCAGACTGAAAAACAGTCGGCTGCAGCCACAGAGGCAAAGTATAATGATCTGATTGCAAAAGCCGGACAGGCATATGCCCAGAAGAATTATGAAATGGCCAAAAAATATTACCAGGATGCTTTGCAGATTAAACCCGCTGAATCAGCTCCACGAACCAAGGTTAAGGAAATAGATGCATTGATTGAAAAGCAGAACCAGGAGCAGACGCAACAGAAATCAGTTGATGATGCATACCTGGCAGCCATTGCAGAGGGCGATGCCATGTATAAGGCTAAGAATTTTGAAGCAGCAAAAGAAGCTTATGCTAAGGCGATGACTATGAAACCTTCGGAATCCTATCCCCGAACCAGGACCCAGGACATAGACAAAGCCATACAGCAGCAGGTGCAGGACGAAAAAAATGCAAAGGTCGCAGAACTTGGCCGAAGCCTGGATTCGTATCTGGATGAAGGGGATAATCAGTTCAAAGCAAAGAATTATGATGCTGCGAGAGTCGCTTATAGTAATGCACTGAAGATCAAACCTGATGAAGTTTATGCTAAACAACGCATAAATGCTATCGATAAACTGCTTGCCAGTGATCAGGCAGCAAAAGAAAAAGTATTAGCCGAACAGGCAGCCAGAGAAAAAGCGCAGGCAGAGCAGGCAGCAAAGGAGAAAGCATTGGCAGAACAGGCAGCCAAAGAAAAAGCACTGGCAGAGCAGGCAGCCAAAGAAAAAGCACTGGCAGAGCAGGCTGCCAGAGAAAAGACATTGGCAGAACAGGCAGAAAAAGCGGCCAGAGAGAAGGCCTTGGCAGAACAGGCAGCCAAAGAAAAAGCACTGGCTGAACAGGCGGCCAGAGAAAAGGCACTGGCAGAACAGACAGCCAGAGAGAAAGCACTGGCAGAACAGGCAGCCAGAGAGAAAGCATTGGCAGAGCAGGCAGCCCGAGAGAAAGCACTGGCAGAACAGGCGGCACGAGAGAAAGCACTGGCAGAACAGA
>CAYWCR010000085.1:5556-17398 GCA_964456825.1 uncultured Bacteroidales bacterium
CAGCCAGAGAGAAAGCACTGGCAGAACAGGCGGCACGAGAGAAAGCACTGGCAGAACAGACAGCCAGAGAGAAAGCACTGGCAGAACAGGCGGCACGAGAGAAAGCACTGGCAGATCAGGCTGCCAGAGAGAAAGCACTGGCAGAGCAGCTGGCCAGAGAAAAGGCATTGGCAGAACAGGCAGCCAGAGAGAAAGCACTGGCAGAACAGGAAGCCAGAGAAAAGGCTTTGGCAGAACAGGCCGCCAGAGAGAAAGCACTGGCTGACAGACAGGCAAAAGAGCTGGCTGAAGCTAAAGCAAAGGAAGATGCATATAATAATGCCGTTTCATCAGGAAACAATGCATTCGGTCAAAAGAAATATGCTGAAGCAAAAGGCTTTTATGGTCAGGCACTAAAGGTTAAACCTAATGATGCCTATGCTAAGGAACAGATATTGTTAGTTGACAACATACTGGCTGAACAGGAAAAGCAAAAGCTGGCTGAACAGGCAACGCAAAAACAGTACAACGATTTGATTGCCCTGGCTGATAAGGCTTTTGACGGGAATAATTATACGGTGGCAAAAGACAACTACCAGAAAGCCCTGGCTGTTATTCCTGACAGCCCTTACCCGAAACAAAAAATAGCGCGGATTGATGAGATTTACAAATTGCTGGCGCAGCAAAAAGCCCAGAATACTCAACAGGCGGCTGGCAAGACGCCGGAAAGCCATAGCCTTGCTTCAGCTAAACCGCTGAATCAGCTTAATTTCAAGAATGACGCCGAACTTGACATATACCTGAATGAATTGAAGAAAAGATATCCGGAGGGGATAACCTTAGAGGTGTACAAGGAAAAGTACAGGGAAACAAGACGTTACATAGTAGTACGGGATAATGCTGCCAGCGAATACAGGGATGTGCTGATCAAAACATACGGGGGACATGAATATTCTATTAATGGAAAAACGGTGACGCAGATGTATTTTGAGTCCCAGGTAAAAAGCCGTCCGGGTGAATACTTTAATGAGACTGTCTTTGAATGAGAGTCTTATTTTTCTTTTTTATCCCGGTCTTGCTATCCGTCGGGGGCTGTCGCAACAGGACCTTGCATAATGATCAGCCTTTCGTTTCAGGAAAAGAGCTGACCTATGCCCGGGGTTTTGAATTAAAGGAGGCACAAGGGCTCGTCACGCTCAGGGTTAAAAATCCATGGCAGCAGGCTGAAAATGTTACTTATGAGTATTGGCTGGGCAGGACTTCAAAACCAGCCGGCAGAACAATTCCGGCAAACCGTTATTTTACAGTCCCGGTAAAGAAGGTGGTATGCATGTCCTCTACTTTCATTGGATTTATTGAGCTTCTTGACCAGGAGAAAACCATTAAAGGAATATCTGGGAAGAAATATGTTACCTGTGTCTCCCTGCTGGATAAAATCAACAACGGTGAAATTCCGGATATCGGTTATGACGAAAACATCAACTACGAAAAGCTGGTTCAATTACAGCCTGATGTTATCTTTCTGTATGGGATAACCGGCTCCGTGTCAGCCACCATTGCGCGCCTGGATGAGTTGGGGATCAAATCGGCTGTAATCGCAGAATATCTCGAAGAAACACCCCTGGCCAGGATGGAATGGATAAAGTATATAGGTGCCTTTTTTAACATGCAGGAAGAATCCACCCTCAGGTTCGACTCCGTAGCGGCAAATTACAACAGGCTTGCCAGCCTGGCTTCCGGGCAAACCGATAAACCTACGGTATTGTTAGGGCTTCCCTGGGGAGGGACCTGGTATGTCTCGGGAGGCAAAAGCTATATGGCAAGGCTTCTTCAGGATGCAGGATGCAATTACCTTTGGAATGACCTGCCCTACAAGGACAGCCAGCCAATCAGCCCGGAAAAGGTTTTTGAAAAAGCTTATAACGCTGATTTCTGGCTTAATGCAGGAGATGCAAAAACCAGGGCAGATATACTGAAAGTTGATGAAAGGTTCAGCCAGATAAAGGCATTTCGTGAAGATGCCGTATACAACAACAACAATCAGGTTAATACAACAGGGGGAAATGCTTATTTTGAGCAGGGCGTGGTAGAACCCGATATTATTTTGGCTGATATCATATCGGTTTTATATCCGCATTTGTTACCTTCGTACCAGATGAAATATTACAGGAAACTGGATTAATGACAACACTATGGGCAGTATCAGAAACCTGAAAAAGTACTTAAAATCAATGACAGAAGACCTGAAAGATGAATGCCTGATTTATCTGGCTATTCATCCTGAGGTCACACCGAAAAGTATGGCAGACATTATTAAAGAAATAGATCATATTGCTGCGGAACTGCTTTTTAATGTTAATCATTATAAATACAAGCCTGTTGAACTCAATGCCCGGCAATTTATCAATCTAAGCATTACCGATGCTGAAAAGAAACTTAACCTGCTGCTTGAAAAGCTGCGGAAAAATATGAAATAAACCGGGCCAATGCACTTCATCCTGCGATAATCATGAATATGCCATTGAAGGTCACTTTATTGCTGGTTTTGCTGTGCCTGTTCTTTGCCCTTTTCATATTGGATATTCTCATCGGTCCCGTTACCATACCCATTAAAGATATCCTGGAAATCATAACCACGGGTGAATCAATGAACCCTGCCTGGAAAACGATTATTGTCGGCTTCAGGCTTCCGAAAGCAGTCACCGCAGTCCTCGCCGGCATGGCATTATCAGTCAGTGGTTTGCAAATGCAGACTATTTTCAGGAATCCATTGGCGGGCCCCTATGTACTGGGTATTAGCTCGGGTGCCAGCCTGGGTGTTGCCCTTGTCATCCTGGGCTTTCCCCCGCTTTTTGCGCAGGGAAATATCAATCCCCTCAGCATATGGGTTCAGATAATGGCGGCATGGATCGGGGCAGCCGCGGTATTGTTGCTGATCATGGCAATTTCCTTCAGGGTAAGGGATATCATGACGATCTTAATCCTGGGTGTTTTATTTGGCAGCGCGACATCTGCTATCGTAAGCATACTGCAATATTTCAGCCATCAGGAACAATTAAAGGCTTTTGTGGTTTGGTCGATGGGAAACCTGGGAAATGTCACCCGCGGGCAGCTCACCGTGATGTCATTTACCATACTGGCCGGACTGATCATGGCTGTGTTTTCGGGTAAAATGCTGAATGTTATGTTGCTGGGCGAATCCTATGCAAAAAGCATGGGCCTTAATATAATGTTATCCAGGATCATTGTTTTTATTTCTACCAGCATTCTGGCAGGAACCGTAACTGCTTTTTGTGGACCGATAGGTTTTATCGGAATAGCCGTCCCCCATATTACGCGGATTTTATTTAAGTCAGCCGATCACCGTCTGCTGATACCAGCTGTAATCATGACGGGCGGGATCTTATTGCTGCTGAGTGATATTCTCTCTCAGCTGCCCGGTGGTGAACGCACCTTGCCGGTGAATTCCGTTACAGCCCTGATCGGCATCCCTGTTGTTATTTGGGTGATCTTCAGAAATCAGAAAATTACATCCATTTAATAAATCCGGAAAAATCAGCCTGTATACGACCACACCAGATTGACCGACAATGGACATCCATGAGAAAATAGGGCTCGAATTGCAGCAGGTTGACATCGGCTATGCGACCGGCGGCTCCATGCCGGTCACGCTGGCCAATCAATTGTCCCTGGCAGTCAGGACGGGTGAGATAATTGGGTTGATCGGCCGAAACGGATGCGGAAAAAGTACCTTGCTGAGAACACTGGTCAGGTTGCAGTCACCGTTAAAGGGCAAAATTCTGGTTAACGGGCACGACATCAGCTCAATCCCCCGGTTGGAGTTTGCCAGGGCTGTGGGTTTTGTTTCAACAGAAAATGTCAACATACAACATATTACTGTTACTGAACTGGTCTCACTGGGCAGATTTCCCTATACCAACTGGATAGGATCGTTTTCAGCGGATGACAGTGCAGCGGTCAGCAAAGCTATTGAACTCGCCGGAATCCCTCACCTTCGTAAAAAATACCTGCATGAACTCAGTGACGGCGAGCGTCAGAAAACCATGATCGCACGTGTGCTTGCCCAGGATACTCAGGTCGTAGTGCTGGACGAACCAACTGCCTTTCTTGACCTGCCCAACCGGTATGAACTGCTACGATTACTCAATGAGCTGGCGCATGAAAACGGAAAAACAATCCTGTATTCAACCCACGACCTGAACATTGCCCTGGATGAGTCTGATAAGCTCTGGCTGATGGCTTCAGGTAAAATTACGGAAGGTGCTCCTGAAGATTTGATTATTACAAAAGGATTTCATAAATTGTTTGAAAATTCAGACCTTGATTTTGATATGGATACTGCCGGATTTCGCCTGAAGAGAAAGTTTTCCGAAGCGTTCACAGTGAGTGGTGATGCCGGTTTGAATATTTGGACTTCGAGAGCGCTGGAAAGGATCGGAATGAGAACAGTTACGGGTGACAAAAGCCGGCGGCATGTCACCACCGGATATCAGAAAGGGATGCCCTGCTGGTCTTTGTTAATGAATGACAAAACTGAGGAATATAACTCCATATATGATCTGGTATCGTCCTTGAAAAAACACAAAAAACTAACCTAAATTTACTGCTATGAGTCTGGCAAAGAAAATTGTATCGTATGTCCTGATAGCCCTGGTCCTTGTTTTTACTGTTGTCTCTATTCTGGGTATTTGGGACATTATAAAAAACCTTGAGAATGTCGTGTTGAATATCATCTACTCGCTTATTGTTATTTTTGCTGCGAGTGCCGTTATCCTGTTTATCTTTACAGTATTCATGAAAGATACCGACCAGAAACCCTGAGTATTTATTGATGGGTTGACCTGCCTGTTATCATTCAGTCTTGCCCTGCATGCTTAATGTCTCCCAACTGAATCAGGAGGGTATAGATATATTCTATTCCCAGGAGCGGTTCAGGGCGGGTTTTATTATTACAAAAATCCCTGTAATTTCGATCAGGCTTTGGATGTTTTTATTTTATTGCCATGCTTTCCATCCTTATACCAGTTTATAATTTCAATGTTGTCCACCTGGTGGGAGAAATCCGGCAGCAGGCATTGAGCGCCGGGATTCCATATGAAATAATTGTCGTCGATGATGGTTCTGACATTCAATGGAAGGAACAAACCCGGGTTATCCGGGAATGGAATGATATCCGGTATGAGGAATTACCGGTAAATATTGGCCGCTCGAAGATACGCAATAAAATGGCCGGCATGGCCGCTTATCCCTGGCTTATCTTTCTGGACTGTGACTCACAAATAATACAAGGAGATTATATTTCAGCGTACCTCAGACACTGCACAGGTCAGGGTGTTGTATGCGGCGGAAGAACTTACCGGAATGTCAAACCGGAAAATCCCGATCAGTACCTGCGCTGGAAGTATGGCAGAAAAAGGGAACAGAAACCGGCATCCGTGAGGAATATGAAGCCCTGGAATTCCTTTATGACGAATAATTTTCTAATTGCAGCCCGGGTATTTCAGCAGGTAAAATTTGATGAAAGCATAGAAAGATATGGCCATGAAGACACTTTTTTTGGTATCGAACTGAAAAGAAAGAAAATACCTGTTCTGCACATTGACAATCCGCTGCTCCACACAGGACTTGAGTCCAATGCCGTTTTCATAGCCAAGACAATGGATGGCATGGAAAACCTTAACCTGCTGATGCAACAGAAGAAAGAATATAGGGATGAACTGGTTTCAACGGTAAAATTACTGGGTCATTTTGCTTTGCTGGAAAAAACAGGGATCCTGAAGTGTTATGCCTTCCTTTTTACTGGTTTTAAAAAAATGCTGATGTCGAATATAATGAGCCAAAATCCCTGTCTCTTGTTCTTTGATCTCTATAAACTGGGATATTTTGTTGAAAAGAATTATTGATTCAATCTCCTTTGTCTTAATTTTATGTGAAATTGTTGTATTTGTGTAATGCAAAACTGATGACACTATGAAAAAAACCGCGATTATTGTAATATCCCTGCTTGGCTTTGTATTGCTGACCAGCATGGCCTGGGTAAGAATTAACCTGATGAAACCTGCCCTTTATGTTTTCCCTCCACATATTAAAAAGGTTGCTGTTATCGACCGTTCCTTGCCTGATGAATCCGTAAAGAACAAAATTGAAGAGACTCTTACCATGGAAATGATGAAGCAGGATGAACAGGCTGTCCGTAAAGTCATGGAAGGGATGGCGGATGCCTGTGCCGAATTTGATCTTTATCAGCTGGAAAAAACAAATGAAAGGCTGAAAGGGGGAGGAACCAAGTCTTTGTTTGGATCACCCCTGAGCTGGGATAAGGTTTCGGCTTTGTGTGACAAATACCAGGCAGATGCCATCCTGGCAGTAGAGATTTTCGATTCGGATTTTATTATTACCAATCCGGTTCAGGTTGTCAGACAGGCAGCTGAAGGTGCCTTCCTGTCAGGAGGCGGTTATAATGTAAACGGTATCGTCATCATTAATTTTGGCATTAGACTGTATGATCCTTCCGGTAAAAAAGTTATTGATGAATATCAGATATCCCACCGGCTGAATTTTAACGGCGGCGGGTATACGGTTCAGGATGCCGTCAACTATGTGCTTGATAAAGTGGAGGCTATTAACCAGACCAGCTATTACGCCGGCAGGATATACGGTGAAAGGATAACGCCGGGTTACTATACGGTGGTGAGAGAATTCTTTGACAGGCCTAAGAAAGACCACAACCTTCGGGCCGGGGTTCGCAAATCGGAAGTGGCCGATTGGAATGGGGCCATAGAATCATGGACCCTGGCGCTGAACTCCAAAAGGAAAGTTGCCAGGCGGGCAGCTTTTAACATCGCTGTTGCCTATGAAGTATTGGGTGATCTTGAAAAAGCAAAAGAATGGGCAAGGAAAGCCTATACCGAATACGAGGAAAAGACGGCGAATGATTATTATAACATGCTGGTGTACAGGCAGCGCGAAGAGGCCATCATCAGAGGACAAGTACCGCAAGAGTAGGGACACAATTGCAGGGATACAGGTTCTTGTGTCCCTGCATTATATCAGGCATTTCATTAATTTTTCTAACAATTTCTTGACATTCTGGCCGGATTATCCGAATACCTTTTATCTTTATGCCTTCTTAGCGTCCCCTCATGGATATTTACCTTATAATAGTCCTGGTTTTGGCAGGACTTGCCATTTCGGACCTCATTGTCGGCGTTTCCAACGACGCTGTAAATTTTCTTAATTCTGCCGTTGGTTCCAAAGCCGCTACTTTTAAGATTGCACTTGCTGTTGCCGCTATAGGCATACTTGTCGGAACAATCTTTTCCGGAGGCATGATGGAAGTTGCAAGGAAAGGCATTTTCAATCCTTCTCAATTCTGCTTCTCCGATATCATGATTATTTTTCTGGCCGTTATGTTTACCGATGTGCTGCTGCTGGATTTTTTCAATACATTCGGGCTCCCGACTTCCACCACCGTTTCATTGGTATTTGAGCTGCTCGGTGCATCGGTAGGGGTAACCATCATTAAAATATCGAGGACCGCGGATTCACTACAGGATATGGGCAAGTATATTAATTCAGGAAGGACGTTGCTGATCATCACCGGCATTTTACTTTCTGTTGTCGTAGCTTTCACGGTGGCTTTGGTGATTCAATTTATCGCCAGGCTTATCTTTTCTTTTAATTACCGGAAGACCCTCCGGTATTTCGGTTCTGTTTTTGGCGGCATTGCCTTGGCTTCCATCGTATATTTTGTGCTGATTGAAGGAGCCAGGGGCATTACGGTCTTTTCTGAGGAGAACGTTCTGTGGATTCAGGAAAACACCCGTAAGATTATGCTCTTCACTTTCCTGGGCGGAAGTATCCTGTTGCAGATTTTAACCATGTTGTTCAGGCTTAATGTATTTAAGTTCACGGTAATAATGGGTACGGGTGCGCTGGCACTTTCATTTGCCGGCAATGACCTGGTGAATTTTATCGGGGTGCCCCTGGCCGGTTATGAATCCTATAACCTGTTTATAGCTGCCGGATCTCCTGATCCTGATGGTTTTCTGATGAGCGGATTGCATGCCGCTGTAAAGACACCTACTTTATTCCTGATGGCAGCCGGTGTAATTATGGTCTTTACACTTTATTTATCAAAGAAAGCAAGAGGCGTGGTAAAAACTTCCCTAAGCCTCAGCAACCAGGAAGAAACGGTGGAACGTTTCGAGTCCTCCATTATCGCCCGGTCCCTTGTAAGAACCACATTATCCGTTGGCAATTTCTTTGAAAAAGTGCTTCCCGCGCCTGCACTCCTTTTTATCCAAAAAAGGCTTGATCCTTCCTATTTTAAAGAGTCAGAGACGGATAAGTCAGTGTCCTTCGATCTGGTCAGGGCTTCGGTTAACCTGGTAGTCGCCAGTATCCTGATTGCTTTTGGCACCAGCCAGAAACTGCCATTGTCAACAACGTACGTGACCTTCATGGTGGCCATGGGATCATCGCTTGCCGACGGGGCATGGACGAGAGAAACGGCTGTATACCGTGTAAACGGAGTGATTACTGTGATTGCCGGATGGTTTTTTACAGCATTGATTGCCTTTGTTTGTTCTCTTGTCCTTGCCGTGATACTTTTCTTTGGGAAAATATTTGCCCTGGCTGGAATGATAGCCCTGTCGCTTTTCCTGGTTTATCGTACCCATATTATCCACGCCAGAAGAACTGAAAAAATCAGAAAATCTGAAGCCATATTTTCGGATACATCTCAGATTGACGAGTCAGGAATCATACTTCAATGCAACAACACCATTACCGGCACCCTTTTAAATGTTGTCACTATTTACGAGTCGGTTATGAAGGGGTGGATTAACGAAAAGCGGAAAAAACTTAAAAATGCCGATCAGGAATCTAAAAAAATGTCAGATGAGATTCGTGAGTTACAGGAGAATATTTTTCATACCATCAGGAGACTGGAAATGGAGGAATCAGAGGAAAGCAGCCACCAGTATTCACAGGTTATTGACCATCTGAAGAATATTTCAGGAAGCCTGAATTATATCTGTAAACCGATTTACAAGCATGTTGACAATAATCATGCGCCCCTCAAATCAAACCAGATCAATAATATCAATGAATTTACCGGTAGGTTTGTAGCCTACACCAATCTTATTATAAATGTTATCTCAGGTAAGGACTATGAGGTTGCGTCCATACTTTCCCAGTCGCAACAACTTCTTGATATGCTGATTAAGCTGAAAAAAGAACATCTGAAAATGATGAAATCCGGTAAGACGAATACAAGAATAGGTGTGTTGTACATGGACGTTTTAACGGAAAACAGGTATCTCGTTCTCGAAGTACAGGGACTTTTTGAGGATGCACTGGCATTTGCTGAATATTCAAAGCAATTAAAAGCAAATAGAAAACCACCGGCAAGTTCTCTTCCATAGTTTGGCAGGTGAAGTTGCACTGAACAATAGGTTGCTGTAGTTCAATTCATTTCAGAATTCTTTCTGCTGTTACTCTTAACTTTTTTTTAACAATTTTGTAATATCCTTTCCGGGGGAGTCAAATACATTATATCTTTGCAGCCTCTTCCTGATTTGCTGATGCTTGATATATACCTCATTATTGTCCTTATTTTAGCGCTGTTGGCTGTTTCCGGCCTGATCGTGGGTGTTTCCAATGATGCTGTTAATTTTTTGATTTCCGCCGTAGGTTCCAGGGCTGTTGCTTTTAAGGTTGCGATGGCTGTGGCATCTATTGGAATCATTATCGGAACGACCTTTTCAGGAAGTATGATGGAAGTAGCACGAAAGGGTATTTTTAATCCGTCGCAATTTACGTTTTCAGAGGTTATGCTCATCTTTCTGGCCGTTATGATTGCCAATGTTTTATTGCTGGATTTCTTCAATACTTTTGGCCTCCCGACCTCCACTACCGTTTCCCTTGTTTTTGCATTACTGGGAGCTGCCGTTTCGATTGCGGTGCTGAAGATCTCCCGGTCACCTGAAATGCCGCAGGATGTAGGAAATTATATCAATTCCGGCAGAACCCTGCTGATCATTGCCGGTATATTGTTATCGGTCATTGTTGCATTTACAGCGGCCTTGATAATTCAGTTCATGGTAAGGCTGATTTTCAGTTTTGATTACAAAAAAGGGCAGCGTTACTTCGGTTCTGTTTTTGGTGGTGTTGCCATTACATCCATCGTTTATTTTATATTGATTGAAGGGGCAAAAGGGATTACCTTTTTTTCGGAAGAGAACATTGCCTGGATACAAAATAATTCCGGTAAGGTCATGCTGTTTACCTTTACCGGCGGAACCGTTTTGCTGCAATTACTTACCTGGCTGTTCAAGCTGAATGTATTTAAGTTCATAATAGTTTTAGGAACCGCTGCACTTGCACTGGCTTTTGCCGGCAATGACCTGGTGAATTTTATTGGTGTCCCGATTGCAGGTTTTGAATCCTATAAGATGTTTAATGCTGCGGGAGCGACCGATCCGGGAGGTTTTTTTATGTCCGGACTGCAGGAGCAGGTGAAAACACCTACCCTGATCATGATTGTTTCAGGACTCGTAATGGTCATTACCCTGTATGTGTCAAAAAAAGCGAAAGGCGTGATCCAGACCTCGGTGCAGCTGTCCAGTCAGGAAGAAACTGCGGAACGCTTTGAATCCTCTGTGCTGGCAAGATCACTGGTCAGAACAGCCCTCTCCACAGGAGCCTTTTTTAACAGGATCTTTCCCCGGTTTGTCCTTAATTTCATCAGTAAACGCCTGGATCCTGAAGTTTTCATCAGGACAGCAACGGATAAAACGGTGTCATTCGACCTGGTCAGGGCGTCTGTCAATCTTGTGGTTGCCAGTATAGTGATTGCGGTTGGCACCAGTCAGAAATTGCCGCTCTCCACAACCTATGTTACCTTTATGGTAGCTATGGGTACATCCCTTGTTGATGGTGCATGGAACCGTGAAACAGCGGTATACCGTGTGAACGGAATGATAACGGTGATTGGCGGATGGTTTGTCACAGCCCTGATAGCCTTTATATGTGCTTTTATTGTTGCGGTCCTGCTCTATTTCGGGGGAATGATAGCGCTTGTTTTGCTGATCGCCCTTTCTTTATTTATGATCTACCGCACGCACATCATTCACACCCGGAGGACGGAAGAAATCAACCGGTCTGAGAAGATCATCAAAGACACTTCACAGATTGACCGGGCCGGAATTTTTGCCCAGTGCAACAATTCGGTTGCCGATGCCTGTGCCAGAGTGGCTGATATCTATGAAAGGATCATGGATGGATGGATTGGTGAAAAACGCAAGAAACTGAAAAATGCCTGTCAGGATACCCGGAAATTCAAGGAAGAAATGCACGAAAAACAGGAGAATATATATTATACCATTAAAAAACTGCAGGTTGAGGAATCCGTTGAAGGAGGCCATCATTATGTGCAGGTGGTCGAACAGTTGAGGGACATATCAGAATTCCTGAATTACATCTGTCAACCGGTTTTCAAACATGTCGACAACAATCATACACCCCTGAAATCCTATCAGGTGAATAACATTAAGGAATTCACCGGCGGATTTCTTTCTTTTCTTGACCAGATTAAAAAAGCAGTTGCGGGGAATGAATCTGACCATGCAAAAATGATTGCCACATCACATCATCTTCTTGATCTGCTGGTTAAGCTGAAAAAGGAGAACTTAAAAATGATCAAATCAGGCCAGACAAGTACAAGGATCAGCATGCTGTATATGGATGTCCTGGCTGAAAGCCGGAATCTTGTTATCGGTTCAAGGATATTATACGAAGATGCCATGGCTTTTAAGGAATACTCAGCAAAAGCCAGAAA
>CAYWCR010000086.1:0-16669 GCA_964456825.1 uncultured Bacteroidales bacterium
TGCTAAACCGCTAAATCGCTAAACACCTTGTCCCCTGCCTTGCCGGCAGGCAGGCTTGTCCCTTGTCCCTGTCTCACGGTTCCAAAAACTCATTCTTGATTTCCAGGTCGAGTTTGTTATTGACAATCACCCAGCAATCGACGTCACAAACGTCAGTAACATGCTTGGTGCCGGGAGTTGTTCCATCCACGGCATAAACGGTTTTATCCTTATACCGGTATTCGGCCTTAACGGAATACTCATTATCCACTTTTATATAAACCCAATATGGATTCCCGTCTTCAACCCATGCTGTATCGACCCAGTCAACGCTTCCATCTTCAAAGTTCTTATTATAAAGCACAAGGGGTATTTCATCCATGTCTTCGGTAAAGGTAAGATAAACATAAAGGATTCCACTGTCAGGCTTGTCCTGATAGCATTCCGAGCACTCCACCGTGCCGGTAATGATTTTTTCATTGCATGCCAGCACAAAAGGGGCAATGACTGATAATATGACAGGTAAAAATCTTGTTCTCATCCGGTTAAAACCAATTAATAAAATTGGGTTTGAAATTATTCTTCTTGCTGCTCCACATGAAGCTTGCCGTAACGTTGATACGGTGCGGAGAAACTTCATACAGATCCAGGTCAAGGTATTCATAGCCGGCGGTAACACGATAACCGTTGCCTTCAAGTGTCAATCCTATCCCCGGAGCAGCAAGGATCTTACCGTTTGGTTTACGGGCGGTACCCCGGTAACTTCCATACGTGTATATTCCTTTCAGCCCTCCGTACACTCCTGCCTGAAAGCCATTCCTTCCGTGCATTAAAAATACCGATTTGTCTATTGCCAGAAAAAGATTGCCCCTGCGTTCCCAATACTGGTAATCAATTGCATCGCTCTCATTTTCCAGCACCCTGATGGCTGATGGCCTGAAACCCCATCCCACCATCATGTTCAGGTTATATTTTTTCTCAGAAGCCAGGAAGAAGAAACTCCACCGGTAATCATCCGCATTCCAGTTTATTTCCGTTCCGAAGCCATATTTGTAAAACGTAGGCCAGCCGTTGAACCGGGCATGATTTGCCCGTAAAAAGGAAACTATGGAATCATTCTTTTTTTCAAGGGCAATGGTAAGCGGATTTTGCGAAAAGCTTATCCGCTGGTTCAGATTGGCTCCTGCTGATGCCAGCATTTCCGTAGCATACAGGTCATCGGCCTCGACCGCAACCCCGAGTGATGTATACCCATTGTCAGCGGCAATATTGGGATCAGCACCATAATCCAGCAACAATGATGCCAGGCTCCAGTATCCATACCAGGTGGCAGCATGAAGGGGTGTAAGTCCCTGCTTATCGGTACAATTTACATCTGCGCCCGCTTCCAGTAAAACATAGGCAATATCAATGTTGCCGGTAACTGAAGCCACCATTAAAGCCGTGGTTCCGTTTTTGTCCGCTTTTGACACATCCGCCCCGTAATAAACCAGCATGTCAGACAAAGCGAAGCTGTCAAGACCGACGGCCAGCATCAGCGGTGTAACCCTATATGCATCACCCGTATTGATATCAGCTCCGTTTCTTATCAGGATTTCAGCGATCTGTAGATTTCCGTTCTGCGCTGCAGTAATGAGGGGACTATTTCCTTTTTGATCTTTTTTGTTAAGGTTGGCACCATTCTCCGCCAATACTTTCACTGTCCCCGGATGGCCATTGTTCACGGCAAACATAAGCGCGGTAACACCTTCCCATGTGGTGGTGTCAGGACGAATGCCCGCTTTCAGCAGTTGCAGTACCAGGGCGCTGTCACCCTGCGAGGCAGCCAGCAGCAATGTATAAACCGTATCTTCATCCATGATCTTAATGGAGTCCTTTTCCGTGACCCCATGGAATACTATACCCCAAACGGATGGCCCGGATATAAACAGAAAGATCAGTAATGAAAATAAGGTTTTCTTCATGATGAGATTACCATGGCATCAAAAATAGCTTTTTAATTGCAGATGAAATTATGGCGGCTAAAAAAAATTTGGGTTTGGTGTCCGAAGATGTTGAGTAAATCTGGTTTTGATTTCATCTATTGCTGAAATTGATTTAATTTTATGTTCATATCCTTTTCCAATGAAAATAAGTGAAAATCAGATACTGGTCATTTTTGGCGCTTCCGGTGATCTTACAAAAAGAAAATTAATCCCTGCGCTCTTTGCATTGCACAGGCAAAAACTGCTTCCGGAGGCTTTTGCCATTGTGGGGGCAGGAAGGACTAACCTGTCGGATGAATCATTCAGGCAAAAAACCTACGAAATCCTTAAGTCAACCGTTGATAAGGAACTGACACACGAATCAGCCCAGGACTTCATGCGTCTTTTGTATTATATATCCTTTGAACCATCAGAGCCTTCAGCTTACGAAGCATTGAAAAGCAAAATTGATCAGGTGAATCGTGAAAAAAACACCGGAGACAATATAATTTATTATCTGTCAACGCCTCCCGATCTTTATGCTGTTATTGCCAAAAGCCTTGCCAAACAGGGTTTAAGCAAAAATTCCGATTCCGGCTGGAGAAGGCTGATCGTTGAGAAACCAGTGGGCTATAATCAGCAATCAGCCCGCGAACTGCATAAATCTCTCTATGACTGTTTCCTTGAAGAACAACTGTATCGTATTGATCATTACCTGGGTAAGGAAACCGTGCAAAATGTCATGGTCACCCGTTTCTCCAATGGTATCTTTGAACCGCTCTGGAACCGGAACTACATACACCATGTTGAAATAACATCAGCAGAAAGCCTGGGGATTGAAAACCGCGGCGGCTATTATGAGAAAGCAGGGGCATTACGGGACATGGTTCAGAATCACCTGTTGCATTTGCTGACCCTTGTGGCCATGGAGCCTCCGACGCTCATCAACTCCACGGCCATCCGGAACGAAACCCTCAAGGTGCTGCAATCGGTGCGTCCTGTCCCTGCAAAAGAGGTTGAGAGCAACGTTATCCGTGGTCAATATACAGGAGCAACCGTCAGGGGGATCAGCATGCCTTCTTATCGCGAAGAGGAAGGTGTTAAACCGGATTCACGCACCGAGACCTATGTTGCCCTCCGGCTTTTCATTGAGAACTGGCGATGGGGAGGGGTACCTTTTTTGATCCGGACGGGTAAAAGACTTCCTACAAGGGTAAGCGAAATCGTAATTCATTTCAAGTCAACCCCGCACAAGTTATTCTGTTTTGATGAAAACCGTTTCAATGCTGAAAATCAACTGGTCATCCGTATTCAGCCTGATGAAGGCATTCTGCTCAAGATCGGGATGAAAATTCCCGGTGCAGGTTTTAACGTACAGGATTTCAATATAGACTTTCATTATTCCGACCTGGCCCATAATTTCATTCCCGAGGCTTATCAACGGTTGCTGCTCGATTGCATGCAGGGTGATTCCACCTTGTTCACCCGGGGTGATGCCGTGGAGGAAGCCTGGGGAATTGTTGATCCCATCCTCCGGGCCTGGGAAATTATGCCCGATATCCCCATATACGGATATCCGGCAGGCACATGGGGACCACGCGAATCTGACCTGTTGATCGGTGAGCCGAATATGACCTGGCGGTATCCATGCAAAAACCTTTCCAATGACGGTATCTATTGTGAACTATAGCATACCTGATGAAAGCAGAGACCAACATATTTAACCATGTGTCAGCATTGACAGATGCGCTGGCCGATAAATTTTTCAGCCATATCACAGCGTTATGCGGAATGAAAAGCCTGGTAACTATCGTCCTTTCGGGTGGAACTACACCCCAGCACCTGTTTAAAAGAATTGCGTCAATGCTGCCGGTAGTCCGTGACCTTCCCGACTGGAGCAAGGTTCACTTTTTCTGGTGTGATGAAAGATGTGTTCCTCCGCATCATGCTGAGAGCAACTTTGGAATGGCAAACCGGTACTTGTTGAGAGCGCTTCAAATCAATGAATCCAACATTCACCGGATCCGCGGTGAAAACAAGCCTGAAGAGGAAGCCATACGGTACAGCACGGAGATCAGAAAGCATGTTGCGATGAGGAATACGATGCCGGTCTTCGACTGGATTTTCCTGGGCATGGGTGATGACGGCCACACAGCCTCGATCTTTCCCGATCAGCTATCTTTATTATATGCTGATGCTATTTGTGCAGTAGCGGTTCATCCGCAATCAGGACAGCAACGGATTACCCTCACGGGAAAACCGATCATAAACGCCGACCGGATCACCTTCGTGGTAACCGGACGATCAAAAAGCAGCAGAATAAAAGAAATCATGGCTGATGAACCTGCTGCAAAGCTTTACCCAGCAAGGTATATAAAGCCGTTGCGGGGGAAGCTGGAATGGTATTTGGATAAGGAGGCGGGGGAGGGAATGCAGGGGTAAGAAGGGACAAGAGGTGTTTAGCGATTTAGCGGTTTAGCGGTTTAGCGGTTTAGCAGTTTAGTGGTTTAGCATAAAACCTGAACACCTAAACTGATCCAATTACCGATTACCAATTACTGATAACCGGTTACTCGTTACCGCGTTTTCTGTGGACTGTGGACTTTTTCTGAATTTTCATATCAAAGATCATGATAAACCCAAAAAGAATAAGGAAAATAAAGGATGGAGTGTCGGTCAAAGGTCCGGTTGTCTACTGGATGAGCCGTGACCAGCGCGTTCATGATAACTGGGCACTGAGTTATGCCATCGAACTGGCTCAGGATATGGAGGAAGAATTGCTGGTTGTTTTTACCCTTGTGCATGAATTCCTCGGTGCCACATGGCGGCAATATGACTTCATGCTCAATGGATTAAGCAAGATTGAGGCTATCCTGTCGCACCTGAATATTCCTTTTGTCATGTTGTTGGGTGATCCGGTCTCCACGCTGCCACCTTTTATCTCAGGACATCATATCAGCAGGCTTGTCACTGATTTCGATCCCCTCAGGACCAAAAGGTACTGGAAGAAAGAAGCGTGCAACCAACTGATCATACCGGTTGTTGAAGTGGATGCCCATAACCTGATACCCTGCTGGATTGCATCCGATAAAGAAGAATATGGGGCTTATACCTTGCGCCCAAAAATCCACCGGCTTCTCCCTGAGTTCATGGACGAATTTCCGCCCCTGGTGCCTTTTCCTGACAGCCATCAAACCCGAAGGAACAACTGGGAAGTGATCCTGTCTTCTATGGCCCCCGATCGCTCGGTAAAGCCGGTGAAATGGCTTAAATCCGGTGAGAATGCCGCAAAAACCATACTGGAACGTTTTCTTACAGAACGGCTGACTGATTATGGCCAGGATAAAAATGATCCTGTGCTTAATGCAACCTCGGCTCTTTCTCCCTATCTCCATTTCGGGCATCTCTCGCCTCAGCGTGTTGCCCTTGAAGTATTGAAGAACTATCCCCGCAATCCGGGCAGCGATGCATTCCTCGAGGAACTAATCGTAAGGCGTGAACTGGCGGATAACTTCTGTTACTATAACCCGCATTATGACTCGCTGGAAGGCATAAAACCATGGGCAAAAGAAACGTTGCAAAAGCACCGTCATGACGAACGGGAATATGGCTATTCAACTGAACAGTTTGAATCTGGCGGAACGCATGATACGATGTGGAATGCAGCCCAGCATGAAATGATGAAAACCGGCAGGATGCACGGATACATGCGGATGTATTGGGCAAAAAAGATACTGGAATGGTCTCCCTCACCGGAAGAAGCCTTGCAGACCGCCATATACCTTAATGACAAGTATGAACTGGATGGTCGCGATCCCAACGGTTATACCGGCTGTATGTGGTCAATCGGCGGAATTCATGATCGTGCCTGGTCAGAAAGAAGCGTTTTTGGGAAAATCAGGTATATGAACCGTAACGGTTGTGAACGAAAATTTGACGTTCGTAAATATATAGAGGCTGTTGATCAAATAGTCTGAAGGATTCCTTTTCTTTGGTTGCCGGGTTTCCTACTTTTGATGTACCAAAAGCCTAACCTGGGATGAAGTCATCTGATCAAGCTATTGTTTTTGTATTGGATTCCAATGTGGTTTACCAGCGTATTATTACACAATACCTGCAGGTGGCCGGGATACCATCGGTTATTGTTTTCTCCGATCCCGACAAGATGTACCCCTCTCTCAAACTACGGCCCGACGTACTTATCTCTGAATATCTGTTCAATAAAAATACACTCCAAGGCCGGCAGATTTTATCAAAAGTCAGAAAAGCAAGTCCTTCGACCGATATCTATTTTCATACCTCGCTTCGCGATGTTGACGCTGCCGTTAGTTCCATCCAGGCGGGTGCTGTTGATTATATTGTAAAAAGCAGTTCAGCCCTTGATGAACTGGCCAGGAAAGTAATCAAACGTCTGCAATACAAGAGCAGCCTGGGGAAATCAAAAAAATCACTAAGGCATCTGATTGGTTATCTCGGCATTATCATCCTTGCGCTGGCAGGTATGATCCTATTCTATTCCCTTCGTTGAATCCACAATCTCCGGTTCGGTTATCACTACCCTTTCTATGGTATAATCGGGTTTGTAACGGATCATATGGATGGTATTGTTTGAAAATCCCTCGCCTGAATGTGAAAAATTGTACCGTGAAAGCAATAAATCAATATCGAGATTATTCATGCAGGGTGAAAAGCTATTTCCATATTGCTCGAGAGCCGTAATAAAATATAATCCGATATCGTAACCCAGCATGCAGAAATTGTATCCCTTGGGTGTAATCTCATAGGGTTCAAAACCATATACCTTTCTGCATTTCCGGATGAAATTTATGACTTCCGGATTGCCGTAGTCTATATAAAAAGGAGTATAATACTGCAATTGCATGCTATGAAAATATTTAATATCAATGGCCTTCCAAACCTGCCAGGCCGGAACGCCATACAATGACATTTTATAGGCCCTGGACCAGAGACTAAGCTTTACGATCAGGGCTGACACATCAGGTTCATTCTCAGAAGCGATAACAATTACATTTTCAGTATCATGTCTGAGTATTTTATTGAGTTTTCTCAGGGTAGAATCGTTCAATTTGTAGTCCCAGAAATTCAATGGATTTCCCAACGAATCCTTATCCAGGTAGGGCAATAATTCCTTTTTGAATTTCCATGATGCTTTCAGTGAAAGGCTGTCATCATCCCTGAACAATATAATCGGATTGGCCTTAAACTGTGCAAGATACCGGGCAAAAAATGCATTTTCAGCATCATCGGCAGGAACAACCTGGATCACGCTGGGGTTTTCTGTTACCAGTTCAGACCGCGTTGACAAGGGAGAGACCAGGTTTATACCCTGGTTCAGAGCAAACTGCCCTACCAGCTTAACATCATCGGAATATGCAGGTCCTATGATCAGGTCGGGTTGAACCGAATACAGTTGCTGAATTATCTTTTTGACTTTCAGTGTATCCCTTTCAGTATCATATACATAAAGTTTTACTGACAAGCCTTTGCTCCTGAGGGTATCCAGCGCAAGCAGAAAACCTTCGTAGAATTCAATGAAGCTCCTGCCAATAATTTCCTGTTGCCGTATGACCGGATTTTCCGGAATCTCGCCGTTAATAGTGCTCTCTGTTTCTACAGGTTCATCCGTTTTTAGCGCTGAAAAGAACGGCAGCATCAGGGCAACTTTAAAATCCTTTTTTCCGTTGACAAAGTTTACACAAACAGGCTCAGGAGTCAGGTATTCTGCTGTATCCATCTGCTGCACAAGGGTATCGGCAGCTGACCTGGGTATCCTGATTATCGTGCCGGCTTTCAGTCCCTCCTGCAATACAGGATTTTCCCTTATGATACGGTCGATGCTAACCCCATATTGCTGATAAAGAGAATAAAGCGTGTCTTTTCCCCTTACCGTATAGTACCAGTACTCACTGGTATCCTGCAGGGCGAGAACCTTATCAAATTCTTTTCTTTTGGGAATTATTACAACCTGGCCGGCCGAAAGTGATTCTCCGGCACCCGGGTTAAAATGAACTATCCATTCCTCGGGCACATCATATTTTCTTGAGAGAAAATATAAAGTCTGGCCGGGTCTGACCGTATGGTAATAAAATCGCCTGTCTTCCTGTTTTGCTTCACGGGGAGAAGCAGGAACCGAAACTTGAGTATAATCGGGAATGCGAACAGCCTGGCCTTCACTGAGGGTGGAGGGATCGATTCCCGGATTTTCATTCAGCACGGCATCCTGACTGACACCATAGGCTTTGCATATGGAATAAAAGGTCTGCCCCTTCTGTACCGTATGAATAAAATAATACCTGCCCTGAATTAATACTTTTTGGTTTGATTTGATAACCTCCGCCGGTTGAAACTGCGCCGAGGTCATATGCATCATAAAGAACAGTACTATGCAGGCGGTAAGATATCTGTATTTAGCGTTCAATAATCCTGAAATTTTAAGGTATAAATCGTAAAAATACAAAATATATGAAAACGAAAGCTGTTTACCGTTCACCGTCTTCTACACCCCCAGTTCCTTCAAACACTTTTTAATATTGGCCTCAATCCTTTCAGCCATATTCGAAACATCGGACCGGACAAACTTTCCTCCGGTGATCTTTTCGTATAATTCAATATACCGTTCACTCACCTGGTGAACAATTTCATCCGGCATTTCCGGCACCACCTGTCCAGGCTTGCCCTGGAAATTATGTTCGATAAGCCACTGACGCAGGAACTCCTTGGAAAGCTGTTTCTGAGGCTCGCCCCGGGAAAGCTTTTCTGTATAGCCTTCTGCATAAAAATACCGCGATGAATCAGGTGTATTGATCTCATCGATCAGGAGTATCTTCCCATCTTTTTTTCCGAATTCATATTTGGTGTCCACCAGGATCAGTCCTTTTTCAGCGGCTATTTGTGTGCCTCTCTCAAAGAGCAGTCTGGTGTATTTTTCCAATAAAATATAATCTGCACCAGAGATAAGTCCCTGACCTAAGATGTCCTCTTTTGAAATGTCAAGGTCATGGCCTGATTCCGCTTTTGTTGTCGGGGTAATAATGGGCCGGGGAAAGGCCTGGTTTTCTACCATACCACCGGGCATCGCGACTCCCGAAAGGGCTCTTTTTCCGGCTTTGTATTCACGCCATGCATGGCCTGTAAGATAACCCCGTATCACCATTTCAACCTTGAAAGGGGTGGCAAAATGGCCCACGGTGACCATGGGATCGGGACTGGCAATCTTCCAGTTAGGTACCATATCTGCGGTAGCATCCAGAAATTTAGATGCGATCTGATTTAATACCTGGCCTTTATACGGAATACCCTTAGGGAGCACAACATCAAAAGCCGATATGCGGTCAGTGACGACCATTACCAGGTATTGACCCCTGATATTGTATGCGTCCCTAACTTTTCCAACATAGATACCTTGCTGACCCGGCAAGGAAAAATTTGTTTTTGTCAGTGTTTGCGTCATAAATATATATTGATTTTGTTATTCTCGTTCCGTTGCATGCTTCTCCTGCTCATAAGCATGGACAATATGTTTTACTAAACGGTGCCTGACGATATCACGGGTATCAAAGGTAACAACCGTAATACCCTTGATATCCTTCAGGAGGTCAAGGGCTTTGATCAATCCTGACAGTCTTCGTTCCGGCAGGTCAATCTGCGTGATGTCTCCGGTTACCATAAACTTGGCATTCTTGCCCATCCTGGTGAGAAACATCTTAAGCTGGTTCACCGTTGTGTTCTGCCCTTCATCGAGGATTACAAAAGCATCGCCCAACGTGCGGCCTCGCATATAGGCCAGGGGTGCAATCTCGATAATACCTTCCTCAATATAACCTTCCAGCTTTTTATGTGGGATCATATCGCCAAGAGCATCATAGAGGGGTTGAAGATAGGGATCAAGTTTCTGTTTTACGTCACCGGGCAGAAATCCGAGCTTCTCACCCGCTTCGACCGCAGGCCTTGTGAGGATCACCCGCTTCACCTCCTTGTTTTTCAGGGCTCTCACTGCCAGTGCAATAGCGGTATATGTTTTGCCGGTGCCGGCAGGCCCGATCGCAAAAACCAGGTCATTGAGCTCATATTCGCTGATGAGCCTTTTCTGATTTATGGTCTTTGCCTGAATGGCCTTCCCCTGATTGCCATACAGTATTATATCTTCCTCGGGAGATTTCATCAGGTGAACATCCGTACCCTCCTCCAGTAAAATATGTTCGACATCTTCTTCAGAAAGCTGATTTTTCTGTTGGACGAATTCCAGCATTTTGTCAACATCCTCTTCAAAACGGAGGATCTCGGAATGGTCTCCCACTATTTTAATTTCAACACCACGGCCTATTATCTTAAGCTTCGGAAAACATGATTTTAATTTGTCAAGGTTCTTGTTGTTGGGCCCATAAAAGGTAAGCGGATCAACGCCTTCCAAATAGATGGTTTTTTCAATCATAGAATGTTAAGAATAATGCTTATTTTTGGCACTTACAAATTAAGACTATTTTTTTCAATCTTCAATTCCTAACGTAAAATTAGCAAAAGAATCGCCTCCGATGGCTGTTGTTACCATTATTAGCGACTGGAACAAAAATGATTATTACCTTGCCGCAGTAAAAGGCAGGATCCTCAGCAGTTGTCCTGAAACTACCCTCGTTGATATTACCCATCAGGTATCTCCGTTTAACAGCGCACAGGCTGCCTTTATTCTCAGGAACTGTTTCCGCAGTTATCCCGAAGGGACTATCCATCTCATCTGTGTCAATGCCGAATCTTCATCTGAAAAGCCGCATGTATTGATCAGGGCGTCGAAACATTTTTTTATCGGATGCGATAACGGGATCTTCGGATTATTGCTGGACGAGGATCCTGAAGAGGTCATCATCCTGAAAAAGGATGCTGAACACCCGGACAGTTTTTCAGAGCTTTATGTCTTTGCCGATTGTGCTTGCCATATCATGCATAAGAAGAAACTGCAGGAATTGGGAACTCCGGCCAGGACCGTTTCCAAACAAATTCCCATGCTTCCCACCATTGATGACTCCACTATCAACGGAAGCGTGGTATATATCGACTCCTTCCGGAATGCTATTACCAACATAAGCCGTGAACTGTTCGATCAGATAAGAAAGGGCAGGCCTTTTGATATTTTTGTTCAAAGTAACTATTATAAAATAAGCCGTATCAATAAAAAATACAGTGACAGTTCAACCGGAGAAATGCTGGCCCTGTTCAATTCACTTGGACTGCTCGAAATTGCCATCAACAGCGGAAATGCTGCTGATTTGCTGAATTTGAGCGTGAATTCAGTGCTGAGGATTAAGTTTTATGATTGAAGAAAGGGACAAGCCTGCCTGCCAGCAAGGCAGGGGACAAGGGACAAGTAGTCTTGCAGCCTGCCTGCCGGCAGGCAGGTCATGCAGTCATGCAGTCTTGCAGTCATGCAGTCTGCAGCCTGAATTGCTAAACCCCTAAACACCTAAACACCTAAATCGCTAAACAACTTTTTATTCAACCAATCATCAATTCATCAAATCAATAAATCAACAAATATTCTCATGGATTCAAAACAGGAAAAACTGGCATCGCTGGAGAAGCTGCTGGACATAATGGACGAATTGCGTGAAAAATGTCCATGGGACAGGGAGCAGACTTTTGAGAGCCTCCGGAATCTGACCATTGAAGAAACCTATGAACTGGCAGACGCCATATTATTGAAGGACCCTGACAATATTAAAAAGGAACTGGGAGATCTGCTGCTGCACATTGTTTTCTACTCAAAGATCGCATCTGAAACGGGAGCTTTCGACATAAAGGATGTTGCCGATTCCCTTGCTCAAAAACTGATTTTCCGTCATCCTCATGTATTTGCCGACACGGATGTAAGGAACAGTCCCGAACTGGTAAAGAGAAACTGGGAAGAACTAAAAATAAAAGAGGGGAACAAATCCATACTGGGGGGAGTCCCTTCATCGCTGCCTGCCATGATAAAAGCCAACAGGATACAGGAAAAGGCAAGGGCGGTAGGATTTGACTGGGATGAAAGGTCTCAGGTCTGGGAAAAGGTATTCGAGGAGCTTGAAGAACTGACACACGAAATTGATTCCATGGACAAAGAAAAATCCGAACAGGAATTCGGAGACCTGTTGTTTTCCGTCATTAATGCAGCCAGGCTTTATGGCATTGACCCGGAGACAGCCCTGGAAAAAACCAATATCAAATTCATACAGCGTTTCAATTACCTTGAAAGCAAAACACTGAAACAGGGCAGGAAGCTCAGTACCCTGACACTGGATGAGATGAATGATATTTGGGAAGACGCCAAAAGGATGGAAAAGAACTGAATCATTATTCCGAAATTTTGATATCTTTGTACATCCTGATTCACCCACCTGCGATCTTTTAACTCAACATTACCAAATCCATCACCTTTGAGAATAACAATGCCATTGGCATTAAGTGAATGATTGCATTATGAATAACATTGCTATTGACAATTGGGATAAAATTGTCAAGTGGTCGTACAGCATTGCCCGTCAATACGTCATCGGGAATCTGGTTCCCCAGGGAGTGACATCAGCGCGCAAATTCGATGCCTACAAACGTGACAAAAAACCACTGCCCAGGAAGTTCCCCCGAATTCCCGACGAATATTTTAAGAGAAAGGGCAGCTGGAAAGGCTGGCGTGACTTTCTTGGAAATCCCGATCAGCGAAAAAGCAAAAAATACCTGAAGTATCGCGATGCCGGAAGGCTGGCACGTGAAGCCGGAATTTCAAATTCAAAGGAATACATTAAATGGAAAGAACGGCCTACGGTCATTCCGTCGCGACCCGAATATTTTTATCCGGAATGGAAGGGATGGAAGGATTTTCTGGGCAAAAGTTACAGGGCGCCTGACCCAAGGCATTATACCAAACTACGTCCTACCGATGTCAGGATCATAAAGCATCAGCTTACCATGGGCATCACCGGGGCTGTACTCGCGAAAACTTTTGGCGTATCGGAAATGCAGATAAGCCGCATTAAAAAGGGTGAAAACTGGGGAGATGTTTAGGTCTCGCCCGTGGCCATCATCTTCAGATTCAATATAATCCTCCATAAACCTTACTGGGTTGTGGTTACAAAATCAATTCCAGTTTTAAGAAAACGCTGTCAGGGTTATATTATTTATTTCTTATCTTTATTCCAAAGCAAACTTTATTCCTATGAAAGATAAAATGATTGTGATAATGGCAGTTTTGGCTGCCATTATTGCTACCGCCTGTAATGAAAAAACATCATCCTTGCAGGAAGCCGAAATAATCCTTGAAAAGAGGATGGATTCCCTGTTATCGGTAATGACCCTTGAGGAAAAAATAGGCCAAATGAGCCAGGTGAACCTGGAAAGCGGAATAACGGAAGCCTTACTTGAGTCCATACGAAAAGGAGAAATTGGTTCATTGCTGAATGCCGGCGATGCCATAAACCGAAAACAGCTGCAGCAGGTGGCCATGAAAGAGTCAAGGCTGGGCATTCCATTGATCTTTGGCAGGGACGTTATTCATGGATACCGGACCGTATTTCCAATCCCCCTTGCCCAGTCGTGCAGCTGGAATACCAGCCTGGTTGAAAAGGCAGCAGCCATTGCAGCCTATGAGGCCGCTTCAGACGGCATTCACTGGACATTTTCTCCGATGTTGGATATTGCACGTGATCCGCGATGGGGAAGAATTGCTGAAGGTAACGGTGAAGACAGCTACCTGGGCTCTCAGTTAGCCATTGCCATGGTTAAGGGATACCAGGGAGATGACCTCAGTGATCCTGCCTCATTGGCCGCCTGTGCAAAACATTTTGCCGGGTATGGCGCAGCAGAGGGAGGCAGGGACTATAATACAACACTGATACCGGAAACGGAACTTCGCAATGTGTATCTTCCTCCTTTTCATGCAGCAGTAAAGGCCAATGTAGCCACGGTCATGAGTGCATTCAACGACCTGAACGGCACGCCGGCCACCGCCAATGAATTTCTGTTGAGAAAAATCCTTCGGACTGAATGGGGATTCAGGGGTTTTGTGGTAAGCGACTGGAATTCGGTTACGGAAATGATCAATCACGGTTACGCCGCCGGCGAAAAAGATGCTGCGCTAAAGGCTGTGCAGGCGGGAGTCGACATGGAAATGGTCTCCCGCAGCTTTACCCATTATCTGAAAGAGCTTGTGCAAAGCGGAACAGTGGATGAAAAATTGATCGATGATGCCGTACGGAATATTCTCAGCATAAAGTTTCGCAAAGGGCTTTTCGATAATCCCTATCCCCAGGCTCCGGATGAAATCACCTTTCTGCGTCCCGAGAATCTTGAAGTCGCAAAAGAACTTGCCATCCAGAGTACTGTATTACTGAAAAACGACAATTCCGTTCTTCCCCTGCGGGAAAACATTCAAAGCTTGGCCGTAATCGGTCCTTTGGCCGATGCCCCCCTTGAACAACTGGGCATGTGGACCCCGGATGGAAGGGTGGAGGATGCCATTACACCGCTGGCCGCTATCCGGAAGAAAATTGGTAAAGACAGAGTGATTTATGTACCTGCACTGGAAACAGGCCGTTCAACCGATAAAAGTCAGTTTGCCAGGGCGGTGGCAGCAGCACGTAATGCCAGTGCCTGCGTTGTCTTCCTGGGTGAAGAACAGATACTATCTGGAGAAGCCCACAGCAGGGCTTTTCTTAACCTGCCCGGTGCCCAGGAAGAACTCATAACCGAGCTGGCCCGGACCGGCAAACCGATTGTGCTGGTCATCATGGCCGGACGTCCTTTGATCTTCAGCAGGATCTCCGGTAAGGTACAGGCCATACTCTATGCCTGGCACGGAGGAACTATGGCCGGGCCTGCACTGACAGACCTGTTATTTGGCATCGTGTCACCATCGGGCAAATTAAGTGTATCCTTTCCCAGGGCGGAAGGACAGATTCCCCTGTATTACAATCACAGGAATACTGGCAGGCCTCCCCAGCCTGAGAATCAAGGTATACCTGCAGGTACACCGCTGGATCCGGTTAATTTCACCTCGAATTATCTCGACCTGGATTATACACCGGAATATCCTTTCGGTTATGGCCTTTCCTATACCACTTTTGATTATTCTCCCGTAACATTATCCAGTCCTGAAATTACCGCCGGAGATACCCTCATTGTCAGGACATCCCTAAGCAATAAGGGGAAATATAACGGAACGGAGATCGTCCAAATCTATATCCGTGATATGGTGGGAAGCATAACAAGGCCCGTAAAAGAGCTTAAGGGTTTTCAGCGGATTACCCTTAAACCCGGAGAATCCAGGGAGGTTACCTTTAAGCTTACGGCAACCGATCTTTCTTTCTACAGAAAAGATTTGACTTTCGGGACTGAGACAGGTGAATTCATGGTATGGGTCGGAAAATCATCTGCTGACCATGACCTGAAAGGAATTTCTTTTAGCCTCTCGGAATGATAACTTAACTTGCAGACAGCCTATGAGGACCCTTAATGACCATTCATCTCTATATGGCCTGCATTTTCTGATGCTGCTGACCATTGCCATAGCATTGCCCGGATGCAGGAATTCCAAGCCGCTTGAATATACATTCCTGGATCCCAAACTGAATGTTGATGCCAGGGTTAATGACCTGCTCTCGAGAATGACCCTTGACGAAAAAATTGCCCAGCTTTCCTATGAAGCTCCTGCCGTCGAACGGCTGGGCATACCGGCGTACAACTGGTGGAATGAATGCCTGCATGGCGTTGCAAGGGCAGGCAGGGCCACAGTTTTTCCGCAGGCAATAGGATTGGCTGCTACCTTTGATAAGGAGCTTGTTTATGATGTGGCGAATGCCATATCGGATGAGGCAAGGGCAAAACATCATCATTTTGTTCAGCAGGGAAAAAGGAATATATACCAGGGTTTGACATTCTGGTCTCCCAATATTAATATATTCCGCGATCCGCGATGGGGACGGGGTATGGAAACATACGGCGAGGATCCCTTCCTGACCGGGAAGATAGGGGTCAGTTTTATCCGGGGGCTGCAGGGTAATGACCCAGCCTTCTTTAAAACCATTGCCACCGCCAAACATTTTGCTGTTCACAGCGGACCTGAGCCGGAACGACACAGTTTCGATGCCAGGGTGTCAGTAAGAGATTTCAGGGATACATACCTTCCCGCTTTTCGCATGGCCATTCAGGAAGGCAATGTTCAATCCGTCATGTGTGCCTATAACCGAACCAATACCAAAGCCTGTTGCGGCAGCGATTCCCTGCTGAATATACTGCTCAGGGATGAACTTGGTTTTAAGGGATATATCGTTTCCGACTGCGGGGCCATAGCGGATATATTGAAAGGTCACAGATTGGTAAATTCAGAAGCTGAAGCAGCTGCCCTGGCACTTACCTCCGGCACTGACCTGAATTGCGGCGATATGTTCCCTTTTCTCAGGCAGGCTGTTAAGGAGGGGCTCGTAAGTGAAAAAGATATTGACCTTGCTCTTGCCCGGTTGTTCGCTGCAAGATTCCGGCTGGGGATGTTCGATCCTCCGGGAAATGTTGCCTATACCCGGATCCCTTATGATGTTGTGGAATGTGAAAAGCATCAACAGCTTGCACTTGAAGCAGCCCGGAAATCCATTGTTCTCCTGAAGAATGAAACACAACTTTTACCCCTTGACAAAAACCTGGGATGTATTGCTGTTATCGGTCCCAATGCCAATGATGCTGAAGTG
>CAYWCR010000087.1:0-16465 GCA_964456825.1 uncultured Bacteroidales bacterium
TTCTCAATCCCTGTGTTTTTCGAGATTTCGTTTACAATGTCTGCTTTTGTCATTGCGTAAAATCTTTAATTATCAATAATTTATGAATTTATATTTTCTGAGTTGCAAATATATAGTATTTCCTCTGATAAATAAAATAGTAATGAATTAATTTTGAATACTTTTTTAAAAAAAAATACGGAGTAAGGTGTGGAAGGTATAACGAAAATTCTTGATAGATGGTATTTTCAGAATAAAAGAGATCTGCCCTGGCGAAAGACAAAGTCGGCTTATGAAATCTGGCTGTCCGAAATCATATTACAGCAAACACGTGTAAACCAGGGAATACAATATTATTATCGGTTTCTTGAAAGGTTTCCCGACGTAGGTCAACTCGCAAAGGCCCCCCTTGAGGAGGTGCTTAAGGCATGGCAGGGTTTGGGGTATTATACCCGGGCCAGGAATCTTCATGCTACCGCTGCGATCATCAAAAATCAATTTAATGGCCGGTTCCCGGCTGATTATGACTTGTTGTTATCGTTAAAAGGTATCGGTGAATATACGGCAGCTGCCATCGCCTCCATTGCGTTTAATATCCCGGTGGCACTGGTTGACGGTAATGTTTTCCGGGTGTTGTCACGCTTATACGGGATAAGGTTACCCATCACATCACCGGCAGGGAAGAAAGAAATCCACAGGCTGGCGACACGCATCCTGGATAAGAAGAACCCCGGTAACCACAACCAGGCATTAATGGAACTGGGAGCGCTGATATGCCTTCCCAGGAATCCCGCCTGTGGCAAATGCCCTGTCCATTCCCGCTGCCTTGCTTATCAAAAGGATCAGGTAAATGAATTCCCGGTTAAACCTGCCGCATCACGCCACCGGAAAAGGTATTTTCACTACCTGCATATATCCTTGTCGGACAAATTGTTCATTCATCAACGAAAGCAAAAGGATATATGGAATTCATTATTTGAATTCCCCCTTATTGAAACCCGTCAAATTGTCAGTCCTGACAGGCTATTCCTGCATGAACAATGGAAGAATCTCTTCAACGGGAGTGAGTATAGGGTCAGCCATATTACACCTTATTATATTCATACACTTACCCATCAAACTTTATATGTCCGTTTCTACCATATTCAGGTAAAAACTGTCCCGCCCCAACTGGCAGAAGGATACATCAGCATCGAAGAGAAGAAAATATTTGATTATCCGGTCTCCAGGCTGACCGAAAAGTATCTGGCCACAGCTGTCAACCGGTAAAATATTGAATAACTGCATATTACCTGAGGCAGATAAAACCTTCGCAGGAAATCAATAAATTTTGTATTTTTACCCCTCATTTAAAAATAATTAACCATGTCAGTTAATAAAGTTATTTTAGTAGGTCATGTAGGTAGTGACCCGGAAGTCCGTTATATTGAAAGCAACACTCCGGTTTGCAATATCCGGCTTGCCACCAGCGAAGTATATAAGAACAAGAACGGGGAAAAGGTGACCACCACTGAGTGGCACACGGTGGTTTTATGGAGAGGACTGGCTGAAGTAGCTGAAAAATATGTTAAGAAGGGGACGCAATTGTATATCGAAGGGAAAATACGCACCCGTTCATGGGATGATAAAGACGGCAATAAAAGATATACGACAGAGATCGTTGCTGATGTATTGCAACTGCTCGGCAAACGGGAGGATTCAGCTAATGCATCTGCACCAACCGCCACTCAACGGCCACCAGAAACCGCTATGCCGCCGGAACCCGGACCTGAAGCTGATGATCTTCCATTTTAGGTTGTTTCAGTTAACCAACTAGTGCTCTGAATTGGAAACGGATTCTTACCAGGAAGCTTTTCTTTCAATTCTGCTGATATACGCAAAACCTTTTAGTATGCAGGTTTTGATTGCTATACTGGCAGTCTTGCTATTGCTGATCTCCAGTGCAATGGTATCGGGAGCTGAAACTGCCTTCTTTTCCCTTACCCCTGCTGAACTTGATGATCTGCGCAGTTCCAAATCAAAGAACAGCCACATGGTAATAAAATTGCTGGAAATGCCTAACCGTTTGCTTGCCAGTATCCTGGTCTCCAATAATTTAATTAACGTGGGCATCGTAATCATTTCCGCCTTTATTACCAATTCGTTGTTTGATTTCAGCGAATCACAGGTTCTTGGTTTTATCATACAGGTTGTTGTTATTACTTCAGTCATCGTCTTTCTCGGCGAAATCCTGCCCAAGGTATATGCCAATAAGCATGCTGTGAAATTCGCCAAATTCATGGCCACCCCGCTGGAACTATCCGAAAGAATATTCCGGCCTGTGAATTTTCTGCTCATCCGGTCCACTTCACTGGTGAATAAAAGATTTTCACAGCGCAGAAAAAACCTTTCGATGGACGAATTATCGGATGCACTGGAATTGACCGAAGAAAGCATCAATGAGGATAAGACCATCCTCCAGGGCATTGTCAAGTTCGGTAATATCGACGTCCGGGAGATCATGACATCACGGGTAGATGTGGCAGGCGCCAGCATAAAAACAAGCTTCCGGAAACTGATTTCATTGATCGTGGAATCAGGATATTCACGTATTCCGGTATTTGATACCGATCTGGATAATATAAAAGGTATACTGTATATAAAGGATCTTCTCCCTTATCTCGACAAATCCCATTCCTTCCGCTGGCAATCCCTTATCCGCCCCCCTTATTATGTTCCCGAGACCAAAAAGATCAGCGATCTGCTGAGGGAATTCCAGGGCAATAAAATTCATATGGCAGTGGTGATTGATGAATACGGCGGCACTTCGGGTGTCATAACGCTGGAAGATATCCTTGAGGAAATAGTCGGTGAAATTACCGATGAATCGGATAATGAAAATCCTTTCTACCTGAAGATCGATGATAACTCCTATCTTTTTGAAGGCAAAATAGCCCTGAATGATTTTCTCAAGATCATGAATGAAAAGGAAGATCTGTTTGAAGATGTTAAAGGCGAGGCCGACACGCTGGCAGGACTGATACTTGAGCTGAAAGGAGAAATCCCCAGGAAGAATGAAACCTGTTCCTGGAAACATTATAATTTCACCATTAAATCTGTTGATACCAGAAGAATCAAACAGATTCAGGTTACCATAACAAAACCGGAAAAGCAACATGAGAAACCGGCCTGATGCAATATTGTTTCCCTGGGCGATGATTTTGGTTTTATCGCTCCTGACTGCCACAGGCTGTAAGAAGGCATATACACCCAGGCCACGGGCTTTTTTCCGCATTGATTTTCCGGAAAAAAAATACAGGACCTTCTCCGGTGATTGTCCATATGCCTTTGAATACCCTGTATACGGCAATATAGTTGATTATGCAGGAAAGGATGCTGAGCCGTGCTGGATGAATATCGAGTTTCCGCAATATAAAGGGACAATCTACCTGACCTATAAACCGGTCAGCAATAATCTGGCCGTATACACGGAAGACATACGTATACTGGCCTATAAGCATATTATTAAAGCAGATGACATCATTGATAAGCCTTTTCGTTATCCGGAGCGCCATGTCTTTGGAATGATCTATGATATCAGGGGGAACACTGCCTCATCCGTCAGTTTCTTTGCTACCGACAGCACACACAACTTCCTGAGCGGATCTCTATATTTCAGTGTGCCGCCTAATATTGATTCGCTCAACCCTGTAATAGGCTTTTTTAAAGAGGACATTATGCACCTGATCGAAACTTTAACCTGGAATTAAATAAATACGACAGTGGCCCTGATTCTGAATGAACATCTTGAGAATGAATGCCAGCTTGGTATCTGGGAGATTCAGGAAGACTATGAAAACCTGTTCAATCGCCTTGTTCTTCTTCCGGAGGAAATGGAAGTGGTTGAGAACTTCAGGAATTATGACCGTAAACTGGAATGGCTGAGCGTTAGGGTACTGCTCAATGAAATGACCGGGAAGGACCTCACCATTACCTATAATGGTAACCGGAAACCCTATGTGAAAGATAATCCTTATAATATCAGCATATCTCATTCCAAAGATCTGACGGCCATACTGCTGAGCCAGAAGAAACGTGTAGGCATTGACATGGAATATATGTCCCCCCGTATCAGCCGGATTGCCCACCGTTTTATCAACAGCGATGAAATAATAACAGAGGAGCCTGAGCTGAACACCTTTCATATGTATATTCACTGGTGTGCCAAGGAGGCTTTGTATAAAATATGCGACAAACAGGATATCCAGTTAAAAGAGAATATTACCATTGAACCTTTTTTCCCGAAACCCCAGGGATCACTTACCGGATGGGTACGGAACCGGTTACGGAATGATCTCTTTTTACTGGAATATATCAAAATCGATAATTATGTTGTAGCCTGGAGCTCGAAATAATAAAGCATGATTTATAATACATTACTAACCGGTCCGGCGAAAAAGTTTGCCCTGCTTATTGATCCCGACAAACACACTGATATTTCACTCGTTAAAACCCTGTCCCTTGCCAGCAAGGCCGCTATTGACTTCATTTTGGTGGGAGGGAGCCTGGTGTCCGGGCCCATTGACCATACCGTGGATATCATTAAAAGCGCCTGCCGTTTGCCCTTGATCTTGTTTCCCGGGAGCCTTCTCCAGCTATCGGAAAAAGCCGACGGGATCCTTTTACTGGCCCTGATCTCGGGGAGAAATCCTGATTACCTCATCGGTAATCATGTGCTGGCAGCTCACTATCTGAAGAAATCAGGCCTTGAAATCATTCCAACAGGCTACATCCTCATCGATGGCAAGTCTGTCAGCTCAGTGCAATATATCAGCAACACCCGGCCCATTCCGGTTGAAAAGCCTGATATTGTTGTTGCAACGGCAATAGCCGGTGAGATGCTGGGCCATAAACTGATATACCTCGAAGCCGGCAGCGGTGCAGACAGACGTGTCAGCGAAAAAGTGGTGGCTGAGGTAAAAAAGAATATCACCATTCCCCTAATGGTCGGAGGCGGTATCCGCACGCCGGAAGATGTCCTGAACCTCTTTAATGCCGGGGCTGAGATCGTTGTTGTGGGCTCGGCGGCAGAAGAAGATCCGGAGATCCTGGCGAAGATGGCGGAAGTGAGAGGTAAAAATTGACCAGTAACCGGATGTCGGCCTGCCGGCCGGCCTTGCTCCGCCATAGCGGCTACGCGAAGGCGATGTAGGCAGGTTATCGGTTTCTTAGTTCTTTGTTCCGGAGTCTCCGGCTTATCATCATGCAGACCATCATCCCTGATCTTACTCAATAATGATCTTGTATAATCCGTTGTCCAGTTGAAGGACATACACGCCCTTTGGCAACCCTGACAAGTCAATGCTTTCATTATCGGAGACCAGGACTTTACTGATGACCAGCTTTCCGTTAGCATTCACGATGTCGAGGGTTACAGGTTCATGGCTTCCCCGTTTAATGAAGATCCTGTCTTTTGCAGGATTGGGAAATACCTGCGTGGCTGTCAGGGCATTCTCATCCATGGCACTGGCTCCGACCGTTAATGACTGAACCACATCAGCCGCGGCCCGATAAATGAAGTTGCCCTCCTGTGAAGCGGTTATGTTAGTGGTACCTTTTCCTGCCAGGGTCACAATGTCTCCATTAATAGTAGCGACACCGGTATTGGAACTGACATAACTCACCGGCAGCTTTGAACTTGCTGTTGCCGTGAGCGTAATCGGTTCATTGCCGATTCTGATATCCGCAGGAAGTGGTCCAAATGAAAGGGTCTGTGATATCTTAAAGCTCATATCTTCAGGCATCCAGTCAATGCCAAAGGATGGATTCGTTGCTTTGGAAAAGATGTTTGCTAATGTATAGCCGGCAGCTTCTCCGTCGGTCAGCTGTATACCCGGATAATTGACATTGGTTGACCGTTGATCGGGTTTATAGCCCGGACCAAAACATTGGTATTCGGCGAACAGGGGATTAAGTCCGGAAGACATTTGTGTCCAGCCGGCAGCAGCGATCGTTGCAGGCTCATAACAATTCATATACACAACTTTCGGATTTGCCTGCCAGGGACGGCCTAAATAAACAGACGATATACCGGCTCCGTCAAAACCGACAGGAGAGGTCATCAGCCTGCAATCCCTGAAAACATATCCGAATGTTGAATTTATGTCTGTACTTGCAGCCGTATAAACACCACCGTTCCTGTTAACCTTCAACTCGCAGCTGTCAAAAACAACGGTAGACCTGCCAAAGATAAAATCAACCGAACCTTCAATGTAGCAATCTCTCAAATACACCCTACCAAGTCCATAGGTATAATAGGTATCCTGGTAACCAAGCAGCCTGCAATTGTAATAACCCTGCCTGTCACCGTTGGCACGTAAGGCTACTGCCTGCTGGTTGGCAAAGGTACCGTCATTTTTGATCGTGTTCTGGAAAGTAATTTTGATTGCGGTGAAATCATTTGCATCAATGCTCACGCTGTAAGAGCCTGAAGTGCCTATTATTCCTCCCGATCCGTTCGATTTTCCGGCATAATCATCGTAAGTGAGGATTACGCTGTCGGGATGATCAGCCCTTAATACTACATGGGTCTTGTTTCTGCCCAGCAGCAGTTTTTCCTTATATACTCCGGGCTTTATGTATATCGTCCATGTCCCTGTATATAAATCCGGCACTGCATCAAATGCTGCCTGAACCGTTGTGTAATCACCACTGCCATCCTTTGCAACTACTTTTGTAACATCGGGCGTCGGATTCTGCGTGGTGAAAGACAGTTCCTCTCCGTATCCCGTTCCGGCCGAGTTGGTTGCATATGACCTGACATAATATTTGGTTCCCCTGGTCAGCGGATACAATGTACTTTTAAAAGGACCCAAACCTTGTCCATTAACGGTATAACTATCGTCAATGGCAGGAGCGCTGACAGTATCCCAGCAGACTCCACGCGCCGTTACCGTATCACCACCCCAGGCTGTTACCTCACCGCCGCTTTCTGCTGTTGTTACCATGATGGATGAAACAGCTACGGTTGTAACGGTCGGGACCAGAATAGAATCAAGCGTAGTAAAAATGCGCTCTTCACCGTAAGATGTATCGGCAACATTAATGGCATAAGCCCGCAGATAATAATTCTCACCGGGAGTTAATCCTGTAACAAGACTTGTAAAAGCGCCTGAACCCGTGCCGTCAAGTGTTCTGGCGTGATTCACCGTTGGATTTACTGCTGTATCCCAGGCCACTCCTCGCTGGGTAACCAAGGCACCACCATCGGAAGGTATGTTCCCGCCGCAGGTCACAAAAGTGGTTGACAAATAGGAAATATCTGCCGTAGTTACGGTTGGGGGATCAGCGGTGACCCCAATGGTTGATCCGTAAATTTTAAGGTCATTGATGGCGACCAGCTTGGCCCAGCCTGCAGCCGCCGTGCTGTGAGGATAAATACGAAGGTAAAACGACTGGCCTGTATAGATATTGGTATCCAAAGGAATTGCCCAATGATCCATGGCGTTGCCCGGAAGCTGGGTATCCTCCTTCAGCAGGGTTGCACCCGAAAAATCAGCGTTGTTTGAATAATACACCGCAGCCTTCAGGTCGGAAGAGAACCATCCTCCGATATTCAGGGTCACTGAATCTATATGGAAAGTACCGCCCGTCTTGGGACGAACAGAACTGGCAAAATACAGATAATATACCGTATCAGCTTCGGCAGCCCAGGTTGAACAGGAAGGGAAAATAGTCCCTGCAGTCACAGTCGTACCGGCTCCGATTAAAGTAAGATCCGTGGTGGACGAGTATAATTTCATTGAATCACTGTATGCAGGTTTATTGGCCAGCAAACCGCCTGAAATAACAGGATCCTCAGCACCGTTCACGAACCAGGCAACGGATGCCGGTGTGCGAAGACTTTCGGTTCGCCCTGAAATATATACGTTCTGCAGGCACATGTATTTACCGGTAGACACACTGGAGTTCTCGTGCCAGGGATAAAACCTGAGATAGAAAGTCTCACCGGGTTCCAAAACAACATCCAGATCATTTAATGTCAATAATACCAGTGAACCAGAGGTCAGATAATTGTTCGAACCGGCATCAACATGTCTTACCGCGGTGTAAGTGGCAAAAGCCGGATCCTTGGAATAATATACATTGGCCTCCATGGTCGAGGTGGACATGGCACCTATCTTAAATGACAATGAATCAATGGTGAGCCGGTTTGATTCTTTGGGTGAAACGGAAAATTGCACATATACGGTATCCAGCTGATAGGTAAGGTTTGCCGGCCAGGTATTGCCGGTATTGGCCATGCGGATGCGCTGGCTGGTTTCCGCTCCGGTATATTGGTTTATTTCCGTGTTGAAAAAGGCCTCATCCGAGGCTGTGACCTGACCTTCTGTGGCACCATTGAGTCCGGTTCCCCCGGCTGAAGGATCAGTCAGCGGCCAATGGGCGGATGCAGGGTAAAAAGGATCGGTTTGACCGAATGCTATACTGCCCGTTAACAGGAATAACAAAATATGACAGGATAGATGCAAATTTTTTATCATATCTCAGATTATTATAATGACTCCGACAGTTTATTTATTGACCCGAAAAAAAACAGACTTTTCACTTTTATGAAATGAGAGAACTCATTTCCATTTTGAAGGTTCAAATTTACTATTGTTTCTTAATTGATGGTAGTACTTTTTTTTATTTCAGCAGCAAAATAAGGTTGGCCGATGGATACAGGGAGTCCGAATAAAAAGGGAAAAACACAACCTTAACAAAATTGTTAAGAAATAAATTGCTGCCTGATCTTTAATTCGATAGGAATCTACCATATATTACAATTGTAATAAAATATAAAAAGCTATAGATACGCAATATTATTATGGATTAAAATATTTGGGTGTAGTTTTGAAAATTACACCCGGTGCGGGGGTTGTGAAGAAAAAACAAGTACCCAAATAATAATGCTTCTCATCAATCGTTTATTATTGGTGATCAGTAATTTTCTTTATTTATCCCGGATGATAAGTTAGGAATTCAAGTTTAATATTGTTTGTCTTAAAACAGGACCGATGCAATATATTCTCCATTCTATCCTGTTTGGATTAGTATGTATTAACCTGTTTGTAAAACCTACACCCTTAACCATCTCCATCAATGAAAAAAAACAATGTACTGACCCCTTTTTCCTTAATCCTGGCATTGCTGGGATGCATGCATGTTCATTCGCAAAGTACCCTTAATGCAATCCAGACCGCAACACCTTTTCTGAATATTGCATCCAACGCTCGCACCGGAGCTTACGGAGAAATTGCATCCGTGTCATCTTCATTCTATAAAGATGCCGGCCTGAACGGGAATCCTGCATTGCTTTCCGGGTATCCTCGTTGTGTGGGAGGCAATATGAGCTACCTGGCCTGGCTCAGGAATCTGGTGAGCAATATTTATCTCTTTGAGCACAATTCTTTCTATTCAATAAATAATAAAAATGCAATAGGATACAGATTCAATTATTTCAATCTGGGTGAGATATCATACCTGACACCGGGAGGAACCGTTGAGGAAGTAAATCCCTATGAATTATTCCATCAGCTGACGTATTCGCACGCTTTCAATAATGGCTTATCAGCAGGCGCCGGGGTAAAATATATCAGGAGCGACATCGCTCAGGGACAAACAATTAATGGTTATGATTATCACTCATCAGATGCATTTGCCATGGATCTTGGGATCCATTATGCAACAGCATTCACGTTCTCTGAAAACCTTACAATCCACTTCAATTCAGGAGCCAGTTTAAATAATTTAGGAAGCAGAATCAGCTATACTGATGATCCTGCTATGAAAAGCATGTATTTACCCGCAACACTGTCTTTAGGTCTTATGGTCAATCCTGAATGGTACGTTTCAGATAATATCACTATGAGTTTTGACATTGCTTACCAGATGGATAAGCTAATGGTTCCCACCCCTCCCATCGTTGATTCAGACAGTCTGGATGCTAATGGTAATCCTGCAATCCTGTTTGGGAAGAGGTTTCCTGAATCTGTGCCGGAGAGCTGGATACAATCCTTCTACGACGCCCCGGATGGTTTCAGGGAAGAATTGCATGAGATCCTTCATAAGCTGGGAACGGAAGTCAGGCTTCAGTATCAGGATAAGCTTTATGCTGCAATCCGTGCAGGCAAGCTAACGGAACATATCACAAAAGGAAACAGGAAATATACAACGATCGGTACCGGCTTCGGGTTGTTTGGTTTTTCACTCGACACAAAGCTTATCCTGGATTCCGGCAATTCACCTGTTCAGAAATCCTGGGCTATAACCGCCGGATTTTGTGCCTGCCTGGATGGCAGGGCGTTCAGGTTTTGAAAGAAGGATCAAAGACCGGGAGAGGTTTGGTGGTATTCGGTATTCGGTGCAATGCCCGTCGGGAGCGTCATGGTAAGCTATGCGACATGGATGAAGGGAAATAAGGACACATGATGATGCTTGGCGCGGCAATCGGAGCGCAAAGGCAAGGGGTGCAAAAGAGCAATCCCCCGCACCGGGTGTAGTTTTGTAAAAAGCATCAGTTAAGGCTAAAGATTGAACGACTGCAAAACCTGTCTGCCATAACGCAGACCATAGCCAGGCAGGCATTACCACCATTACAACCCTACCATCATCCCAATTACAACAATCCAAAAACCTTTTTCAAATCCTTTGCCTCCGTTTAACATATTTTAAATAGTTTTATACCGAAAAACCGGGCTTAAAATTGCGCTTATGAAAAAAATAATACTTGCACTTTGCGGATTCCTTCTTGTGCCAACAGCATCTCTTTTTGCCCAGGACGGATTGATCATCCAGGAAGAAACTCTTGGTGTCTGCACCATGGACGGGACAGTTGATTCAGCCATCACGGCCCAGGGTTACACCGGCGTTGGCTATGCCAATATTGACAATGGCATTGGCGTGGGGATGAGCTGGAGTTTTACGGTCGCTACCGGCGGAATATACAGGGTTACATGGAGGTATGCCCTGGGCGGGACTGACACCACCAGCCGCGATGCCAGGCTGTTGCTAAACAATGATTTTACGGGCGACACCGTGAAATTTCCACACACTGACAGCGCCAACTGGAATAATTACAGGCCAACTGATACTATCTCATTGAGTCTGCAAGAAGGGCTGAATAAAATCCACCTGTTTGCCGTTACGGTAAAGGGACTGCCGAATATTGACTATTTTCACATATTGGGAAGCGGGATTGAACCTGCCCCATGCGTACCATCCTTTATTTTCAGCCTTGCCGCAAGTGACACAAATTACGGGACGGTGAGTTATTTCCCGGTAAAGGAATTTTATGACCATGGTGAAGAAATTACCGTCACCGCATCAGCAAGGACCGGATATTTTTTCCACAGCTGGTCGGGCGAGGTATCGGATATACTGAATCCCTTAGTATTTAACATAACAGAAAACACCGGTCTTACAGCCCTGTTTTATCCTGAAGGTACAATCCAGGCAGACAACGCGGCCGGCTATGCCACCGTTCAGCACGATAACGGCACACCGTATATATTAACAGGGGGAGCTGCAGGTGAGACCGTTGACGCAAATACAATCTACGAACTGATGAAATACCTTGGTGATGACAAACCTTATACTGTGAGGCTTTCCAAATTCATAAAAAGTAACAGTCCGATGGAGATCAAAATCAAATCTGATAAAACTTTTACAGGCACCAATGATACTGCCCATATTGAAGGCATCAAGATGGCGCTGGAAGGAGCCCGTAACGTCATTATCCGCAATATTACATTTTCCAAAGTGCTGGGTGACGACCTGATGGAACTTAACGCAGGTTCAAAAAACGTGTGGATTGATCATTGTGAGTTTTTTACTGACCGTGAGCATGATGACAACGAAGATTATTACGATGGCATGCTTGACATTAAAAATGCATCTTCCTTTATCACGGTATCCTGGTGCCATTTCCACGATCACAACAAGGGAATACTCGTAAGCTCGGGTGATGACAGTTATCAGGACAGTGTTCAGCGGATGACCTTTCATCACAACTATTTTTTTAATTGCAATGCGCGGCTTCCGAGTATCCGTTTTGGGAAAGCCCATATTTACAATAACTATTATGAGCAATGCAATACCGCTGTGAATACGCGGATGAACGCCTGCGTGAAAGTCGAAAATAACTTTTTCAGGAATGCCGGTACCGGCATAGGAATGCTTTACAGTCCGATCCCCGGCGGTGTGGACCTGGGAGAGAATATATTTGACAACACCACTTATTCAACATCACCGGTATGTGAGCTGAACCCGCCTTATGACTATGCATCCACCATGGATGATGCCGAAGGCCTGCCGGAAATTATAACCGGCAATATCAGACGGTATGCCGGTTCATCTGATTTTATCCAGCCTGCCCTTCATGATCCATTTATTTTTCAAGCCTATCCGAATCCTGCAGAAAACTGGCTCGTGCTGTCGTTTCAGTTGCCCGAATATCAGTCAGCCACAATATCGGTTTCTGATCTTCTTGGAAACGAAGTATTGATGGACATAGAAAGCGTATTTTCATATCTGAAAAATGAGATCAGGCTGGATATTTCGCAATTAAAACCCGGGCTCTATTTTGTAAGGCTGAAATCTGGGAATGCCATGGTAACGAAAAAACTGATCATTCGTTAAGATGCAGGCAATTCTTTGGCTTTTACCTCCCATATTGCGTGTAGTTTCAAGAACTTCACCCAAGTATCATGCAAATTTCCACCTTTCCACCTTTCCACCTCTCCACCTTTCCACTTTTCCACATTTTCACTGTTCCACTATTCCGCTTTCCCCCCCCAATCATCAAATCATCAAATCATCCAGTCAATAAATAAATATCTTTCTGCTATATTTGTCGATCCAAAAAAATCTAAAGTGCTGATGATATGAAAAAAGAAATCGTAAACAGAACTGCCGACAACATTCGCATCCTTGCCGCCGCCATGGTTGAAAAAGCCAAATCGGGACACCCCGGAGGCGCCATGGGTGGTGCAGATTTTATCAATATACTGTACAGCGAATTCCTGAACTGGGACCCGGCTGATACGGGCTGGAGCAACCGTGACAGGTTTTTCCTTGATCCGGGTCATATGTCGCCGATGCTGTATTCTGTTCTTACGCTTACAGGCAATTTCAAGCTGGATGAGCTGAAGAACTTCCGTCAGTGGGGCAGCCCTACACCGGGGCATCCCGAGCTGGATGTTAAAAAAGGTGTTGAAAATACTTCTGGGCCACTTGGCCAGGGACATACCATGGCCGTTGGTGCAGCCATAGCTGAGCGTTTTCTTTGTGCCCGCTTTGGCAACTGGATGGCCCATAAAACCTATACCTTCATCTCCGATGGCGGTGTTCAGGAAGAGATATCGCAGGGTGCCGGACGCCTTGCCGGTTTCCTCGGCCTTCATAATCTCATCATGTTTTATGATTCCAACGATATTCAGCTGTCCACCGAGACCAAAGCCGTGACTGCCGAGAATACCACCATGAAATACGAAGCCTGGGGATGGAATGTTATTACCATCAACGGAAACGACCAGGACGAGATACGGGCTGCTTTGATCAAGGCAAACGAGGAAAAATCCAGACCGACACTGATCATCGGCAAGACCATCATGGGAAAAGGAGCGCTCGATGCCCAGGGGAACAGCTTTGAGCGGAAGACATCAACCCACGGGATGCCGCTCGGCGAAGCAGGTGCATCATTTGAAAAGACCATTAAAAATCTGGATGGAAACCCAGCTGACCCTTTTGTAATTTTCCCTGAAGTGGCTGAATACTACCGCGAAGTTTTAAAGAAAAAAACTGAAACGGCAAAAGCCAGAAAAGAGGAAGGAAAACGTTGGGCCAGCGCAAATCCTCAGCTGGCCGTAAAACTGGATCAGTTTTTCTCAGGTGAATTGCCTGCCATAGATTACAGCCAGATTGACCAGAAGGATGATATTGCCACACGTGCAGCGTCAGCCAATGTGCTGGCTTACCTGGCAAAAAATGTCGAAAACATGATCGTTACCTCAGCTGACCTTTCCAACAGCGATAAGACCGACGGATTTCTGAAAAATACCAAAGCTTTTACCCGGGGAGACTTTAGCGGGGCCTTCCTGCAGGCTGGTGTTTCAGAACTTACCATGGCCGCAATCGCCAACGGGATAGCCCTGCATGGCGGAGTGATCGTGGGCTGCGGTACTTTCTTTGTTTTCTCCGACTATATGAAGCCTGCTGTAAGGCTTGCAGCCTTAATGGGCCTGCCGGTGAAGTATATCTGGACGCACGATGCCTTCAGGGTCGGTGAAGACGGTCCCACCCACCAGCCCGTAGAACAGGAAGCCCAGATAAGGTTGATGGAACACCTGAAAAACCATCACGGGGAAAATAGCGTGCTGGTTTTGCGACCTGCAGATGCTCATGAAACTACCGTTGCCTGGAAAATGGCGCTGGAAAATGACAAAACACCCACAGCCCTGCTTTTATCAAGACAAAATATCACAACCCTACCGGCAAACCCGGGGTCAACCCGCTTTGAGAGTGCTTTTGAAGCCGGTAAAGGGGCCTATATTATAGCGGATTGTGAAGGCAATCCTGATGTCATCCTCGTGGCAAACGGATCTGAAGTTTCCACACTGGTTGCAGGCGCTGCAAAGCTCAAAGCTGAGAAGGGACTAAAGGTCAGGATTGTATCGGCACCATCCGAAGGACTATTCAGAAAACAGGACAAGGCTTATCAGCAAAAGGTGATCCCTGATAATACCCCTGTTTTTGGACTTACTGCCGGTATCCCGGTGACTTTACAGGGTTTGACAGGTACGAAGGGAAAGGTCTTTGGCCTCGATCACTTCGGATACTCCGCACCCTATAAAGTGCTGGATGAAAAATTCGGATTCACGACCGATAACGTGTTTAACCAGGTGCTGGAATATCTGAAAGAGTATCGTTGACATTAAGTCTTCATGAATGAAAAACGCAGGCTTGTTAATAATCCTGCGTTTTTTTTGTGCAATAGCTGCTTTGATTCAGTAACTTTCACATTGTGTTGACCGGATATCATAAAATTGTGTTTTCAACCGTTCTTAATATAAAAATCTATGGTAACTGTTTACCGGAAAAAGATCGTACCGGCATTATGCATGATAGTCTCTTTTTTCTTTTCCTTAGCATACGGACAAACGGCAAAGCCCAAATACGTACCTCCCGAAACCCGTATACTCTTTATCTTTGATGCGTCGCAAAGCATGGCCGGAAAGTGGGAAAAGGAAACCAAAATAGCCATCGCGCAGCGGGTGCTGATCCATATTATTGACAGCCTTGAAAGTCTGGATAATGTACAGATGGCATTAAGGTTATACGGCCATCAGAGCCCGGTACCTCCGCAGGATTGTAATGACACCCGGCTTGAAGTGCCATTTGCCAAAGGAAATGCGCCAAAAATCCGGCAGGAGCTTCGGTATATAACACCCCGGGGTACAACTCCCATTGCTTATTCCCTTGAAAAGGGGGGTGGTGATTTCCCGGAGGATTGTGATAACTGCAGAAATATAATAATCCTGATTACCGATGGAATAGAAGCATGCGATGGTGATGCCTGTGCGGTTTCCTATGCACTGCAGGAACGTGGTATTGTCCTTAAACCCTTTATAATAGGGATTGGTATTGACGAAGGATTCCGGCAGACATTTGACTGTATCGGCCATTTCTATAATGCAACCCACGAGGATAAGTTTGCTGAGATCATGGAAGTTGTCATTTCCCAGGCACTGAATGCAACCACAGCCCAGGTCAACCTGCTGGATATCCACGGCAATCCTACGGAAACCAATGTCAACATGACATTTTATGACCAGTTTTCAGGTAAGGTCATCTACAACTACATCCATACCATGAACCACAGGGGCCTGCCCGATACCCTTATACTGGACCACCTGATGACTTACAGGCTCAGGGTGAATACACTGCCTCCGGTTATTGTGGAAAATGTGAAACTGACGCCGGGAAAACATACGGTTATTGCTGCCGATGCACCACAGGGCATCCTGGTTGTTAAGGTGGCTGACCAGATCCAGTACAAGGGACTTGAATATATCGTCAGGAAGGCAGATGACATGAAGACACTCAACATGCAGAAAATGTATGAGGAAGAAAAATACCTGGTGGGCAAATATGATATTGAAATCCCTGTTTTACCGCGTATCTATCTGACTAACGTTGATATCAGGCAAAGTCACACCACGACACTGGAGATTCCGAGGCCGGGACTGGTAACCTTTCTGAAGTCCTCAACCGGATTTGGCAGCATATATTTACGGAAGAGTGCTACCGATGAAGAATGGGTTTATAATCTTGACAATCGCATGAAGAATGAGACCATTCTTGTGCAGCCAGGCACTTATAGGGTTGTTTTCAGAGCACAAAATGCAAAGCAGACCCTGTATACGGTGAATAAGACTTTTGATGTCAAGGAAGGGGCTTCTGTTCC
>CAYWCR010000088.1:0-16231 GCA_964456825.1 uncultured Bacteroidales bacterium
TAAGTACGAAAGCTGGTGACCAGGGAAAGGTAATCGGTAATCGGTAATCGGTAATAGGTCAATAGGAACACAACAATGCAGGGACACAAGATCTTGTGTCCCTGCCTGTTATCTGACTACAATATATTGAAACAATCATAACAACCACAACAATCACAACGTCTTCTATATTCCCGCCACCACCACATCCTTAAATACAAGGCTTGGCATACGATAGGAGCTATACAACCAGGGATCGTTGGCAGCTTCCGCAAGCTTATTCCAGAATTTCAAATGGTTATCAGCAATATTCATTTCTGAAACAGGATGTATGATCTGGCCTTTGTCGAATAACTGGCCGATGATGCCCACTGAAAAATCACCTGTGGTGGAGTTTGAGTTCCCGCCGATAAAATCGGTTATCAGGATGCCCCTGCCCAGGTCTTTCATAATCTCCTCAACACTTCTTGTCCCCGGCGGCAGAATGAGATTTGACGGCCATGAGGTGGTGGGTTCGCACTCCAGCTTACGGCTGTAATACCAGTTAATGAAATATTCGAGCAATTGGCCTTCTTTAACAATATCCCTGCGGACCGGGGCAAAACAATCATCATCATAATGTTTAGAGCCCATGCCCCGGATGATATGAGGATCGTCGACCAGGGTAAAAACCTTGCTGCCAACCTGCTGTCCTTTCATTCCGGCCAGGAAGGACCGTTTTTGCTGGAGGTTCTGTCCCGTCAGAGCTGATAGGAAACCATTCAGCACGCGTCCGGTTCCCCTGTTTTCGATGATGACGGGCAATACCTCCGTAGGTATTTTCTTACTTCCCATAAGTATCAGTGTCCTGTAAGCTGCCAGGGTCCCGACTTCCTTTGAATCCGGGAGATCGGCTTTAATATGACTGCCGACATAGTACCCTCCGTTGGGTTTCCTGTCTCCCTCATCCTGTATTGTTACTGAAGCACCTTTCTGGAAGTACGTAGTTTTTTCCGAACCCGTAAAACCATTGCTGGTTTTCACATATTCTTCATAGGTTGAGTCATAGCTGGTGGCTTCCACGGAAATTACCTTCTCCCCTGCCCTTTTCAGGCTCTCTTCTTCGATTGCACTGGCTATAGCATGTCTGTCCTGCGGTGTACAGGCAGCATAATCCTTATCGTTCAGTTCAAGGTCTATCCCGGTAGCACCGGCATAATATTTTGGATCAGGAAGAGAACGGAACGGATCCTGGTCAAGAATGGAAGCGTTTTCAACCACTTCCTTTATAAATGCTTCAAGAGCGGGTTTTCTCAGATCCGGTGTTGACTGGGAAGCATATTTCCCGTTAAGAAATACTTCAAGGTTCAGGTTTTGCGTGGTAGCCTCCTTGATCGCATCGGGCTTTCTTTCACGGTAACGGATCTCAACAAACCGTTGTTTTGATAAAATCACTTTGCTGTCTGCCCCTGCCTTTTTTACCTGGTCTGTTACCCAGTTAATTAATTCCTGCATGGCGGTATTCATGATGCACCTCCTTTCTGCTGCGTTCCACCGACTGTCATTGATTTGACAAGGCAGGTCGGGAGTCCGAAGGATACCCGTACCCCCTGTCCGCTTTTTCCGCACATTCCGCCGCCACCCTGGAACATTTCCAGATCATTGGCTGCCATAACAATGTTAGCCAGCATTTTAGGACCGTTTCCCATAATATTGATATCCTTAATGGGAGCCGTAAGCTTTCCATTTTCTATCAGGCGGCCCTGGGATACGTAAAAAGCAAAATCACCCTCTCCGATTTTTACCTGTCCGTTGCTTACATCTTCCACATAAATACCGTTTCCGGCTGCTTTTACAACATCATCCGGTGTAGCATCCCCTCCCAGCATATAGGTATTCCGCATCCGGGGTACAGGATAATGCTCAAAGCTCTGCCTGCGTCCGTTGCCTGTTGGTTCAACACCATAATACTTTGCTGATATTTTGTCGTGCAGGTATCCGGTGAGTATGCCATTCTCCACGAGGACGGTCCTTTTTCCGGGTACTCCTTCATCATCAATGTTGATGCTGCCCGAAAGATTGGGATTGGTAGCATCGTCAACGATGGTGACAAAGGGCTCGGCTACCTTTTTATTCAGCATGGTACTGTAGGTCGATGTCTTTTTGCGGTTGAAATCCGCTTCCATGCCATGCCCTATAGCTTCATGCAGCAAAATGCCTGTGATTCCGGGACCCAGCACAACCGGGATTTCCCCGGCTGGCGGCTGTATAGCGTCGAGGAGCTTCACAGCATTCTTAACGGCAACAGCAGAGACTTTTTCCACAACCTCATCGGTATAAAATGAAAAATCACGCTTCCCTCCCAGGTTCCATCCTGCTGTTTCGCGCCTGCCGTTTTTTTCAGCCACCACGGATGCATAAACATATCCTGAAGGCTGCGTATCTTCTGCCATCACTCCGTCGCTGGTAACCACCATGATGCGCTTTACATCCTGGGAAAAACCTGCGTTTACCTTAACCACCAATGGCGACAAAGCAAAACATCGCTCATTGATACGCTGGACAACCGGCAGTTTCGATTTCGCCGGAATATCAATCAACATCGGGTCCACGGGGTAATAATCAGCCAAAACCGGCCGGTTGAATTTCCCGGTAAAGGCCGTTGCCGATGCATCACAAAGTGAAGCTGCAGTGGCAGCCACAGATAGCATGGATTCCTCCGTAAGCTCCTGGGTAAATCCATAGCCGACCTGGTCACCTTTGATGGTACGAATACCTACCCCAAGGGTGATATCACCATATAAGCGGTTAACCTTTCCATCTTCAAGACCGATGAAATTGGATAAGGTATGCTCAAAATAAAGATCAGCAAAATCGCCACCGCGGGATAATGCCTTAGATAGTAACTTGCGGCAGAGTGTTTCATCAATGCCGAATTCTTTGAGAAAATACCCGTTAACCGGAGAAGAGAGAATCATCGTGTTTCCTTTTAAGTAGGGAAGCATCATCAACGACCCCCCTGCCAATGCGGCCGACCGGATGAATTTCCTCCTGGGAATCAAACCATTCATTTTTCAGGTGGTTAAAGATTAATAAAATTAATGATATAACTCTATGAAATATCAGATATTGTATTGAGCCAAACTTACATAAATCCAACAATAATTCAAATGGTTTTAACGATAATTAACAGGTTCATTTGCCGGATGTGTGTAAAACCTTCCCGCCGGCCAGGGAGACTTTCCCGTTGTACAGTTGTTGTCTCCTGCCACCGGGGTTCTATGAATTCTCATCGCAACCGGTATAGTTTTATTGCCCATAATTCCGTAATTTTACCAGGGTGTTAATCACAGGGAAGTTTGTCCGTCCACCGGACTAACTTCTTTGGGATTAATCATCTTAACAAACCGTGGAAATGAAAACATCAATGTTTATTAAAAATATTGAGGCTTTCCTGGTTGAACTGACCGACATATTCCGTTTCACCGGATTATTTTTTAATAACCTGTTTGTAAAACGCTTTGAGTTTGATGAATGGATCAACCAATTGTACAAAACAGGTTATCGCTCTATTTTTCTCATTAGTGTTACCGGGCTGATCCTGGGACTGGTGCTGACCCTGCAGACACGACCCATGATGGCTGACCTGGGAGCAGAAGCATGGCTTCCCAACCTGGTTTTTGTATCCATTATCAGGGAGATGGGGCCTGTGATCATGGCCCTGCTTTTCGCGGGGAAAGTAGGTTCGGGCATCGGGGCAGAGCTGAGTTCCATGCGGGTAACCGAACAGATTGACGCCATGGAAGTATCGGCTACCAATCCGATAAAATACCTGGTGGTAACCCGTGTGCTGGCAACTACCATCATGCTGCCTGTCCTTGTTTTTTACGCTGATCTCATCGCCTTTCTGGGATCATTCCTGGGGATGAAGGCATACAGCAACATTTCTTTCCCCCTATTCTTCTCCCAGGCATTTGACGGGATTTATTTCTACGATATCATTCCGGCTACGATTAAGACTTTCTTTTTCGGATTTTTCATCGGCATCATCAGTTGCTACAAAGGGTATTATGCCAACAAAGGAACGGAAGGGGTTGGATATGCTGCCAATGCCGCGGTGGTTATCTCGTCGATGGTCATATTCGTGATTGACCTCATCGCGGTGCAGATCACCAGTCTTTTTGAGATATAACCATGGGACCGGAAAGCATAATAGCCATATCAAACCTGTCCAAAGCCTTTGACAGCAAGGCCGTCCTGGATGAGATCAGCCTGCAGCTTAATCCGGGGGAGAACCTTGTTGTTCTTGGGAAATCAGGAGCAGGGAAAACGGTTCTCCTGAAATGCATGGTTGGCTTGTTAACCCCTGACAAAGGGAACATCAGGATTTTTGATACGGATGTTATAAAATGCAACCATGCAGCGTTGGATGAAATCAGAACACGCATCGGGTATGTATTTCAGCAGGGGGCGCTTTATGACTCCATATCCCTGAGAGATAATATGCTCTTCCCATTGATGCGCAACGCTAAGTTTTTCAGGACTCCCGTTGACGAAATGGAACAGCAGATGGAAACAAACCTGCGCAGCGTGGGCTTGCTGGATGCCATGAATAAGATGCCGGCCGAGCTTTCCGGAGGCATGAAAAAAAGGGCGGGACTTGCCAGGGCGCTTATGTTATCCCCGGAGATCATGCTGTATGATGAACCAACTGCCGGCCTTGATCCCTTCATGGCACAGGAGATCAGCGATCTGATTTTAACGGTCCAGCGGGAGCAGGGGACAGCTTCCATCATCGTCACCCATGATATGAAATGTGCCAAAATAGTATCGGACAGGATCTGCATCCTGCATCAGGGAAATTTCATTGCTGAAGGCAGTTATAAGGACATTGAGCGTTCCGGGGATCCTCAGGTATCCATGTTTTTTACCACTTAAACGATCAGTTATGCAACGAAAAAAAGCGATCAATATCGGATTATTCATAAGCCTGGGCATATTAATCTTTATCACGGGTATTTATATCGTCGGGAAACAACAGAACCTGTTTGGCAATCCCTTGAAAATTGCCGCCATATTCCAGGATATCAAAGGGCTTAAGATCGGGGATAAAGTATTTTTTTCGGGCATTGATATCGGGACCGTCAGCAGTATTGAATTAATGTCGGATACACGGGTAAAAACCGGATTTACCATTAAAAAAGACGTTGTCAAGCTGATCAAGCAGGATTCAAAAGTGACCATTGCCAACGAGGGGCTGATGGGTGGCAAGATCGTCATCATTCTGCCAGGAAGCGGGCAAAGCCCGTCTGTCAGCGAGGATGATATCCTGGAGACGGTTGAGCAGGTGGATATTGATGAGATATTGAAGGAAGTAAAAAAGTCGAGTGAGAATATTAAGTTCGTCTCCAAAAACCTGCTCGACATAACGGATAAGATCAACCGTGGTGATGGCATTTTCGGGAAGATATTTGCCGATACCACCGTAATGGAAAACATTGATGTAACCAGCCGCAATATCAACCTCATCTCGGAAAACCTGTTGGAAATATCGGAAAAGGCGAACAGGGGACAGGGACTGATGGGGAAACTGTTTGCTGATACGTTGTTCTCACGTCAGCTCGATTCTGCAGGCTACAACCTGCAGATCATTACCGGAGACATCGCAAAAATAACAGATAAGGTGAATGCCGGTGAAGGCATTTTCGGACGATTGTTTACCGACACTTTGCTGATTCATAACCTGTACCTTTCCAGTATCAACCTTGAAAAAACAACGCAGAATCTGACCGAATTCAGCCACAGGCTCACCGATAATGAAAACGCACTCAGCCGTTTCATCGCTGACACCGCTTTTGCCGACTCCCTTGCGTTTTTCATGCATCAGCTGAACACGGGTATCAGGGAGGTGACCCGCTCTTCAGAAGCCATACAAAACAGCGGGCTGATACGGATGTTCTCGAGGAAAAAAGGTAAAAAGTAACCGGTAATCGGAAAGGAGACCCTGACAGCGGTGTGTGTAAGCATGCGGGCGGAAACCCTGTCAGTGGTCTAAGGAGGTAATCGGTATTCGGTATTCGGTATCGTTTAGGTTTTATGCTAACCCGCTAAATCGCTAAACTGCTAAATTGCTAAACAGCTAAACCGCTAAACCGCTAAACTGCTATGTTGACAAATTTATCCGCTAAAACTCCTTCCCGATAATCCGCTTTTTTTTATCTTGTGCCGGTTTTATTGAGCACCTTCACCCTTGAAAATACATTAAGCGTAAATGGGAAAGTTAAAAGACATCAACACGGTTCTGATCATAGGATCAGGACCCATTATTATCGGACAGGCATGTGAGTTTGATTATTCCGGTACACAGGCATGCAAAGCTTTGCGATCGCTGGGTTATAAAATCATTCTGGTGAATTCAAATCCGGCTACCATCATGACAGATCCGGAGATTGCTGATGTCACCTATATCGAGCCGTTAAACGAATATGCCCTCACCGAGATCATCAAGAAGGAAAGGCCGGATGCCCTGCTGCCTAACCTGGGAGGACAAACCGGACTGAACCTGTCTTCGCAGCTGGCCAAGAAAGGCATACTGAAGAAATATGGGGTAAGGGTCATCGGGGTTAACATTGATGCCATTGAACGCGGAGAAGACAGGACTGCTTTCAAGCAGACCATGACCATGCTCAACATTGATATGCCCAGAAGCACTGCTGTGAATTCCGTTGAGGATGCTGAAAAGGTGGCTGATGAACTGGGGTATCCGGTTGTCATCAGGCCAGCCTATACCATGGGAGGAACGGGTGGAGGCATTGTTTACAATGTTGAAGAACTGCGCACCATAGCGAGCCGGGGCCTGTCAGCCAGCATTGTGAACCAGGTTTTGATCGAAGAATCGGTGCTGGGATGGGAAGAACTGGAACTGGAAGTTGTGCGTGATGCAAAGAACCAGATGATAACCGTATGCTTCATTGAGAATGTAGATGCCATGGGCGTGCACACAGGCGATTCCTTTTGCACTGCACCGATGCTCACCATCAGCAAAGAGCTGCAGCAACGTCTTCAGCAATACTCTTATGATATTGTCGAAGCCATAGGGGTTATTGGCGGCACCAATGTGCAGTTCGCCCACGACCCGAAAACAGACCGGGTGGTGGTTATCGAGATTAATCCCCGCACCTCACGTTCTTCTGCCCTTGCCTCAAAGGCAACGGGTTTCCCCATCGCCTATGTTTCTTCTTTGCTGGCGGGAGGGCTTACCCTCGATGAAATACCGTATTGGCGTGATGGGACACTTGAGAAATACACGCCTTCAGGAGATTACGTGGTAGTTAAATTTGCCCGCTGGGCCTTCGAAAAATTCGAAGGCCTCGAAGACAAACTGGGAACCCAGATGCAGGCAGTGGGTGAAGTGATGAGCATCGGGAAAAATTACAAGGAAGCGCTGCAAAAGGCTATCAGATCACTCGAAATAGGACGTTATGGATTGGGATTTGCAAAGGATTTCAATAAAAAAACACTGGATGAGTTAATGAACCTGCTGAATCATGCTTCGAGTGAAAGGCAGTTTATCCTGTATGAAGCATTGAGGAAAGGCGCAGACATAAAAAAACTGAGTGAAAAAACCCACATCAAGGAATGGTTCCTCACGCAGATGAAAGAACTGGTCGGGCTCGAAGAGGAGATCCTCACCCATAAGGGGGCCATGATGCCCGATGCCTTGCTGGCAAGGGCCAAAAAAGACGGCTTTGCCGACAAATACCTGGCTAAATTACTGTCTGTTTCCGAAAAACGGATCCGTGAAAAGCGTATTGCGCTAAACATAAAAGAAGCATGGGAGCCTGTTCCGGTTAGCGGGGTTGAAAACGCCGACTATTACTTTTCCACTTACAATGCCCCTGACAAGGTTGCTGTGAGTGACCGCAAAAAGATCATGGTGCTGGGAGGCGGGCCAAACCGCATCGGACAGGGCATTGAATTTGATTATTGCTGTGTCCACGCCGCCTTTGCTATACGCAAAGCGGGTTATGAATCCATTATGGTCAACTGCAATCCCGAAACGGTGTCAACTGATTATGACACGGCTGACAAGCTGTATTTCGAACCACTGACCGTTGAGGATGTTTTAAGCATTTATGAAAAGGAAAGGCCCGAAGGAGTGATCGTGCAATTTGGGGGACAGACACCGCTGAATATTGCCAAAGAGCTGGCAGACGCCGGGGTAAAAATCCTGGGAACCAGTCCCGATGCCATCGACCTGGCAGAAGACCGCGACCGTTTTCGCAAGATCATGAAGAACCTCGGCATTCCCGAACCCGAATCCGGGATGGCCAGCACCCTCAATGAAGCGCTGGAGATAGCACACCGGATCGGCTATCCCCTGATGGTCAGGCCATCCTATGTGCTTGGCGGCAGGGGCATGAAGATCGTGATGGATGAAGAAATGCTAAAGCAGTATGTCATGGCTGCCGTTGATATATCTCCCGAACGGCCTATATTGATTGACAAATTCCTTGAAGATGCTATTGAATCGGAAGCGGATGCCATTGCCGATGGGCATGATGCCTTTGTTCCCGCTGTCATGCAGCATATTGAATATGCCGGCATACATTCCGGTGATTCCGCCTGTGTTATCCCGCCAGTTGTCATCCCGGAGAAACATATCAAAACGATCAATGATTATACCCGTAAAATAGCCATCGAGTTAAAGGTCTGCGGGTTGATGAATATACAGTACGCCATATACGAAGATGTGGTGTACATCCTGGAAGCCAATCCCCGGGCCTCAAGAACGGTACCCCTGGTTTCCAAGGTCTGCAATATCCCCATGGCGAAAATTGCCACCCAGGTCATGCTGGGCAAAAAGCTTCCGGAATTTAACCTTACCCATAAGAAATTCAACCATTATGGCGTGAAGGAAGCTGTTTTTCCCTTTAATATGTTCCCTGTCGTCGATCCCTTGCTGGGCCCTGAAATGCGTTCGACCGGCGAAGTACTGGGCTTTGCTGACAGCTATGGTCTGGCCTTTTTTAAGTCACAGGAGGCAACTCAGGTGCCGTTGCCTGTTTCAGGGACAGTGCTGATCACCATCGCGGACAGGGATAAGAACAGGATACTGGAGGCTGCTTTAAGTTTCAGGGATATGGGCTTCAAAATCCTTGCCACCGGAGGCACTAAAATTTTTCTTGAAAATAATGGCATCCCGGCTATAGCGATTAAAAAAGTGCATGAAGGAAGGCCCAATATTGTGGATGCCATCAAAAACCGGGAAATCCACCTCGTTGTCAATACTCCTGCCGGCCGGTTAAGCGAGTACGACGATTCTTATATCCGGAAAAATGCGATCAGGTATAAAATTCCCTATATTACCACAACATCTGCAGCAACGGCGGCCACCAAAGGCATCAGGGAACGCAGGAACGGTGACTACAAGGTGAAATCACTGCAGGATTATCATAAGGATATCGGGTAGGGAAAATGGTAATCGGTAATCGGTAAGAGGTAATTGGTAATTTGAGCAGTTTAGGTGTTTAGGTTTTATGCTAAATTGCTAAACCGCTAAACCGCTAAACCGCTAAACACCTCTTCACTGTCCTGGCTCTTGGTTCCTGGTTCCTGGTTCTCCAAAAAATACACTACAACCCTGGCTTATGAGAAAAACAAAACAGGAGATAACCGACCATAACGTTATCGAAGACATACTCAGGACGTCAAAGATCTGCCGGATTGCCATGACCGATGCAGATTGTCCTTATATGCTGCCATTCAATTACGGGTACAGGGATCATTGCATTTATATACATGCCGCACCGGAAGGGAAAAAAATTGATCTGTTGAAAAAGAACAATAAAGTATGCTTTGAGATAGAGCAAAAAGCTGATATTGTAAAAAATGACCATGCCTGTAAATGGTCGACGATATACAGGTCTGTAGTAGGTCATGGAGAAGTTGAAATCATAACAGATTTCAATCAGAAACATAGGGGACTGGAAATCATCATGGCTCATTACGGAGCACCTGAAAATATTGAATTTGAGAAAAAACAAATCAGTGCTGTAGTCATTTTGAAATTGGTTATCGTTGAGTTAACCGGGAAACAATCCAGCCATTGGAATGAAAGCCAGATCACGAACAAATTTGATATTGAATCACAACGGCTGATCATGAAAGAACTTTCATGGGATGACCTGAAAAATATTTATAGACTTCGCCTGCATCCCGAAGTGGATGAATATAATACGCTGGGGATACCGAAGAATCCGGATGTAACCAGGGAGGTCATGCGTACGTCCATTGAAGACAAAGTGAATGAGGTAAGAAAAAGCATTGCCTGGGCAATTTTTATTAAAACATCCGGTAAATTTATCGGTGAAGCAGGCATGAACTTGTCTGCAAACCGATTCAGGCTGGGTGAGATCTATTACAATTTAATGCCATCGCAATGGGGGAACGGTTATGGTACGGAAACAGCGAAAGCCCTGGTAAAATTCGGGTTTGAAGTAATGAAACTGCATAAGGTAGAAGCAGGCGTGGCGACAGAAAACATAAGATCAATAAAGGTATTGGAAAAATCAGGCATGATCCGGGAAGGACTGATGAGGAAGATCCTGCCTATAAGGGGGGAATGGAAGGATAATTATCATTATGCCATCGTTGAAGATGATCCGAGGGATTATTAAGGGTGCGTTTTCCTGATTCCTGCGTCAGGAAGGAAAAAGGGACAGGCAGAACTCTTCCCTTAGCATCTCCACTGAACCCGGCAAATAAAAAAAAGTTTGAAAAAAATTTGGTTTGTATTACAAACTTTATTAAGTTTGTATCGCAAACTAGTTTTATATACTAAATTTACATCATATGGAATCAAACAAAACCGGGCAAGAATCTTTCGATGAGGTTCAGTCCCTTCAGGTGATCAGGGAAATGATAGCGGTTTCCCATAAAAAGATCAGGCACGACGGCATATTGTTCATAGTATGGGGATGGATTGGCTTCCTTAATTATTGGATTGGGTTTTATCAGGCAACCGTGGTTCATACCTATCGTGTGGGGCAACTTTTCAAATACGGCGGTATTATTCTTCCCCTTGCAGGATTTATCTTCACAGCGATTTACCTTTACCGGCAGAGGAACAGGGTAACAACCTATATCGGTATTTCACTCCGGTATGTATGGAGTTCCCTGGTGGTTTGCATGGTGCTTGTCAATCTGATCCAAAACAACGTGTTGCACAAAATAACCTTTGAGTTCCAGCACCCTTTATTCATGGTTCTGATTGCGTTCGCCATTGTTATTACCGGAGGCATTCTCCGTTACAGGCTGATCATTTTCGGAGGAATTGTCTTCGGATTGCTGGCATATTTTAGTTCGTATCTCCCTTTGCGGCAACAATTGCTTGCGGAGGCCATAGGCTGGCTCATCGCCTTTATTATACCCGGGCATATATTGTACTCAAAACGCAAAAGCTGACCGGTTATGTTCAGCAACCTCGATCCTTTGCTGCATTCACAGGTCAGGCTGGCCATCATGTCCATTCTGACCGGTGTACGGACGGCAGAGTTCAGTTATCTGCTGGAGAATATCAATACCACAAAGGGTAATCTGAGCTTCCAGTTGAGCAAGCTCAATGAAGCCGGATATGTTCAGATAAAAAAATCCTTCAGGGGTAACTATCCGCTCACCACCTGCGAGATTACCGAAAAAGGTATCTCTGCCTATGAAACCTATGTCAATTCCATTGCCGATTATTTTAAAATCTATAAAAAATCGAAAAAAAAGTAAACTCATGAAAACAACAAATCTGGTTACCCTGCTGATGCTTTTTGTGTTATTCTCATGCAATGCCGGCGGAAAATCCGGTAATCCTTCTCTCCGTTTTGGCATCCATGAAATGGTCAGGATCAGTGAACTCCCTGCCTTTGTTATGGACTCACTGAAGACCGCAGCGTTCCGCCCTGAACATGATCAGCAATCATCTGTCTTAGGATACCTGACAAAAAATGATCCACTGCCCTTTGATGGTTTGAATTTCATGGAAGGGATCCGTTTCCTGAAAGTCCTTTTTCCTGTTGATGAGGAAGGTCAATACCAGGCTATTGTGGCCGTAAAGCAGGAACCTGTACTGAACCTGTCTGATGTCCGGGAAACAAAAAGCCGGGGGCAAAATGTCGAAATTTATTTTACCCTGGAAGGAGCCAGAAAATGGGCAGAAATGACGGAAGGAAATATGGGCAGAAATGTTGCATTTGTGATTGATGATCATGTTTATTCCATGCCCCTGATCAACGGGGTGATAAAAAGCGGTGTTGCCATGATCAGCGGGCTGCCTGATGAATTAACGGCCAGGGAGCTTTCGGAACGGATGAATGAAGGATTATAGCACATTTCATTTTTTACTGAATCATTCTGAGCGATCCAAAAGAATCGCTCAGATTTGTATTATTACCGGAACAAAACAAATTCTGATTTGTTAAGGTAAAATATCTGTAATTGCACTGCTGGTTTATTTTCATTTGCCTAAATTTGGTAATGCAAAGAGATTTGTTCATCCGCCATTCATTCTTCCCATGGCATAAACCTGTTCAATATGAAACGGATCAGCATCGTTCTTGTTGTTTTGCTTGCCCTGGCAGTAATCGGTTGGATCAGCATCAGGTCCTTCAACCCGGCATCACCCGTTACCAAAACAGGTCAGCCCCGGCCGGCTGCCACGAACTACAGAAATTACTGTGCCGGATGCCATGGTGACAATCTCGAGAAGTTTGCCGCCAAATCATGGATGGAAGAGGAAGGAAGTGCCTCGGCCTTCAACAGCATCAAATTCGGGATTGTGGCCATCGGCATGCCCGCTTTTCAAAAAACCTTCACCGATGAAGAGATCGAAGCCCTGGCTGACTATGTAAAAAAAGGAATTCCGGAAGATAAGAGCAGCCTGAAGCCGGCCGTCACACCCGGAGGTGTTACGGAATCGGAGGTGCAGCGATTCGTTGTGGATACGGTTGTTTCCGGGCTCAGCGTACCATGGGGATTGGCATTTTTGCCCAACGGTGACCTGTTGATCTCAGAACGCGCCGGCACCCTGCATCGTTTCTCCGGAGGGAAACTCTCCGCTCCCATCGAAGGCTTGCCGCCAATCATGGCTTTCGGACAGGGTGGATTGCTTGACCTATGCCTTCATCCCGAATATGAGAAGAATGGCTGGATATATATATCCTATTCGGCACCCAATACTGACAGTAACCGGCGTATCGGTAACACGTCCATCCTCCGGGCGAAACTTGAAGGAAACAAGCTGACCGACCTGCAGGTAATATTCAAAGGCATGCCGCAAACTGACCGGGGACATCATTTCGGCTGCAAGCTGGCATTTGACGGCGAAGGGCATCTCTTTTTCGGCATCGGAGACCGGGGTCAGCATTTCGATTTTCCGCAAAACCTGGACAATCATAACGGCAAGATCCACCGCATCAATGATGACGGGAGCATACCGGCCGACAATCCCTTTGCCGGCAAACCGGATGCACTGACCTCGATATACAGCTACGGGCATCGCAATCCCCAGGGGAACTGTATCCACCCTGTAACCGGTGAGTTATGGGAGACAGAACACGGTCCGCGGGGCGGCGATGAGCTGAATCTGATCAGGCCTGGTTTCAATTACGGCTGGCCGGTAATATCCTACGGCATAAATTACGACGGAACCATACTCACAGAACTCACGGAAAAAGAAGGAATGGAACAGCCTGTTTTTTACTGGACTCCGTCGATTGCACCTTGTGGCATGACCTTCGTAACCGGCGACCGGTATAAAAGCTGGCGCCATAACCTGATGATAGGTTCGCTCCGGTTTCAATATCTGGAAAGGGTAGTGATACGCGATCATTCGGTAATACACCGTGAAAAGCTGCTGGAAGGCATCGGCCGGGTTCGCAATGTGGTTATGAGTCCGGATGGTCTGTTATATGTGGCTGTTGAAAGTCCCGGAAAGATCGTGCGTCTGATCCCCATGGAATAAAATATCCGCAAAGCATGGCAAAAAAATCTTCTGCCATATGCCTTTTCTTGTCATTTCTCCCGGGCTTTCTTAATCTTCATGCTCAGCAGAACGAAGACACTTTGATCTTTCCTCAGTTTTCAGATACAGTTCTTCTGCTCGATGAAGTCATTGTGGAAGCCTTCCAGGTAAGCGGAAAATTGCGTACCATTCCTGGCAGCATGTCTGTCCTTACCGGGGAGGGCCTCAATGCAGGAGATGGTACCAACCTGGACGGTTCGCTCAACACATTGCCAGGCATCACCATGCAAACCGGAACCTATGCCACCAGCCGGATTGTCATCCGCGGGATGGGCAGCCGGACACCTTATAACACCAACAGGATCAGGGCTTATCTTAATGATATTCCGATTACCGGGTCAGACGGGATTTCGACACCGGAAGAAATCGATCTGCTCAGCTTGGGCCGGATGGAAGTGATCAAAGGTCCCGCTTCTGCTTTATATGGCTCGGGACTGGGCGGAATCATAAACCTGTATTCACCTTCAACAGCGAATAATAGGGGGAGGCTGCGCGCACAATATGGCAGCTTTGATACGCGCAAAGCCCATTTTTCAGGAAGCCTTCAGGGGGAAAAGAGGCATCTCTGGGGCAGCGTCAGCCACCTGCATTCAGATGGTTACCGTGAGAACAATCATTACCGGCGCACTTCTTTGTTGTCAACAGCCCAATGGAAACGGCAGGGATGGTCTGTAAAATCGACGCTGCTGCTGACAAGCGTTAACGCAGGCATTCCCAGTTCTCTGGGTGAAAGCCAGTTCGAAAGCAATCCGCAGGCCGCTTCCCCAAACTGGAAAGCGATTGAAGGTTATCAGCAGAACTTTAAAAGTCTTGCTGGCATCACACTGACAGGCAGTTTGAAGGAAAGTATTACCAACAGGCTGACCCTTTTCGGCAGATGGGACGACAACTACGAAAAGCGTCCTTTCAACAATCTCGATGATCAGTCATTTAGTGCAGGATTTCGCAACAGACTTAATTATCACCGTGAAAATACCGAATGGGTGCTTGGAGCCGAATATATCGTTGAACAATACAAATGGAAACTTGAGCAGGCCCGGATACGGCTGAATGAAAACCGCGAAAACCGCAACCAGTTTGGCATTTATGCAATGCTATATTACAGGCCTGCCCGGAAGCTGAATATTTCAATGGCGGGCGCCTTTAATTTTAACCGTTATAAACTGACCGATCTTTATGCGATTAACGGTGACCAATCGGGCCGGCATAGCTTTCCGATGGTGATATCACCCCGTATCGGGATCAACTATGCGCCCTGTGACCGTTTTGCCCTGTATACTTCCGCGGGACACGGGTACTCGCTCCCCTCCCCCGAAGAGACCCTGCTGCCGGAAGGGGAAGTGAACCGGGACATTAAGCCTGAACAAGGCTGGCAATTTGAAACCGGCACCCGGATCAATCTTTTTGACAACACCTTCAGGATGGATGGTGCTTTTTACTGGATTGAGCTCAGCAATTTACTTGTAACCAAACGGCTGACCGAAGATATCTTCACGGGCATCAATGCCGGAAAAACAAGGCATATGGGAATCGAACTGCTAATGCACAATGATTTCTTCCGGTACCCTGCATTCCCGGGTAAACTGAGATCATTCCTCAGCTATTCACGTTCTCTGAACCGTTTTATGGATTTTACCGATGACAGTCTTGTCTTTGACGGAAATCATCTGCCAGGCATTCCCCGCCATTCGGCCTGGATGCAGCTGGACTGGGAACCGTTTTGTTTGCTGGACATCTTGGCCAGCCTGCAATATTCGGGGAAGCAATTTATGACAGATGATAATACGATGATCTATCCAGGCCACTGGTTGATCAATCTTAAAATGAATTTGAATCTCCGGTTAAAAAAAACAGGAACGCTGGCTTTTTTTGCCGGACTGAACAACCTGGCCGACACCCGGTACGCATCGATGCTGGTCATAAATGCCCGCGGATTTGAAGGCAGCGAACCCCGATACTATTATCCGGGCATGCCCCGGCATGGTTTTGCAGGAATACAATATCTTTTCTGACCATGATAAACGATTTTTGATTAAATTGTCGTTCGGAACAACCGTAAACTGAAAAACATATGTAGCACTTCTGATTGAAAAGGCTGCAGGATATCTGGCCCGTGATGTTGAAAACTTCGGCCACATTACCACAGGCTTCCTGGGAACTCCGCTGGTATGTAACGTCCTTGCCGACCATGGACTAATTTAC
>CAYWCR010000089.1:0-1806 GCA_964456825.1 uncultured Bacteroidales bacterium
CCTTTTTATAGGCGCCAATTATCACCCGCATGATACTGATATTGATCAGTGGGGAAAGGATATTGCTTTAATGAAAGAAGCCGGATTTAATGTTGTTCGAATGGGTCATTTGGCTTGGGACAGCTATGAACCGGCAGAAGGGAAGTTCGACTTTGGCTGGTTTGATACTGTGATGGACATGATGAACGATGCTGGCATAAAAGTCATCCTCGATATTGCCATCCGTCCTGCCCCGATCTGGTTACATGAAAAATATCCGTCAATAAGCATTACCGATGCCAGTGGTGATTTAAAGTACCCCAACCACCGCTATATGGAAGATGTTGGCGACCCGGATTATCAGAAATATGCTTTGCGGTTTACCGATACAATATCAAAACGGTATGCCAACCATCCGGCATTGCTTGCATTCGGCATTGACAACGAATCGGGTGATGGCCCCATATCTTATTCTGAAACAGTAAGGCAACGATTTATTCTATGGTTAAAAGATAAATATAACAATCTCGAAAATTTAAATAAAGCCTGGGCAACACAACGCTGGTCACGAAGAATTAATCAATGGGAAGAAATAGGATTACCTGTTGAGGGTTCTAAAAACGGTGCACCGGAAAAAATATTGGATTTCAGACGTTTTATTTCCGACGATATAAACCAATTACTTTTTAAGATGATTGATAAGGTCAATGCCAATGCTCCCAATGCCCTGACCAATACAAATGCATGGTACTACAGTTGGATGAAGTATTTCGACTATGCTGAAATTGCTTATTCCGGAAAGATGACACGCGAAGGTTGTGGTTTCTATCCTGGAAATTCTTTAACAACCAATTGGGGAGTAATGAATGCAGCGTTTGGAATCTCACGCATTCAATTTGAAAGCACAAATCCGTTCTGGTGCAGCGAATTTACTACACACAACGCTGTTCCAAATTCAATCCGCAAATCGGCTTATGCCAGCTTAATGTATGGCAACCAAATGGTTTGCGGATGGACATGGCAAAGTATGCACGCCGGAGAAGAACAGTACCTGGAAGGGATGCTTGACTGGGATGGTATACCTAATCGCAAATACGACGAATACAAAAAAATTGCATCGGAGTTTAAAAGGATAGAAAAATTCTTCCCGTATAAACTACAGGCAGAAGTTGGTCTGGCTTTTTCCTTTCCCAGCCAGATTGCCAGTGCCGGTTTTCCTGAACAACATGATAGCCAATTGCAGGCCTGTTGGGACCTGTTTTATTGGCGCAACATGGATGCCAGGGTTGTAGAAATCAGCAGAAGTTCATTGAATTATAAAATCCTATTCGTTCCCGGTGTTGCTGTAATGGATGAAGTAACTGCCACCAAAATCCGTGACTTTGTAAAAAATGGCGGAACAGTTATAATGACAAGCAATTCGGCTTTTGTTGACGAGTCCGGTCAGGTTTTCGCCTCTACCCGTCCCGGCCGTTTAAACGATGTATTTGGCATCCGTGTTGGAAGTTACGAAGAAACGGAAGCGCTTAATGAAATATCACGTAAGGCGTATAAAGGCAAAAAACTTGAACTCACTTATAAAGGAAAAGCAATTGATACCGAATCGGCAAGGTTTGATATTATTCAACCGGAAGGGGCTGAAGTTATTGGCTCATTAACCAGCCTCGACAAAGATTACCCAATTATGACTTCCAACAAATATGGTAAAGGAAGGGCTATCTATTTAGGTCTCCCGGCTAAAGGCGAAGTACTGGGCAGTTTACTTGACGACTTAATGGTTGAGCTTGGAATTAAAAAAGGCCCTGATGTTCCTTCGGGAGTAATGGC
>CAYWCR010000089.1:1906-15887 GCA_964456825.1 uncultured Bacteroidales bacterium
GACATAGCCATAAAACGCGTTGTAAGAGTCGGCCAGGGTGGGATAACAGATATTAATGTACCGGTTGTAACCAGGAAAGATACCGTCATTGACTATACCGACGTTAGAAGCGCTGCATCATTAAATCCCGGTGATTGGAAGAAAGTAGACCTTCCGCATGACTGGTGCGTTGAGGGTACTTTCGTACACGACAATTCACTGGGCAGCCAACCGGCAGGTACCGGTTATTTACCTGTGGGTATAGGATTTTACAGGAAAGAATTTGAAATACCCCAGACAGACAAAGGAAAAAAAATATCCATTGAATTTGACGGGATTTTCAGGAATAGTACCGTTTGGGTGAACGGACACCTTTTAGGCAACCACGAGAGCGGATATACTCCATCAAATTACGATGTGACCGATGTTCTGCGTTATGGAAATGAAGGTAAAAATGCAATTCTGGTGAAAGTAGATGCCCGTGAATACGAAGGTTGGTGGTACGATGGATGTGGTATCTACAGGCATGTTTGGCTTATCAAAACCAATAAGATCCACGTCGACAGGTTTGGAACTTTTATTACAACGCCCTCGGTTTCTGAAGAAGCAACCTCTGTAAGCATTAAAACCACGCTGAAAAACGATCACAACGTGTCGAAAAGTGTAACAATAGTATCGAAAATCGTCGATAATAAAGGCATTATGGTAGGTTCAAAAACCACGTCCGGGGTACTCGAACCTTTCAGCCAAACAGAAATAGATCAGACAGGTTTGATAGAAAAACCATTGCTTTGGACTCCCGAAACACCCAATCTTTATAAGGTACTAACCGAGGTGGCTGAAAATGGCAACATTGTCGATACCTATGAAACCACTTTTGGGGTGCGAACTGTTGAAATAAACCTTAACGGGGTTTTCCTCAACGGCAAGTTATACCCGGTGAAAGGCACATGCAACCATCAGGATTTTGCAGGTATTGGGGTTGCCCTTCCCGATAAAATAAACTGGTACAAACTAAAACTGCTCAAAGAAATGGGTAGTAACGGGTATCGTTGTTCCCATCATCCGCCAACACCCGAACTGCTCGACATGTGCGATAGCATGGGCATGCTTGTTCTGGATGAAAACCGTCACTTATCAAGCTCCGAAGAAAATTTAAAAGATTTAGAAACTTTGCTTTACAGGGACAGGAATCATCCCTCGGTTTTTATGTGGTGCATGGAGAATGAAGAAGCGATACAAGGTACAGTAACCGGAGCAAGGATACTCGAAACAATGGTTGAAACAACCCACAGAATTGACCCGACGCGTAAAGTTACCGCTGCAATGAACCATGCCCGCAACGAAGGCGGTTATGCCGATGTGCTGGATGTGGTGGGATACAATTACGGCGACAAGCAATTGGCCTATGTGAAAGATAAAGAAAACCACCCCGATCGTGTTATTTTTTGTACCGAAGGAACAAGTTTCGTTTCCACCCGCGGTGAATATGAAACCAATTGGGGTAAAGGCTATACATCTAACTCCATTATAGTGAAACCCGACTGGGGGCCATATCCGGGTGAGGACTGGGCCGATATTGTTAAATACCCTTACCTTGGTGGCCTGTTTGTTTGGACAGGGTTTGATTACAGGGGTGAACCCACACCGTTTCAGTGGCCCTGCGTATCCTCGCATTTCGGTTTTATAGATATTTGCGGTTTCCCGAAAGATGGTTATTATGCTTACAAAGCTGCGTGGGGCAACGAACCGGTAGTACATATATTCCCGCACTGGGACCTGCCTACCGGACAGGCAGGTTGGCCAGGTAAAGATGGTGATTCCGTCAAAGTTCATTGTTACACCAATTGTGAAGAAGTGGAGCTGTTCCTGAACGGTAAAAGTCAGGGAAAGAAAAAAGCCGAACCTTTCAAAAAACTTATCTGGCCGGTAATTTATAAACCGGGAAAACTCGAAGCCAAAGGGTATAAAGGCGGAAAGCTTGTTGCCAATGATGTTGTTGAAACTACTGCAACTCCTGCTCAGGTTGCTTTAAACAGCGATGTTAGTGCAATAAAAGCCGATGGTTGTGATGTGGCTTTAATAAGGGTTGCCATTAAAGATAACAAAGGCAGGGTTGTGCCAACCGCAAATAATCTTGTGAAATTCACTATTGAAGGGCCCGGTAAAATAATTGGCACAGGTAATGGAAACCCAACCAGTCACGAACCCGACAAGGCCAGCCAGCGAATGGCATTTAACGGGTATTGTTTGGTATTGGTACAATCTCAGAAACAAGCCGGGGAAATCAGGCTAAAAGCGATCTCTGAAAAACTTAAAGATGCAGAAGTGGTTATTAAAGCAGAATAGAATCCGAAAAGTTTTAAATCAGATAAATCACATGAGTTAACCCGACTTATAAAGTTTAACAAAATGATAACTATGCAAAGCCTGATAAAAAATATTCAGATCCGAATACTTGTTAAAAGTACTGTAGTGATTGTTACATCTTTTATCGGGACAATATGCTTTGCTGATAACCCTATAATACAAACTAAATATACCGCCGATCCTGCGCCTATGGTTTATAATGATACCGTATTCTTATTTACCAGCCACGACGAGGACGATGCCTTTGGGTTTAAAATGCTGAATTGGATGCTTTATACATCTACCGATATGGTGAATTGGACAGAACGTGGAATTATTGCGGGAGTAAAAGAACCATACAGGACATTCACCTGGGCCGATGGTCACAGTGCCTGGGCACCACAGTGTGTTGCCCGAAACGGTAAGTTTTATTTTTATTGCCCAACTATTTACCAAGGGAAGATGGCAATTGGGGTAGCTGTATCAACCAGCCCGTATGGCCCTTTTACCGATGCTTTGGGCAAACCTTTAATTTTCCGTTCCAACCCTGGCGATTACGATCCAACCGTATTTATTGACGATGACGCCCGCCTGCCTGACGGGCAGGGGCAAGCCTATATGTATTGGGGAGGAAATGGGCCTTGTTATTATGCAAAATTAAATGAAGACATGGTTTCATTTTCGGGTGATATCCATGTTGCATCTATCGACTTCACAGGAACCCCGCCAGAAGCATCGTTTACCGAGGGCCCCTGGTTGTGGAAGAAGGATAACCATTACTATCTGGCCTGGGCATCACGCTGTTGCCCCGAAGGAATCGGGTATGCCATGAGCGATAGCCCGACAGGCCCGTGGAAATGCAAGGGGACCATCATGGACCCTGACGGGAGGTCTTCAGGAAACCATCCGGGGATTATCGACTACAAAGGGAATTCTTATGTGTTTGGGTTTAATTATGCCATGCTGAAACAAACCATGTCGAAACACAATGAAAGACGTTCGATTTGTGTTGAAAAAATGACCTACAACAACGATGGCTCTATACAGAAACTTCCCTGGTGGTCAGCAAAAGGAGTGCAGCAAATCGGCAAGTTAAACCCCTACGTAAAAAACGAAGCTGAGACCATGGCTTTTAGCGAAGGGCTTAAAACAGAATTTGCTACTGAATGGGAACGCAACATTCCATGGGACACAGGGAAAAAAATTGCCGACAGGCTTTTTGTAACCGACATTCACAACGGCGATTACATTAAGCTGCAAGGTGTCGATTTTTCAAATGGTGCAATATCGGTTGATGTTAGTGTTGCTTCCTTATATGGCGGAAAGATTGAAATCCATGCCGATAAAATTGACGGCCCATTAATTGGGACTATTGACGTAAGTACTTCTGGTGAAGGCGATATTTGGAAAAATGTTAGCGCTCCGGTGAATGATATTAAAGGCATTCATGATTTATTCTTTGTTTTCAGGGGAGAGAAAGATTTATGCAATTTCGATTGGTGGAAGTTTAATAGGAAATAGCCAAAGGGTTGCCGATTCTACCCGGAAGGAAGGCGCATACAGGTTATAAAACAAATAAGGGAGAACAATTATATGGAATTTATTAATTCACAAAAAACAAGGCAGTTATGGGTTAGTTTTTGTTTTTTTATAAAAAACCGAATATTTCTTGCAGGCTTGTTTCTTTTATTCCATACGTCAATTTCTGCCATATTGCCTGATAAACAAGTATTCGAGGCAGAAAAGGCCAAATTAGTTGGCGGAGCTTTCAAAGTTGCGGATATAAGCGCTTCAGGAGGGCAACTGGTAAATCTGGCTAAACCTGGCCAGGGATTATATTTTGAAAACCTCCCGGAAGCAAACAAATTAGCCATCCGATATGCATCGGTGAATAATGGTACAATAAGTGTTTTGGTAAACAATCAGAAGATAGTTAAAGTAAACGTTCATTCATCAGGGGCGGTTACAGGTTCTTTCCTTCATGCAATAATTAATATTGTTATACCCAAAGGGGCAAAACTGGATATTCGTTCTGAACCATCAGATGTTGCACTTAATGTGGATCATATAATTATCGGGAATGGGGATTTAGGATTGTCTCCTGATATATGGAACCTTCCTCAATTAAAGGTTACCGATGGCCCATATGAATCCGATTGGACAGAAATTAGCCGTATTTACACAGTACCCGCATGGTGGCGCGAAGCAAAGTTTGGTGCATGGGCGCATTGGGACCCGCAATCGATGCCTGAAAAGGGCGATTGGTATGCACGTGGTATGTATATGGAAGGACACTGGCAATATAACCATCACCTGAATAATTTTGGCCACCCCTCAGAATATGGCTATAAAGACATTTGCCACAACTGGGTAATTGACAAGTGGAACCCTGAGGAATTGATGAATTTGTACGTAGAAATGGGCGCCCGATATTTCATGGCTATGGGCGTTCATCACGACAACTTCGACTCTTGGAACTCGGCTTACCAGCCCTGGAATTCTGTCAAAGTCGGCCCAAAGGTGGATATTGTCGGAACCTGGGAAAAAATAGCCCGGCAACACGATTTGCGTTTTGGTATCGGTTTTCATAACAGCCCACCCCGGACCTGGGGCCAGTTTATGACGGTACGTTACGCCAGCGACAAAACGGGATCAATGAAAGGTGTGCCTTACGATGCACTGCAAACGGTTCTTGACGGCAAAGGAAAATGGTGGGAAGGACTGGACCCGGTAGACCTCTATGGCCCTGTCCATGACATAAAGAATCCTTTACAGTCACCTTTTGCAAACCAATTTATGTGGCGGGTTGATGATGCCATTACAAAGTGCCGTCCCGATGTGATTTATTTCGACGAAGCTGCGGGCGATTCCTTAATGGACTTGGGTGTTCACATGGGCTTGGGATTTCTCGCTCCGTCTTTGGTTGCAAACTATTATAACAAATCTCTAAACTGGCATCAGGGTAAGATGGATGTGGTAATCAACCTCAAGTGTGTGGGCGGACATTACAACAGCTTCAAAAAGAACCCCGAACTCATTCCCATTGTTGAACGCGCTTTGGTAAAAAGCAACGAGGCGATTATCGAATCGGAAATAAAAGCATATCCATTCCAGACCGAAACCAGCATTGCTGACTGGCATTACAAAACAGGACAGACATACATGGATGCCGCAAAAATAATTAAATTGCTCATGGAGAACGTTTCGCGCAATGGGGCCATGTTACTAAATATCACGCAGCATGGACGTGGCGATCTTGACCCTGAAGCAGTCCGTATTTGCAAAGATGTTGGCGCATGGTTGAAAATAAATGGTGAAGCTGTTTATGGTTCGCGCCCTTTTGAAGTCTGTGGTGACAATACAGTAAGCTATACCCGCAACAATGGCAATGTTTATGCTACTGTTTTAAATTGGAATGACAGTACGATAATGCTCAATGCTCTTCATTCAGGAGGTAGCACTTTGGGCAAAGTGACCAAGGTAGAGCTTCTTGGCACAAACAATACTATCAGGTTTATTCAGGATGAAAAGGGCTTATCTGTTTTACCTGGTGAATCAGTGCAACCTCTTCCCGGGATCTCCGACCATTCTTTGGCACGAAAATGTCGTGTATTGCGAATTACCCACGATAAAGGTTGGATAAACGATGATGATCCTGGCGCTGTGGCTCCCGGTTGGCTTCGTCTCTGTAATATTGGAACCGGCGACTTCAACAACGATTTAACCATTAGTGAAACGCCGGGCGATGTGTGGAGTTGTTCGTTTACCGGAGATAATATCGCGGTTATTGCACCCAAAGAAGCCGGTGCTGGAAAAATGGAGATTCAGATTGACGATCAAATCCATGCAACCGTTGATTTGTCATCTACCGGAGAACGTATGCCTCTGCAATTGGTTTATGAAGAAGCAGGTTTGAGCGTTGGAAAACATATTATTAAAATCAAAAACCAAGGTTCAGGGAAGGTTGCTGTGGATGCAATAGTTGTAAAGTAATTAGATTATTATGACATATTTAGTTTAATGAAATTTATAAACATGATAAAGAAAACCTTTGTTTTAATAATTTTTCTAATCCAGGGAATACTAGAAATACTTGCTCAATCCCAATTTATGGATTATTTTAATCCTACACCGATAGTAGGTAAATTATTTTCGGTATGACACGCACGGAAGCAAGATTATTGTAATCAAATAAAGGTTGACCTTTTGGCAAACAGCGAAAAGGAAGTCAACCAAACCTTTAGCAGATTTTAAAGGCCCGGTCTAAAGGTTAACTGGTGTAAAAATTATGTAAGTTGATTCTTCTTTTCACAATAATACTGCTTAAGTTATATATGATGATAGAATCTCAAAGATTTTAGAGATTATTTTAAAGACATTGGAAAACGATTACTTATAGTTTTGACATGCTTTTTTAAACTTTACCTGATCTTGAATAACAGGATTATGCATATGATATCAAACAATTTAAGGTATATAGCATATAGCATTTCACTTTCAGCAGTTTTAATCTGTTTTGGCTGCAACCAGGTAAATGGTCCCGCCCCATACGGTCCGGTCCCTTCAGAAAATCAGATGAGATGGCAGGAAATGGAATATTACTCGTTCGTTCATTTCTCGCTAAACACTTATACTGACCAGTCGTGGGGCTATGGAAATGAAGATGTTAGACTTTTTAATCCTGAAAAAGCTGATTGCCGTCAGTGGGCGCGCATTTGCAAAGAAGCAGGTATGAAAGGAATCATCATAACTGCAAAGCACCACTGTGGTTTTTGCCTCTGGCCTTCTAAATATACAGAGTATTCCGTAAAAAATGCTCCGTGGAAAAATGGCAAGGGCGATATGGTCCGTGAAATGGCCGATGCATGTAAAGAATACGGATTAAAATTAGGGATATATTTATCGCCCTGGGACAGAAACCACGCCGATTATGGGAAACCTGAATACATTACATATTTTCGTAATCAGCTCACCGAACTTCTCACCAATTATGGCGAGATTTTCGAAGTTTGGTTCGACGGGGCCAACGGAGGGGACGGATATTACGGTGGAGCCAATGAAACCCGTAAAATTGACCGTACAACCTATTACGACTGGAAGAATACTTATGTGCTGATCCGCAAGTTACAACCCGATATTGTGATATGGAATGATGGAGGCGACAGGGGCGATCTGCGCTGGGTTGGAACCGAAGAAGGCTTTGTTGGCGAAACAAACTGGAGTTTATTGAATGCCACAGGCGAAGTAGAGTGGAATATGTTGCATTACGGCCTGGAAACAGGGAATTCATGGGTACCAGCCGAAGTAAATACTTCTATTCGTCCAGAGTGGTTCTATCACCCGAATGAAGACAGCAAGGTGAAAACAGTTCCTGTTTTGATGGAAACCTATTATAACTCCATAGGGCGCAACGGCTCTTTACTGCTTAACTTCCCGATTATGCCAAATGGGTTGATCCATCCAAGCGACGAAAAAGCGGCTCTTGAAATGGCCAAAGCAGTAAAAGAATCATTTGGAGTAAACCTGGCCGAAAAAGGGAAAGCCGAAGTTTCGAATGTCCGAGGAAAAATCGGAAAATTTAATGCATCAAAGGCTATTGACGGCAACAAAGAAACATATTGGGCAACTGACGATAGTGTTACCTCAGCTTCATTGACAATAGATTTAGGAAAACCAACCTTATTCAACCGTTTTATGGCGCAGGAATATATCCGCCTGGGACAGCGTGTGAAAGCCTTTATGGTTGAAGCGTTTGTTGATGGAAACTGGAAAGAAGTAGCAAAAGCAACAACCATTGGTTATAAACGTATCCTTCGTTTTCCGAGTATAAAAGCAACGAAGGTTCGCTTCACAATTACCGATTCGAAAAGTTGCCCTGTCATTTCCAATATTGGGGTCTATAATGCACCGGTATTTCTGAATGCTCCTTCTATAGCCAGAAATCAATCGGGTGAAGTTACTTTGACTACAAATGACATTGGCCCGATTTTTTATTACACATTAGACGGCAGCGAACCGACTACAAAATCAAATATTTACACCACTTCTTTCCCTGCAGATGGAAAATTGGAAGTTAAAGCAATTTCCTACGATCCGGCATCGGGGAAAAGCAGTCCGGTAGGGCATGAAAAATTTGATATTTCAAAAAAGGATTGGAAAATAGTCGGGATAAAAGAAGAAAAGTCTTGTACAATTTTTGACGGAAACACATTTACAGTATGGCATCAAAGAAGTGAAAAAAAAATGCCCATCGATTTAGTCATCGATTTAGGGAACAAATATAATGTATGTGGCTTTAAATATCTGCCTGATCAGGCCAAATGGAGTTCCGGTATTATTACAAACTACCGGTTTTATGTTTCAAGTGACAATATACAATGGAAATTGATAGATCAGGGTGAATTCTCTAACATCAAAAATAATCCTTTGTGGCAAATTAAGAATTTTTCACCTGTTAATGCCTGTTATATAAAGCTGCAGGCATTAAAAACCACCTGGGGTGATGATGTTGCAGGATACGCCGAAGTGGATTTAATGACAAACTAATCAACATTTTAAAAGTGACTAAAGAAAATTATTATGTGGCATTTGCCTCTATTTTATTAAGATTCAAATTAGTCTTTAAACTTAAGTAACCCCAATTATGAGAATAACTGAAAAACCAAAAGAAATCTTTCGGCATTTTAAGAAAAAAATGTTTGCCGGACTACTCATGCTATTTGTCATGAATATTTTATATTCACAAGAGCATATGGTTCATGGGTTAATTAAAGATGAGTTCAATATGCCCATTACGGGGGCTGCCATCATAATTAAAGGTACAACAACAGGTACTATTTCAGATGCTGAGGGAAGGTTTTCGCTTAACCTCACAGGTCATGAAAATCCCGTAATTATTATTTCTTTTATCGGTTATTTAACAGAAACGGTGGTTGTTGGGAGTCAAACTGAAATAAACATACAACTGGTACTTAATCTTTTATCGTTAGATCAGGTTGTTGTTATAGGTTATGGGGTTCAGAAAAAAAGTGACCTTACAGGTTCCATTGCTTCAGTGAGTGGTGAACAATTAACAAAGACGCCAAGCGCCACGGTTTTGCAGGCTTTACAGGGGAAAGCTGCAGGGGTGCAGGTTATTAATAATTCAGGTATGCCTGGCGCAGGTATTACTGTTCGTGTGCGAGGGATTAATACAATTACAATGAAAGATCAATATAGTGGTGTTCAGGGTCCTATTTATATTATAGATGGGGTCCCGGGCGATATTAATTCTATCAACCAAAACGACATTGACCATATCGAAGTGCTGAAGGATGCCTCTGCCCAAGCTATCTATGGTTCATCAGGGGGAAATGGGGTTATATTGGTTACTACAAAACAAGGTTCGAAAAATCAAAAAACAAAAGTTGATTTTTCAATGTATCGCGGTATCCAGTCGAACGATATTCCTGTTGAAATGTGTAATACAAAAGAATTTATTCAAATATTTAACACTCTGGAAATCAATAAAAATAAAAAAATCACAGCTGACCCTGATACCTTGCCCAATACCAACTGGTGGAACGAAATTTCGCACAATGCTGTTATGGAAGAGTATAATCTCTCTGTTACATCCGGAACTGAGAACTCAACATCGCTTTTGAGCCTGGGGTATATAAACCAGGATGGGATTGTACAAAAGACCGACTACAAACGTTATAATATCAGGAGCAATACCACCTACAATATAGGCAAACGGGTAAAGATTGGTGAAAACATTAATTTAACTGCCACACGCAACAGGGGCAGTTATGACAATTCTTCATGGGGCTCTGTAATAATGGGAGCTCTCAATCAAAGCCCCATTAGTTATGTTCGTGAAACATCATCTACCTTGACACTTCAACAAAAATCTGATAGAAATATAGGCTGGGGGGGCTGGGGCCAACCTTTGTTTAACACAGGCGCAAACAACCCTGCTGCCTCAATTTACTACAATAACAACAAAAATGGGACTTACAGGATGGCTGGCAATCTTTTTGCTAATGTTGAAATTTTGAAGGGCTTGACTTATAACAATAATTTTGGCTTTGATGTGAATTTTTACGAAAACGATAATTTCATCCCCTACTATTATATCACTCTTACCCAACAAAATGCAAGACCACAAGTGTCCAGACAATTGGACCGGAATTTTACATGGAACTGGCAGCATGTGATTGATTACAAAACAACCTTGTTTGATAAACATACTATTGACCTGATGGTTGGCTTTGAAGCTAATGAATTCCTTAGAAAAACACTATCCGGGGCAGCCGACTCTTTGATTTTAGACGGGGCAACACCGGAATACCAGTATATTAATGCTACACTGAGAAAAAATGGCTCAGAACTTTATAAGCCAGGTGGAGATTATGGCCATGATACCAAATATGCTTACTTTGGCAGGGTAAATTACGAGTTTAATAATCTGTTCCTTGCCCAGTTCTCATATCGTTATGACGGTTCTACCAAATTTGGGCCCAAGTACAGATATGGCAGTTTCCCCGCTTTTTCAATAGGCTTTAAGTTTAGCGAACTCGAGGTGGTAAAGAACAGTCTGCCCTTTCTAAGTTTTGGAAAAGTGCGTTTTGGATGGGGTAAGACCGGGAATGATGGTATCCCGGGATCGAAATTTTACGCCCTGGTTGATTTAAGATCAAAATTTGGCTACCCGTTTGGAGGGAGTTCTACTCCAGGTGCAGTTAGCCTGGCTCCCGCGAATCCGGAGTTGCACTGGGAAACCATTACCACGTACAACTATGGGCTCGATATGAATTTCTTCAATAACAAACTATCTGTTACAGCCGATTATTTCGATAAAACTACTACCGGTATGTTACAAGACATACCATTGCCATTAATAGTCGGACGGTATGGATTTTCTGGTTCTGAAGGAAAGTATACCGATCATATCGGTAGTTTATCAAATAAAGGGCTGGAATTGGCGATTGGATACAAAGATAAGCTTGGTGATTTGAAATATTCTTTCGATTTCAACTTTACCAAAATTGTGAGCAAATTGTATAATTTGGCCGACACTACGTACTATACGTATAATGTCATACGGAACGGCGATGTTCCCGGTGCATTCTGGGGTTATGAGACAAATGGTTTGTTCCGCACCAGCGATTGTGATTCTATCCTCGATCCGGGGGCTAAGAAAAAAAGATATGTTGCGGTTAACCAACCGTACAAGACAGACAGTAAAGGGAAAAAGACATTTGTTCAAAATTATGCACAACCTGGCGATGTAAGGTTTGTCGATACCAATGGAGACACAATTTTTACAGATAAAGATAAAACTGTGATTGGCAACCCGAACCCAAAATTCACCTTTGCTTTTTCTTTAAATCTTGAATATAAAGGATTTGATCTGAACTGCTTTTTCCAGGGCAGTTATGGTAACCAAATTTTTAATGCAATTAAAGGAAATTGGTATAACTCATCTGGTACCGGAAATTGGGTAACAGATGCTGCTAATGCCTATCGGGCACCTGTTTATGATCAAGCAGGGAATATGATTGACCCGGGTAATACTACCTCGAACCAATTCAGGCTTGCAGGGGCCCAAAACTACCTACCCAGCGACTGGTATATTGAGGATGGTTCATATATCAGGCTAAAATCTATGCAAATAGGCTATACGTTGCCTGAAACTTTTACTATAAAATATGGGATTGAACGTTTAAGGTTTTATGTAGGCGGTATGAATTTACTTACCTGGACTAAATATTCAGGTTTGGATCCTGAAATTGGAGGGAACGACCCAACTCAATTTGGTATTGACTACGGAGTATACCCTCAGGCCAAAATGTATAATGTTGGTCTAAATTTGACGTTTTAGTTTTCTGAATAATTATTTTATAAAAATTAATAAAAATGAAACCGATTAAAAAATATATATTTATAATAGCTGCTATTGCAAGCTTGTTTTTTACAGGATGTTCCAAAGATTTTCTCGACATCAAGCCAGCGGGAAAAGTTGGTGAAGCTGCCTTTTATGCCGATACAACCAACGTTGATTTGATGGTAAACGCGGTATACGGTACATTCTTATACAAGAATAACCTTGATGCGTATGACATGTTTAGATTTATGTTAGGAAGTATACCCTCAGATGAAGCTGAATCTGGAGGTCAAAAACCTATGGGTGATCCTAATACGCACGCTTTTGATATTTTTAATCATACTTCAGAAGCAACTGCTATAAAAGATGTATATGGGACTATGTTTAACGGCGTTTCACGCAGCTCTGAGGTGATTGAAAAATTACCGGAGCTGAGAAAAAATGCCAGTGATGAATTGAAGATGAAAATAGACCTCCGTATGGCTGAAACCCGTTTTCTGAGAGCAGCCTTTTATTTTGTACTTGCCCGTTCATTTGGGGGTGTACCCGTGGTTGACCATATTTTATCGCCATCGGAGTACAAAATGCCTCGCGGTACTATTAAAGATGTATACAAGCAGATGGAGGTAGACCTGAAAGCGGCTATTCCATATTTGCCATTGGAAGACCAAATTGCTGCCAGCGACAAAGGGCGTGCATCAAAAGGCGCAGCACAGGCATTATTGGCCAAAATGTATGTTTACGAATCATCGTACTTTACTTATTATGGTACCAATGATGTCCGCATGGGCGCTATGCAAGATCGATGGAAAGAAGCTTTTGACTTGTGTCAGGAAATTGAAAAATCCGGAGCATATTTTCTTCTCGGTTCGGATGCTGATTATAAAAAGCCGTATTCTACTTTCTGGTCAAATGACCAACCCAGCAACAATGCTTTTCGCTTTTTATTTTCGGTAGAAGGCAACAATAATAATGAAAGTATTTTTGCAATCCAACATATACCAGATAATGGTTACGATAATTATAAATTTGGAACAGCAATATGCCAGTTTTCTGGCCCCAATAGAGTGTTTAAGAAGAACGGCGTGAAAGGAGAAACAACAATTGATAACCCTCGCTGGGGATGGTGGGTGCCAACCAAAAAGCTTTTCAACTTATTCGATGCCAATGATGTAAGAAGAGGTGTAACCATTGCCCGGGAAGCAGATTCAATAAACGCGAATCCTCGCGATAGTGTACTTTGTAAGATTGATGATGTAAAAGGATGGTATATCGTTGCCAAGCTACCTGATCCGGTAACAGGTTTCCAAAATTTTAAATATGAAATTGGCAAATACAACTCACTGTTTGAAACTGATAATGGCTTCCTGGGAAACCCACTGAACATATATTATATACGCTATGCCGATGTTATTTTAATGGCGTCTGAAGCGGCTATGATGTTAGGCGACCAGACAAATGCGTCTAAATACTTTAACATGATCCGTGAACGTGCCCGGAATTGCGGGGATGGCATCCATCCTGTTAATTTACCGGGGAATGTTACAAAACAGGAAATTATGGACGAACGCGCCCGCGAATTTGCTATGGAAGGCGAACGTTTCTTCGATCTGGTGCGCTGGAAGGAGGCTTTTAATGTTATTAATGATTCTCGTATGGATTGGTGGGATGCTCATGGCATTAGTGGCGGCGTAATGTATACTGAGCCGAAAGACGACTTTTTCCCGATTCCTGAATTTGAAATGCAAAAAAACAGTAATTTGAAACAATATGCAGGCTGGTAAT
>CAYWCR010000090.1:0-15856 GCA_964456825.1 uncultured Bacteroidales bacterium
TTAGTTTTTAGTTTTCTGCAGCCTAACTTCCTAAACCGCTAAAAACCTAAACACCTAAACTGCTAAACTTTTAAACAGCTAACTATGACCTCCCGACCTGCCTGCCGGCAGGCAGGCTGCATGACCATCAGCCCATACGGCTTACTATATACCCGATCATCGCATCCGGCTCATCCGGCGAATACCAGCGTACATGTTTGTTCTTTCTGAACCAGGTAAGCTGTCTGCGGGCGTATTGACGGGAATGGCGCTTAATCAGGTCAATGGCTTCTTTCAGCGAGGTCTTGCCTTCGAGGTGATCAAAAATTTCTTTATAGCCGACTGTTTCAAGAGCATTCAGTTTCCGGAACGGATGCAATGCTTTTGCCTCTTCCACCAATCCTTTACGGATCATATTTTCAACCCTGAGATTGATATTTTCGTACAGTTGTTTGCGTTCAATGTTAAGGCCTGTCTGGATTATGCCGAAATCCCGTTCCTTTTTCTGACGGGTCAGGAAGGAAGAATAAGGACGGCCTGTCATGGTGATGATCTCCAATGCTTTGAGCAAACGCTTCGGATTACTCAGATCAACCTGTGAATAATAGGCAGGGTCAGATTCTTTCAGCTGTGACCTCAGCCAGTCAATGCCTTTTTGCTGAAAAGCCGATTTAAGATTCTCACGGACCAGGGCATTAACCGCAGGGAAATCATCTATGCCGTTGCATACAGCGTCAATGTACATGCCACTTCCACCGGCCATGATGATGACATCGTACCGGTCAAATAATCCATCCAGCAACGCAAGCACCTCATATTCATACATGCTGGCATTATAATACTCCTGAACAGATCGGTTTCCGATAAAGTGATGCCGGACGGCAGCCAGTTGTTCGGCAGACGGAATGGCAGTACCAATCTTCATTTCACGATAGAACTGCCGTGAATCGGCACTGATGATCTCGGTATTGAAATACTTTGCCATTGCAATGGCTACCGCTGTTTTGCCAACAGCCGTAGGTCCGACAATGGTTACAAGATAGTGCTGCTTCATGTTTAATCCGGAATTCCATGATAGAAATACTGACAAGGTTTCAGTTTCCTGAAAAGTTCAACCGGAATGAAATCCTGTCAGGATCTTATCGGAAACTATCGTTTTCTTTTGTTTTGCTGTGTTCTGATAAGATTCAGAGCGGAACCTGCCCTGAACCATTCAATCTGATTCTTATTATAGGTATGATTGGCCTTGATCTCTTTCTTCGATCCGTCAGCATGATGAATGCGAATTGTAAGGGGTTTACCGGGACTGAATGAAGCCAGATGGATTACATCTAAGGTATCATCCTCCCTGATCCTGTTATAATCATCCTTATCTTTGAATGTGAGTGCCAGGATTCCCTGTTTTTTGAGGTTTGCTTCATGGATACGTGCAAATGACTTCACCAGCACTACTTTTACCCCCAGGTGACGGGGTTCCATGGCAGCGTGTTCACGGGATGATCCTTCTCCATAATTCTCGTCACCCACGATGACGGCTCCGATGCCTTTGGCTTTGTAATCACGTGCGGTCTTTGGCACCTCTTCATAATCGCCTGAAAGCTGATTTTTAATGAAGTTTGTTCTTCCGTTGAAGGCATTTACCGCTCCGATCAGCAGGTTGTCGGATATATTATCAAGGTGACCGCGGTATTTCAGCCAGTAGCCGGCCATCGATATGTGGTCGGTGGTGCATTTCCCCTTTGCCTTGATGAGCAGCCTGAGGCCTTTTAAGTCCTTGCCATTCCATGGTTCAAAGGGTTTTAGCAACTGCAGCCTTTCTGATGCCGGGTCGATCTTTATCTTAATCTTATCGCCGTTGGAGGCAGGGGCCTGATAACCATTCTCCTTTCCGGTAAATCCACGGGCAGGCATCTCAAGGCCACGCGGCATATCCAATTTAACCATCTGCCCTTCCCCATTCTCCAGGGAATCAGTAAGCGGATTGAAATGCAATGTCCCGGCAATGGCAAAAGCGGTCACAATTTCCGGTGAAGCCACAAAGCTATAGGTATTAGGATTCCCGTCGTTGCGTTTGGCAAAGTTACGGTTAAACGAAGTCATGATGGAGTTGGATTCCTGTTTTTCCGATCCCAGGCGTGCCCACTGGCCGATGCATGGTCCGCAGGCGTTGGCAAGCACAATGCCGCCGATATCCGTGAATGTCTTAAGGATCCCTTCTTTTTCGGCTGTATGACGAACCTGCTCTGAACCTGGGGTAATCGTGAACCCCGACTTTGCCCTCAGCTTTTTCAATTTTGCCTGTGCTGCTATTGAGGCTGCCCTGGTGAGGTCCTCGTATGAGGAGTTGGTACAGGAGCCGATCAGTCCGACTTCAAGCTTTGCAGGCCAGTCATTTTCTTTAGCCCTGGCTGCGAACTTCGAAACCGGTGTGGCAAGATCAGGGGTGAACGGGCCATTGATATGCGGTTCAAGGGTTGACAGATCAATTTCAATAACCTGGTCGAAGAATTTTTCAGGCTTGGCATAAACTTCCGGATCACCGGTAAGATGCTCTTTGTTTTTTCCCGCCAGGGTGGCTATCTCAGTCCTGCCCGTTCCCTTAAGATAGGCCTCCATTTTGGCATCATATCCAAATACCGAGGTGGTTGCACCGATTTCAGCGCCCATATTACAGATGGTTCCTTTGCCGGTGCAGGAGATGGTGTCAGCTCCTTCTCCGAAATACTCCAATATGTAGCCTGTGCCTCCTTTAACCGTGAGAATTCCGGAGACTTTCAGAATAACATCCTTTGCTGAAGCCCAGCCGCTCAGTTTTCCGGTAAGACTGACACCAATCAATTTAGGGAACCGCAACTCCCATGGCATTGAAGCCATGACATCACAGACATCAGCGCCTCCCACGCCTATGGCAATCATACCAAGTCCTCCTGCATTAACGGTGTGTGAATCGGTTCCGATCATCATACCCCCCGGGAAAGCATAATTTTCCAGTATTATCTGGTGTATGATGCCGGCACCCGGCTTCCAGAAACCAATACCATATTTGTCTGATACCGAAGCAAGAAAATCATAAACTTCCCTGTTGGTAACCTCTGCTTCAGCCAGATCAGCTTTGGCGCCCGATTTTGCAACGATCAGATGGTCGCAATGCACAGTGGCAGGGACGGCAACCTTCTTTTTTCCGGCCTGCATGAACTGCAGCAGTGCCATCTGAGCCGTTGCATCCTGCATGGCAACCCGGTCGGGCATGAAATTAACGTAATCCTTTCCGCGTGTATAGTTGGCTCTGGACTGGGCAGGATCAAGATGGGCATAAAGTATCTTTTCCGAAACCGTAAGCGGTCGTTTTACTAATTTTCTGGCTGCCCCGACCTTGGTAGCAAAATTAGCATAAAAAGAACGGATCAGTTCAATATCGAAGATCATAACGTTTCATTTAAATAATTGGCAAAATTAATAAATTCAGATCATTCCTGAGTAACAATGAGGAAAGGAATTAGTTTTAAGGGGAGTGGGAATGGTTAATAGCAGGCAGTAACCGGTATTCAGTAATCGGTAACTGGCAATTTCCTCACCCCCGGCTCTTCGAGCCACCCCCTCTCCACCCTGGAGAGGGGGCAAGTTGTTTCTCAGGTGATGATGGTGCATTTATTATTAATTCTTTAGAGATGAATGAGAACCAAAGCACTAGGTATCGCCCCTTTCCAGGGTGGAGAGGGGACAGGGCCTGCCTGCCGTCAGGCAGGGGTGAGGAGGTAATCAGCAATCAGTAACCATTAATCGACGGCCTGTTCCGGAGAACGGACATCCAGCGGTAACACAAGCATATCTTCTGACGACAGGGTATCGGCTGCTGCCGTATCAGGCATGGCAAAAACCAGTGATGCCGGTCCGGTCAGGATAACATTTTGATTAACTCCTGTTGTATCAATGGATTGTATATAATTCCGGTCAACCATAAGCTCTTTCATGCGCTGCATATAACCTGCAAACCATGCTTTCGGATAACCATTGTATTCAAACACGCCTTTAAACCGCCTGGGGAAAGGTACAATTCCCGCCAGAAAAAGACTTTCCTGAAGATTTAGTTCAGCCGGAACCTTATTGAAATAATACCGCGAAGCCTGTTTAATTCCATAAATGCCTGGCCCCCATTCAATAACATTCAGATATATTTCAAACATCCTGTCCTTGCTTACCAGCCGGTTATTTTCTATGATCCATACGATCAGCAGTTCTTCCAGTTTTCTACCGATGGTTTTGTTTCGTGTCAGAAAAACATTCTTCACCAGTTGCATTGAGATCGTGCTGCCACCTCGAACGAACCTTTGCTCTTTTATGTTGGTGATGATAGATTCCCTGATCGCGCCGGGATTGAAGCCCCTGTGGTAATAAAAGCCTCCGTCCTCCGAGGTCAGTACGGAGGTTTTCAGCCAGGGCGAAACCGATGCCAGCGGTGTAAAATCAGGATTGCTCATTCCCACGGGAAATGAGGCGGCCAGAATACCATGGTTATAGAACTGGTGTGTAAATGCTGAATTTAATTTGCGGTAATCATCATTCCCATAATGGAGTATCCTGAAATCATCAGCGGTCAGTCCTGATGAAAATTTCAAGGAATCAACCCATGCCATATTGAGTGAAAAATCAAGAAAAAATCTCAATTCACCGGCTGCTTTAAAACCGGAAAGACTGGTGAACATCCCTTTGGGCAGCGACAGGAAGAAATCACCTGCATCCCAGACAACCGGAAGGATTTTAAGGTTAGTGGTCAGAGACGGGTCTTTCCGGACAAGGATAAAGGGATGAAATGAAATTTCATTGATGGTTACCGTTGATAAACTGTCCAGTTCTATTGACCCCGGCTCCACATGCACCATGAAAGAAGAGGCCAGGCGGTGGATGGCAATGGGATTTGTAGATAGCCTTTCTCCTTCCAGCCTGAATCCTTTATAAAAGGATGTCCCTTGGAGGGTTACTAGTTTGCTTGAATAATGAGGGAAAGAGAAGGACAGCATTAAGGTGTCAAAACCTGCCTTAACCGGATTTTTCCCGGGAAAATAAAGGTTACAGTATCCGTTGCGGGGATTGTGGGCCAGCAACTGGGCAAATGGCTTTTTTCTGCTGATCCTTCCTTCCAGCAGGACTTCCATAGAATCAGCCACCTGGCCTGTAAAAAACGAAGCGGTAAAAAATCCCTCCCGGATCTGCGAATTCAGCAATGAAAACATCATATTGCTTTCGGCTCCGCTGACTACAACGCGGATGGTATCAATATCCAGGTCGCGGGGAACCGCCAGCAATAATCGCCTTATGATACGGTTCAGCGTGGCAGCATAACCCGAAGAAGCGGATGAACGAGGCCACCCTTTGACCGCAAGCGTATCTATCTCAGCCGTGATTTTATGGGAGGTGTACCCAATTTCTATTTCCCGGCAGGATAAATTCTTTATGTTAACGTGTCCGCGTAATGCTGAGAGAAAGCCGAACTGCAGCGCGAGGGAATCCACCTCAATTTGTGAACTGTCATTTACGGAGGTCAGCATGATGTTGCCGACAGCAATCCGGTTGAAATGGATCACCCTGCTGTCATTCCAATCAAATTGATAACCCAGCGAAGCAAATTTGGCGGAGATACCGTTCAATGCTCTTTCGAAAAGAATGTTTTTGTATGAAACAAAAAGGATTAAAAACAGTATACCCATTGAAATGACCGCAAGCAGCAAGATACTGCCTATGGAACGCCTAAATGGCATTTTTTTCAATATTCCGGCAATGCTCATTATCGAATTTTATTCCGATAGCAAAGTAATATAAAGAATCGCAATAATGGAAATAGATCAATCGGATTCATGCCGGTAATCGAATGACAAGGGCTGCAACATGCTATATATTGAATAAATTGCTAGCTTTGTTTGGGCATAGTTTTTGCTTAAAATGGTGTAATGATTAATTGCTTAAGGAACATGAGGAAAGAGTTTTTCAGTATAATGCTTGCTTGCATTTGCGTGATTGCATGGACTCAGCCATCCATTGACAAAAAGATCAGGGATAATAATGCAGCCAACAAATTAAAGAGTCAGACCAGCTGGGAACATAAATATGTTGGAGACAGCCCTGAGTCCTCTGGCACAAAAACATCGATAACCCTTTTTAATTCTTCAGGCGATGTTACCGAAGTAACCACTTACAACCCCAGGGGCCTGATAATGAACGTCGAGAAGTACCGCTATGACACGGCCGGAAATAAACTTGAATATTCGCGCTTTTCAGGGGGCAACGAAAAGCAGATTGCCTACCAGAAGATTTCCAGGTATGATTTAAATAATAATGTTGTTGAAGAATATGGATTTGACGGCGTTGAAAAATTCAGTAACGGATATACCTATGATGCCCAGGGTAACCTGTCGGAAATCCTTTATCAGAAGAATGGCATTGTGAAAGAAAGAAGAGTATTCAAAAAGGACGGGCTGAATACCCAGGTTTCTATATACAATCCTGCAGGAAAAATGATCTCAAAACTTTTGTTGACCTACGACAGCAAAAACAACCTTATGGAAGAGACCGTATACGGAATGAATCAGGATATTATCGAAAGAAAAACCTTTAACTACGACGAGAAGAAAAACCTGAGGTCGGAATCAAAGTACAAACTGAACAAGATGACGCTGCGCACGACATACAATTACACTCCTGACGGGGATCTGACAGAGATAACCGAGGAAAGTCCCGAAGGCGGAAAATTCATTAAGAAGAGTTTTACTTATGGTACCAGGGGACTCATCACGGAAATCAGATGGCGCAGAAGATCAAATGAAGATTTTAACAGCATAACCTACCAGTATGATGCTAAGGGAATATGCACGCAAAGCGTGACCTATTACCCTTCCACCAGTTACCGGGCCTTGACCAAATACAACTATGAATTTTATTGATCCGCCAACCCCGGTTGCCGCTTTTACGCTTTCAGGCTTAGCTTCAGGTCTTTTTATCCCGTCATTCAACCTCCTTCAGTTATTTCCATATGGCCTGGTGAAGTACCCCCGGGCAGGTAAGCTGGTCAATCTCTTCCGGTCATGATCCTTCGTATTCATCCTGAAAATCCGGGAGAAAGACAGGTGCAAAAGGCAGCTGAGATCCTGCGGGACGGAGGGGTTATTATATTTCCCACGGATACCGTATATGGCCTGGGGTGCGATATATTCAACGCCAGGGCGGTTGAGAAAGTCGCCCGTATTAAAGGGATATCCATTGAAAAGGCTAATTTCTCATTCATTTGTTACGATCTTAGTCATCTTTCCGATTTTGCAAGGCATGTCAGCAATCCGACCTTTAAACTTATGAAACAATGCCTGCCGGGACCCTTTACTTTCATCCTTGAGGCCAACCATAATGTACCCAGGGTTTTCAGGAATAAGAAAAAAACGATCGGTATCAGGATCCCGGACAACCATATCATAAGAGCTGTGGTAAAGGAACTGGGACATCCCGTTTTAACAACTTCAATTCACAATGAAGATGAGGTTCTCGATTATATGACCGATCCGGAGCTCATACATGAGAAATACGAGAAACTTGTTGATGTCTTGATCGACGGCGGTTATGGAAATATACACCCGTCAACCGTAATAGACTGCAGCGGAGATGAACCGGTGCTGGTAAGGCAGGGTATCGGGGAGGTGGAGTTGTAGGAGATTGGTTGTGATGGTTGTGATGGTTATCAGTTGTCGGTTGTCGGTTATCAGTTTCGGTTAGAGGCAATAATTTAGAGGGAATGCCCGTTTTAATATCATTAGTTATTGCCGGATTGAACAATACAAAGAATATAAGAGCCCTCCTTTTGGTTTGTTTTGCTATAATGATGCTGACCGAGGCAAATCCACAAAACCCAGTTGTTATTATGGCCGGGAGTCACTATCCAGTTCCACGCTCAGGCGTTAAATTCAGAAATTTCAACGGGAAAATTTCATTTGACATAAAGGGATTCAAGGAATTTAACCGGAAATGCATCGGATTAGGTTTTGACTATACCGCATTTCATGATCAATATAAAGAACATCCCAGTTCTGACATTACCTTAAATCTAAACAACAATTTATATTCCTTTTTTACCCTGCTCGGATATAAGTTCTCAATCATCAGGTTTGAAGTTTTTCCGCATTTCAATACCGGTTGTACGTTAAGGTATTTCAATGTAAATGACGAGAGACGCAATTATGACTTTACGACTTTTTTCATTAGACCAACCATATCCTCAGGATACAGATTTACGCCAAAAGCAGCATTTTTTTTAGCCTTTTCATATAATATTTTATTCCATAATTTTGGAGATTATTGGAGGTACAGAGATGACAGCTATCCCACCGAACCTCGAATAACAAAATATTATGTTGCAGGGCTTGGCGTGTATTTTATAATTTCCTGACACGTTGATTTACCGATTTACAGAAATAGCTCCACAGCGGATCATTCAGGTTAGGATCTGCGGTGATGGAAACAGGCTCATTTTTAACCGGGTGGATGAAACTAACCTTCCTGGCATGCAGGCTGATACCCCCGTTTTCATTCGACCGTGGAAATCCATATTTAAGATCGCCCTTAATGGGGCAGCCGATGTGAGCCAGCTGGCACCGGATCTGATGGTGACGTCCGGTCTCAAGATTCACTTCCAGCAAATAATAACGGTCTGATTGCGCGATAAGGGAATAATGCAATATAGCCTTTTTGGCGGATGGTTTAGAACCTTCATAACAAAATGACTTGTTTTTTGAAGCATCTCTGACCAGATAATGAACCAGGGATCCGGATGGCTCAGGAGGTTTTTCCTTGACAATGGCCCAGTATGTTTTTGTTATGCCACCCTCTTTGAACATTTTATTAAGGCGCGACAGCGCTTTGCTGGTGCGGGCAAAAAGTACCACCCCGCTTACAGGCCTGTCAATACGATGTACAACACCCAGAAAGACTTGACCGGGTTTGTCGTATTTCTCACGGATATAGTTTTTCACCTTGTCATCCAGCGACAGGTCTCCTGTATCGTCTTTCTGTACCAGGTCGGAAACAGCCTTGTTGACAGCAATGACGTGGTTGTCTTCGTAGAGTATGTTGAGGGGGAAAGACAAGGAATAATTGTTAATTGATAATTGTTAATTGTCCCTTCCTTGTCCCTTGTCCCTAGTATTGTTCCTTTTCATTCGGGAACTCCGTGTTTTTCACGTCGTCGATATATTTGGTGACGGCACCTGTAATTTCCTGGTAAAGGTTATGATACCTTCTGAGAAACCTGGGTGAAAAGTCCTGTGTAATGCCCAGCATATCGTGCAAAACCAATACCTGACCATCGACATGCCGGCCGGCACCAATACCTATGACAGGTATTTTGAGTTCACCTGACACTTTGGCTCCCAAGGTAGCGGGGATTTTTTCAAGGACCAGTGCAAAGCATCCTGCCTCTTCAAGCAGGTGTGCATCATCAACCAGCTTTTTTGCCTCGGCATCGTCCTTAGCCCTGACAACATAGGTGCCGAATTTATGGATCGATTGCGGGGTCAGTCCCAGATGCCCCATAATAGGGATGCCGGCCGAAAGGATGCGACTGACGGATTCGATAATCTCCCTGCCTCCTTCCAGTTTAACAGCATGGGCCCCGGTTTCTTTCATAATGCGAATGGCCGAATTCAGTGCTTCCTTTGAATTGCCCTGGTATGAGCCAAAAGGCAGGTCCACCACGACCAATGCACGCTCGATTGCCCGCACCACCGATGAAGCATATGATATCATCTCATTCAGTGTGATGGGAAGAGTGGTTTCATATCCTGCCATGACATTGGATGCGGAATCACCGACAAGCAGGACATCTACTCCGGCCCTGTCGAGTATCTTGGCAAAAGAGTAGTCATAGGCTGTTAACATGGTAATTTTTTCACCCCGGTTTTTCATTTCCTGAAGGACGTGGGTGGTAATCCTTCTGGGTTTATCAGATGCGGGCATAAGTATTGGTTGATTTGTTGATTTGTTGATTTATTGATTTGCTGCGCCCTCCGAATCCCGATAAATCGGGAGAAGGAGGGTTGATTTATTGATTTATTGATTGACCACTCGTCACTTCTGTCTAACAAAACTTGCTTCTTGATTCTTGATTCTTGATTCTTGCTTTACTCGTCCCTTGTCCCTTTTCCCTCACTTGTCACTATATTCAACCTGCAAAGGTTACAAATTAATCCATAATTAATGCAATAGCGATATATTTTTATTCTTTTTCTGTCTTTTTGTCATTTCACTGCGTCAGAAAACGATCACTGTGGCAAAAAAACATCGAAATAATGTCACAATTAAACAATGGCACAATGATTGAGAATATAATGAAAATTAAAAAGTAAAATTATTTAATATAGTTCAACAATATGAGCAAGATTATCGGCATTGATTTAGGCACTACCAATTCGTGTGTTGCCGTAATGGAAGGGAACGAGCCCGTTGTTATTCCCAACAGTGAAGGAAAGCGTACCACTCCTTCCGTAGTTGCATTTCTGGAAAACGGAGAACGCAAGGTTGGAGATCCGGCAAAAAGGCAGGCCATAACCAATCCTACCAAGACCGTTTTTTCCATTAAACGGTTTATGGGAGAAACCCATGATAAGGTATCCAAGGAAATAGCCAGGGTAACCTATAAGGTAGTGAAAGGAGAGAATAACACCCCGCGTGTACAAATAGAGGATCGCAAGTATACTCCCCAGGAAATTTCAGCCATGGTTCTTCAGAAAATGAAAAAGACTGCTGAGGATTACCTTGGTCACGAGGTCACCGAAGCGGTCATTACCGTTCCTGCATATTTCAGTGATTCTCAGCGTCAGGCAACCAAGGAGGCCGGTGAGATTGCCGGGCTTAAGGTGAAAAGGATCATTAATGAGCCTACGGCTGCTTCACTCGCCTATGGCCTTGATAAGAAGAACAAGGACATGAAAGTAGCAGTATATGACCTTGGCGGCGGTACTTTTGATATATCCATCCTCGAACTCGGTGATGGTGTTTTTGAGGTTAAGTCAACCAATGGTGATACGCACCTTGGCGGCGATGATTTTGACCACAATATCATCGACTGGCTTGCGGAAGAATTCAAAAAAGACGAGGGCATTGACCTCAGGAAAGATCCTATGGCCATGCAGCGTCTGAAAGAGGCTGCAGAAAAAGCCAAGATTGAATTGTCAAGTTCAACGACCACGGAAATCAACCTTCCCTACATAATGCCTGTTGATGGCATTCCCAAACATCTGGTAAAGACGCTGACGAGGGCTAAGTTTGAAAGCCTAATCGACACGCTGGTTCAATCGACCATTGAACCCTGCCGTAAGGCACTAAAAGATGCCGGTTTGTCAGCTTCTGACATCGACGAGGTCATCCTGGTCGGAGGATCAACCCGTATCCCAGTTGTTCAGGATACCGTTGAAAAAATCTTTGGGAAAAAGCCTTCCAAGGGCGTAAATCCCGATGAAGTTGTTGCTGTTGGTGCAGCAATACAGGGCGGAGTGCTCACCGGTGAAGTAAAAGACATCTTACTGCTGGACGTTACTCCTCTTTCGCTGGGCATCGAAACCCTTGGTAGTGTTTCAACCCGGCTGATAGAAGCCAACACGACCATACCGACCAAGAAAACCGAGACCTTCACCACGGCTTCGGATAACCAGCCTTCAGTAGAAATTCATATCCTGCAGGGAGAGCGTCCCATGGCCGCTGACAACAAAACCATCGGGCGTTTCCACCTTGATGGTATTCCCCCTGCGCCAAGAGGTATGCCTCAGATTGAAGTGACCTTTGATATTGATGCCAATGGTATCCTTCACGTATCAGCCAAGGACAAAGGGACGGGCAAGCAGCAGAGTATTCGTATTGAAGCATCCACCGGCCTCTCCCAGGATGAAATAGCCCGGATGAAGGATGAAGCCAAGGCCCATGAGTCGGAAGACAAGCAGCGCCGGGAAAGGGTTGACAAGCTTAATGCAGCCGACAGCCTGATCTTCCAGACCGAAAAGCAGCTCAAGGAATTTGGTGATAAACTGCCTGCAGATAAGAAAGGCCCCATTGAACAGGCTTTAGAAAAACTTAAAGAAGCCCATAAGAGCCAGGACATCGCGGCAGTTGATGCTGCAACTGCTGAGCTCACCAAAGTATGGCAGGTCGCTTCAGAGGAACTTTACAGGGCAAGCCAGGCAGGCGCTTCGGCAGGCGGACAGACCGCTGATGCAGGGGCAAATGCAGGGGCGTCATCCTCACAGCAATCCGATAATAAAGGAAATGATGAAGTGACGGATGTGGACTTCGAAGAGGTGAAATAGAATCATCATAATCTCTGTAGATGCAAGGGGGTGCCTCAAAAGCTGAGGCACCCTTTTTTGTTGGCAGCCTGCGGAAGCAATCCGAGTGCCCATTATCGAGAGGTAAAAAATGGCACCCCAAGTTTTAATTTAAAGGTCGCAAATTGCGACCTTTAACATTTTAAATTTTAGTTTTGTGAAACCTAAAACAAGCATTATGTCAAAATCATTACTCCCTAATGAACGAATAGTCAGTAAAATCATATTAATAAGAGATGAAAAGGTAATGTTAGATGTTCATCTTGCAGAATTATACGGTATAGAAACCAGGGTCTTAAAACAAGCAGTACGCAGAAACATAGCACGCTTTCCGCAAGATTTTATGTTTGAACTGACAGATAATGAAGTTGATACCATGATATCACAAAATGTGATACCTTCCCGGAAACGTCGGACCAAACTATATCATTGATAATCATTTAAATAATGCCAAAAATAAGTCATTTTTTGGCCTTAGAGCATTGTTTTAGCCTTAAAAAACGTATTGTAAGGTAACAAAGGTTCAGAAAGTTCATAGCTCTCCCCGCTATTTTTGATTTTTCTTGATTTTGCTTTGATATTAAGCTGATAGCGGATGCTCTCAAGAAAAGCTTCCTTTCCTACAGCAATGGATTCAGTCCATTTGCTTTCCCGCTCAAGACTTTTTCTTTCCAATGCATCTTTTATCCACTCCTGCTGAAGTTCCTGCAATCGTTCTAACGTTTCAATACCTAATATTTTCAGTAATCTGGTATAATTTATTATTGTATAACGTTTTTTGGGATACATGATTTCATAATAACCCGATTCTTCCCATTTTACCGGATGATCAACCACACCTGCTCTCACCATATTCATGCTGATATAAACTATGCATTTGACAATATGCCCGTCAGACGCAATGGCTGTTGCATGATACCTGTCCTCCCAGAATGCTCCATTTCGTTGAGTCCTGTTATTGTATTCCTGTGCTGACCTGCCCTGAGCCCTGAAGAAGTTGCATAAACGCTGGAATTTTTCCTTCAGCGCTTTCGTCTGATACCAATAGATGAACATGGTTAGATGTCGCAATGTAATTCAACACTGTGACACCAAAACGCTTTTTCGCCTCATATAACCATCGCATCCAGCATTTTCTGTCTCTTTTAAACTTCAAGAGAAAATCCTTTTTGTGACATCGATGAGTAATATGCCAGATATTACCCGCAACAAAATATCTGTTTGCTCTTGCCATAACGAAAATAATTTCGCCTTAAAGTTATGTTTTTGCTATTAAAAACATGGTTCTAAGGCTAAATTTTTGCTATAAAACCAGTTTAAATAACTGATTTTATGTTTCTTATCTTGGTCCGACCCCATAAAAACAATCCTGCAATACTATAATCCTCACATCCTAAAAATCCTGGTTCAGACAACTTAGTCGATTCAAAAACAGTAATTCAACTAATAATAACCCCCACCGGAATATCATCCCCGTCCTCCATATCCAGCATGGCATTGATCAGTCTTGCCGTTACAAACTTATAGAGATCTTTTACCGCAATATCTCGTTCAAAAATAATCTTATGATCCAGGTAATACTGCCGTTTTGTTCCCTTTAAAAGCGGAATAGCCGGTGTGTACCATCTGACGCCATCGTACAGGATGATATTGGAAAAAGAGGTATCGGTGATCAGTCCATTTTTTACCAGCAGAATGTCGGAATGTTCGGGATCAGGAATACCCGCCCTGAATTTCTCAAAAGCGCTCCGGTCGGCATATTTATAGGAATACTCAAAGTTACCGCAATCGATAACAAAAAGTTTTCTGACAATACGTTTCACATAGGGAATAAATTCGGTTGTACCGGGTTCTTCAGCATACAAAAACCGGCAACGGTAGGTGACGGACGGATCAAGTTCCGAAACCTTTATGATCTCTGACAGATCCCACGGCATGACAGCACCGAATATGGCCGCACGTGATGCATTGACACGGCTGTTGTGATAATCGATATGCTGCAGTTCACCGCCCCTTACCCTTATGGTTTCAAGCAATCGGCACATATATTTTATCGATTAGTTCCTGGTATTCGGTTCGGGCATCACTTAAAAAAGTGATACCTCCTCCGCTTCGGAAATGCATTTTCCCGGAACGGTTTTCAATAAACCGGATCAGAACGGCACTGTCGAGGTTGTTACCGTCAAAAACACCGGCTACTCCTGTATAATATCCGCGGTCGGTTTTCTCTGCTTCCCGTATCACAGCCAAGGTCCTTTCCTTAGGAGCTCCGGTTACAGAGCCCGCAGGCAGCAATTTAAATAAGATCTCTCCTATTCGGGAATGATAACCGTGTGGCAATTCGCCAGTGATCTCGGAAGAGACCTGCAGTAACTCCCCTTCGTGCGTATTAATTCTTTCGGTATACCGGAACCGGTTTACCCTTACCTTATCAGCTACCATGCTCAGGTCGTTCCTGAGCAGGTCAACGACAGTGTTATGCTCTGCAATTTCCTTTTTATTGTCGAGTATTTCTTTTTCCGATTCGGATGAAAGAACCTTCTGCGTCCCTTTCATAGGGAAGGTGGATATATTGCCGTCATGGATGGTCACAAATGTTTCCGGGGAAAAACACACAAATTCATTTTTAAACAGGATCTTATACCGTGCAGAACTGCTGATATATATATCCCTGAGGGTCAGGCTGGTCTCAACCGGTGTGGGAAAGGTGAGGTTGGCCAGAAATGTATTCCCGGCAATGATGTGCATTTGCACGGTTTTAAAAGCCCGGTTGTAAGCCGCAAAGGGCATGGGAAATTTCGAAAAGGTAAATGACCGTTTTTCCTTTTTCCCAGCCCGGGGATTTCCACTACCCCGAAAATCATAAAGCACGTCATCGGGCATGTTTTCGAGCGGAAACAACTGGATAGCTTTCATTTCGAAATCAACCAGGAACATAAAAGGTTTCCTGCCATCGCCTAATGAATTCATAAGACGGATGGCCTCGGATTTACAAAACATGTTGTATTCCTTTTGGGGCTGGTCTAAGCTATTTTGTCAGATAACGGATATCTTCCCGGATCTTTTATCCTATCCAGATCAAGGTCGATGTCCAGATGTGGCCAGAACAGATGAGTTTGATGCAACAGTTCAACATTGTTTATTTCTTCAACACTTGCTTTCCTAAACCATGGAAAATATTCAAACGGCAAGAAATACTCATTTCCTGACAAATACAACCAGAAACCATGTTTTGAGATATTGGTTACCTCAACCTCTTCCAAAGAGTTTATTCCATGCATCTTTGATTTCATGTTTGTGTTCTTTAATTATAAGGATTATTTCTTTAATCATATTTTCAGGAATGCCATATAAATGGTCAGGTTCAATATCAGGTTCCAGCCATAACTTTGCTTCACCTTCCGAACAATATACATGCACATGCAAACGATTTTCCTCCCTTGAGAAAAAGAAAAATCTGTATCCTTTAATACGAAAGACTGTTGGGCTCATATATTAATACAAAGTTATTATAAATGCGAATTAAG
>CAYWCR010000091.1:0-15663 GCA_964456825.1 uncultured Bacteroidales bacterium
CAATAAGTTTTGCCCCATCACCGATTTCGGCAATATAAAAATCAGCCTTCAATCCTGTTTTTGCTGTATAGTTTTTGCCTACCGTTTGCATGAATGTCTCAACCTGGTTCCCGGCAACCAGGCTTACGGTGCATCCTCCGAAACCGGCCCCGGTCATCCTCGACCCGATCACGCCCGGTATCTTCCGTGCTTCATCAACGAGCGTATCCAGTTCATTCCCGGTTACCTCATAATCATCACGCAGCGAATCATGCGATCCGTTCATCAAAGCGCCAAATTGTACCAGGTTCCCTGAACCCAGTTCCCGCATGGCATCTACCGTCCGTTTTATTTCCGTTACCACATGACGGGCTCTTTTTTTTACGGTTTCATCAGGGATCTGCTGATCAATCAGGTAAAACTCTTCTTCAGGGATCTCTCCCAGCAGCGAAATATTTTTTGCTTTTTTGATATATTCTACAGCTTTGTCACATTCTGCACGGCGTTCATTATATTTTGAATCAGCCAGTCCCCTTCGTTTGTTGGTGTTTGAAATGACCAGCTTGTATCCTTTCAGCTTCAACGGTACCAGTTTATACTTGAGGGTATTGCAATCCAGAAAAATAGCGGAATCTTTTTTCCCCATGGCTGAAGCAAACTGGTCCATGATCCCGCAATTTACTCCAACAAACAGGTTCTCAGCGCGCTGGCCAAGCTTTGCCAGCTCAACGCCATCCAGTCCGGCATTAAAAATCTCATTTACGGCCAGTGCTGTTACGATCTCAATGGAAGCAGAAGAAGAGAGTCCGGCACCATTGGGCACATTGCCGTAAAACAGCATCTCCATCCCGGTGATCTTCACGCCCAGCTTGTTGAATTCATTCAGGACCCCCAGCGGATAATTGACCCATTGGCCTTCATGTTTACGGGATATGTCAGCCAGGGGAACCGAAGCCGTGTAATCAAAATTCATGGATGCCATCCTCACAAAACCATCATCGGATTTCCGTATAGCCAGATAGGTGCCAAAATTCAGTGCACAAGGGAATACAAATCCACCATTGTAATCCGTGTGCTCACCAATGAGATTCACCCTTCCGGGAGCAAAGTACAGCAGTGATTTTGCTTTCGATCCTCCGTACCGGGTTTTAAATTCCTTTTTAAGTGCTGTGATATCCATTGGTTTCGGTTTTTTAAGAAAAACAAAGGTATTTAAAAAAATATGGCAACCAATTTTTAGACTACCGTGATGGTTTTATTTTCATGTTTTTTCTCTTATTTTTATCCCGGCATATGATAACCGGCAACCATGAAAGATTCTGTCAAACTGAAAGCCTGGTTTTTTGTTCCCCTTGTTTTCCTGCTGGTACTGGCACTCAGGATCATAGTGCTCGTTCCGAAAGGAGACCTGCATCTGATGATGAATGAATTCCATACCGGATTTTTTGACTTGTTTTTCAGTGTTGTTACCTGGTTGGGTGACGGTTTTTTTGTTCTTTTACTGTGTGCAGTTTTGTTGTTTTTCTCCTTCAGGTTAAGTGCTTATATTTTCACAACCTATGCCTTTTCCGGCATTTTTGTCCAGCTGCTGAAACGGTTCTTTTTCGATGACGTGCTTAGGCCGGCAGGCTATTTTAAGGATACAGCTTCGTTATATATGGTTGAAGGAGTCAAGTTATTTACCCGGCATAGCTTCCCCTCGGGACATGCCGCAACGGCATTCGGACTCTTCCTGTGCATCGCCATGGTATCCGGCAACAAATATATCCAGGCCTGCTGCCTAGTGTTGGCCGTCATAACTGCATATTCCCGGGTTTACCTGTCGCAGCATTTTCTGCCTGATATCGTGGCGGGAGCGGTTATCGGAATAGCAGGTTCGCTGGCGCTCTATCCCTGGTTTTACCGGCATGATAAGAAGTGGCACCGGCTTTCATTACTCACCATGAACAAAAAATGAGCCAACTAAAGATCAGCGAAAGTTTAGTCTATACGGCCATAGCCCTGGTAGCCGGACTCTTATTCATCCCCTTTCTGGGAGGGGTTCACCTGTTTGACTGGGATGAAATAAACTTTGCCGAGTCGGCGCGGGAAATGATAGTTACCGGCGACTACCTCACCGTTCGGGTCAATTATATCCCTTTCTGGGAAAAGCCGCCCTTATTCATCTGGATGCAGGTACTTTCTATGAAATTATTCGGGATCAATGAATTTGCTGCCAGATTTCCCAACGCAGTTTGCGGGATCATCACCCTGCTGTTACTATATTCCATAGGGAGAAAGATATACGACCGGGCCTTCGGTCTGATCTGGGTTATGGCGTATGCCGGTTCATTACTGCCTTTTCTCTATTTTAAATCCGGTATCATGGATCCCTGGTTTAACCTTTTTATTTTTCTTGGTATCTATAGAATTTACCTTTATTTCACCCTGGATACCGGTAGGAAACTGAATGTTTCCCTGTCGGCACTTTTTATCGGACTGGCCATCCTCACCAAGGGGCCTGTTGCATTGCTGGTCTTTTTGCTATGTCTGGTAACCTATATCTTGCTGAAGAAGTTCAACGTAAAAACCAGCTTTGCTGATATTGTTTTGTTTTCCTTCATCCTGATTATAACCGGAGGATTCTGGTTCCTGCTGCAGATTGTCAACGGTAATTTTTCCGTCATTGCCGATTTTATAAAATACCAGATCAATCTGTTTAGTACGCGCGGGGCAGGACATGGCGGTTTTCCCTTATACCATGTGATCGTCCTGCTCATCGGTGTTTTCCCGGCCTCCATGCTGACTCTCCCGGGACTGTTCCGGAAGAGCAGAGGAAACGAATTGCAGACCGGCCTCACGGTTTTTATGAAGATCCTTTTCTGGGTCGTCCTGATATTATTTTCCATGGTCAAAACCAAGATCGTTCATTATTCATCGCTCTGTTATTTTCCCCTGACTTATCTCGCAGCCGTTATCATTTACCAGGTATATGCAGGCCAATACAAGTTGAACAAATCCCTGATCTGGATCATAACCGGAACAGGACTTCTGTATGCGATTATCATTATGTCCCTGCCGTTTTTCGACAGGGTGAAATCCGTGCTGCTGGAGCACATCGTCATTGACGACCCTTTTGCCCTGGCTTGCATTAATGCCGATGCCGGATGGAAGGGTTTTGAAGGACTGCCTGCCGTCCTGTTGCTGGCAGGAATTATCCTGTTGCTCCTTTGGGCTCATAAAGCTGAATTTATAAAAGGATTGGCTGCCCTTTTTATCAGTTTTTGCCTGTTTGCATATGGCTGCCTGCTCTTTATCACACCTCGCATTGAAAAATATTCCCAGTTCGCCGCGGTTGAATTCTTCCTTTCAAAGAGCCATGAGGACGCCTATATGGAAACCCTGGGATATAAAAGCTATGCCCACCTGTTTTACGGCCGGATAAAACCGGCACCCAATCCGGACGCAAAATCCAGGGAATGGCTCATGAATGGTGATATCGACAAGAATGTTTACCTTTCCATGAAAATAGATAAAAAAGAAAAATATTTAAAACAATTCCCTGAACTCAAAGTATTGTATGAAAAAAATGGCTTTGTTTTCTGTGTTCGTGAAACCCGTTAAAATATGATAAAGGGAAAAAAAGTTACCGTAGTTCTTCCTGCCTATAATGCTGAGAAAACGCTTGAGCAGACCTATGAGGAAATCCCTTTTGATATCGTGGATGACGTTATACTGGTTGATGATCTCAGCCGTGACGATACCATCGGAAAGGCCAGATCGCTGGGTATAAAATATGTCATAGCGCACGCCCAAAACAGGGGATACGGCGGAAATCAGAAAACCTGCTACAACAAGGCCCTTGAGATAGGCTCTGATATTGTGGTCATGTTGCACCCCGACTACCAGTACGACCCGAGGCTCATCCATTCCATGTGCTACCTTATTGCCAATGGTGTTTATGAGGTGGTGCTGGGTTCAAGGATCCTGGGAAAAGGAGCGCTGAAAGGCGGCATGCCCTTGTATAAATACATTGCCAACCGGCTTTTGACCATGAGCCAGAATGTAATGATGAATCAGAAACTCTCGGAATATCATACCGGCTATCGTGCATTTACGAGAAATGTCCTTACATCAATTGATTATAATGCCAATTCCGACGATTTTGTTTTCGATAACCAGATGCTGGCGCAGATCTTTTATGCCGGATTTGAAGTTGCAGAGATCACCTGTCCGACCAAGTATTTTGATGATGCCTCTTCCATAAACGTATCCAGGAGCATGAAATATGGGATGGGCGTCATAAAGGTATCCCTGATGTATTTTTTGCAGAAAACCGGACTTGGCCGGTTTAAGATTTTTGACCGTGTGAAATGAACCGATAATTCGTAAATTTGATTTTTAACCTATGATGAATTTAAAATTATACCCTATGAAACGAATATGCTTCAACCGTGTTTTCAGGACGATCACCTGGTTGTCCGTTATCTTCATCGTAACATCGTGCAAACCTAAAGAACCCTGGATTGAAATGTTCAACGGGACGGACCTTTCCGGGTGGACGCAACTGAACGGGACTGCCCCTTACACCGTTGAAGATGGTGAGATTGTCGGCCGCACTGTGCCCGGGAGCCCCAACAGTTTTCTCTGCACCGATTCAGTTTATTCCGATTTCATCCTGGAGTTTGAAGTGAAAAAGGACTGTGTGCTGAATTCAGGGGTGCAGATCCGCAGCAACAGTTATCCTCTTTATCAGGATGGACGTGTGCATGGGTACCAGGTAGAGATAGAAAACAGGCCTGACAGGCTGTGGTCAGGGGGAATCTATGATGAGGCGCGGCGGGGCTGGCTCTGTGACCTGACCGACAATAAGGCCGGTGGCCAGGCTTACCATTTTGAGGGCTGGAACAAATACCGTATTGAAGCCTTTGGCCCATCCATGAAAGTCTGGGTCAACGGCGTTCCGACGGCCAACCTGATTGACGACATGACCCCCGCAGGATTCATTGGATTGCAGGTACATTCCATCGGGGATGATACCGCCATAGCCGGCCTGGAAGTCCGCTGGAAGAACATCCGCATCATCACCCGGGACGTGGATCAATACCTGACATCCATGGAACTTGCCGCTGTAAATACCGACAATAAACTGACCCAACAGGAAGCCAAAGACGGATGGAGATTGCTGTTTGACGGAAAGACCGCAACCGGATGGAGAGGTGCTTACCGGGATAGTTTTCCGGAGGAAGGATGGAATATAAAGGACGGGGTACTGACCGTAATGGCTTCGGATGGCGCCGAGTCAAGAAACGGCGGGGATATAGTATCGGTTGAGGAATACACTGACTATGAATTCGGGCTGGATTTCAGGCTTACCCAAGGAGCCAACAGCGGAATAAAATATGTCGTCATGGAAGCCGAGAAGGGAAATCAGGGATCGGCAATAGGACTGGAATATCAATTGCTGGATGATGAAAATCACCCCGATGCAAAGCTGGGAAATCATGAAGGCAGCCGCACCCTGGCATCCCTTTATGATCTGATCAAAGCAGAAAATAAACTGGTCTTCCCGGTGGGACAGTGGAACCAGGCCCGCATCGTATCAAAGGGCAACCATGTTGAACATTGGCTGAACGGAATAAAAGTGCTGGAGTATGAAAGGAATACCCCCGAATTCAGGAGGCTGGTGAAGGAAAGCAAGTACAAGGTCTGGCCCGGTTTCGGAGAAGCAAAAAGCGGGCATATACTGCTGCAGGATCATGGAAATGAGGTGGGGTTTAAGAATGTTAAGATAAGAGAGTTGTAATGGTTATAATGGTTGCTGCGCCTGCCGAAACCCCGGGATGAAACTTTGTTGCCGGAGGGCGAAGGCAGGTCAGTTGTCAGCCTGCCTGCCATCAGGCAGGTTGTCTGTTGTTGGTTGTCGGTTATCAGTTTAATTAGCCTGTAGCCTCTAGCCTTCAGCCTGTAATCTGTATATTGTCTATGACTTTTATTCATTATTCTTATATCTTTATTCTAAAATCTTCATTCAATGAACACCCGCCGCGATTTCATCAAAAAGACCACCCTTGCTGCCACAGGGATTACCCTTGGCGGAATGGGAATGAAGGCATCAGGTTATAAACGGATACCCGGATCCAACGACAGGGTCCGCATTGGTGTGATCGGATTTTCCGACCGTTTCAGGCAATCCCTTTACCCCTGTTTTCTCGACCATGCTGAAAGCCTCAACATGGAAATTACAGCCGTATCGGATATCTGGAGTCAACGAAGGGAGGAGGCGAAAGCCTTTCTCACACCGCGTTTTCCTGACATCAGGATAGCCCGTAATAATGAAGAATTGTACGAAGGGCACGATGTTGATGCTGTCATCATCAGCACCGCTGATTTTCAGCATGCCATGCACCTGGCTGAGGCTGTCAATGCCAGATGCGATGCCTATGTCGAGAAACCTTTCGCGGAAACCATGGAGGATAACCGCACAGCATTGGAAGCGGTGAAAAGATCGGGCAAAATAGTGCAGGTCGGGTCGCAGCGGCGAAGCGGCCTGAACTATATCGCTGCCAGCGATTATATCCGTTCCGGCCGTTTTGGCCAGATCACCATGGTGGAAATGAGCTGGAATGTAAACCAGCCCGGACGCTGGAGAAGGCCGAAGCAGGTGGCCATGGCGCGGGAGGAAGATGTGGACTGGAAACGGTACCTGATGAACCGACCCTTTGAACCATGGGATTCGCGGAAGTTTATCGAATACAGGCTTTTCTGGCCCTATTCATCCGGGATACCCGGACAATGGATGTGCCACCAGATCGATACCGTTCACTGGTTTACCGGCCTGTCATATCCGCGCAGTGTTGCCGCCAACGGCGGCATTTATGCCTGGCATGACGGAAGGACCAATGACGACACCATGACGGCAGTTTTTGATTACGGCCCGAAGGATGATCCCGAATTGGGATTCCAGGTGGTTTATTCCTCTCGCATGCATAATTCGGCCGGAGGTATCAGGGAACTTTATTTTTCCAATGGCGGCTGCTTGAACCTGGATACCAACAGGATCAGCCCTGAAGGAGGACTGGAAGAAAGATATGCCACCGATATGAACATGCAGCCCAATCTGCTGGAACCTTTTGAATTGCCTTCCATGAAAGCCGAAGCCGGTGCCAATACCGGTTCCGATCCCATGACCTCGGCCCATATGCGCAACTGGATGGAGTGCCTCCGCAGCCGTGAAACCACACATGCTGATGTGCTTGACGGGTATAACCATTCCATCGCGGGCATCATGACAACAGCGGCACTGCATACAGGGAAGAAAGTATTTTTTGATGAGGCCACACAGGAAGTGATGGCGGGGGATGAGGTTTTCAGGATGTGAAGGAGAGACAGGACAGGATGAGAATGAAGATGAGAATGAGGGAATAGAGCCCCGGCGGGGCGAAATGTTGGTAGCCCCGGGTGATAACCCGGGGTGAATAAGGAAAGCATTAAGCGCTGCAGGCAATAGATAGCCAGATGCAATGACATTATATGCAGCGAAAATGATCATTGCCAGGAACAATGAGCAATAGTTAATAAACAATTACTCCTGAACAACAGAAATCACTGGATATACATATGATAATTTCTTTATTTACAATATTTTACAGCGCTATTTTGACTACCGGTATTATACGCTGTGAAATGGATATTGAATACGGACAATCTAATACTTCCATTGAATTCATCCAGGACACAACATTGAAAAAGTTTGACGTACTTTTCAACAGCCGTCTTTTCACTTCTTTCCGCTATGCCGATACCCTGGAAAAGCCTTTTTTTTATCCGGTTTGTGCTCCTTCCGGTGTGACGGTTACCCGCGGATACCCCATTGACCCCAGGCATGGAGAACGTACCGATCATCCTCATCACACCGGACTCTGGTTTAATTACGGCAGCGTCAACGGACTTGATTTCTGGAATAATTCCCGCGCCATTCCGGCAGAAAAGCGATGTCAATACGGAAAAATAATCTGCAGTGAAAATTCCATATCCCTTAACAGGGAGACCGGTTCCCTGCAGGCGGTATTGCTTTGGGTGGACTGCTATGGGAAAGTGCTACTCGAAGAAAAGGTACTTTTTCTTTTTACCCTGGAATCACAACATATTTTTTCGCTGAAAAGATACACCCGTTTGACTGCCCTAACTGACAGCGTAGTCTTTAATGACAGCAAGGAAGGCCTGCTGGGCATAAGAGTTGCGAAGTTCTTTGAGATGCCGGTGGCAAAACCTGCTGTGCTTTATGATACGATGACGGGAACAACCGGTGACCCGGTAACCGATTCAACCGGTGTGAATGGATGGTATATTGGAAGCAGCGGCTTGTCAGGTTCGGCCGTCTGGGGCACCCGGAACAGCTGGGTGACATTATCTGCCGTCAGCGAAGGTGATTCGATTACCATTGCCATGGCCGACCATCCTGAAAATCATGGATTCCCTTCCTACTGGCATGCGCGGGATTACGGGCTGTTTTCGGTCAATAATTTTGGGGTTAAATCCTATGACCGGGAACAACCGGCATCAAGACTTGTGCTGAAAAGGAATGATACCATTTCGTTCCGACATTTGATGCTGGTTAAATCCGGAGGATTTCTTTCGGATGAAGAGATTGAAGAGTATGCGGGGAGGTTTTGGGAAAAATAGAGAGAAGTGAAAAGTAAAGGTGAAACGGTGGAACAGTGGAATAGTGGAAAGGCGCGGCAATAACGGCCGGATTTATTAATCATTTTTAAATGCTAACCTTTATCTGCGATTATTAAACATTATGAAACGGTCGCCTTTTTTTCTGATCAGCATGCTGGCTTGCATTCTGCAAACAGCATACAGTCAATGGAATGATATTCAGGAATTAAGTTATACACCGGAAAATATATGTGAAAATGATACAGTGATAATCATTTGTTCTTATCACTTTCCATATACGCCATGCGACAGGGACAGCATTAACATAGTGCCACTCAATGACAGTTCTGTACTGATAGATGTTTATTACCGTCTTGGTGACGGGGCCGGTATTTGTCCTGCAATGGATTCAATTAGCCTTGGCAGCTTATCAAAAGGCAGGTATAGTATAATATTCAGGATATCCAGAATCAATCGTTACCACGCGGAATCGGATACGATATTTTTAACTGTAACCGGTGATCCCGCAACCTTAAAGAAAAGATTAATCAAACCATTTAAGATATATCCCAATCCTTCTCAAAAACAGATCACTTTGAACGGATTACCTGAAGAAGCCTATATTAGCATAAGGAGTATACACGGCCGGGAAGTATTATTAATGCAATTCCTGGAAGAAAGACAGATTATCGATATTTCAGGGTTGAATCCTGGTTTCTACATTATAACATTATATGATAAGTATAATCATCCGGTGCTGAGTGATAAATTAATAATTCAATAAGACCACCCTGACAGGGTACCCCCACCCTGACAGGGTGTGTTTTGAAGCAAATGTAATTTTTGTTTCTGGCTGTATTGTGCCTGCAGGGTTTTCAGGTTCACTTTTTCACCCCTGGTTAAAACCAGGGGCAATAGATAATGCGTTGCGCCAACAATGAACAACGTTTAACTAATTAACGGTTATCGCCGTTTTCTAAGGGCGATCACAAGGATCGCTTGTCCCCTGCCTTGCCGGCAGGCAGGCTTGTCCCTTCTTCAATACGCCAGCGCAAACAGCACCCGCTGAGAGGAAGGCTTCCCCGAATAGATGCAACGTCCTTCTTCAGGCTCATGCTGAAACGGAATGCAACGGATGGTAGCCTTTGTTTCATCCTTGATCTTTGCCTCGGTCTCGGCGGTGCCGTCCCAGTGGGCTGAAACAAAACCGCCGGTGGTTTCCAGGATGGACTTGAACTCATCCCAGGTATCGGCCTTGAATGTATTCCTGTTCCTGAACTCCAGCGCTTTGTCATACATGCTTTGCTGTATAAGGTCGAGCAGTTTTTTTACATAGGCTGCCAGTCCTTCCATGGGAACGATCTTCTTTTCAAGTGTATCGCGTCGTGCAACCTCCACCGAGTTGTTTTCAAGATCGCGGGGACCGATGGCCAGCCTGACGGGAACTCCTTTCAGCTCATACTGGGCAAATTTCCAGCCCGGCTTCTGGGTGTCGCTGTCATCGTATTTGACAACAAGCCCCAGTTGTTCAAGTTCTTTTTTTATGGCTGACGCTTTTTCACTGATGGCGGCCAGCTGCTCCTCACTTTTATGAATGGGGATGATCACCACATGAATGGGCGCAAGCTTCGGAGGCAATATCAGTCCGTTGTCATCGGAGTGCGCCATGATCAGGGCCCCGATCAGCCGGGTCGAAACGCCCCATGAAGTGGCCCATACATAATCGAGTTTGCCCTCCTTGCTCAGGTATTTTACATCAAAGGCTTTGGCAAAATTCTGGCCCAGGAAATGGGAAGTCCCCGACTGAAGGGCTTTACCGTCCTGCATCAGCGCTTCAATACAAAAGGTATCCAGGGCTCCGGCAAACCGCTCATTTTCACTCTTTTTCCCCTTAATCACCGGTACCGCCATAAAGTTCTCGGCGAAATTGGCATAGACGTCAATCATCCTGTAGGTTTCCTCAATGGCTTCCTGCTGTGTGGCATGTGCCGTATGGCCTTCCTGCCAAAGAAACTCCGTAGTCCTGAGGAAGAGGCGCGTGCGCATCTCCCATCGTACGATATTGGCCCACTGGTTAATAAGAATGGGAAGGTCGCGATATGACTGGATCCAGTTCTTATAGGTATTCCAGATGATGGTCTCCGAAGTAGGCCGAAGCACAAGCTCTTCCTCAAGCTTTGCATCCTCATCCACCACAACCCCTTTGCCATTGGGATCGTTTTTCAGCCGGTAATGGGTGACCACAGCACATTCCTTGGCAAAACCTTCAACATGACTGGCTTCCCTGCTAAAGAATGATTTGGGTATCATCATCGGGAAGTAGGCATTAACATGCCCTGTATCCTTGAACATCTTATCCAGTGCATCCTGCATTTTTTCCCATATGGCATATCCATAAGGCTTAATAACCATACATCCCCGCACGGATGAGTTTTCTGCAAGGTCAGCTTTGGTTACCAGATCATTATACCACTGTGAATAATTTTCTTTTCTGCTTGTTAATTCTTTAGCCATTTTATGATTTTGGTATGGAATTTGTGATTAATTGTGTGAATAATTCGATGCAAATTAAAGAAAAAATAATCATAACTTCACACAATTAAACTTTAGGAGGTTAGCCATGAAAACAACATTATCGATAGTCTTCGCCCTGGCCCTTGGGCTGAGCCTCGTATCCTGTTCCAGTAGCCTGAAGACTACAGCTGAATACGATGATGTGTATTATCAGCCGTCCGGTGAACCCGAGATTGCAGCTCCTGCACCCATTATGGCCCAGCGGAGTGCACCCCCTGCCGAAAACCGGGACAATTATGAAAGGTATATCGAATCGCTTGAAAACCAGCAACAGAAATCGACAGCCTATGCCGAAGAAGCGCCGGAATATAATTATGATACCTTGCCGTATGATCAGGATCCCGGTTATGTCGAAACCGAATCTTATGAAACGGAAGACGGAACCACTTACATCACCAACAATTATTACGACACCGACGATTATTATTATGCAAGCCGGATAAGAAGGTTTTATGATCCTTTTTATTCCACTGGATATTACGATTCATGGTATAGTGACCCCTACTGGTACAGTCCGGGATGGAGTTTCGGTTTTGGATATGGCTATCCTTACTCGTATTATGGTTTTTCTTACGGATATCCTTATTACTCCCCCTATTATTCTCCCTGGTATCATTCGTATTACTCCTGGGGATACAACGACTGGTATTATCCGTATTACGGTGGTTATTATGGGTATCATCATGGATATTATGATGGATACTCTGATGGATATTATTCCGATCACAGGCCGGTTTATTACGGGCCGAGGAGAACTATTGAATCAAACCGCGCCATGGAGGCCTCCAATCTTTCCCGCAAATCCACTGGTGAATACGGACGGAGGACATCCGATAACGTGGCCGGTTCCGGTCGTACCGATCCGGGCGCTTCGTCAGCGGCAGGCCGCCGCCCCGGGACAACCGTAAATCCTGCTGACCGCTCAAAAAGTTCAACGGCAGCCGGTTCTGAATACAGAAGGTCTGCTCCTTATTCCAATACACAGACCACGGTTACCCGCAAGCCTTCAGGAACTACATCCACAACAACAAGACCTGCAGGCACTACCACCACAACACGCCGCAACTATACCACTACGTTTGCCCGTCCTTCAACCCAGGGCAGCACGTCAACCAATACACAAAACCGCTCAGGATCTGTTAGCACCAATCCTCAGGGCAGGCCGGTTTACACAAGGCCCACCACCAGCCAAAGTCAGTCACGCCCATCCTATACCAGGCCATCTTCGGGAAATACCTATAGCAGACCATCGACAAATTCATCCGGTAACAGACCTTCATCCAGTGCTCCGGCTGTTAACCGCCCCAGCAGCAGCTCGCCCACCTACAGCCGTCCGAGCAACAGTTCACCTAGCAGATCCAGCAGCTCGCCCAGCTATAGCGCTCCGAGCAGGTCAAACAGCTCGCCCAGCTATAGCCGGCCCAGCAGCAGCCCATCCAGCCCCAGCAGGTCGAGCAGCAGCTCACCCAGTTACAGCCGGCCCAGCTCATCAGGTTCGAGCTATTCAAGGCCCAGCGGCGGTTCTTCATCCAGCGGTGGTTCATCCCGTAGTAGTTCAGGAGGCAGCTCCGGCGGCTCTTCGAGTCACAGCTCATCACATTCCAGTTCCGGCGGTGGAGGCAGGAGATAAGGTCACCTTATTTAAAGGAATGCACAGCCAGCAGGGACTGTAATTTAACTTATGAGTTTTCAGTTCATTACACAATAATAATCCGAAAAATAATATACGGACAGCCAATCTTACATTAAAAATTGAAGCCATGAAAAAAATATTTGCCATCATAATCACATCCGCAATCCTTTACCCAGCAACAGCTCAATATGTCGGCCAGGCATTGCGGTTCTCACAAACCTTCCCGTCGATGACAGCCCGCAGCCTCGGTATGGGAGGAGCTTTTGTTTCGCTGGGAGGGGATATGTCAGCGGCGTACCTGAATCCGGCCGGACTTGGTGTATACCGTAAATCAGAACTTACTCTTTCTCCGGGATTCGGATATGCGAAATCTGTATCCCAATATCTGGGTCAGGAAGAGCAGGATTTCCGGTATAATTTCATTTTCGGGAATGCCGGATATGTTGCTGCCTATAACTCGAAAAAAGAAAGCGGACTGGCAGGAGCATCTTTCAGCCTTGCCTATAACCGGCTGAATGACTTTAACAATAATATATATATGGAAGGCAATAATCAGGGCAGCTCCCTTTCAGATTTTTTCATGGATAATGCAAGCGGAAATCATCCGGATAATCTGAATGCCTTTCGCGAAAGGCTTGCCTTCGATACCTATGTGATCGATACGGTACCCGGATCGCTTTATTATGACTATCAGACTCCCGTTTTCTACCCTGCCAATCAGCGTAAAACGGTTGAAACTGAAGGCGGGTCGGGTGAGTGGTCCATTGGTTTTGGTCTGAACTTCAGCCATGTGTTCTATTTCGGTATGGGATTGGGGATCAATCAGCTTCATTATAAAGAAATACTGACCCACAGCGAATATGACTATACAAACCAGTCGGATTTCGATAACTTCCGGTTTACCGAAACACTCGATCTCAGGGGTGTAGGCTATACGCTAAAGCTGGGTTTCATTGCCAAGCCGGTTTCTTTCCTGCGGATTGGCGGATCGATGCATATTCCTACCTATTATAACATCGAGGAAGAATATTATGCTACCATGGCTTCACTCTTTGATAACGGGGACGAATATCAGGCAAGCCCGACCAATGTTGATGGTACCCTTATTGATGTCGGAGCCTTTGAGTACAAGCTTGTAACCCCGCTAAGGGCTATGGGCGGTTTATCGGTGCAGATAGGGAAAATGGGGCTCGTTGCTGCTGACGTTGAATATGTAGACTATTCGAATATACGCTACCGGAATAAAGATGCTTATGATGATATGGGAGAATATAACCGCGAAATCCAGGATGAATATAAATCTGTTCTTAACATAAAAGCAGGGGGTGAATGGCGTTTTGGACAACTCTCGGTGAGGGCCGGCGGAGGCTATTATCCCAGCCCATACGCTTCGGGAACACTGAATCAGAAAACTGATTATACAGAGATCACCGGAGGCGTAGGCTATCGTGACAAAAATTTCTTTGTCGACCTGGGCGTATCCGCTTTAATGCAGGATGAGAAATATACCCTGTATTACAACAATATTGCCGATCTGGATTTAAACCGATATAAGTTTATTACCACATTCGGATTCAGATTCTGAAATCATGCCGGCGAAAGCCGGCTTTTTTTTAACCATAACGAGTCGACACTCCGCGGAAAATATAGTAAAGGATTAATAGTAATCGATAAGACCGATTACCTCCTCACCCCCTGTCCCCTCTCCACCCTGGAGAGGGGCGATACCTTGTGCATTGGAAATGACTCATCTCTCATGAATCTAATGGAAGCTATACCATACTCCGTGATACGACTTGTCCCCTCTCCAGGGTGGAGAGGGGCGGCTCGAAGAGCCGGGGTGAGGAAATTACCGATTACCACTTACTGCCTCCTGCCGCTGCCTCCTGCTATTGCCTCCAGCCGCTTCTTCTAACAAATCCCCTGCATGCCCTCCTTCATTAAACAACAGATCGATAATGCTCAGATTGGGAATAAACCCGTATTTGCTGTCAAAGACCTGGGGATAAGGCATGGATGTGAAATTCGGATCAGGCTTTGAAAGCCTTCTTTTCGGATGGATGGATTCACGGTAATCTGCTGCAGCCTTAACATCTTTTTCATAACAGGATGTGTACTTCAGTTTCACCGGGATCTTCAACAGGCCTAACACCACCTCTGTCAGTTCAGCGTTCAGATCAAACAGAAACTTTTTCCGGTATTCCTGCGCATAAAACCGGATGAACTCATCTGCATAGAATTCAAACCAGGGCGAAAGCCGGTAAGCTGATTCGATGGATTTCCAATGAATCTTTTGCCAGGGCCTTGAATAGTCAATGACCACATCCCGGACCGGCATTTTTGAGTCAGGCACCTTGCAAACCGGTATTCCCAGATATTGTCTGCCGTTGGCACCGTATATGTAACACCGGTTGCGATAAGACTGCTTCTGATAGTTCTCCCATTGCTCGATCTCAATTCCGCGATAAAGGAGAAATTTCGAGAAGTATTGGACAGAACCTAAATATGCAGTCGAAAGCAAGGCCTTTTCCGGAAACATTATGTTGTTCTTTTTGCAATGTTATCGAAATATTCAGGAAAATGGTCAGGGAAATGGACTATTATTCGATTTAGCAGTTGGAAGTTGGAAGTTTGTAGAAGAGTTGGAACAGTGGAATGTTGGAAAGTAGGAATGATGGAAATTCTTAGTAGGGGCAATCCTTGTTGTCGCCTTTCCAAACAACCTGACCGCATGACCTGCCTGCCGGCAGGCAGGCTGAACGACGGCAAGACTATCTGTCTTTCAACCGTTGTTGGATAATAGCTCTTTTTGTTGAAAAAAATTCATTGCTGAT
>CAYWCR010000092.1:0-15385 GCA_964456825.1 uncultured Bacteroidales bacterium
ACTCTTTCTTTGCGGGAAATAACGGGAATTAACCGGCAGGGTTTGTTTTCTTCTGCAGGTATTCGTGGATGCCCAGGGCCGCTTTGCGGCCGTCTCCCATTGCCAGGATGACGGTTGCTCCTCCCCTGACAATATCGCCACCGGCAAATACGCCCTGGATATTGGAATGCATTTCTTTTGCGTTGACCATAATAGTGCCTGATTTGCTTACGTGCAGTCCCGGCATGCTTCGGGGCACAAGCGGGTTGGGAGATACCCCAACGCTTACGATAACCAGGTCGGCATCAATGATATAGTCAGAGTTTTCGACCGGAACAGGTTTCTTTCTTCCTGATGCATCAGGTTCCGAGAGCATCATGCGCTGTACCTTGATGTGGCTGACATGACCATTGCCATTGGAAAGATATTCAACCGGGTTATGCAGGTTGAGAAATTCAATTCCTTCCTCCTGTGCATGACGGATCTCTTCCTTGCGGGCGGGCATTTCATCAAACGACCTGCGGTAAATCACCATGGCTCTTTCAGCCCCCAGTCTTTTAGCGGTCCTTACCGAGTCCATAGCGGTATTGCCGCCCCCGATCACGGCCACGTTTCTGCCCTTATAAACCGGTGTGTCATGGTCAGGTTTGGCCGCCCCCATCAGGTTTACACGGGTAAGGTATTCGTTCGATGAAAGGACACCATTTAAGTTTTCTCCCGGAATATTCATGAAATTAGGCAGGCCTGCACCGCTGCCGACAAAAAAGGCACGAAAACCTTCTTCTTCGAGATCACTCATCGTCAGGGTCTTGCCAACAATAATGTTCCGCTCAAATTTCACGCCCATTTTGTGGAGGTTCTTGATCTCCCTGTCGATAATATAATTGGGCAACCGGAACTCAGGAATGCCATATTTCAGAACCCCTCCGAATTCGTGCAGGGCTTCAAAAACGGTTACCTCATACCCGTATTTCGCCAGGTCGCCTGCGGCAGCCAATCCTGCCGGACCCGATCCTATCACCGCCACCTTGATATGATTGGAAGGAGCTGTTTCGGGGGTGCTGACATGACTTGATTTGTATTCGTAATCCGCCACAAACCTCTCCAGGTGTCCGATCGCTACAGATTCCCTGTTAAGTTTTGCGGCATACATGCATCTTGATTCGCATTGGATCTCCTGAGGACAGACCCGTCCGCAAATGGATGGAAATACGTTGTTTTTTTTAATCGAAGCTACCGCACTTAAAAAGGCGCCTGCTTCAATGTACTTGATAAATGTCGGTATATCAACGCCTACGGGACATCCAATAATGCATTGCGGGTCGGCACAATCGAGGCATCTCTTCGCTTCCTGCATGGCCATTTCCACCGTAATGCCCTTGTTAACTTCCATATGACCTTTGATGCGCAATGCAGCGTCCTCTTCCGTCATTTTAACCCGTTCAATGGCTGTACGTTCCCTGGCAGGAATACTTTTCCTTAATTCCTTACGCCATTCCTCATCACGCAATTCCGGATGGCTGTTTTCTTGCTGTCCGACCATACTATCCCTTGCTTTGTTTTTCGATTTGTTCCTTATAACTAATGGATTCTTCATTTCTGTAACCGCCGAGCCGCATCAGCAATTCATCAAAGTCGACCTCGTGCGCGTTGAATTCGGGACCGTCGACACAGGTGAATTTGACCTGCCCTCCGACACTTACCCGGCAGGCACCGCACATTCCGGTACCATCCACCATAATGGTATTCAAACTGGCCATGGTTGGCACATTATATTTAAGAGTGAGAAGACTGGTATACTTCATCATAATGGCGGGCCCTATGGTAACACACAGATCAATTTTCCGTGCATTGAGGATCTCTTCCATACCCGTTGTTATAAGCCCTTTTTGTCCGTAACTGCCATCGTCAGTCATGATGACCAATTCATCTGAATGACTTCGGATCTCATTTTCAAGAATAAGCAAGTCCCTGGTTTTGGCGGCAAGGATGCTGATGACCTTGTTCCCTGCTTCATGCATGGCTTCAACGATAGGCAGCAGCGGGGCTATTCCAACGCCACCACCTGCACATAGTACAGTGCCTGACTTTTCAATATGTGTGGCATTGCCAAGAGGGCCTACAATATCAATTTCATCACCCACATTCAGGGCAGCCACTTTATGACTGGTCAACCCAACCTGCTGAACAATGATGGTTATGGTGCCTTTTTCTGCATCAGCTTTCGCAATGGTAAGAGGAATACGCTCTCCCTTCTCGCCGATCCGGATGATCACAAAATGGCCTGCCTTCCTCTTTCGTGCAATGAGGGGTGCTTGTATCTCAATCTGGGCCACACTCGGTGAAAGGAATTCCTTGGCCACAACTTTATTCATGCGAGAGGTATTTTGCCACGAAAATAAGTTATTATCCCCCACAATCTTCGGTCCGGCATTAAATTACGTGTTTCACTTAAGAGGGCGCCGTATTTGCAATACGAGGCAATAAAAAACTCGCCAAAAATGCTTTTTTAATGAAAGTGAAAATCAATCCCTAATACTTGTTTTTTCTTATTTTAGTATAAAAAATATATAATAAATACTTATTTTTACATTATATTTAATTGCCATGCTTTTTGAATTCGACGAAAAGAAGAGTGTTGCCAACAAGTCAAAACATGGTATAGATTTTATTGACGGGCAAAACATTTGGAATGATCCCGAAAGAGTTGAAATACCGGTAAGGGAAATGGATGAATCCCGTTTTATGGCAATTGGCCTGATCAGAAAGGAGATATGGTCTGCTATATATACTTTCAGGAACCAAAACATTTGTATTATATCGGTTCGTAAAGCAAGGGACAATGAAAAAGAAATATATGAAAGCCTCTGAATTTGACCGCCTTTTTGAGGCCGGAGAAGATGTTGTTGCTTACCTTGACAAGGCAGGCATTAAAAGGCCGGGACTGCAACAAAGGCGCATCACGCTTGATATACCCGCGTGGATGGTTTATCAGCTTGACAGGGAAGCTGTGCGATTGGGCGTTACCCGGCAATCGGTCATTAAAATGTGGATCTCCCAAAAGATCGCTGAGAAATCAGCATAATATTATTCTATGATTTCTCCCCACAATCCCGCTTTTCTTTTGCGGGCATTCTTTTGCTGTTTAATGAAAAGGTCGGCGTATTTCACATTGGGTGGGACGGTCATTACCACTGCGCATCCCTGCTTTATCAGTTCCGCATTAACGAAGGTACCATCCCTGAGAAATACATAGGCGACGGTCCGGCCGTAACGATCATAATGCTGAACATCATATTCGAGGCGGACAAATCTTCCCAGTGTCAGCCTGGCCAGGTATAGGGTTGATTCCTTACTATAATACTGAACATCTTCCGTATCCGTCTTGCGCGATTCCGGGGCGTCAATTCCCGCTAAACGCACCTTGCACCCTTTCTCTGTGCCATCATCGATATAAAAGGTATCACCATCAATGATCCGCGTAACCTGGAAATACTTATCGTTGCTTCCTCTGCCGGTTTTTGATGAACAGTCAACCATGGCACCGGACATAACAATAAGGCATGCCATTAATATGACGGCAACATGAATTTTCTGCTTTCCCATCTGTTCCTGAATCAACGCTATAAGTATTATTTTTCCGCGTCTTTCACGCAGCGGAAACCTACGGCGAAATCCACCCAGTTTGCCGGCAATCCTTTTCGGTAATATACTTTTTTGCACATGCCTCCGGAATGCCAGCTTCCGCTGCGGATCACCTTATTGAACTTGTTTACCGGACCCTTGGGGTTGTACGCCGGACTTGCTTCATAATAATGCTCATCGAAACCATCGGAAACCCATTCCCAGACGTTCCCGTCCATATCATATAATCCATAGCCATTGGCCTTGAAAAGGGTAACCTGAACAATGCCGTTCACCCATGGATTAAGAGATTTCTTTTCTTCCACCCTTCCCAGCGTATCACCGTTTGGATATTCCTTCCCCTCCAGTCCGCCTCTTGCGGCATATTCCCATTCAGCCTCGGTAGGCAGACGCTTTCCGGCCCATGCCGCATACTTATTGGCATCCGACCAGCTTATGCCGATCACCGGATGATGCGGATAGTTGTCACCACTCCTGAATGCTTCAGTATTCCAGAATTCCGGATATTTATAACCGGTGGCCTGGCAAAATTGCTTATAGTCAGCATTGGTGACTTCGTGGACATCCATGTAAAATGAGTCCAGGGTCACCGTGTGAGCCGGACTGAAGTCAGCCCCTCCCGGAACGGTCTTTCCCATGACAAAACTTCCGCCCGGGATCAGTACCCTATCATTGGTGCCTTTGTCCTGGGCAAAAGCGCTGCAGATGATCAGAAGAAAAATAAGACTGAATGATGCTTTCATGGTTTATAATCGTATGATAGGTAAAGATATCATTTTTTTCAGGTACAATGAACCATTCGGTTGTAGTTCAAACTAAATTTCTGATCGGGATCAAAGGCTAAGATTAAATTCCATATTTTTGTCAGCAGCGTAATGAAATGTTAATTCAGGAAGATGTAATACTATGGAAACTGCAATACTATACGCATTAGGTGCATTAGTGCTGATTGCCATCATCCTCATTATTATATTCCGGCCCAAAGAGAGCGGTGAATTAATGCAGCTTCAGCAAAAGGTTGCAGAACTGCAGGCTATATTGGCAAAAATTGAAACCAGTCTCCGGGAAGATTTCCGGATAAACCGCGAGGAGAATGCTAAACTCAGCAAAGACAACCGGGAAGAGCTTTCCTCCAACCTGAAAGACCTTAACGAACAGGCTTCCAGGGACAATAACCTCATGCGTGAGGCGTTGATCAATGCGTTCAAGGGATTCCAGGAAACTTTCGACAAGAATGTAATGTCGTTCAATGAACTTCAGAAAGAAAAATTCGGGCAACTGGAGATCAAACAGAACGAGCTTATTAAAAATACGGAGGCCAAGCTTGAATCCATCCGCATCACCGTGGAAGAAAAACTTGAGAAAACGCTGAGTGAAAGACTGGGTCAGAGTTTTGAGACGGTCGGCAAGCAATTGATCGAAGTACAGAAAGGCCTGGGTGAAATGCAAACCATTGCCGCTGACGTGGGGGGGTTAAAAAAGGTCCTCAGCAATGTAAAACTGCGGGGTGGAGTGGGAGAGGTGCAGCTGGCCATGATCCTGGAACAGATACTTTCGCCAACGCAATATGAAGCCAATGTAATTACCAAACCCGGCAGCGGCGAACCGGTGGAATATGCCATTAAATTGCCCGGACGCAGCGAGGACGAAAACAGTTACGTATACTTGCCTATCGATGCCAAATTTCCCAAGGATAAATATGAGCAACTGGTCATTGCATATGAAAATGCAGTGCCCGATGACATTGAAGTCGCCATAAAAAACCTGGAAAATACCATAAAAAAGATGGCGAAAGAAATACGCGATAAGTACATCAACCCTCCGCAGACAACTGACTTTGCCATTATGTTCCTGCCTTTTGAGAGCATCTATGCTGAAGTCATCCGGAGAAGTACGCTGGTTGACCAGTTGCGTGAAGAATTTAATATTACTGTAGCCGGGCCAACCACCCTGGTCGCCTTGTTAAACAGCCTTCAAATGGGATTCAGGACCCTGGCCATACAAAAGAGAAGCAGTGAGGTTTGGAAAGTGCTGGGAGCCGTCAAGACAGAATTTGAAAATTTTGGCGGGATGCTGCAAAAGGCTCAGAAAAACATACATACCGGATTGGGACAACTTGAGGATGTGGTCGGAAAAAGAACCCGAGCCATTAAGAAACAGTTGAAAGACGTGGAGGCCTTGCCTGCAGCTGAAACAAAAAACATACTGCCCGACGCTTTTATGGAAACGGTCGATGACGAACCGGAAGAATAATGCAGACTTGATTATTTACGTGTAAATATCCTTCCTGCTGTATAACCGGTAAGACATTCCTGTCAGCAAAAGAGAAATGCCAATAAAATATGCCAGGTGCCAGAAACTGAGACTGTAATCCGGAAGGAAGGCTTCTGCCTTAACAAATTTAAAGGGGCTCAAATACCCTATGGCTGAGATACTTTCCGTAATCTTTGATAGGGTAAAGATAAAATAAAGGACCAGCACCAGTCCGATGCCGAAAGTGGTGACAGGCTTCGGCCTTTTCACCAGGGTTGACATAAAGAGACCGATGGTTCCGAATAAAAGATTCAACAACAAGGTATACAGGGATAGTATTAAAAATGCCCTGATACTGAAAGGCCCGTCCTTCACCACTTCAATACCCACGAAACCAGCCAGGGTGGCGGCTGTATTCAACAGCAATATCTGGAGCAAAAGAACAGACAGCTTGCTGAAAAATATGTTGCTGCGGGTAAGCGGCCTTGTCAGCAGGTATTCCGCAGTCTTGTTGTATTCCTCCTTCAGCAGTATATTGGATCCAAGCACGATGGCAAAAATGCTGCCAAGCACCATCATGTAAATGATGTTGTTGACAGAATAAAATCCCAGCACCGAAAGCATGTCGGTGAAATTCGATATGCCCTTGAATTGCAGCGCACCTTTTGGTAAAATACTCATCATCCCCAGTACCTTCGACTGATTTTCGACAAAGACAGGATATACCAGCATGGTCATCGATACCAGCAGTGCAATGGCAAACATCCACAGTAAAAGGCTGATGGTGTTTCTTTTCATTTCCTTGAAAAACAAATTCCTGCTCATTGGCGATGTCCCGCTTTATTGGTAATAATGCATGAATATTTCTTCCAGTGACGGTTCCTCGATCCTCAGGTTAACGATTTTCCTGCCGGCCAGCATTCCAATCAGGTTATTGATTTCACCCGAATATATAAAAGATGTCATGCTGCCCGGGCCGGCTGTTAATCCTTCGACACCATGAAGGCGCAGTATTTCTTCCTTCAGCGCTGCCTCAGATTCGATAAATACCTTTTTCAGCTGTTTCTTCCTCAGGGTTTCAATGTCTTCAACCTGAACGATTCTGCCTTCTCTGATGATGGCCACCCGTTTGCAAAGCAACTGAACTTCACTGAGTACATGGGAAGAAAAGAATACGGTCATCCCTTTCTGATTCTCCTGACGCAGCAAATCGAAGAATTTTGACTGCATCAGCGGATCCAGCCCCGTGGTTGGCTCGTCCAGGATTAGAAGCTTAGGTCTGTGCAACAGGCTTTGCACGATGGAAACTTTCCTGCGGTTACCCATGGATAACTCATCCATTTTCCTTTTCAGCTCAAGCTCAAATAATGCCGAGAGTTCCTCTATCCTGCGATCGTTATCCTGCCGCTGATAGAAACGCAGGCAATAGCTCAGGAATTCGTGAACATCCATGTCAGCATACAGGCTGGCATCAGAAGGGATATAACCGACCTGTCTCTTGATCTTTTGGGTATCGCGGATGACATCCATTCCCATGATCCTGGCACTTCCGCTGGTTGGAAATATCAGGTTCAATAATATCCTTATGGTGGTCGACTTGCCGGCGCCATTGGGACCGATGAAGCCGAAGATCTCTCCTTCACTGATCTCCAGGTTTACATCTTCAATCCCCCTGGTTTTACCGTAATACTTGGTAAGGCCATTTATTTCTATAACTGGCATTGGTGTGGTGGTTTATAACAATCAGGCTGATTTGAGGTTTAAAGATAGAACTTTTTCACTATTTTTCTGAAGTAAGATCCTTGATAAACCGGTACATGAATTCCACACCGTCATGGAACTCTTTTACTCCGATCCTTTCATCCTTCCCGTGGGCACGAATATCCTCAGGATCGCCAAACATGCCCGAGATGCCATAGACAGGAATTCCTGCCCGACGAAGATACCTGCCGTCGGTTGCTCCGGTTAACATCACCGGCATGACCTTGACTCCGGGCCACAGGCTTTCCGAAATGCGTTCAACAGACAGGGTCACCTCCTCCCTGAGGAGCGATAAGGGAGCAAGAAAAGATGCATAGGTACAGGTAACCGATATTCCAGTATCGCCGATAACCTTTTTCAGTGTGGTCAAAATATTTTCCACGTTGTCATCCGGGAGCATTCTGCAATTGACGATGGACCGGGCGCTTTGTGGCAGTGCATTCTCCGCATGCCCGGCATTCACCATGGTTGCAACACAGGTAGTGCGCATCATGGCATTGTAATAGGGCGATGAATCCGCCAGATGCCTTGCTGCCCTCATGTCGGAAGGGTTGCTGAGGATCGCCAGCAGGTCTTCTCTGACCTGTCCTGTTTCCACGGCAGCACTTTTTTCGAGAATAATCCCGGTTGTCTCATTGAGCCGCACGGGGAAGTCATAGTCGGCAATTCGGGTAAGTCCTGCAGCAAGCCGGTAAATGGCATTATCCCTTGAAGGCACTGAACTGTGACCTCCTTTATTGCTGGCTTCAAGCTCAAAGGAGACATAAATCTTTTCACTGGTCTGAATAGCCATTTTGACCGGCTTGCCATCCTTCAGGTCTCCTCCGCCCCCGTCGGGATTAATGCAGAAATCCGCTTCAATCAATTCCCTGTGATTTCTCAACAACCAGTCTACCCCGTTGGCATTGCCTCCTTCTTCGTCTGCTGTGAGGGCTATAATGATATCACGGTCGGGATTATATCCTTCTTTTCTTAGCCTTATCAGGTTGGTGATAAGATCAGCGGCTTCGCTTTTTATATCCGTTGTCCCGCGCCCATAGTAATAACCATCCTTTTCCAGGAATGTGAAAGGATCGACAGACCAGTCCCGGGGGAAGGCTTCCACCACGTCGAGGTGGCAAATGAAAAGTACCGGACGCTGCTTACCTTTGCCATGGTATCGAACTACAAGATTTTTATGATCGGCATCAGCACCGATTACCTTAATATCCCGGGCAGGGAAACCTGCTGTTTCAAGCCTTTCAGCCATGGCCTGGGCAGCACGGGTTGTGCCATAACCGGAGGTTGTGTTGATCTCAATCAGCTCTTTGAAAATATCACGGGCAAGGTTCTGGTAAACGGAAACAACGGTCCCCTTTTCAGGTACCTGGCAGAATGCCTCCTGTTTACCAGCGTTAAAAAGCAGGAGAACACAACCCAGGTATAATTTTTGAAAGAATGTGTTTTGATGCATTTCTGGTAATGATTAAAATTCAGCAATCAAACTTACGGAATGTTTTGAAAAGATTATGGATGGGCAAAATATTTTTCCGTTGCAGCGCTCTCCCATGCATGCCGGCTTTCCTTATGCATGTTTCCCTACCCCACAATCACACGCAAATCCTTTGACGGCAAGTACAATTCCTTTATATTTAACGAATCAATTGTTCATGCCATGAAAGTAAAAATATTGCTCATCTCCGTACTGTTGCTTATTATTGCCGGTTTTAACCCGCAGCATGCGGCCTGCAGTCCAGCTGATACGGTAAAAACTTTGCCTGCCCGTTTTGATCCTGCCATCGCCACACAGCAATACATTGATCAAATGGACGCTGAAAAGAAAGAAAGATCAGATGCGTATTTTGAAGGAGGTTACTGGCTTATGCTGGTGAATATTGCCTATGAAATTATCGTAGCCTGGATCTTTCTGTTCCTGGGATTATCGGGGTGGATCAGGAAAATTGCCCTGAAAGCCCGAAGGAAAAACATACAAAACCTGATTTATGTGGCCTTTTACTTTCTTTTTGCCTACCTGCTCTTTTTCCCGCTAACCCTATACCAGGGATTCTTTCGCGAACATGCCTATGATTTATCGAACCTTGGTTTTGGAGGATGGTTACAGGAAGAAATGATCAGTCTTTCATTGCAACTGGTACTGGGTAGCCTTTTCATCATGCTGCTTTACATTGCCATTCGTAAAACAAAGGAAAACTGGTGGAAGTGGGGAGCCGGCATCGGAATTGTCTTTCTGATCCTGATCGTTTTTGTCACTCCGGTTTTTATTTCCCCCCTATTTAATCAATATACCCCTCTTGAGGATGGTCCGGTCAAGGAGCAGATACTTTCCCTGGCAAGGGCGAATGGTGTACCGGCCGATAACGTATATATGTTCAATGCGTCAAAACAAAGTTCCCGTGTTAGCGCCAACGTAAGCGGAATAGGAAGCACCGTAAGGATATCGTTAAACGATAACCTGCTGAACCGTTGCTCGCCGGCTGAGATCAAATCGGTGATGGCTCATGAGATCGGGCATTACGTAATGAATCATATATTTGTATTGATCCTCACCCTGGGTTTGCTTATTTTCATAGGATTCATATTGGTAAACTGGGCTGCGAAGAAATCACTTGCCCGGTGGGGTGCACGATGGAGAATAAGCGGCATGGAGGATATTGGCGGATTTCCGTTGATTATGGTTCTCTTCTCCTTGTTTATTTTTATTTCAACGCCCGTGCAGAACAATATCACCCGAAATAAGGAACTGGAAGCAGATTATTTCGGACTTAATACCGCCCGGGAACCGGATGCCTTTGCCTCGGTCATCCTGAAGTTATCAGAATATCGAAAGATCAGCCCCGGACATTGGGAGGAGATCCTATTCTTTGATCATCCGAGCGGCAAGACCAGGATATACAATGCCATGCGGTGGAAAGCGGAAAATATGCAAAACATTCAGCCGGCGGAGCCGGCTAAATAAATGCACACCCTCGCAGGGTGTCAGGGTCCTATTTCAGTTCTTAAGGTTCTCAATGGCTTGCGGCACGTATTTGTGGACCATGGCAACGATGGCACAGGTTCCCATTTCATCGCAGTCACCGCAGGTGTCATATCCTTTTTTCCGAACACAATTTCTGATCTCGCAGGCTTCGCAATGGGAGAATTTGACACCTTCCATCCGGCATCCGGTGCAATTAATGGATTCCATAGAGATCCCCGGAGCATTGTAAGTTTTTTGCCAGCTTTCAGCCGTTTTTTTTCTGAGTTCATCATTGTTTGACAGGGTTGCAATCCTTGCATCACAGGTATCGCAATCCAAGCCGCAACAGGCAATTTGTTTTTTCATGATGGTTGAATGATTAATTTCTAATCATAATAGATGCCAATAATATAAGCGTTTTATTATTAAAAGCAATTCATTAAAAAGAATAAATTAATATATTTAGCTTGTTTTATCCCAAAATCATAACTTAAAGCTAATATAATGGTTCTTTCTATAACTAATACCCGGGGTTTTACCAGATATTCCGGCCTGCTGGCCGGTACTCTTTTATTTACTGCCCTTGGCATGGGAGTAGTTTCCGCACAACAGCCCGCCTTCCCGGGAGCCGGGGGATATGGCAAGTATACCTCAGGAGGACGCGGCGGATCTGTATATGAAGTGACCAACCTGCTGGATTCCGGTCCGGGTTCATTGCGTGACGCCGTGAGCCAGCCCGGAAGAACCGTGGTGTTCAGGATATCAGGTGACATCGAACTGCATTCACAGCTTGTTATCATGGGAAATATAACCATAGCAGGCCAGACAGCACCGGGTGATGGTGTCTGCGTGAGGGATTACCCTACCAAGATTGGCGGTGACAATGTGATTGTCCGTTACCTAAGGTTCAGGCTGGGTGACCGGTATAAATTGTCATCGGATGCGCTGGATATCAACGACAGGACCCAGGTCATCCTGGACCACTGCACGATGAGCTGGGGTGTTGACGAATGTTTCACGGCGTATGGCAATCAAAATATTACCGTTCAGTACTGTATCATCGGGGAAGGCCTGAATATGAACGGCCATTCCATGGGTGGCCTGTGGGGCGGATATACCACTTATCACCATAACCTGATCCACACCAATAACACGCGCCATCCGAAATACGCCTATACCTATGACGAAGATATCACCGACTCGCGCAATAACGTTATCTATAACTGGGGATACAACAGTGCCTACACCAGCCCCACCGGAAGGGTGAACCTGGTGAATAATTACTACAAGGCAGGCCCCGCTACCGCCGGAGGTATAAAAGACAGGATCGTTCAGGGTGAACCGACCAAAAGAATGTATATCACCGGCAATTACGTTGCCGGATTTCCTGCTGTAACTGCCGACAACTGGCTGGGCGTGGATCCCCTTAACGGTGGCGTGCCGATCCGTTATGATGTGCCCTTTACCGTTCCGGTTCCCATGCCGGAACAGTCCGCCCTGGATGCATATGCAGAGATAGTTCAACATGGGGGTGCATCATTCCCGAAAAGAGATGACGCTGACAACCGTGCGATCAGGAACCTGATTGACAGCACTGGATTTATCCTGAACCGTCAGAGCGATGCAGGAGGTTTTCCGAAATTAACCAGCCTGCCCGCGCCCGTTGACTCGGATCATGACGGCATGCCGGACGATTATGAAACCAATGCAGGCCTGGATGCTAACAACGATGCTGACCGGAATGATGATCAGAACGGAAACGGTTATACAAACCTCGAAGATTATATCAATGGCATAATATCATTTAATCCCGGCTTTCCCAAACCTGGATTCTTTGATGCCCGGGCTGTGGCGGAAGATACGGTAAAGATCTCATGGTATGATCTGAATGGTGATGAGAACGGCTTTGTTATTGAAAGGTCGGAAGACAGCATAGCCTTCACGGTTATTGATACACTGGCCCCTAACAGCACCCGGTATGCTGACACGGGATTGACCCCTGAAACCACTTATTATTACCGGATCATATCCTTCAATGATACCACGGCATCGCATTATGCCCTTTCCGGAGGCATTACCACCTTCAGGGCAGGAGCATTGCCCGGCAAGGCAATCCCTGTTTTCCCCGAAGATAACGCTGTGGATATGCCGGTTACCGGTGTAACGCTTCGCTGGGATCCGGGCAATTATACGCTTACCTATGATGTGTACACAGGAACCAGTGAAACTGCACCGGAATTAAAGCTGGCCGGGACCACAACAACCAGTTATACGACCAGTACACTGGATTTCGGAAGTACGCTATACTGGAGAATAGATGCCCGGAACGGCCTTGGCACCACCACCGGCGATGTCAGGAGATTCACGACCCTTCATGCCGCATTGCCTGAACTTTTAGGATACTGGCCTTTTGATGAGACGGGCGGAAATGTGATTTATGATTCAACCGGAAATGGCAATGATGGCACATTAAAAAATATAGATCAGCTATTGCGTCCGGAAGGGGTATTCGGCGGGGCCATTGATTTCAGCAATTCCAATACAACAGGGCATATTGAAATCCCTCACCAACCTGAGCTTTCCTTTGATTATGACCCGTTTTCCATATCGTTATGGATGCGACTGGGATCTATCACCAACGAAAGCACTTACCTGTTGCACAAAGGAGCCAATAATGCCGTTGAAGGGACAGAGCGAAACGGGAAATGGTTTGGCCTTGAAATGCGCGACGGGATTTTCAGGTTTGCCGTTGATGATAACAATAAAAAAACGGAACTTGCCTCATCCACCTCAAGTTTTGTTACGGGTGAATGGGTGCATGTGGTGATCATCAGGGATGCATACAAGAAAAAGCTATGGCTGTATAAAAACGGCATGATGAATACCCAGGTGAATGACAATACCACCGGTGTTGCCTGCGATCTTCCCCTGGTGCTCGGAAACTCCGATTTTATGAATACGCCTTACTTCGGAGAAATAGATGAACTGGTAATTTGCAGGCATGTTCTCACGGCAGGTGAAATTGACAGCCTGTACCGTTTCAACAAGATACCTACCTTGCCTTATATGCCATCCGGGATCCATTCGTTTGCTGACCTGGTAACGGATATGCTTGTTTATCCGAATCCTTTTTCTGACAAGGTCAACATAGAGTTTCATAATGGCATTCAAAATGATGTTTTAATTGAAATATACAATGCTGCAGGACAGCTGGTGACGAGTATGAAAAAGGCCGTGATACCCAATACCAGGAACAGGACCACCTGGGATGGATCTGCTGCTGACGGGTCGGATGTAAGCAATGGATTATATTTTATATTAATTAAAGATAAATATGGAGCCGTAACAGGAAAAGAAAGCATAATGAAAACAAAATAACAAATTTAAAACCCTATCAGTCATGACAAATGCAGTATCATACAAATTCATTCAGACTTCTGGTCTGAAGCATTGTTTTTTTGCAGGCGTTTTTGCTTTATGCACCCAGTTTTCATTTTCTCAGGATTATAAATTTGAACAGACTGATGATCCCCATAAACTGGTTGTCATGGAAGCCGAGAATTTCAGTTCCAATACCCCCGTTGGAGATGTTGCCTGGATGGCGACCGATTCGCCGGTTGATTTTTCAGGTCAGGGAGCCATGATGGCGGTCACGGGAGGCCCTTTCACTACCATAGAAACTGTCCTTGCCGGGTCAGCCGTTATGACGTATAAAATTAAGTTCATAAAAGCAGGACAGCATTATATCTGGGCCCGGGCCAGCAGGACGGGCGGCGGCGACGATTCATACCACGCCGGTGTCGATGGTGTGATTACAGATTCATCATTATTCCTGACATTCCACATGACTACTTTCGATAACGGAACCTGGGGCTGGATTTATTACCGAAGCACGGCAGGACAGGCCAGCGTTGATATTCCCTCCGCTGGTGTGCATGATTTGAATATCTATATCCGGGAAAACGGATTCAGGATTGATAAAATATTATTAACGGAAGATCCGGCGACCAGCTACACACCGGAAGGGATGGGCCCCGATGAAACGCTGGCATCCTCAGCAATCCCTCCTGCCACAGTGGATAATGGTGTTTTTTCAGTCTACCCCAACCCGGCTGACCGGCAGGTCAATATTCAGATAAAGGACAACCCATACAACGGAGGCATCCTTAAGATCTATGACCTTCAGGGAAGACAGCTGCGGATCCTTCATCCCGGCAGTCATCATACCCTGGTGGCCGATATATCGGATTTCGAACCGGGAGTGTATATCATGAAATTCGAACTGAATGATCAGTGCATTGCTGTCAGCAGGTTTTTTAAAAATTGATGACTCTAATAGAACCAAGAGTCAAAAGACAAGAATCAAGACAGGGACAAGGTACGAGTCAAGATAAAAGAAGGAAGACTGTGAGACCTGCCTGCCGTCAGGCAGGCTGCAGGACTTCTTTACAGCTTGAAGTCTTTAGTCTGTAGCCAGTTTTCAATAGTCTGCAGCCCTTACCTAAACACCTAAAAGGCTAAACCGCTAACTGGCTGACTTTATAATAGCACGACAGATCAGTAAATACAATACTATAGTATGAGCACCAATGCTATGAATAAATTCCAATTTCTGCTGGGAACCTGGGACCTGGATTATAAAATCCCCAAAAGTGACTTTAGCGAGCCGGGTACTGACAAAGGCACCGGGACTTTCAAAAAAATAATGAATGACCGATACGTTCTATTTGAATATTCAACACAATCGGGATCAGAAGCAAAGGGCATTTTTGCCTGGGATGATAAAGCCGG
>CAYWCR010000093.1:0-15346 GCA_964456825.1 uncultured Bacteroidales bacterium
GACTCCCCGATCGTGCAGTTCTAACTCATCTTCCAGATTTCGCAGAACTGCATCATCGGGGTAAACTTCTCGTCCCTTTGGCTTTTTTTCGAAAATCAGCAATATCCACCGCCGTTTATATTGCCATCCAAACTTCGTGCGGATGAAGGGACTCGAACCCCCACGCCTTACGGCACAAGATCCTAAGTCTTGCGCGGCTACCAATTACGCCACATCCGCATAAATTCAAATGGTTACCCCGGAAATAAACGGCGCAAAGTTATCATTTTTTCCGTGAACAAAAAACTGGATCAGCCTTAATGCCGGGACCCTGAGACAGCCTGGCTTCCCGTGTTACACATCCTCGCCCCCGCATGCTCCGGTTCGCAAGGCGTGCAAGGGAATGAATTATGGCATAAGCTTGAATGGTATAATGAAATGATGTATTTTTGACGATTCTAATTAACCCTCATGAAACGAATCATTATGCTATCCCTGATCTGCCTTCCGCTGGCCATTGCAGCCCAGACTTCATTCATGTCAGGTAACCTCGCAAAAAAATGGCAGACCGTCGCCGAGCTGAAAACGCCGGAGTCGGTTTGCTATGATCAGCAAAGGAATGTATTGTATGTTTCCAATGTGGCTGGTGGTCCGTCTGACAAAGACAACAACGGTTTTATCTCCACCCTTTCACCGGAGGGTGAGATACTGCAGCTTGAATGGTGCAAAGGATTGAGTGCCCCCAAGGGAATGGGTGTTACAGGAAATTTCCTGTATGTTGCAGATATTGATCAGGTCGTTAAAATTGACATCATCCAGCAGAAGATCATACAGCATTTTCCCATTGCCGGGGCAAAATTCCTCAATGATATCACCGTCGACAAAGACGGCATTGTTTATGTATCCGATATGAATGATAATGCTGTTTACCGCATCAAAGGCTCCGCTCCTGAACTCCTGGTAAAATCCGAACTGCTGAATCAGCCCAACGGCTTGTATGCCAGTGGTAATAGCCTGCTTGTAGGCCTGCGCGACAAGATCGTAAGTATTAACCTTAAATCAAGGGAGATCAAGGATTATATTCTGAATACAGGCGGAATTGACGGGATAGTGCCCGATGATAAGGGAGGTTATATCATATCCGACTGGCTGGGGAATGTGCAGCTGGTACACCCCAAAAATCCCAGAACGAAATGGCTGGATACAACGGCAGAAAAGGTAAATGCCGCTGATATCGAATATGTCCCTTCGTTAAAGCTTTTGCTGGTCCCCACCTTCAGTGATAACAGGGTGATGGCGTATGAGGTGAAGTGAAGAAAGCCTCAGCAAGGAAGTCATGCAGCCTGCCTGCCGCGCGCAGGACTATGCTTTGGCAGGCAGGTCATGCAGTCATGCAGTCTGGAAGTCTGGCTGTCAGCTTTTGTCTTTTAGCCATTAGCAGATGGCCAATAGCCGAAAAGTTCACTTTTCACTTTTCACTTTTCGTTTTTCACTGCTTACCGATTACTGATTACCTGTTACTTTTCTTTCTATCTCAGCTCAAAATTCTTCCCCAGGTATACCCTTCTTACCTGCTCGTCTTCGGCCAGTTCCTGCGATGTACCCTGCTTGAGTATCTCCCCCTCAAACAGCAGGTATGCCCGGTCGGTAATGGATAAGGTTTCATGAACGTTGTGGTCGGTTATCAATATGCCGATATTCTTATCCTTCAGGCTGGAAACAATGGACTGGATATCCTCAACAGCAATGGGATCAACACCGGCAAAAGGCTCATCGAGCAGGATAAAGCTGGGTTTCAGCGCCAGGGCCCGGGCAATCTCAGTGCGCCTCCTTTCTCCTCCGGATAATTGTATTCCCAGGCTTTTCCTTATTTTCTGCAATCCGAATTCGTTGATCAGCGATTCCACCCTGAACCGTTGTTCTTCTTTGGGCAAATCGGTCATTTCAAGGATCGCCCTGAGGTTATCTTCCACGCTGAGCCTGCGAAAAACAGAGGCTTCCTGAGACAGGTAACCAATGCCTTTTTGTGCTCTCCGGTATACCGGTTCATGGGTGATATTTTCTTTTTCCAGGTAGATCTCCCCCTCATTGGGTGCAATCAGTCCAACGATCATATAAAAAGAGGTTGTCTTACCGGCACCATTGGGCCCCAGCAGTCCAACGATCTCGCCCTGCTCAACCTGAATGGAAACATTCTTAACCACCGTACGTGACCGGTATCTTTTAACCAGATTATCTGTTCTGAGGATCATGAAGATTCATTTTAAATTCAATATAGTATTATCCCGACAAACGCTCATTCTCTTTCAGGTATACCCGCTTGGAAACCAGGATGCTGATCTCGTAAAGGAAAAACAGGGGCACGGCAACCAATAACTGACTGAAGACATCGGGAGAAGGCGTGATAATAGCAGCCAGTATGAGGACTACAACAATGGCATGTTTTCTGTATTTCTTTAAAAAGTCAGGGGTCACCAACCCGATCCTGGTCAGGAAATACATAACCGCCGGAAGTTCAAACACAACCCCGGTGGCCATTCCTATTCCGGTAACCGTAGAAACGTATGACATCAGCTTGATATTGTTCTGCGCCATATCGCTTACCCTGTAATTCATCAGGAAATTAACGGTGAGGGGACAAATGACCAGATAACCAAACATTACACCGGTAAAGAATAATAACGATACAGCCAGCACGGCTCCCCTTGCCGCTTTGCGCTCTTTGGTGTAGAGTGCGGGCCTGACAAATTTCCAAAACTCATAAAAAACATAAGGGGATGCAACAATCAGCCCTGCTATGATGGATATCTTGATATGGGTGGTGAACTGACCCGCCATTTCTATGCTCTGAAGCAATATGGGCTGGGTATTGAAGCACAATCTCGGTATATTCATCGCATGACCCAGCCGGCAAAGCAATTTGATGGTGATAAAATCACCCTGGCCGGGCCCTAAAATGATCATATCAAATACTATCTGCTTGTATATAAAGGCCAGCACGGCAAAAATAACAATTACAACGGCTGAACGTATTATATGCCATCTCAACTCCTCCAGGTGCTCAAGAAAAGTCATTTCAACTTTCTGTTTATCCGCCATGGGTAAAAACTGTTATGAACAACGATACAAATCAACTCCTAAAAATAGCGCTTTATAACTGGTCAATTAGTAAAATATTTATTAATTTAGTTTACAAATGTATTGATTATTCTGAATAATCAAGATCATCCGGGACTTTGAAATAGCCTTTCTGCTTGATTATAACTAATTTATAAATAGAGTCTAAAGGATCAGATAAGAGATCATTGTTAACCGTTTATTGTTTTTATATCACCTAAGCCTAATTTGAAAAATACGCCAGAAATGAGTGTTGGAGCTGAGATTTCTTTAAAGGAAGTGTTGAAGCGGCATTTTGGGTTCACCAGTTTTAAAGGAAATCAGGAACTAATTATCCGTAATGTGATGGCGGGCAATGATACCTTCGTATTAATGCCAACCGGCGGAGGCAAGTCACTCTGTTATCAATTGCCGGCCCTTATTCTGAAAGGTACTGCCATCGTGATCTCTCCCCTGATCGCCCTGATGAAAAACCAGGTTGATTCCATGCGCAGTTTCAGTGAAGATGACGGCGTGGCTCATTTCCTGAATTCCTCATTGAATAAGGCTGCCATAACCAAGGTCAAGAATGATATTCTGAACGGAAGGACAAAATTGCTCTATATTGCGCCGGAATCGCTTACCAAGGAAGATAATATTCAGTTCCTCAAGCAGGTTACGATCTCCTTCTATGCCATAGATGAAGCCCATTGTATTTCGGAATGGGGACATGATTTCAGGCCGGAATACCGCCGTATCAGGCCCATCATCAATGAAATCGGAAATGCTCCCACCATCGCCCTGACCGCAACGGCCACACCGAAAGTGCAGCACGACATCCAGAAAAACCTGGGTATGCTCGATGCCAATGTGTTTAAGTCATCTTTCCGGAGATCCAATCTTTATTATGAGGTCAGGCCCAAAAAGAACGTCACCAAGGAAATTATCAAATATATCAGGAACAATCATGGTAAATCAGGAATTATCTATTGCCTGAGCCGGAAAAAAGTAGAAGAGCTTGCTGAAACGCTGAAGGTTAACGGCATTAAAGTCCTGCCTTACCATGCGGGTCTCGATTCAACCACCAGAAGCACCAACCAGGACAAATTTCTGCTCGAAGAAGTGGACGTTATTGTCGCCACCATTGCATTCGGCATGGGAATTGACAAACCCGACGTACGCTTTGTCATTCATTACGATATTCCCAAAAGTCTTGAAGGATACTACCAGGAAACAGGACGGGCAGGACGTGACGGCGGCGAGGGAAAATGCATTGCTTTTTACAGTTATAAGGATATCCAGAAACTGGAGAAATTTATGCAGGGCAAACCCATTGCCGAACAGGAAATCGGGAAGCAATTGCTGCTTGAAACAGTGGCCTACACCGAATCATCGGTTTGCCGGCCTAAAATGCTGCTGAATTATTTTGGTGAAGAGATGAAGGGTTCATGCGATAATTGTGATAACTGCCTGCATCCAAAAACAAATTTCGAAGGGATGGATTATGTTATCAAAGTGCTGGAAACCATCATCGCAGCCAAGGAGAAATTTAAAGCCGATCATATTGCCAGCATACTGGCCGGCAACAAGACCAGTGCGATCAAATCATACAATCATCATCTGCTGGATGTTTTCGGGGCCGGAAAAGACAAGGATGAAAAATTCTGGAATATGGTGATCCGCCAGGCATTGGTAGCGCGACTGATACAAAAGGACATTGAGAACTACGGATTGCTTAAGGTAGATCCGAAAGGAACGGAATACATGCAGAATCCCTATTCCATTCAATTATCCGAAGACCATGATTATTCAGATACGGATGAGGAGGATGAAAGCCTTGCCGGACCTGAAAGAACCGGCGCCGTGGATGAAGAATTGTTCAACATCCTGAAAAACCTGCGCAAGAAAATATCGAAACAGCTCAATCTTCCGCCCTTCGTCATTTTCCAGGATCCTTCCCTGGAAGATATGGCTATACAATACCCCATTACCACCGAAGAGCTTCAGAACATAACCGGCGTTGGGGCAGGAAAGGCAAAGCGCTACGGTAAAGAATTTGTGGAGCTTATCAAAACCTATGTCGACGAGAAAGAGATCATCAGGCCCCAGGATATGGTGGTCAAATCGGTTGTCAATAAAAGCGGCCTGAAGGTTTATATCATACAAAGCATCGACCGCAAAATGGATCTTGAAGATATTGCCTCAGCTAAAAATTTGGAAATGGGCAACCTGCTGGATGAGATTGAGGCCATCGTTAATTCCGGTACCCGCCTGAACCTGGATTATTATATCAACTGCATCCTCGATGAGGAGCACCAGCAAGAGATCTTTGACTATTTCCGTGAAGAAGCGGAGACCGAATCGCTGGAGGCAGCCCTGAAGGAACTCGGCGAGGACAATTACACAGAAGAGGAAATCAGACTGATGCGGATCAAATTCATATCGGAAATGGGCAATTGATGTTGACATGGCTGTTCCCCTGACTGGGGCCAGGGGTCATCGTTTTCTCCCCTTCCAGTATACCGGTGCAAGGAAAGCGCCGGAAACAGCAATCAACAAATAAAAAGGATAGATGATCCCCGAAACAATATAAGCCAAGGGCCTGAGCTTAATTTCAAAATAAGCTGATAAAGAGAAAATAAAATATCCGTCCAGCAGTAGTTTTGTCAGCAGCATGGCCGCAAATAACCAGGGCCGATGGCCGGCAATCCATAAAACCGCCTCTGCCATCACAGCCAGGTTTGCCAGCATCACCACCCAGGCCGCATATACGATCTCCCAATCGCGGTAATGGGCACTTTTTGAGATCCACCTCGACCGCTGTTTCAAAAAGCCTGCCAATTGCTTTTCCCCTTGGGTGGTTACCAGGGCCTGTCTCGATTTCAGCACCATGATGTCCCTGCGGAAACGGGTTTTCATCTGAAGCAGCAAAAAAGTATCATCCCCCGAAGCGATGGATTTTCTCATCGGGTCATGAATACCGGAATAGACTTCTTTCCGGTAGCATAAATTTGCCCCGCTGCAGTATATGGGCTTCCCTCCTATGGCAGAGGCTGCTCCGGCACCGGCCAGGCTGATCGATTCAAGCTGCTGAAAATAACCGAGAAATCCGCTGTCGGAGGCCTCCGTGACAACCAGTCCGATGACCATGGCCGGCGAAAGATCATGACAAAAGGAGGCCATTGCCGACAACCATTGTTTGCCAGCCCTGCAATCGGCATCCGCGGTCAGGATATAATCATGACTTGCGGTTTGTATACCGGTATCAAGCGCTTCTTTTTTTCCGCTTTTTCCATCGGGAAGCTGAACCAGTCTGAAATGAGCGTAACAGCTGCAATATTCCTGAACAATCACTACCGAATCATCATGGGAGTGATCATCAACCAGTATGATTTCGGTTATTGTTGCAGGATAATCCTGCATTGACAAATCATTTAGTATACCCGGGAGCTGCGATTCTTCATTGCGGAATGGGATGATGACCGAAAAACGTAAGTCAGGCTTTTTATTGCCGGGGATATATTCAGGAAAGTTTTTCCAATTCCAGGCATAGCGGCCGATCAAAATAACATACAACAATAAGGTAATAAGGAGGATAGAGGTGATGGCAACCATGGTTTGCGGTAAAATAAAAATCCATCATGAATGCTTTACGGACAGCCATTTGTCAATTTTGGCATATAACTCATTGATATTTATTGGCTTTGAAATAAAATCATCACATCCAGCATTCAGGCATTTTTGTCGTTCTTCAACAATTGCATTGGCAGTCTGAGCGATAACCGGAATGGATTTATTAAATTTCTTAATGGCTTCGGTTGCTTCAAGTCCATTCATTTCAGGCATTTGAATATCCATAAGGATCAGGTCTATATGATCGTTTTCCTGGCAAAGCCTGACCGCCTCTATCCCGTCAGCAGCATGCAGGACATCAGCCTGGGTCTGTCTCAGGAAACCTTCCAGAAATTTGTAGCTGAATTTATCATCTTCAGCAATAAGGAAAGTTTTTCCTACCCAGCAATAACTGGTTTTTACTTTTTTCTTCTCCTCAATGTCATCTTCCTTTTTAACTGCGGGCAGGTAAGGAATGGTAAAATAGAAAGTTGAGCCAACGTCTACCTCCGATTCAGCCCACATTTTACCTCCCAGTAACTCGATAAGTCCTTTCGAAATGGCCAGACCCAGTCCAGATCCACCGTATTTCCGTGTAGATGAACTGTCTGCCTGCATAAACCTTTCAAAAATGAGGGTTAGTTTATCCTCCGGGATGCCGATACCGGTATCCTTGACATAGAACAGCAATTTATCCGGCTTATCAAGCCGGTAACCGAATTCAATGAAGCCCGATTGGGTAAACTTGATGGAATTCCCGATGAGGTTGGCCAGAATTTGCCTGATGCGGTTAGGATCGGAATGAATGTAGGAATTATCATGGGCAAACTCCTTCCGGATCCGGATCCTGACATCTGATTTTTCCTTGCGGAGGCTTTCCGTAAAAAACATTGAATGGACCTGTGCCAGCAGGTTATTTAATGAAAAATCATCCATGATGATGTTGATCTGGCCTGCCTCAATCTTGGCGAAATCAATAATATCATCGATCAGATTGATCAGCATTTTGCCATTGCTGTTGATGATCTCAAGATATTTTTTGCGGTTTGCCGGTGCAAGACTGTCATCATTCAGCATTTCGGCAAAACCCAGAATACCGTTCATAGGAGTCCTGATCTCATGCGACATGTTGGCCAGGAAAGCTGTTTTCAATTTATCAGATTCTTCAGCCTTTTCTTTTGCCTTAACAAGCTCAAATTCGAGCATACTTCTGTGCAAAACTACTGATACCTGGTGGAGGAATGTTTCGATGATATGCTTGAATTTTATAATGCTTTTGTTAAGGGTCAGGATGGTGACATTGCCCAGGAGCTTGTTATGGCGTGCCAATCCAATGTTATATATCTTATGGACTTTCAACAGTTCTTTAATTTGCGTAAACTGAACAGCGGATATATCCCCCATGTTTTCATTCAGAAATTCATCCTTGACAGCCATGATGGTGCCGGCATTCTCGACCACGCTGCCGGCACTTTCCACGCTAAACCGCCTGCCTTTCATTGAAAAACCCAGCAGACGGGTAATGCTATCCATATGTTCAAAAAGGCCGGCAATCTTTTCAACGTAAAAGCCGTTATCTTCTTCCTGGTATGAAGTAACGATCACAATGGCATCTTCCAGAAAGCTGAACAGCTTCTCAGCGATATAATCATAAATATCATCCCTGGATGACAGGCCCAGTAAATCCAGCGCAGAATTGCTGAGAAATATGAGATTATCATGATATACCCTTTCTTTCAGCTCACTCATTTTCCGCTCGGTGATATCCCGTGAATTGACAACGATTCCCTTGATGAAAGGATTGGAAAGCTGGTTTGAAAATATGCTTTCCACATATATCCAACGCTTGTTCTTATGCAGGCTTCTGTATTCCTTTTTGATTTGCTTTTTGGGATTATTCAATACTTCCTCAAAGGTTTTCCGGAATGATTCGATTTCATCGGGGTGCACTATTTTGAAGATAGGCTTGTTCAGCAATTCATCCCTGTCAAAATCAAGGATCTTATTATGAAGGGAGCTTTCAAAGATGATAATGCCTTCATTGTCTAGAATGGAAATGGCATCCGAGGAGTTCTGCAGCAATGCCCTGAAATGCTCTTCCCGTTCCCGCAGGGTCTCTTCCATCACTTTTCGCTCTGATATATCCCGTGAGATCCCTGTGATGCCGATTACATCTCCTTTTTCATCATAGATGGGAGTTTTAAATGTCTCTGACCAGACATGTCCCTTGGGAAATTCTTCTACCTGCTCAAGCAATTGTCTTTTTCCGCTTTTCTTAACTTCTTCATCATTGTGTTCATAAGACTCGGCCAGTTCAACAGCGCATAAATCATAATCTGTTTTGCCAATGATATCGGCAACATCCTTGCTGTATAACCGTGCAAAAGGCTCATTTACAATGATATATTTTCCATTATTATCCTTCAGCCAGGCCAGGTAGGGAATATTGTCGAGAATGGCTTTTTGCTGATTTCTGGTGTTGATGATGGTGGATTCGAGTTCCTTCAGATCCGTCATGTCACTGGTCACATAAACATAACGGTAGACTTTGCCCTGGTTATTCCGAACGGGGTAAATGCGTGTCCAGACATTTTTCAGTTCACCATTGGGTTGCTGAATCCGGTATTGAATCCCCTTTCCCTGCTTTTTTCCGGTAAGTTCTTTTTTGATATGCCGCTGGTACTCCTTTTTATCAGGCGGGTATATTGATTCGATCAGCAGGGAGGGGTTGGCGATCAATTCATCAACACCTCTTCCGTAAACACGTTCAAAGGCGGGATTGGCATACAGAATAGAGGTCCTGCCCGACAGTACAAAGACATCGGTGGTGTTTTCAGCCAGCTGTCTGAATATTTCCTCGCTCTCACGTATCGCATCTTCGGTTATCTTTCGTTCCGTTATGTTGGCAGAAATCACCGTTATGCCGGTAATATGATGATCACAGTCAAGGATCGGGCAAAGGGTATCTTCGTAAAAAGAGTTGATATCATCCCCCAGGTAACTGATTTCCCGGGTGAACTGTTCTCCCTTGAGGGCTTTGGCATAAATATGTTTCCATTTTGACCGGTCAGGTTCCGGCAAAGCCTTGAGGATATTTTCCCCCACCGAGATCTCTTTTCTATAATACAGGCTGAAGAATTTCCTGAAATGACGATTGGCGGTTATAATCTTGAAATCAGTATCAATAGACCAGATGAGGTTCCGGGTGCTTTCCAGCACAGCGGTGAGGTTGGCCTGACTGATGCTGATCTGCTGCTGCGCCTGTTTTATCGCAGTAATATCCCTGCCGATGCCGAGCAAGCCCGTGATCCGGCCTTTATGGTCAGTAAGCGGGACTTTACTGCTGTAGAAATAAAGTTCCTTTTCCTTTTTTTTATCGATAAAGGAAATCTCATGGTTGGCAACGGTCCTGCCTTTTCTCAGGATAAGCGCATCATTTTCGAGAAACACTGCCGCTAAAGGAGACAGCTTCAGCTCATCCTCTGATTTACCGATAAGGTTAGCGGGATTAATAATATCCAGCAGTTTTTCAAATGCCAGGTTGGACAAGATGAACTTCCCGTCAATATCTTTCAGGTAAATAAAGTCGGGAATGGAATCAATCAGCGTTTTTAACTGGTTCCGTTCCTGAATCAGGTATTCTTCCGTATTCCTTCGGTCAGAAATATCTTCGACAATCCCCGATAAATATAAGCTTTTGCTGTCTTTACCCCGGATGAGGTTAATGAAAAGGCTTACCGGGAACAGCGTGCCGTCTTTTCGCCGGAAGTAGGTCTCTTGTCTCAGGGATCCTTTCCCCTTGACCAGCCTCCGGACAATTTGCTTTCTCGCTGAACTGCTGTCATATACTTCAGTGCCCAGATCCCTGATGGTGCGGATAAGCTCAGCCGGGTCATGATACCCCAGCATCCGGGCAAAGGTGTTATTTACCTCAATGTATTTCCCACCCAGGGTTGCCCTGAAAATCCCGAGAGGAGCGTCATCAAAAAAAGTATGAAACTTTTCAATGTCGGTTTTCAAAATGGCATTTTCATGCTCAAGCTCCTTAATTTTCGAAACTGGATCAATATGATTTTCTTTTCCCGTCATCTCCGGTTTAAGGATGAAATAGTTCAATCCTGCAAATTCGGTGCGTCGATAGCAAAGTTACTCCTTTTTTCTCCGTTTTATTTCATCACGGATCATGGACGCCCTTTCGTAATCTTCATCTTTAACTGCATCGTTGAGCATTTCCTGCAATTCAGCCATATTAACCTTGGCCAACTCATCCGCCAGGGTTTTGTTCTCGACCGGGATATTTTTAACAGGGGCGGGTTTCTCGGGCGGACCGCTTACGTTGGATTCCTTTTCAAAATCAAGAATAATTCCGGCTTTTCGCATGATTTCTTCCGTGGTATAGATCGGACATTTGAAACGTAATGCGAGCGCAATGGCATCTGATGTGCGGGCATCAATTTCAATAATCCTTTTGCCATCATCACAGGTAAGCTTGGAGGAGAATACGCCTTCTTCGAGTTTGTAAACCGTCACCTCCAGCAGGTCAATGGTAAAAGTTCTGGCAAAATTCAGGAAAAGGTCATGTGTGAGGGGACGCGGAGGCTTAAGCCCCTCCAGCTGAATCGCAATGGCCTGCGCTTCAAATCCTCCGACAATGATAGGGATCCTGCGGTTACCGTTCTCCTCAGCCAGAACAAGCGCATAGGCCCCCGTTTGTGTCTGACTGTAAGATATTCCTAAAACGTTTAGCTTTATTTTATTCATTATCAGTATAAACTAATACACTCCGCACCCTTTGATCATACAAATATAATGATTTCAAAATATCATAAAAGACTTTCCCTGATCAATTAGCCCGACAGGGTATTCCGACACCCTGACAGGGTGGTACCACCCTGTCAGGGTGTCGGTATAAAGAATATTTGCACATTAATTTGTTGTTATTTCAAACTTTTATATCTTTGCAATCCCAAAATTTAACAGAAGAAATCTTAATTCAATGTATGCCATTGTTGCAATAGCCGGTCAACAGTTTAAAGTTGAGAAAGGCAAAAAAGTGATTGTCCATCAGCTTCATTCAGATGTTGGTGATGAAGTGACTTTTGAAAGTGTTCTACTGATCGACAGTGAAGGAAAAATTAGCGTGGGCGCTCCTTATGTTAAAGATGCCGCTGTTACCGCCCAGGTGATTTCACACCTGAGGGGTGATAAAATCAAGGTATTCAAGAAGAAAAGAAGAAAAGGATACCAGGTATTGAACGGACATCGTCAGTATTTTACGGAATTACTGATCGAAGACATCATAGAAACAGGCTTTGTGAAAAAAGCCCCCAGGCCGAAAAAGGCGGAAACACCCAAGCCGGTTGAAAAGGTAGAAGCTGAGCCCGCGGCAATGGTTAAAGAAAAACCTGCCAAAACGGAAAAACCTGCGGCCAGTAAAAAAGCAGCGCCAAAGGCTGCCGTGGAAAAAGCCAAACCGGCTGCTAAAAAGCCCATTAAAAAGGAAACAGCCGAAAAAGCCAAGCCAGCAGTCACAAAAGCTGCACCCAGGAGCAAACCGGCTGCAAAAAAGGAAGATAAACCCGGAAAAAAATAATCAGAACATAATAAACCACTGATATGGCACACAAAAAAGGAGCCGGTAGTTCCAGGAACGGCAGAGATTCTGAAAGTAAGCGCCTCGGTATTAAATTATTCGGAGGGGAGCAGGCCAAAGCCGGCAATATTATTTTGCGGCAACGCGGAACAGTACATCATCCCGGATTGAATGTGGGGATGGGTAAGGATCATACACTGTATGCCCTGATTGAAGGGACCATTAAGTTCCATAAAAAGAAAAAAGATCGTTCTTTTGTTTCTGTCGATCCCGCTGAGATCAAATAGATTATTCTGCTGAAATCGTCATGCTCCTGCCACAGGCTGATGGATCATCAGACTTGCAGGAGATTTTTATTTTATAATAAATGGTCTGTTTATGCTGACACTGGCTATTATCCGCGAAAAAACCGATGAAGTCATCCAACGGCTCAAAGTTAAAAACTTTAACGCTGAAGAAATCGTTAACCGAATTCTCGAGTTGGATAAAAACCGTCGCTCACTGCAATATCTGCAGGATTCCAAACAAAACGAGATGAACTCCCTCTCAAAATCCATCGGATCGCTGATCAGGGAGGGACGAAAAGAAGAATCGGAAGCATCGCGTCAGAAAACAACCGACCTGAAGGAAGAAATTAAGAAAATAAGTCAGCAGTTCGAAGCCAACGAGTCAGATCTGAACGCCCTGCTGATTCAGTTGCCCAATTTGCCCCATCCATCCGTACCCGGCGGCAGGGGCGCTGAAGATAACACTTTTGTGCGCGGAGGCGGCGAAATGCCTTCACTGGCAGAGAACGCCCTTCCTCACTGGGAACTGGCTAAAAAATATGACATCATTGATTTCGAACTGGGCAATAAAATCACCGGGGCAGGATTCCCCTTATACAAAGGCAAAGGAGCAAAACTCCAGCGCGCCCTGATTAACTTTTTCCTTGACGAAAACCAGCGGTCCGGTTATATTGAATTTATGCCTCCCCTCATGGTGAATCAGGATTCCGGTTACGGGACAGGACAATTGCCTGACAAAGACGGCCAGATGTATTATGTCGGCGCTGATAATTATTATCTCATCCCTACAGCAGAGGTTCCTGTTACCAATATATACCGCGATGTGATCCTGGATGCAACGGACTTCCCCATTAAAAATACTGCCTATACGCCTTGTTTCAGGCGGGAGGCCGGATCCTATGGCAAGGATGTCAGGGGACTAAACCGCCTGCATCAGTTTGATAAGGTTGAGATTGTCCAGATCCAGCACCCCGAAAGGTCCTATGCTGCGCTGGAAGAAATGGTCAGCCACGTGGAAAGCCTGGTCCGCAAACTCGAGCTCCCCTATCGGATCATCAAACTCTGCGGAGGGGATATGAGTTTTACCTCAGCCCTTACCTATGACTTTGAAGTATTTGCGGCCGCACAAAAACGGTGGCTCGAGGTAAGTTCCGTATCCAATTTCGAATCATTTCAGGCTAACCGCCTTAAACTTCGCTATAAAGAGGAAGGGAATAAAAAATCGGCGCTGGCCCACACCCTCAACGGAAGTTCGCTCGCACTGCCGAGGATCGTGGCAGCGTTGCTGGAAAACAACCAGACGGCCGAAGGGATAAAAATGCCAGCGATACTGCATCCTTATACCGGATTTAACCTGATCAGCTGATAGAGGCCAATTGTTAATTGTTAATTGATCATTGACCATTAACCATTATCCATTGACCATGACTCATTCCTCAACATGAACCGCAAGCTCAGCAATCCGCGGATCGACCTTTAATCCCCGCGAAAGAGCATTGCCCTTTTTCAGCTCGAATTTTATGGTGTTATCCATAATAAGGAAATTGATCGCTGACCCTTCTTTCAGCAATCCTTCCTTTTCTGTTATGATCAGACAGGGCTCGGAACCCATTTTTTCAACTACCTGACTCAGATACCGGCTGTGCCAGAAACCCACGAACATGATCTGGCATTTTCCGGCTTCTGCAACATTGGACAAGGGCTTTACCACAATATTCTGAGCCCCTACTTTCTTCTGGTTTGTTAACCGGATAAGTTCCTTGGCCACAGACTCATGGCCCAGAACATTAATGACAAAATCTCCGGTTTTTACTTCCGCAGGCCAGTCGAAAAACTTGGTGAAATTGTACAGGAAAAGCCCTATATATTTTTCTTCCTGGGCATGAAGAGATTGACAGAGCAAAAATGACAGCAGGATAACGGGTTGGAGGATCTTTCTGATCATGGAATAAGCTTTATTTTTCAATGGCGAATTTTAGCTCTTGCTCTGATTTATTCTTCAGTACATCGTTAGCGATGATTTTAATGATATAATTTCCCGGCAACAGGTCCTTAACGGGAATCTCTTTCCTGACCTGACCTCCGTTAACCGTATACTGCACCGACTCTCCACCGGCCTTTTTGTCCGTTGCGGCAAGATATATCTGGGTATTTGTCGGATATATGGTATATTCCTCATCCCTTACCGTTTTGGTGCCGATGGCCGGAACACTGAAATGATAATGAATTTCAGGGGGGGTCAGGTCAACAAAAAAATCCATATTTCTTGCATCTTCCTGGTTGTTCACCTTGTCACTGGCATAATAGCGTATCCGGTGAAACCCTTCGCTGTCGATGGTGAGGGAGCTTGCATAAGCCCTGTAATCTTCCTCGTCAACAGCACAAGACAGGGTTCCCAGCCCCGATTCATCATCGCTTGCCTGCAGGCTGAATGATGCATCCTTGCCTATGTACAGGGTGTCGCGTTTGGTGTATTTCATGCCATTTACCATAATCGTGCTGAGGGGTGGCCTGGCATCTGCATATACCCGGTAAGAAGCAGGCACTGAAGTATTGCCGACAAAATCAGCAGCTTCGTATTGTATAAAATGAAGGCCGGGAGTTTCCAGGGTGAAAGGCCCGTTAAATATAGTTGTCCGGGAAGCCGCATCAATGCCATAACGGATCTGATCCAGGCCTGACTTGTCATCTTCGCCGGTTATCACGATCCGGGTCCGCGGTGACACATACAGGTTAACCGCCTTGTATTGGTCCCCTTCCAATGTAAGGTTCACAGCGG
>CAYWCR010000094.1:0-15267 GCA_964456825.1 uncultured Bacteroidales bacterium
TCCCGATAGCGAAGCGTATCGGGATATGAATTTCACGAGTCAACAAACTGAAAACTGTAAGTCGAATTAATCCCGATAGCGAAGCATATCGGGATATGAGTTTCACGAGCCTTCCCCGATTTCATTCCTGCTATATTTTTCGTATTTTTACCTTCCTAATCAACAATACGCACCATGAAAATCATGACAAAACCTTATGGGAACCTGCCCGACGGAAGAGCAGTGCAACTTTTTCATCTGTCCAATGACCACAATATGTCCTTTGACCTGATCAATTACGGCGGCATTATCACTTCACTTAATGTACCCGACAAAAATGGGAAGGTTGAGGATGTCATCATCGGATTTGACGACCTTGCAGGTTTCCTAAAGGACACTTCATACATCAATGCGCTGATAGGCAGGGTGGGGAACCGGATAGGCAATTCACAATTCGAACTCGGGGGCAAAGTATACAAGCTGGCAGCCAATGAAGGAAAAAACCATTTGCATGGTGGTATCAATGCTTTCCACAGGGTTTTATGGGATGCCACTCCGGTTGAAAAAAAGGATGAAGCAGGTGTCAAATTGACCTATTTCAGCAAACACATGGAGGAAGGATATCCCGGTAACCTTGATGTTGAAGTGCATATTACCCTGAACAACCACAATGAAATAAAGATATTGTATAATGCAAAGTCTGATGCAGCCACGCACGTTAACCTTACGCATCATGGGTATTTCAATTTGACGGCGGGGAAAAGAGATATCCGTGAACATGTATTGAAGCTTTATGCATCAAAATATACCGAAACCGACCAGTCTCTCATTGCAACCGGAAGGATCCTTCCGGTAAAAGGTACTGACCTTGATTATACAAGTCCGGTAAAAATAGGGGCAAGAATAGACCGTACCCGGGGATATGATTTGAATTATGTCCTGGATAAAAAAGCCGGTGAATTGGCCCTGGCTGCTGAAATGTATGATCCTGAGAGTGGCAGGGTGATGAAAGCATATACCGACCAGCCCGGTATTCAGTTGTATACATCTACGCATTTTAACGGTACGGTAACCGGCAAAAAGGGTATCAAACACATCCAGTACTTTGCTTTTTGCCTGGAAACCCAGCATTTCCCCAATTCGCCCAATATTCCGCAATTCCCTTCCACCGTCCTGAAACCCGGTGAGAAGTATAGTCAGACGACGATTTTTAAATTTGAAACCCGGAAAGATTAACTTTGGTTTAATATTTGCGGATTGGAAATCGTGTAATCCTGACGGGATGTTGAACCCTGTCAGGGTTGTGAAAATTAAAGAACAGGATAAATGCCCTTATTACTGGCGATTCTTTTTACTCTCAGGCTGGTCACGGCAGAAGCCATGGCGGATGCAGCTGAAAAAACAGCCATTGCTGATGACATTGCCGTAACCCTGAAAGGACACGATCAGCGCATGGACCTGTATGATGTGATCTTTTACGGCATTGATCTGGAGGTCACAGATACTTCAACTTTCCTTTCAGGATCCACATCCATATTGCTTAAAGTTCTTGACAAGCCGGTAAACGAACTGGTTTTTGACCTGCTTGCTGACCTCAGGGTCGACTCGGTATGGCTGGACGGAAAGGTTACTGCTTTTAATCATGCCGATGATCAGTTAATCGTGATGCCTCAGGCGGAAGTCACGGCACAGAAAAGAATCATGGTCACGGTTTATTATTCCGGCCTGGGAAGGCAAAAAGAATGGATCTCGGGTGTTTATAATGTAAAACAGGATGTCTGGAATAAAAGGATCACCTGGACACTCTCTGAACCTTTCGCTGCCCGCAACTGGTTCCCCTGCAAACAGGTGCTGTCTGATAAGGCAGATTCCGCAACTATATTTATAACCACGGCCGGCAGGTTAAAAGCCGGAGCGAACGGCTTGCTGGAGCATACTATCGTGCTTCCGGAAGACAGGATCAGATATGAATGGAAAACACGGTATCCCATAGCGTATTACCTGCTGTCCTTTGCTGTCGGGGATTATGCAGATTACAGCTTTTATGTACCCCTCCCGGGAAGGAATGATTCATTGCTGGTACAGAACTATATCTATGATACCCTTGCTTATTTTGAGCAAAATAAAAGCGACATCGATAAAACAGCAGAACTGATCGTCCTGTATTCGGAATTATTCGGGACCTATCCTTTCCATGCTGAAAAATACGGGCATTGCATAGTGCCTTCCGGTGGAGGCATGGAACATCAGACCATGACGACGCTGGGGAATTTTTATTATCTGCTGGTTGCCCATGAACTTGCCCACCAATGGTTTGGCGATTATGTGACCTGCGGCAGCTGGCAGGATATATGGATCAATGAAGGCTTTGCGAGTTATGCCGAATATCTTGCATATCAGTACCTCCAATCACAGGATAAAGCAGATACGTGGATGGCTGAAGCTCATGACTACATCAAATCAGCAGGCGGGGGTTCTGTATTTATCCCTGAATCTGATGCAGATGATGAAGAGCGTATCTTCGACTACCGCCTGTCCTATAAAAAAGGAGCCGCGATCCTTCATATGATCCGTGGCGAAGTGCAGAACGATTCGCTGTTTTTTGCACTCCTCAGGGATTATCTGGCCCGCTTTAAAAATAGCGTGGCCCTTGGAAAGGATTTTAAACAATTGCTGGAAGAAAAAACAGGCAGGGATTTCAGCACTTTTTTTGATCAGTGGTATTATGGTGCCGGGTATCCATCCATCACGGTGAACTGGAAACACGAACATGATACCTTGTTTCTGTATTCCTTTCTCACCGCATCATCCGATGCAACCCCTCAGTATGATTTGCTTACCGGTTATAAGATCACGTTGAATAACGGCGATACAACCGTATACAAAAGGCATAACACACACTATGACGAATGGAAAATCAAACTGCCGGGAAATGTAAAAAGCATTATGGTAGATCCTGAGAAATGGCTGTTAATGGATGTAACCGGTGTTAACAATCTGTCAAAACGCGAGCCGGGCAAAAAGTTTTACGTAGCACCAAATCCGGCAAAGAACAGGATCAGCATCAATTTCGAGGACAGCATGACCGAAACAAAGATCTATGTTATTGACTCTGCCGGAAAGATACTGTTTGCAGATAAGCCGGTAAGTTTTCCCTTTACCCTTGAACTTGATGGATACAAATCCGGTTCTTATATTGTCCTGGCCGAAAATGAGGACAGGATCTATACGGAGAAATTTGTGCTGTTCAACCGGTAATTCAGGCCATTGGAGTCAATTAAAACCCTGCAAGATAAATGAAAAAGTTTGCTGTCTGGATCATGCTGGAAATACTGCTTGCCTTTTTAGCAGCAGGACAAGAGCCTGCTTCCAAATCCAGGAAAGCTATTGATAATTATAACAGGGGACTGCAAAGCTTTACCGTGAATGACTATCAGGCCGCTGCCGGATATATGCAGAATGCCGTCCGCGAGGATTCTGCTTTTATTCATGCCTGGCTGGTGCTGGCCGAGGTGTATGAAGACTGGAAAAAGCCCGTTGACGCGATGGCTACATACCGAAGTGCCATCAGGATAAATCCGGGTTTCTATCCTTATGCCCTGGTAAAACTGGCTAATCTGGAGTATAATCAGGCTCAGTACAGCGAGGCTCTTGAACATTACAACCGTTTTCTTGCATTGCCGGGAGAAAAGAATGAGAAGCATATTGAGAAATCAAAGGACGGAATAAACCGCTGTAAATTTTCACTGGAAGCCATCCAAAATCCGGTGGATTTTAAACCTGTATCATTAGGCTCGTCAATCAACACAACAGAGGATGAATACTGGCCCAGCCTCTCTGCCGATGAACAAACCCTTGTCATTACCAGACTGGTGAAAAGTACTTTTATGGGAGGGAATAAGCAGGAGGATTTCTATATCAGCACCCGGACAAACGAAGGGTGGGGACCACTGAACGATGCCGGTTATCCCCTGAATTCTCCCGATAATGAAGGAGCACAGTCCATTTCAGCCGACGGCCGGCTGATGGTTTTTACCGGGTGCAACAGGAAAGATGGACTCGGGCGCTGCGATCTGTACTTTTCCAGGAGGGAAGGAGACCACTGGACCATCCCCGTAAATATGGATGCTCCTTTAAATACCAAATTCACCGAAACTCAACCTGCCTTATCGGCTGACGGAAAGGCTCTGTACTTCGCCAGTGACCGACCGGGGGGAAGAGGAGCCGTTGATCTGTGGGTAAGTCATATGGAGGATAACGGCCAATGGACCAACCCTGTTAATCTTGGAGATACGGTTAATTCAAGGGGAAATGAAATGTCCCCTTTTATTCACCCTGATGGCCACACCTTATATCTTGCTTCGGATGGCCATTATGGACTTGGCGGATATGATCTGTTCATATGCCGTAAGGACAGCCAGGACCGGTGGTCAAAACCTGATAATTTGGGATACCCGATCAATACCAACAGGGACGAATTCGGGCTCATCGTAAATCCATCGGGAAACCGTGCCTATTTTGCTTCTGATATTGGGAACAACAGTGGCAGGGATATCTATTATTTTGACCTGCCTGAAACGGTGAGACCTAACCAGGTTTCATTTATGAAAGGTGTCGTTTTTGACAAAGAAACGCAACGCAGGCTCAGGGCTGATTTTGAACTTATTGACCTCAGCACGCGCAGCCTGGCAAACCAGTCGCAGTCCGACAGCATAACGGGGGAATTCATCGTTTGCATTCCTGTTGACCGGAATTTCCTGCTTAATGTTTCTAAAAAGGGCTATCTCTTTTATTCCGAGAACTTTTCGATGAGTGGCATTTTTTTATCGGATAAGCCTTTTCTTAAAGATATTCCACTGAATCCTTTAAGGATAGGCGAAGTTATTGTTTTGAAGAATATTTTCTACGAAACGGATTCCTATGCTTTGAAGGATGAATCCGTTGTTGAACTCAACAAACTGGTAAAGTTTCTCCGTGAAAATCCACAGATAAAAATTGAGATCAGCGGCCATACCGATAATGTGGGTACTCCTGAGTATAACCTGAGGCTTTCGGAAAACCGTTCCAAAGCCGTTGCTGATTACCTGATCCATGCCACTGTCGCAAACGAAAGACTTGTCTGCCGTGGTTACGGGTTGACACAACCGGTTGCCGGTAACGAAACCGAAGTAGGCAGGGCACAAAACCGGAGGACGGAAGTGAAGATCATCGGGCAGTGACCGGTAACCAATAACTGGTAATCGGTAATCAGTAATCGGTTTTTAGCAGTTTATCGGTTTAGGAATTTAGCTTTTTAGCAGTTTAGGGGTTTAGCTGTTTCACAACCATCACAACCATCACAACCATCACAACAATCTCAACCTGCCTTGCCGGCCAGGCAATCACAACAATTCTCTCCTCCTTTTAGGAACCCAACCGGTTTTAATCCGTATAAATTGTAACCAACGTAATAAATAAAAAAATTTTGTAGTAAATTTATAATTACAAGGATATTATAAGGTATAACCGATAATTTTTTTAAACATGAAAAAATCAGCATTACTGGCTATTTGTATGGTATTGGGTAATTCCATGCTTGTTCTCGGAGGACAGAAAATTCCGGAAAACCTGTTATCGGATTTTATATCAACTGACTGGCCGACGGTTTTACAGGCCAAGGAAGATATTGAAAATCTTGAAACGGCCGGAATCCCTCAGCTCATGTCCTTGCTTAATGATTTTTCAATCCGTAAGCTGGAAAATACAAGTGACCTTATTTATCCGGGGGCTGAAAGATTTTATGGGCACGGCCAGATTGTGGATTACGATATTGACGTGATTGCCGTCAGGTCGGGCTGGCTTTTAGAAGAGGTTGCCTTTCAGAACTTTGGTTTTACCGGTATCCATCTTCCTGAGGATGAACTTACCGGATTCATCCAATATAATTTTCCTGAATTCTACGACAACTCCAGGAATAAACAGGGATTGAACAGGATGACTGTTGCTGAAAAGCGGGAACTTATCAGATCCCTTAGCATTAAGAAAGCACAGGGCTGGTGGAAACAACAGTCTGACGGCTGGAACCGTTTGGATGCCCTCGTCAGTGCTTTGCAATCATCCGATGAAAAGCGTCAGGTCAAAGCACTGTTTTATATCCGGAATGGAAGAACCCTGTGTACAGGCCTTACCAGGGAATTTTATCAGACCCATATGGAAGATATTGTAAGGGCACTTTCAAAAGTCGACCTGAAAAGGGTTTCTGAAAATGCCAAGCTGATCATGATGGATATGGATTTTGAATGGCTTACTATGAAATCCGCTGATCCGAGTTAATAACTTGATTTTGATGCTCTGATACTTTCGTTTAACTTTGCCATAAATTATGCGCGTATGAGAAGAACAATCTTAGTCGTTGCATTTCTTTCGGCCTTAATCGGTTTTAATTCCGTCTTTGCACAAAAGGAGATCTTTATCAAACAGATTGAATTTAAGCTTGAAAGGGTCAGCGAGGTGGATTATGAGAATGAGTATTTCATGACCATAAAGCTGAACAAGGGATCAAACTACAAGTTTAAGATTACCAATCACCGTGATAACTATGCAGGTAAAGCCGTTATGGAGCTTATGGATGCGGATAACCTGATCCTTACGAATCAACTCAATGACAAATATTTCGAAGCCGTAAACTTCATATGCAACAAGACAGCCTTTTATGATATCCTGATCAGGTATAAGGATAAAAAACCGGGCAATTCGGTTATTGATATCGTAATATTGCAATAGAGGAATTAGAAATAAACCAGTGACAGCACTGTCACTGCAACGATCATATAAAGTACTGTCAACGGAAGTCCTGTTTTCAGAAAATCACGATAAGTATATCCTCCGGGACCTGAAACCATAAGGTTTGTAATATAGCCATGGGGTGCAAGGAAAGTGCAGGCACCGGCATAAGAAACCACAAGGACAAAAGGCACCGGATTCACACCCAGTTTATAGGCAATGGTAATGGCTATCGGAAAGGCTATGGCAATACCGGCTTTTGAGGTAACCGTCCAGACCAATAAGACAGTAACGATATAGATCCCGCATAACACACCGGCCTTTCCCAGGGGCAAAAAAACGGAGATCATACCATTGGCTATAAGGGAAGCTGCTCCTGATTTTATCATAGCCGTGCCCAATGCCAGTGACAATACTACCACCAGCGCCAGGTTATAATCAATGCTCCCGGGGATCTGTTTCGGACTGGTTACTTTTAATACCATGGATGTCAGGATCATGATACCAATGCCCATAAACAATGAAATAACATGCAAGGCGGCAAGGATGATAACCAGAAAAGTCCCCCCGACCAGCATGGCCGTTTTCCATCCTTCAAGTTTCATGTATTCCTTTACTTTCGAAATGAAATAAAAATCATTGGTGTCGGAAGTCCGGCTGATAAAATCCTCACCGGTAAACAACAGCAATACATCCCCTGCTTTCAGTTCAACATTCCCGAGTTTCCCTTCAATCCGTTCACCATTGCGATGAACCGCAATGATGGCAGCATCATATTTGCCCCTGAAATTGGAATCGCGGACGGTCCTGTTGATCAGGGAAGAATTCTGGGAAATAACCACTTCAACCACTTCAGCTTTTTTCATCTTGGTCAGCATGCCGATTTCGGGAAGCACCAGTCCGGAATTGGAGGTGATCAGGTCGGCAATGATCTTTGTCTCACCGGTAAAAATCAGGACATCCCCCCTGTCAAGCATTACATCCGAAGGAACCGATGTGATTTTAAACGACTTTCTGAGAATGCCGACCAGCACCAGCCCTTTTATCTCATTAAGTCCGGTTTCCGCAACCGTTTTACCGATCAGATGGGAGTTGGCTTTAACCTTTGCTTCAATAACATATTCGCGGTCATGGGTTTGCAGGTCGTCAGCAATGGCCTTTCTGGATGGCAGAAGCCACTTTCCCGTCAGGAAAAGATACAGGGTTCCGAGCAGGATCATGGGTATCCCGACCCAGGCAAAATCAAAGATCTGTAATGCAGGCATATTGGGAAGCAACGTCTGTTCTTCCACCATGCTGTTCACAATCATGTTTGTCGATGTCCCGATAAGCGTGGCCGAACCGCCAAGCATTGCTGCATAAGACAGCGGTATTAATAGTTTGGAGGGATATACATTGTTCCGCTTTGACCAGCCGTGAACATAGGGCATCAGTACGGCAACAAGAGAGCTGTTGCTTAACACGGTTGAAAAAGCAGTTACGTACATTACCATCCTGCCCAAAAAACCGCGGTAGGTTTTTACTTTTCTGAATATACTGTCGAAAGTGTTTTCGATAATACTGGTTTTTCGCAGTATCTCTCCAAAAAGCAGCATGAGGATCACGACGGCAACCTGTTCGTTCCCAAAACCCGAAATGATCTCAGCCGGTGTAAGTACTCCGAAAACGCCGAGTGCAGTGATCCCGATAAGGAGCGTAAAAGAAATGCCCAGGATCTTATTGTACAGGGAGAAAAGAATGAAGGCAATGACTATGAAAACCAGTATCAGATCAGGACTAATCATGCGTCAGATTGGGTTCTTCGGTTGCATAAATGCACAATTTTATCTAAACTCAGCGAAAGTAACAAATTTAATCAGCAGAAGCGAAGGATGAAGGGAAAAAAGTAGGGGCGACCCTTGTGGTCGCCCTTGCTGAATAAAGGAAATCGATTAATAGAGCGACCCTTGTATAATCGCCCTTTTGGTTTTGTTTTTAAAATCAGCCGGAATTATCTATTTTTAAGACAAAATGAAAGGAATATGAAATCGTTGAATGAACTTCAGCCACCGTTAATATGGCATTATTTCAGTGAAATTCTGAAGATCCCGCGCCCGTCAGGCAAAGAGGCCCGGATCGGGAAATATGTTATATCGGTGGCTAAAAAGCATGGATTGGAATATAAGCAGGACAAGGCGGGTAATATACTTGTCGTAAAGAAAGCCACTTCAGGGTTCCTCAACCGCCAGTCAGTATGCCTGCAAAGTCATCTCGACATGGTTTGTGAGAAGAACAGCAGCAGCCAGCATAATTTCGAGACGGATGCTATTGATGTCACTATAGATGAAGGATGGGTCTGTGCCAGGGAAACCACGCTGGGTGCTGACAATGGAATTGGAATTGCAGCACAGCTTGCCGTTCTGACCGATCCCAAACTGGATCACGGGCCGTTGGAATGTCTTTTTACCGTTGATGAGGAAACCGGATTGAATGGTGCCAAATGCCTGGAAGGTAATTTTATTAAAAGCCGTATCCTGATCAATCTCGACTCGGAAGATGAGGGCGAGTTGTTCATTGGATGTGCTGGGGGAATGAATACCATAGCAACGCTTAAATACAAATCCAAGAACACACCTGTTGACAGTAAAGCATACCGGATCGCGATCAGCGGTTTGCTGGGAGGACATTCGGGATGTGATATCCAAAAAGGACGGGCTAATTCCATTAAGATACTGAATGAAATACTCTGGGAAGCCAGGAACCGGTTTGATATGCGCCTTGCTGTCTTTGAAGGAGGCAACCTCAGGAATGCAATCCCCCGTGAAGCACATGCGGTAATTGTGATTCCCGATAAATATGTGGAAGTGTTCGGGGAGTACTTCAGGGAAACCGCTAAAAAGCTTGCCGCTGAGATTAAGATCGGAGAACCCGATTTTTCTATTACCCTTAATGAAGTGGATAAGCCGGCCCGGATCATGAAGAAAAAGCCGCAGGAAAAACTGCTGAATGCAGTTTATGTATGCCCTAATGGTATCATCTCCTGGAGCAAAATCATGCCCGATCTGGTGGAGACCTCCACAAACCTGGCCTCTGTTAAATTTCAGTTATCCAACACCGTTCTTGTCACCACCAGCCAGCGGAGTTCCGATAATCTGGCCAAACAGGCTATTGCCAACCAGGTGAGGAGCACATTTAAACTGGCCGGTGCAAAGGTGGAGCATTCTGAAGGATATCCGGGCTGGAATCCAGATCCTTCTTCGGCCATACTATCGATAACCGAGAAAACCTACAGGAAGATATTCGGGATAGCCCCAAAGGTAAAAGCCATTCATGCAGGACTGGAATGCGGATTGTTCCTGGAAAAATATCCGACCCTGGACATGATCTCGTTTGGCCCGACAATCCTTGATGCCCATGCACCCACCGAAAGGCTCAATATCGAAACCACGGATAAATTCTGGAGGCTGTTGCTGGAAGTGTTGAAGAATATACCGTGGGAGGAAGACAGCAGCAGGAGGCAGTGGCAGTAAGCAGTGGCAGGAGGCAGTGGCAGTAAGCAGTAAAAAGGTAATCGGTAATTAGTAATCGGTTATTTCCTCACCCCGGCTCTTCGAGCCACCCCTCTCCAACCTGGAGAGGTGGCTAGTCGCATAACGGGGGATGGTATTGCTTACATCAGATTCCTGCGAGATGAGTCATTACCAGTGCATAAGGTATCGCCCCTCTCCAGGGTGGAGAGGGGACAGGGGGGTGAGGAGGCAACCGGTAATCGGTAATCAGTAATCTGAAATCGGTAGATCATGAACTTTAAATCACTATTTTTGCCAACAAATTAATTAAATTTTTGAAAAAGCGTGTCATTGTAGGAATTTCAGGCGGTGTTGATTCAAGTGTTGCGGCATATCTGCTTAAACAACAGGGATATGATGTAACGGGCATGTTTATGATCAACTGGCATGATACCACCGGAACACTAGCCGGGGATTGCCCCTGGAATGATGACCTTTTGTTTGCAGAACTGGTTTGCAAAAAGCTTGATATACCCTTAAAGACAGTTGATTTCAGCGATGAGTACCGGAAACGCATCGTTGATTATATGTTTGCGGAGTATGAAAAAGGGCGCACGCCCAACCCTGACGTATTATGCAACAGGGAAGTAAAATTCGACCTGTTCCTTCAGGAAGCGCTAAAGGAAGAGGCCGATTTTATTGCTACCGGACATTACTGCAGGAAAGAGGAATTTCATACCCGTAATGGAATCGTATATCGATTGCTGGCAGGCGCTGACAAGGCAAAAGACCAGAGTTATTTTTTGTGCCAGCTTTCGCAACATCAACTTAAAATGGCTTTGTTCCCTGTCGGAAATATGATTAAAAGTGAAGTCCGGCGAATTGCCCATGAGCATGGCCTTGCCACAGCCGAAAGGAAGGATTCGCAGGGGCTTTGTTTTATCGGGAAAATTCACCTTCCTGATTTTCTGAAACAGAAACTGAAGAACCGGCCCGGTTCCATTATTGAGATCCCGGCAGAGCTTCCGGCTTACAGGGAATATGCAAAATCTCACCGTCATTTTATGGCAACGGGGAAAGGTTTATCAGAACTGACAAAGGATTTCACCTATAAACAGGAAGATGGCATGGTGACAGGGCGTCACAACGGAACACATTACTATACGGTGGGACAGCGCAAAGGGCTGAATATAGGAGGCAAAGCCGAACCATTGTTTGTACTGAAACCTGAACCTGCCGATAATAATCTGTATGTTGGCATGGGTCACGGACATCCGGGCCTCAACCGATGGGGCCTTTTTATTCCCGGTGACGATATTCACTGGATCAGGAACGATATTGAATTCAGTCCGGGACAGTCGAAAAAGCTTCTGGTAAGGGTCCGTTACCGTCAGGCATTGCAGCAGGCTATGCTGTACAGGGAGACTGAAGGCCTGTATATACTGTTTGAAAAACGTCAGCGTGGAATAACATCAGGACAATTTGCTGCCTGGTATGACGGAGAGGAACTTCTGGGCTCGGGAGTGATCGGGTGAACAATTAACAATTAACAATTAACAATTAACAATTGATTCTGGTTTTTGCTATGGAAAAATACAAATGCATTGTCTGTGGTTATATTTATGATCCCGTTGAAGGTGATCCCGACGGAGGGATAGCCCCCGGAACCTCTTTTATGGATTTACCAGATGACTGGGTTTGTCCGGTCTGCGGAGTTTCAAAGGAATATTTTGAGGCTACGGAATGAGGGGAAAAGGGCTAAAAATCCTGCATTGATTTATGATAATTATCGCTCTGTGTCGTATATTCGTATTCTAATTTGGGAATAGACTATGAGGGTTGGAGTTCGCTTATGGGCTATATCACTGCTCATTTCTTTTTCTGTCGATCATGCTGACTGTGATATTATCGCCCAGGATACCGTCAGGCCCGGGAATGTGATCCTGTTTATCGGTGACGGAATGGGACTGTCTCATGTATATGCCGCCTATACCAGGAACAAGGGGCATCTTAACATGATGGATTGCCCTTACACTGGTTTTAGCTTGACATACTCAGCTTCAGGCTATATAACCGATTCAGGGGCCGGTGCTACCGCCATATCCTGCGGAAAGAAAACCTATAATGGCGCTATAGGTGTGGATGCAGACAGCCTCCCCTGTAAAACCATTGTTGAATATGCCGAGGAAGCAGGCATGTCAACCGGATTGATCTCAACCAGTGCCATCACCCATGCCACACCGGCTTCATTTTTTGCGCACCAGAAAAACAGGTCGAGCTATGAGGCCATTGCAGCTGACTTTCTCAAAACCGATATTGATGTCATTATAGGCGGCGGAGCTGATAATTTCTCCAAACGCAGGGATAGCAATGATTTAATTGGCCAGTTAAAGGACAAAGGATATGAAGTGATCCTTTATCCTTCTTCCCTTGAATCTTTCGATGCTGACAAGGTTGCCGTTTTCACCGCCCCGCAGCATAGTCCAAAGATCTCCGAAGGACGCGGCAGTATGTTACCTGACGCAACAGAACAGGCTATCACCTTGCTGAGCAGGAATGATAAAGGTTTCTTTCTGATGGTGGAAGGCTCACAAATAGACTGGGGAAGCCATAACAACAATATCGATTATACCGTTGAGGAATTGATCGACATGGACAATGCCGTAGGGAAAGCCCTTGATTTTGCCAGGCAGGCGGGCAATACCCTGGTGATCGTTACCGCTGACCATGAGACAGGCGGTCTTGTTGTTACCGACGGGAATATAGCAAAAGGGACAGTAAGTGTCAAATTCACCACCCTGGGCCACACGGGTATGATGGTGCCTGTCTTTGCTTATGGTCCCGGTGCGGAAAGATTCTCAGGCATCTATGATAATACTGCCATCTTCACGAAAATAATGAACCTGCTTAATATTACCGACTCATGCATTTCTCACACACTTTCAAAATAACCCTGATATTGTTTTCCATCCTGAATTTATATGCAGGATGCCATGAAAAAGAAAAGGAGCCTGTCAAACCCAGCTATATGACACAGGTTACCGTATTGCCGGAGGAACTCAGCGAAAATTCAGGCATGATATGGTATCAGGGACTTATCTGGACCATCACAGACAGCGGCAGTGAACCTTTCATTTATGTTGTTGATACGGCAGGAAACATCATCAGGCATATCCGGCTGGACGGAGTGGAAAATACTGACTGGGAAGAAATAGCCCAGGATGAATCCTTTATATATGTTGGGGATTTCGGTAATAATGAAGGCGCGCGTACGGATTTGCGCATTTATAAGATCAGTAAAAGTAACCTGGCTGATACAATGGTCACCCCCGAAGTCATTCAATTTGCGTTTGCTGACCAGACCGATTTCACTCCTAATGCATACAACACTCGCTTCGATTGTGAAGCAATGATAAGCAGGGGAGATTCCCTGTTTCTGTTTACCAAGAACTGGATCGGCGCCAAAACGCGCATCTACAGCCTCCCTGCCGTTGAAGGTAATTATCAGGCTTATCCTGGCGGAGAGCTGAATGTTGGCGGACAGGTTACCGCTTCAGTATACTCAGCCACAGATAAACGCCTTTACTTATTGGGCTATATGGACTATATTCCTTTCGTGTGGGTTTGCAATGATTTTTTTCCGGGTGAAAACTATGAAGGACTGATGATGCAATTTCTTTTCCCTGAGAAAATCGGCATGCAGACAGAAGGCATTGTACTGACCGATAAAGGAGAACTCCTTGTATCCTGTGAACAAAGTCTTTACTCCCCGGCCATACTGAAGGTGACACTCGGTGATCAGCCTTAAGAATAGCAGGCAGTAGGCAGTAGGCAGCAGCAGGTTGATCTTCCAGGGTCGCCAGATTCCGGGGGATCGGGGCAGGCGCGGGAAGAATCATATTCATTATCGATATTTATAATGAATGACGGAAGCCTGCCTCAACCGGTCAGCCGCTTCTTCAGGCTTAACGGGGTTGATGATGTTGCCTCCTCCTGATTCAAATCCGGCCAGGTATTTCAGCTTATCGGGCGAACGCATGGGTGGATAAAATTCAGTGTGAAAATGAAAATTCCCGCTTATCTCATTCCCGTCAGTAGGCGCATTATGCAGCATGGTAATGTTGGGGAATGACATATTGTATAAATTGTCAAATTTGACGATCATCTGATGATGGATTTCGGCATAGGCCAGGGTTTCTTCAGCTGATAAATCACTGATCCGGGCAATATGCCTGCGCGGAACGATATACGTTTCATAAACAAACCGGGCAAAGAACGGGACAAAAGCAACAAAATGCTCATTCTTGCATATAATCCGGCTGCCCTTGCTCAGCTCATGTTCAGCCAATTCCTCCAATAATCCCCTTCCATGGGCTGCCCGGTATTCAACAAAGGAATCCAGTTCACGCTGTACGATTCTCGGGATAAATCCGGTCGCGTAGATCTGTCCGTGCGGGTGAGGATTTGAAACACCGATAGCTTTGCCCTTGTTTTCAAAAATCAACACATTGTTGATGGAAGGATTGCTCCCGAGTTCGATAAATTCTGTTTTCCAGCAATTAACAACATCCAGCAATCCGTCCTGGCTCATTTCAGCCAGCGTAACATTATGACGCGGAGTGAAACAGATCACCCTGCAGGTGCCATGGACCGGTTCGGCGGTTTCAAAAGGATCTTTGCGATGGACGTCAGGTGCTTCCATTGAAAATGAAGAAAAATCATTGGTAAAGGCGTAAGGTTTTGCATACAGGGGATTTTTAACTCCTGACGCCCTGATGACTCCCGGACACAAATAACACCCGGGATCAAAATCCGGTTCCTTTTCTTTGCCTGAGGAGACTGTTTCCCCTGACCATGGCCTTTCGCTTGTCGTTGCAGCCAGCACTACCCATTCCTGCAACAAAGGGTGCCACCGCCGTTCCCAGTTTTCATTGACGTCCATATACCGCAGCCCTATTTACTGAATAATGCTTCAGAATGATCCAATAAGTTTTGCCCCATCACCGATTTCGGCAATATAAAAATCAGCCTTCAATCC
>CAYWCR010000095.1:0-3945 GCA_964456825.1 uncultured Bacteroidales bacterium
AAAACTCTTTATATTTGCACTCCTTTTTAAACCAGTGTTTTTTTAAACAAGGGTGTAATGGGGAATATCGGATTATATTCCAAGTAGCACATTAATAATTGTTTAAAATTTATTGTAATGAAATCTTTTGACATTAAAGTAACGGCCAGGAAAAATCTTGGCAAAAAGCAAGCCCAGGCATTGCGGTTAAACAATCAGGTGCCCTGTGTACTGTACGGGGGAAAAGAGAATATTTATTTTAGCGCACACGAGAACACCTTTAAAAACATCATTTACACGAATTCTGTGTACGTTATCAACCTGGATATTGATGGCGAAATTCATCAGTCTATCCTAAAGGAGATTCAATTCCATCCGGTAACCGATAAGATCCTTCATTTGGACTTTATTGAAATATCAACCAGTAAACCCGCTATTGTCAGTATTCCGGTTTACGTTACCGGCATTCCCGTTGGCGTTGTTGAAGGTGGTAAAATGCGACAGCGTAAAAGATATGTCAAAGCCAAAGGACTGGTTGCCGATATTCCTGATTCGGTAGAAGTTGATGCCAGCAATCTGAGTATTGGACAGTCTATTCTGTGCGGTGACCTTTCCTATGAAAAATTTGAGCTAGTTGAACCAAAACGTGCCGCCGTTGTGGGTGTGATATCATCCAGGGCAGCCGCAAGGAGTATGGGTGAAGAGCCTGTTGTTGAAGCTGCACCGGCTGCCGCAACAGCTGAAACACCGGAAGGTGCCGCTGCAGCTGGAGCTGCTGCAACTGCTGCAACTGCTGCCCCAGCGCCGGAACAAACGAAGAAACAGGAAAAAGAAAAGAAATAGATTAACCACTTGTGAAATACCTGATTGCAGGATTGGGTAATGTGGGTGACGAATACCATAACACCCGTCACAATATAGGATTTAAGATATTGGATGCATTAGCTGATGCATCCAATATCAGTTTTATGGATAAGCGTTATGGATTTGTGGCTGAATATTCCCATAAAGGGAAACGATTTGTACTGCTTAAACCCAGTACCTATGTAAATCTTAGCGGGCGGGCTGTCAATTATTGGCTTCAAAAGGAATCAATCCCCCTGGAAAATCTATTGGTTATTGTAGATGACATTGCCCTTCCTTTTGGCGTTCTCCGGCTGAGGCCGCGGGGGGGAGACGGGGGCCATAACGGACTTATCAATATCAGCCAGATTCTGGGCCATCAGAATTTTGCCCGGTTGCGCTTCGGCATTGGCAACGATTTTCCTTTGGGCACGCAGGTTGAATATGTACTGGGGGAATGGTCGGAAGAAGAAGAAAAGAAACTTCAGGAACGCATCAGGGTCGGCCATGATATTATACGAAGCTTCGGACTGGCTGGACTTGAGAAAACGATGAACGAGTTTAACAATAAATGAGAAGTTAGAAGTTAGTAGCGGGTAGACCGCTTACTGCCACTGCCGCTGTTCACCCCTTCATTCATCAGTTTATTCGACCGGTCAATAATTTCGGTTAATTCCTGCCTGCCCTTACCCTTAACCGTTGATGTTAAAATAAAATCGGGCAGGTCCTCCCATGTTTCATGAAGCCTTTTCCTGTATATATCGAGCCGATGATGCAGCTGCGCATCCGTTAGTTTGTCAGTTTTGGTAAAACACAATACAAGGGGTATCTGGTTCTTCCCGGCCCAGATTATGAATTCTATATCATTTTCAAGCGGTTCATGACGGCAGTCAATTAAAACAAACAGGCAGGCAAGGGTTTCACGTTGCAACAGATAATCCTGTATCAGAACTGGAAATTTTGTTTTTATGGTTTTGGCAGCCCTTGCATAGCCATATCCAGGCAGGTCGACCAGGTACCAGCTGTTATTTATCAGAAAATGATTGATATATCGGGTTTTGCCGGGAGCGGAAGAAGTCTTTGCCATATTCTTCCGTCCGGTTACCATATTGATCAGGGATGACTTGCCTACATTAGACCGGCCGGCAAATGCATATTCGGGAAAACGGGGCTTCGGGCATGACCTGAAATCAGGACTGCTCTTAATGAATTCAACCTGGGTAATCTCCATCAGAAAAATTTTGATACCACATCCCTGATTGCTTTTTCAGGTGAAGGGGTTTCAATATAAACCTCCAGTATCCGTGCATGGGTCTCGGGAACAAGCCTGACGCTTTTTATTTTAGCAGGCAGCAGGACGGTTTCTCCCTTTTGCATGGTTTCAACTTCCTTTTCATAGTAATGCAGTGCAACCGCCCCCTCCAAACAGATATAGATAACAAAGGAATCGATATTAGCATAATCCTTGTCAATCCCCTTTTTCAACTCTATATAATGGGTGGTGAAATAGTTGCATTTCATCACCGGATTGGAAACATCCGGGATTTTTTTATAGCTTGTTTTATAATCTTTATGTTCGGAATAGTCAATAGCATCAATGGCAAGCTCGGTATGCAACTCCCGGGCTTTCCCCGAATCATCCAGACGGTCAAAATCATATATCCGGTAAGTAATATCGGAGGTCTGCTGAATTTCAGCGAGCAGTATCCCTGCTCCGATAGCATGAATCCTTCCTGCAGGCAAAAAGAAAACATCACCGGGAGATACCTTTTCCTTGTTCAGTATTTGCTGCAGGGTTTTCCTGGCCAGATGCTTTTTGTATAATTGCCTGTCAACCGTTTGATTAAAACCTACAATGATCTCCGCATTCTTTTCAGCTTCAATAATATACCACATTTCTGTTTTTCCGAATGCATGATGACGTTTTTTGGCCAGCCGGTCATCAGGATGCACCTGTATTGACAATGCGTCATTGGCATCAATAAACTTGATTAACAAAGGGAAAGTGAGCCAAAACTTATCGTATACAAAATCCCCCACCAGATCACCCATGTATACTTCAATCAATTCCTCCAGCGCATTGCCTTTAAGGAATCCATTGCAGGCCACCGAAACATCTTTTGGTACGCCGGATATCTCCCAGCTTTCGCCTGCTTTGTCAGTTTTTGTTTTTTTATTGAGCAAATCCCTGAGCCTGGTCCCGCCCCACATCTTGTCCTTGATAATGGGCCTGAACTTAAGGGGATACAGCCGGTTTAATATGGGTTCATTCATGGGTTATTATGCGAAATAAATATTTTCTTTTTAACTTGGTAGATGAATGCAAAAATAATGATTTCATCGGAACACTATTCAATGGTACATTTTTAATCTGTAAATCCAACATTAATTTTTATCTGCCATGCTTTCGACGGTAAAATTCGATAACATATTGTTTCTTGATATTGAAACAGTCCCCCAGTATGCATCGCCCGAGGAAGTCCCGGAACCCTATAAAAGACTCTGGGAGAAAAAATCTTCGTATTTCAGGAAGGAAAATGAGACGGCGGCCGATGCCTATCGCAGGGCAGGAATTTATGCAGAGTTTGGTAAGGTCATCTGCTTATCCACCGGGATGCTGGGTTACAGAAATCAAATCCCTTGTTTTCGCATGGTGTCTTTTTCAGGTGACAGGGAAGAAGATATTTTAACCGGCTTCAAGTCACTGCTTGAAAAAATAGCGCAGTCGCGCGATATGTTATTATGCGCCCACAACGGGAAGGAATTTGATTTTCCTTTTCTGGCACGAAGGTTCCTCGTGCATGGATTTGATCTTCCTGACATACTTGATCTGTGGGATAAAAAGCCCTGGGAAATCAAGCATCTCGATACCATGGAATTATGGAAATTTGGTGACCATAAACATTATACCTCACTGGAATTGATGGCTGCATTATTCAATATTCCAAGTCCCAAGACGGATATTGACGGCAGCCTGGTTGCCGAGGTATATTATCAGCATAAAGACCTGCCAAGGATCGTTGAATATTGTCAACGTGATGTGATTACCATTGCACAGATTATCAGGCGTTTTAAAGGAGAGCCTTTGCTGCTGGATGAAAATATTGAGATAGTGGGGTAGGG
>CAYWCR010000095.1:4045-8413 GCA_964456825.1 uncultured Bacteroidales bacterium
ACCGATCCCCAAAAAATCTCTTACTGCCTCCAGGAAAAGACCGGGTTGCTCGGCATGAACCCAATGGGTTGCCCGGGGTATGGTAACAATCGTCGGATTCTTGAAATACCGGTTGATACATTTCAAATCATTTTCTCCAATATACCCTGAAAGCTGTCCCCGGATAAACAATGCCGGAAAATCCATTTTAAATCCGGGAGGATGGCTCAGGGTATCGATCCCGAGAAAGATTTCCGAAAGGCTTTTTTCAAGCGCTGAAAGGTTCAGGCTCCAGTGGTATTGATGATGTCTTCCTGTTTTGAGATTCTTAAGCAGAAACTGCCTTATGACAGGTGATTTGATTGTCTTTGCCAGCTGCCCGTCTGCCTCGGTTCTAGAAGTTAACTTTTCAAGGTCAATGGATTGCAGAGCATCAATGATCATCCTATGTTGAAGCGTTTCATCGGGATGATTCCCAGCCCGGTATGAACAGGGTGAAATATCAACTACGATAAGTTTTTCAATCAGTTTTGGATGTGATGCGGCAAAAAACATCGCAGCCCTTCCTCCCATTGAATGACCCATCACCACGGGCTTGAAAATGGAATGCTCCACCAGGAATTCATGAAGGTCATCACGGAGAGCTGCATAGGTATGTAGCGGATGGTGCGGGGACTGGCCATGGTTGCGCATATCAACCAGGTAAACCTCCCGGTTGGCTGACAACTGCCTGCCCACGGTATACCAATTGTCAGAAGCGCCGTAAAGGCCATGCAGGATGACCAGGGGTTTCCCGTTTCCGAGCTTGCGGTAAAATAATTCCATTATCCCAGCTGTTCGAGGTACAGGTGAATGGTTTTCTCGAGGCCTAAATATAGGGCATCTGATATCAGGGCATGCCCGATTGATACTTCCAGCAGGTTCGGGATATGATGGCTAAAATATCGAAGGTTGGTGAGATTCAGATCATGTCCGGCATTGAGTTCAAGTCCCGATTCCACAGCTTTATTGGCCGCCTTTACATAAGGAACTATGGCCTTTTCAGGGTCCAGTGTGTAATTTAGGGCATAGGGTTCGGTATACAGTTCAATGCGGTTGGTCCCTGTTGCCGCTGCACGTTCTATCTGCGTCAGGTCGGCATCGATGAACAGAGAGGTCCGAATCCCTGCCCGCTGAAATTCCCTGATGACTTCTTTCAGAAAATCCTCGTATTTAATAACATTCCAGCCCTGGTTTGATGTTATGACATCATGGGAGTCAGGAACAAGCGTTACCTGGTGAGGCTTTACCTCCAGCACCAGGTCAATAAAACGCTGCGAAGGATATCCTTCAATATTAAATTCGGTGGTTATCACAGAACGCAGGTCACGGACATCCTGGTACCTGATATGCCGTTCATCAGGCCTCGGATGCACGGTGATACCCTCAGCCCCGAATGCCTGGCATTTCACTGCAGCCTGCACTACATCAGGTATTGAACCTCCCCGCGCATTCCTTATTGTGGCTATTTTGTTGATATTCACGCTCAATCTGGTCAATTTCATGGCATTTGGATTTTAAAGAAATATGCGCTACTTTTATTTTTTGGCTTTGTCTAATTTTCTGACGATCTGTTTTGCGGCCTACAAATGTAAGAGATTTTAAAATTCACTGCAATGCTGGCAAAGGATTTGATTTCCGATATTGTTCCGGCCCTCCGGACTTCCGATAACGGGCAAAAGGCCCTGTACTGGATGGATATTTTCAGAATATCCCATCTTCCCATTGTCAACAATGAGGACTTTCTCGGACTGATCTCAGATAAGGATATTTACGATTATAATATGGCCGATGAACCCATCGGTAACCATTCCCTTTCGCTGTTCAGCCCTTTTGTAACCTATGACCAGCATTTATACGAGGTCATTGAACTGGCCTCCAGGCTTAACCTGACGGTGGTGCCAGTCCTTGATCATAACAACCATTACCTGGGCGTGATTACCTTAAATGATATGGTGCATTATTTCGCCGATTTTTCTGCCCTGAAAGAACCGGGAGCCATCATCGTCCTCGACATGAATATTCACGATTATTCCCTGTCTCAGATCGCTCAAATTGTTGAGAGCAACGATGCCAAGATCCTGAGTGTTTGTGTCAGTTCCCATACCGTCTCCACCAAACTGGAGGTAACCCTGAAAATCAACCGTACTGACCTTTCTTCCATCATGCAGACCTTTAGCCGGTATAATTATATCGTAAAAGGCACTTTCATGGACGAAGACGATATGAACAGCTTCTATGAAAACCGGTATGAGATGTTTATGAAGTATTTGAGTATTTAAGAAGTGACGGGTTGAAGATATAGTGACAAGTGACAAGCCTGCCTGCCGGCAGGCAGGTGACAAGTGACAAGCAGGGACAAGTGACAAGAGACGAGGGAAAAGACAAAAGACACTAAGCATATTAAAAAGACCTGCTAGCTGCTGGCTGCTGACTATAACAAAGGCTTCAGGTTCATCATAAAGGGATGATGCTGAAGCCTTTGTTCTTTACCTTCGGACAATGGGCTTAATGCCTGGAATCCGTATCGCTAGAATACGTATGTCAGCGACCTGGTCAAACCGGTTTCTACGATTTTGACCGTTATGACATCTGTTACTGCCTCTGCACCTCCGGGAACATAAAATGAACACTGACCGGATTCATCGGTGGTGTATGTTGCGCTATTGGAGTATCCGTCTGTTCCGGATATTTCGAAGTATACTTCCATACCTGACTCTTTTGGACTTACCTGAGCATATACGGTAACCGATTCATAGGCTGCAGGATTTCCCGGACTAATCCAAACAGACAGAGAATAGGAATCATCCTGTTTGGAATGATCTTTATCCGTGGTGGCCATCACAACATTCAATATATTCTCAGTGACAAAAGTCATCATCTGGTCAAGATAACCATCCACATCAATAACGTCAATTTCCCATTCTCCTTCCGGCAATACGAGATCAACGCCTTCGTTTGTCTCCTCGTTTTCCGGTGGCGTGGTAACACCAATAATTACAGCCGGCTGGCCGTCGGTAGTCGGATTTTTATTTTCGGCGACAACAATATCAGCCTTGTCCCCGTCTTCATCGCCGTCCATTACCTTGGTAGCACCCCAGTCAATGGCATCCTTGATCCAGTCTTCAGGATCCTCTGAACCCAATCCGGCATCCAGCAATATCTTGATGGCCTGACCGGCTTCTTCGCCAAGCTCTGCTTCGTCAATCAATCCGTCAACATCGACAAATTCTCCCAGCTTTGATGCAATCTGGTCCTTGATTTCTTCAACCACAGCGCCTTTTGGATCCGTTACAATGAGCTCCGCTTTTTCAGCAAGCTCCTGTGCCTTCTCAACCATTTCCATTCCTTCACCCAGTGGTGTGGCCAGTTTGGTAGTTTCGATGATCACCTGGGCTCCGGCTTCAATACCTTCAGCTCCCTCACGGGTCACGATCTTCTGGATGGTCAGCCCCTGTTCCTGTGCAAGGTCAGGGAATGTGGTTTCCGCATTATGGTAAAAGTCATTATACATCTGGGATGCCTGGTTGTCAAAATCACCACTCTCTAATCTTTCCCAGAATTTGCTTTCGCTGGATGCCTGTTCCTTCCAATTGTCCCGCAAAGAATTGTAAAGCTGCGTCCGTTCGTTGGCCGGCAAATTCGAGGCAACGGTAAGGATCCGTTCCCGGCTTCTCTCGCCGGCACCCGATGCCCATTCATAAAATCCGCGCAGGGCACTTCCGATGCCCATGGTACTTTTTAGCTTGGATTCATTCTGGTAAAGGGATGACTTTTTCTTGGTTTCTTCGATTACTTCCAGGGCTTTATCAACATCTTCACCATACGTTGCAGCCTCAGCAAAGGCAGATAACATGGCGTCTGCCTGTTCATAGGAGAGGTCGCTGGTGAAAAGTTTCTGGGTATAATTATCCGACAAAGCATCAATTGCATCGTACATGGCAGCCTGTTTGACTGCATTAGCCTCTACAATGATTTCATAAGCTTCCCTCAGTTCTTTTCTTTCTGAGCTGCCTTCGTTTTTGTCTTTATTACATCCGGTTAAAAACCCCAGGGCAATAACCGTTACACCAAGCAGGAATACTTTATTCCATGCGGATCCATAGTGCCTCTTCACAAGTTCTTTTCTTTTCATAGGAGATTTTAATTTGTTAATGGTAATAATGATATTTTAATATTATGAATGTTTGTCATCGTGGTCGTCTGAAACATCCTTACACTGATTTGTACAGAGATACGTGTGAATTAATCAATAGGTTACAAAATATTTATAAGCGAATTAGATCCGTTGATGAGGGGAGGTGGGTTATGATGGTATGGTCACTGGTAATCCGTAATCAGTAACCGGTG
>CAYWCR010000095.1:8513-15227 GCA_964456825.1 uncultured Bacteroidales bacterium
TTCTCTCCCCTTCATTTTTCAGATAAACCAGGTTCCTGCTGATCAGCTCGTTGCGTTGTACAACACTCATGCCTGAGCGCAAGCCATCCGGAGGCGTGTTCAGCACATAATCGAGCAGCCTGTCGACACTGCTTTCAGCAACATGCATGCGGGTATCGGATGAAGCATAATAGATCAGCACGTCTCCGTTTTTTTTCCGGATCCAACCGTTGCTGAACAATACATTCGATACATCGCCGGTCCTTTCGTCCCCTTCGGGGGCCATGAAATAACCACCGGGACTGGCAATGACCCTGTAAGGTTTCTTCAGGTCGGTAAGGAACATATACAGTACGTAACGCAAACCGGCGGCGCACATTCTTACGCCATGGGCCAGGTGAAGCCATCCTTTGTCGGTTTTGATGGGCGCCGGCCCCAATCCGTTTTTCATTTCTTTTATCGTATGATACACCCGATCGTCGATAATTACCTCCCTTTTAGCCACCGGTTTTTCCATGGAGTCAAGCAAGGCCCAGCCAATGCCGCCACCCGAACCGACACTGATGAAGCCTTCCTGGGGCCGGGTGTACAATGCATATTTGCCGCGATAGAATTCGGGATGCAAAACACAATTGCGCTGCTGTCCTGAGTTTGATTCCAGGTCGGGCAGCCTTTCCCAACGAATGAGGTCTTTGGTTCGCGCAATGCCGCAAGCTGCAATGGCCGATGATGTATCAGCGGAAGGAGCTGCAGGATCTTTTCTTTCGGTACAGAATAATCCGTAAATCCAGCCGTCTTCATGACGGGTAAGCCTCATATCATATACATTGGTATCGGGAATGCCGGTTTCGGGCATGCTTACCGGAAAATCCCTGAAACGCCAATGGTTAATACCATCGTTACTCTCGGCAATGGCAAAAAAGGACTTGCGGTCCCATCCCTCCACCCGCACCACCTGAATATAACGTCCGTTAAACTCCATGGCCCCGGCATTAAAGGTGGCGTTGATGCCAATGCGCTGCATCAGAAAGGGATTGGTTTTCGGATTGAGGTCATAACGCCAGAGAACCGGAATATGATTGGCGGTAATAACAGGTCTTTTATACCGGTAAAAAATCCCGTTATTGTTCTTTTCTATCCTTTTGTTCTTTTTGCTGATCAGCTCTTCATGTTCCTTTAGCAATTGTTTCAGCCGGTACTGGTATTCCTTTCTCATATGGTTCAGCTTTTATTAGCCTTTTTCCTGAAACTAATCTGAAATTACGGATCGTTCAAATTCCTGTTCCTGTCAATCCTCCAGTTTATCCCACAAGGTCTTTTTCAGAACAAGACTTGTGACAATAATAATACCGATGGTGACGGTAAGGTAATTGAACTTTCTTATTACCAGGAAAACAGGAAAGGCAACAAGGCAGGTCTGCCAGACGATACCGATCAGGATGTTGAACATATCCCTTTTGAAATTTGTGTTTTTCCTGAAATCAGGATATTCAATCACCACCTTATCATGAATAGGTTTCCAGAATCCCCAGGGCCTTACCTTACGGTAGAATTCCTTCAGTACATTTTCGTTGGTCGGCGGTGCCAGATAGGTACCAACAATGCATCCGATCAACGATAAAACGAGGAATAGGGGGAAGAAATACAACAGGATAATATCTTTTGGAATGGCCGGGAAAAGGGGAGGCAGAATATAAGGTGACACAAGTGCAGCGGCAATACCCACCACCATGCCCCAGAAATACCCCTGCGCATTAAACCGCCACCAGTACCATTTAAGCACATTGGCTGCCAGGTATCCACCCCACAGGCCGGATACGATCCATTGCAATATAGTATTTACGTTTTTGGCAAAGAAGCCGAAAATCACACTGATGGCAACCACAATCAAACCGATGATATAATTGGTGTATCTGACCTGTTTGTTCGATGCCCCGGGTTTGATATATTTAAGATAAATGTCATTCACCACATAGGCCTGGGCAGCATTCAGGGTGCCTGCAAAAGTGCCGTTAAAAGCTGCCAGCAAGCCTGCCAGGATAATGCCCATGAGGCCGACCGGTGCAAATTCGTTAATGGCTGAAGGAAGTATCTGTTCAAAGTCAATATTGCCGGCGATTAGTAAATCGAGTTTATCATAAAAAATAATGGCAAGGACGGCAAAACCGCTGATGAGAAAATACCGGACCGGATTTAAAATAACGGATACAAAAGCGCTCATTTTTGATGCCTCCTTCGGGCTTTTGGTGGCCAGAATCTTCTGCATATCATAATTGGGGGCAGGACCAGCGGCACTTACGAGAATCCCTTTAAACAACATCATGCCGAAAAACAGTGAGAACAGCGAATAACCGTCGCTGGCGATTTTCTGTTTGACTTCGGGTATAATGGTCGACCAGTCGATCCCCAGTCTGGCTCCAAAGAACGGGCTCTGCCAGCCATCGGGAACGATCAGCGGATGGGTTGACAAGGCATTCATGGCGGTAACGCCAATAATGATGGAGGCTACGGTCATGATGACATATTGCAGTACATCAGCCCATACAATGCTGGTCATACCGCCCAGCACGGAATAGAATATGGCAAATGCCGTGAACGTAATGCCATATAGATGAGGCACAAATTCAGGTCTGACATTAAAAGGTATGTACGGCGATACCACCTCCCAGGGAATGAATATTTCAATGAACTTACCCAGGCCCACAAACCCGTATGCAAGAAATCCCAGGCATGAAATGAGCGCGAAGACCACCACGATATTATGCGCAAGCCCGGCTCCCTTTCCCTTGCCAAACCTTGTCCCGATCCATTCAGCGCCGGTGGTAACATTGGATCGGCGTAACCATGCAGACAGGTAAACCATCAGGAAAATCTGGTTAAACACAGGCCACAGCCATGGGATCCAGATACTTTTTAAACCGTACACAAACAACAGGGTAACCAGCCACATGGTGCCTGATATATCAAACATGCCCGAGGCATTTGATAAACCCAGCATATACCAGGGAAGTTTATTGCCCCCTAACAAATACGCATTTTTGCTTTGCTGTGCTATTTTTTTCAGCACAAGCCCGATAACTGCCGTGGCAACGAGGTAGGCCAGAATAATGATCAGGTCGATGAGATGTAGTTTCATAGGTTAATTAAGTAATTCATTTATATTCCCGGGGGTTAAATATAGAAATAAAATATTATAATTCTGTTTTTTGTAATCTGGCATATTTAACCTGCCTGAAGCGATGAGCAGCAGACCGTGTTGCTCCTGAATAACGCAAATTTCAGAACCGGAAGATGGTTATGGTCGGAAAGGGGAAATCCGGTGGCGGATATAATTTATGGCATCGGTCAGGAGTAACAGGTACAGCAGGGTGGAGAACATCCAGATTATAGATATATTGAACCATAGCGTATTCATTTCCTGACCATTAAAAATCTTGGTGGGAGTGAACATAATAGCCCTGCCATAGTTTGATACAGGTGCCTGGTAAATACCGTCCCTAAATCGGATAAACCGGTCACCGATCAGTTCAATCTGATCTTCATAATCACTGTTGGTGACTATCTTTTCCAACCGGGCATTATAATGTTCTTTTTTTAACCGGTCAAAACCATCCTGACCCAATGAATCAATGAGATGCTGGGTTAGCTGATTTTTTTGCATCAGGAAGGTTTCATGTCTTTCATAAAAAAATAACTCAAGATAGGTCAGGTAATCCCTTGTTTCAGTTAATACTTCTTCGCTGATCTCAGGATCGTTCAATGCTTTCTGAAATTCGAACGGAAAAACATCAGGCTCCCGGGCAATGGCATTCAATTCATCGTAAACGATGCGGGTCATTACATGCAAGCTGTCGTTTTCCGGATTCATTTCTTCACATTGGCTGATTATTTTTGCAAGTTCGGGGACGAGGTAAAAGGCATAATAGTTCGAACGGCTGATATGCTTGTCAATGGTAAGAAAATTCTGCTGATACTGATTACCGGAATACTGTTTAACAGCAAGTGCTTCATAGCCCCATTTTGATACCATGAGTTCGCCGACAAGGGGAACATATTTTGTTTTTTCAAGGTTAAGGGCATGATAGGATATTACGCCGCCACCAAACAGTACCTGTAAAGCAATAAAAACCGGCACCACTATTTCGTATATTGTACTGAGTTTTTTAACACTGCAGGAGAACAGCAGTCCGGTCAGCACACCAAAGCAGGCAACGCTGTAAATCACAATCCAGTATGGCCATATCATCCCTTTAATGCCCATCATGGCATTCCCGATAATAACGTAAAGGAGAGATTGCAGGGCAATTATCAGCAACAGATAAATGATCTTTGAATTGACGTAACTGAAACGGCTGAATTCCAGAAATTGTTCCCTGAGCATGATGTTACGCTCCTTCATTATTTCCTCAGCGCTCAGTATGATCCCCATGAACATGGCGATTATTACACTGATAAACATGTAAGCGGGTAGGTTGGTATTGGTGGAAAACCAGGATGAATGTCCCTGCGGCTGGCGAAGAAAAAATCCGAGGATCAGGGCGATCACCGGACCGCTTAGCAAAGCATAAATCAGATTATTGATCCGGGAGAACTTGCATTTAAAATTCCGGAGAGAAAAGATCAGCAATTGTATCTCAAGATTCGGAATTTTTATAGGCCTTGTCGGGAATATCGATTTTCGCGATGGTTCATATTGCCCCGTCCGTTTGGATATGAGAAAATGCCGATGCCATTCCTCGGGTGAGATGGTGCGCTGCGAAACCATATTCTCCCTTTGCACCTGGTGGTTGACAAGGTCAATGATGGTAGCCGGATCAATCACTTCAGGACGGTGATCCATCATACCGAGGTGTCGGCAAAGATAGGTTGCCAGTTTGTGGGGTGAGCCGGTATAAACAGGATATCCTCCCTCATCCAGGATCCAGATACTGTCAAAATAACTGAATATATTGCTGCCAACCTGAGTGATGGAGGTTATGACAAGATTTCCCGCAAGGGTGTAATGGTGCAATATCCTGATCACTTTGGCGGAGTCCGCCATACTCAAACCTGATAAGGCGTTGTCAACCAGCAAAAGTTGCGGTTCACGCAAAAGTTCCAAAGCGATATTAAGGATCCGCCGTTGCCCCGGTTGAATATTTTTATTCAGCACATTGCCGACAACGTTATCCCGGATGTCGGAAAGCGACAGTGATGCCAGCAGCAGATCAACTTTTTGCCGGATCTCATGACCCGGAAGTCCGCCGTAATACAAACGGGCATTCATCAGGAGATTATCGTAAACCGTTAATTCCTCAAATAATAAATCCTCCTCCGGTACATATCCGATAATATCTTTCAACAAATAGCGGTTTTTCTGCAGGTCATATCCGTTAATCTCAATATTGCCTCCGACCGGTACAACCTGGCCTGAAAGCAGCTTCAGCAATGTTGTTTTGCCGGAACCTTCCTTTCCCAGTATCCCGACCAGGCTGCCTGTCTGCTCCCTGGCGGATAAGGAATGAATTGTATTTCCCGTTCGCAATGGCTTATAATGAAGATTGTTGACGGAAACTGCAATAGGCCGTCCCGAGTTTTGTTGTATAAACCGCTGTTTGATATCATTATAGGTAAGGATGGTCTTATTGTTAAAGCTTATGGATGAACCTGCTCCGACGATCTTAAACTTGCATTCATTGAGCTTTGTTCCGTCTACTTCTATCCATTCGTTATCCACACAACGCACAATGAATGCCTGAACGGGTTTGAGGTATATGGCCATTAGTTTGCCGGTGAAACCTTCAACATTAAGCAAACTTTCATCTTCCTGTTGCACCTGAACCCTGTCATCGATCCATCTGCCTTCAAGTTTCTCCGTCTGATCAGCTTTTATGGATGAGAAAACGAGGAAATCGGGCGAACTGACAGCGTCCGGGACATGCATGGTCATAAAAAGCCTGTATCGAAGGAAATCCTCTTCGCTTATCCCTAGTTTTTGTGCTATTGTTTTGGGCTGGAGTAATTTTTCGAACGCATCGAATTGATTGGCAATATCTAGCAGCATGATGAAAAACTGCAGCTGGTCGCGGTAGCCCATGGATTCTTTTGTATCCTGTATCACTTCATCGGTCAGCTGTTCTGCGGTATAGCCTTTCTCCATCATACGCTGGCTGCAATCCGACAGGACCATGTCGACCATTCTTTTGCTGATGGCCGGATAATACGTTTTCAGATAGGTCAGGAAGGATTCACTTGCGGAAATGGCTTCATCACCCCTGAGGGCAGAGAGATAAATTGCATAGAGTTTAATGATTTGCCTAATAATGGGTTGATCCATAGATCAGGGGTTCTTTAATGTAAAGGTATGGAAATTCCTTTAAAATAGACCTAATCTGTTATACACTTGCTTTTGTTCAACGATCTGGAAATCGAAAATAATAGGAAAACATTTCAAAACCATGTTAATTATTGTTAAGAAATCCTTTTAAAGCATCAACGTCATTTTTTTGAGAATATTTTCACCTGGCCTTTCAATGCAGAAAAAAATAGTGATTAAAATCATCGGTTAGTGGTAAGGAATATCATTCATTTTTTCTTTCAGGATCATTGGCCCTATTCTATATTTGCTTCAAAATAAAATTAATTGTAGGATTAATTGAGAGAGAGTAGATAGGAAGTAAGAATTAATTTTGTTTGATAGGGTTAATTAGTTTTAGGTGGTTTGGGGTCCCGGCGAAAGCCGGGATTTTTTTTTGT
>CAYWCR010000096.1:0-14930 GCA_964456825.1 uncultured Bacteroidales bacterium
ATAAAGCTCAATTCCTTCAAATTGTTTTATCCCCGTTATTGTCAGCATATCATCCGCAGGGTTAGGGTAGAATGAAATTTCCGGTTTTGCTCCGGCACTGTTCATGCCCTCAACCCAGATAAAAACACAGGCTGAAGTATCGGAACATAATCCCCGGGTGACCCTTACCGCAAAATTTCCATAAATGGGGGCCGTGAACTCACGATCCGTGGCTCCGCTTATGGGATAATAACCATCATGGCAATCGAACCACTGGTAAGCATCAGCAGCCGAATCCGCCACCAGCGTGATACCGTCAACCGTGATGGCAACATCCACTGAATCTACCCCCAGGTTTAAGGTGTAAATGCTGTCATTACCATGCACTGAGGTATAGGCTGCAATGTATGTGGCTGACGTGGTGTAGTCTGCTCCCTGCCAGTGCAATATCTCACCCTTGCAGATGCGCTTATCTTCCGTGAATGAGTAAGAAGGATAAACCATTATGCTAATGGCCGATGATGTGTCGGTGCACAGGTCCCGGGTTATGCTCACCGCATAATGGCCGCTGGTAACCGCCGTGAATTGCCGGCGGGTTTCTCCTGCCAGGGCGGCGAAGTTGTTATCGCAATCGAGCCACTGGTAGGCATCTGCGGATGAATCCACTGACGCCGTGGTGCCTGAAGCCGTAACACCGACATCCACTGAATCAACCTTCAGATCAAGTGTAACCAGGCTATCACAACCATTAACGGTTGAATATCCTATGGTGTATATCCCGGCCTCACCATAAACACCACCCTGCCAATGATAAAGCCCGCCTTTGCAGATGCGGTGTTCTTCGGTGAATGAAAAAGCCGGGGTCACCATGATAGCCAGGGTTGAGGCTATTCCGTCACCGTATGCATTGTATCCGTGTACCGAAATATTTCCTGAGACGGCCATCGAACCGTACGCCACCGAAATGCTGTTTGTGCTGCCTGATCCGGTTGCACCTTCAGGCAGTGTCCAGGCGTATGATGTCGCATTGACAATCGCAGGCACCGAATAAATTACGGCCTGTGAACCACGGCAGACGCTTGTAAGTCCTGAAATGTCACCGGCCGGACCCGGTAGCGGATCTATGTTCACCGTGACCGTTTTCGTTATGATGCATCCGATGGCATCCGTCACGGTGACATGGTAGACGATGCTGTCGGCCGGACAGGCAACAGGATCGGAGGCGGTCGCTGAGCTCAATCCCGCGGCAGGGGACCATTGATATGAATAGGGGGGCATGCCCCCGCTCACATTGCTGTGAATAATGATACAGGAATCACGTTCAATCATGAAAGTCTGGTTGCCGTCGCTTTTCATCGAAGAAACAAACAGGGGAGAAGAAATGGCCTGTCCTGCCATACCGGATGAATCTGCCTGGATCACTTTTACATAGTAATAATCACCTGCCGAAACTGTAAGGCTGTCATGGATGGTAAAAGCTGCTGCTCCGGGCTTCCATGTTTTCAGGCGATGCCTGTTTCTGTCATAGAGGACCACGGTGGTAAAGCTCTCGCCTCCCCCATCGGCCGCCTCTATCTGCAGGGCACAGGGTCCGGCCGGAATGGAGGAACCCATCTCACGGCCATTCATTTTGAAGGATAACCTGATATCGGATTCCAGGGTACTGTAAAACCGCCTTGCCTTCAGGGCGGCATACAGATCTTCCCGGGTCAAATGGTCTGCCAGGATTGCCAGTCGGCAATCCTGCGTTTTTCCCCAGGTATTGCCATGTTCATCACCGGAACCGGCAGCCCCGATCATCCATCCGTTTGCAAGGGCCTCATCAAAATTCCCCCTGTTGTCGCCGGTCGTATATCCATTGTTATCATAATAAACCGGGAATCCGTCGTTGGTGTTCCACAACTCCATGCCGACAAAACGCAGCGATGGTGTTATGCCTGAGTTATAGCTATATATGCCGTTGGTATCGCACCGGCCAGGGTGATTGAAGAAGGCGACGGCATCCCTTCCGGAAAGCCATGATACAAGGGATGCAAAATCAGTTATGCCGGAGCGGTGACCAACGCTGTCGGCATTAACGACCGTAACATGGCCAATGGTATCGTGAGTCCATTCAAAGCCAAAAAAAGTTACAAATGCTCCGTCCATGTTAAAGGCATTGGCCTGTATCCTTGTATCGTCCCATTCTTCAGGGCTTATATCATAGCTGTTAGCGGTGGTATGATCAGCCAGGCCCAGAAAGTCGAGATGCGCGTTATCCCTTGCATAAGCGTATGCCTGTGCCGGCGTGCCCAGTCCATCGGAATAGGAGGTGTGGTTGTGCAGGTGGCCGTAATAAACGTGATATCCTCCAACGGACGGGTGTTGTGCGATAACGGCTGAAGACAGGATTACCATCAGAAAAACAGCCATTGCCTTTGGATACGATGTAAAAACCTTATTCATACCACAAGGATATTTAACCTTGTTTTTAAGGATAGTTTGGTTACAACATTCCTTCAAATATACCCTTATTACCATTATAAGTCAACTGCAACTATTAAATTTTTCTTCAATCCGGCTACCTGCAGATCAGCATTCAAGAGTTTGCCTCGGACCGTCGACCATGGAATCTTCAAATTTGGTTTTTTGTCATAAACATTTAAATTTACTGCTGATTTCAATTGCATTGAACTCATTAATTCCTGATAATGAAGCAACGTACTTCTGTAATCATTAAGTGGTCGTTCTTTACAGCTTATGTAATTATTATTTTTCTCTATATAAAAATTACCATTCAGCCTGAGCTGCATTATCATGTCCAGCAGCCGGCCTTTCTACTGAACCGGGACTTCTTTACCACCTTCCTTAAATTCCCCGGCGGCCTGGCAAAGTATATGGCCAACTTCCTGACACAGTTTTTCTGTTACCCATGGGCCGGCCCCTTTGTAATACTGGCCATAGGGATGCTCATGATGCTGGCTGTATACTCTATCATTAAAAGCAGGGATGATTCACCCTATGCCTTTTACCTGATGTACATTCCTTTCATCCTTTTCATCGCCTTGCTGAATAATTATTATTTCCCTTTTGTCGCCGCCATCAGAATATTGTTCGTTGTCATGGCATTATGGTTACTTGTTTTTTTATTTAAAAAGGGGATCCATCATTTTATTGCATTTTCCGGCCTGGCTTTGTTAATTTATTATCTGGCCGGAAGCGGATCGTTGCTGGTATTCTCCATAACTGCAGTAATGCTTTTCCCCTATAAAAAGCTACCTCTTAAAACGAGACTGTTCTTTATGTCTTTTACAGCCATTTTCACCTTTGTGATAGATTTCATTGCCTACAAACACATTTTTCCTGTTTACCCTGAGAATGCCTATTTTTCTTTCCTCCCTGAGATTGATATTTATCTGGATGCTTTTGTAAATTATAAGCCTGGACTGCTGTTCTATCTTTTCTGTTTTTCTCTGCCCCTTACCGGATTGATCCTGATCCTGAAAAACCAACTGTTCGCTCATGCAGGACCTGAGTTGTCAAGCCGTTTTGCAGCGTTCCTGTACGCAAAAGCCATGTTAATCCATGGGCTGATCCTGTTGATCCTGGCCGGCATCTCCGGTTTTCTTATCAGCGCCACCTTCGACAAGCATAAAAAAAATATTGCCCTGGCTGATTATTACTGTTATCATGAGCAATGGAAAGATGTCATCGATATTGCCCTTTCCGATCCACAGTACGATGTTTTCATTAACTATCATTACAACCGGGCTATCGATAATGCCGGAATATTCACCGATCTGTTTTTCAGTTATCCCCAATACCGTGTATTTGCCCTTTATCCCGACAGGGTAACCAAAGGCAATCCCGGCCTTGCCCATATCATCAGTGATTATTATTTCGATCTGGGGTATATCAGCATATCACAGCAATGGGCTCATGCTGCATTGGCTTTAATGCCTTATAATCCGAGGGTGATGAAACGGCTGGTCATGACGCATTTAATATATGGCAACTATAATGCAGCCCGGGCATTTCTCAACAACCTCTCCGGCAACTTTGTTTCACGGGATTTTGTCAGGCGCTATATGCCCTATACCATCGATACAACCCTTGCAGCAAAGGATAACCTGCTGATGGAAAAAAGAAAATGCATGCCGCAACGTGCCCTAATCTCGGAAGACCTGACAGAAAGACTGCAGGAATTGCTGGCCCGGAACAAGGAAAATAAAAGGGCATACGAGCATTTGCAGATGTGTTATCTGCTGCTGCAGAACCTTGATTACTTTGTCATTAACCTCGAAGGTTCAAAGCAATATTATGACCAGCTGCCCAAAATGTTTGAACAGGCATATTTAACCCATCTTTTTGTGGAGGATATTCAGGATCAGTCAGCATTCAACATCAGTGAAAACAGCCGGGAAACCTTCACAGGCTTTATAGAAACCCTGAGGCCTTATACCGATGACAGGGAGCTGGCCATGCAAAAGCTCAGGCGATATTCCGGCACTTACATGTATTATGGTTTCTTTTATGGACCTCCTGATCATACAGGGGAAATTAATACGACAAAGGATTACTAATTTTACGACTGATTATGGTAATGGCTTTCAGGAAAAACTGCTGTTTTACAGGATTGGTCTTGCTGCTGGCCTTGACCGGCTGTACCGGAAAGATCCATGATTATTCCAGCGAGGCCAAGGCCGCATCTATCTTTCCCGATTATAACGGCATTGTTGTTCCGCCGAATATTGCACCCCTTAATTTTTTCATCCGCGAAAAAGGAGAAAAGTTCCACGTTGAAATTACCGCCGGGAAAGGCGGCACCATAATCCTGCAACAGACTTCCCCCGGTATTGAAATACCCGTTGATAAATGGCATGCATTACTGGGCAGGAACAAGGGGGAAAAACTTATCATAGACATCTATGTCAAGAACGGAGGATGGGTCAGGTATGCCCCGATCGTTGACACCATTGCCGTGGAAGAAATTGAGAATCACCTGGTATACCGGACCATCAACACCCAATATATGTATTCCAGGAATATGGAGCTGTACCAGCGTGATCTTGAGAATTTTGAAACAGCGCTGATCTATGAAAATGCTTCCACCAAATTCGGATGTTTTAACTGTCATACATTTTCGGGGAATAATCCGCAAAAAATGTCATTGCACCTGAGGCAGGTCAATGCGGGCACTGTCATCCTGGATGGAGAAAAACTTTTTAAAGCCACAACGACCACCCCCTTTACCATGTCAGCCTTCGGTTATCCGGCCTGGAATCCGAACGGGGAACTCATAGCATATTCCGTCAATATTTTCAATGAATACTTCCTCAACGACAGGAACAATTACCATGAGGTGACAGATCAGGCCTCTGACCTGGTGGTATACAACGTCAAAACCAATACCGTCACCACATCACCCGGGATTTCCACCCGGAGCCGGGAGAATTTCCCAACCTGGTCCCCTGACGGGAAATGGCTCTATTTCATCAGCGCCCCGGAAACCCGGGGTGACTTTCAAAGCAGGTTTTACACCCAGTACAGTCTGCTGAAGATTCCGTACGATGCTGCATCAAACACATGGGGAAATGTGGACACAGTGCTGAGCGCGCATCAGACGGGAAAGAGCATAACCTTCCCGAGGATTTCCCCGGATGGCCGAACCATCCTTTTCTGCATGATCGACCATGGCTATTTTTCTATCAATCATGCCGGCAGCGATCTTTACCTTATGGATCTCAGCACCGGCGAATATCACAAACCTGACATCAATACAGAAAGCAATGAAAGCTATCATGCCTGGTCGATGAACGGGAGATGGTTTGTTTTCAGCAGCAAAAGACTCAATAATTTATTCTCGCATCCTTATTTTTCCTATTTCGACAAGGATGGAAAAGTGCATAAACCCTTCATACTGCCGCAAAAAGATCCCCTCTTTTACGATTCGTATTTATATAATTTTAATATTCCTGAACTCGTCAGCGGCAAGGTGAATCTTAACCCGCGAAAGATGCGCAGGTTGATTGCCGGAGAACCCGTTCAGGTGCAATTCGATCCGGATGTAGATTTAGATGCCTTATCCGGGGCCACATGGATTGAAAAACAACCCTAAATAGTTTACTATGGAACAAACCACCTTTAAAGTTTACGGTTACCGATGGGTAATGCTGGCAATTTTTATGTTTGTTGTGGCAGTTAACCAGTTATTATGGATAACCTTCGCACCCATTACCAGCATTGCAGCAGATTTTTACCAGGTTTCAGATATCAGGATTGGTCTATTGTCCATGATTTTTATGATCGTGTACATTGTCATTTCAATTCCTGCTTCATGGATGATAGACACCTATGGGATCCGCGCCGGCATAGGAACAGGAGTTATCCTCACGGGTATCTTCGGAATGATAAGGGGCCTTGCAGCTTCAAACTATACGTTTATCCTCATTGCCCAGACCGGCATCGCAATCGGACAGCCATTTATCCTGAATGCCATTACCAAACTGGCAGCCCGATGGTTCCCAATGCAGGAACGCGCGACGGCATCCGGGCTCGGAACAATGGCCATGTACCTTGGCATTATTGCCGGCATGACCATTACCCCTTACCTGGTTGTCCGGTGGAATATGGGTGGAATGCTTAATATTTATGGCATTGTATCTTTAAGTGCCGTTGTTGCATTCGCTTTTCTGATAAAGGAAAGACCACCATCCGCGCCATGCCTTCCTGATCAGGAAGAGCGCTTAATGGTTTTGGCAGGAATGAAAAGTACACTGCGGAAAAGAAACTTCATCTGGCTTATGGTCATTTTTTTTATAGGACTCGGAGTATTCAACAGCGTAACGACCTGGATTGAAGATATCCTGAGGCCGAGAGGATTCTCGGCCATCCAGGCAGGGATTACCGGTGGAATAATGATTGGCGGCGGAATAATAGGAGCGCTGATCCTGCCTTTACTATCGGATCATTACCGGAAAAGGATCCGTTTTATCATTATTGCCCTTGCAGGAACTGTCATTGGCCTTACAGGTGTTACCTTTGCAACAAGCTATGCGCTTTTAATCGCCTCCGCATTCACCATGGGCTTCTTTCTGCTTAGTGCAGGTCCGATCGGTTTTCAGTATGGAGCTGAAGTTGCCTATCCCGCCTCAGAAGGTATGTCAAACGGTCTGCTTTTACTTATGGGGCAGATATCAGGAATCGTTTTCATTATCGGGATGGATTTATTGAAATCTCCCGTCACCGGCTCCATGACGAAATCTCTTGTCGTTCTCATAGGGCTTATGGTATTGAGTCTGATATTCTCGACCCGGCTGAAGGAATCCGGGCTGCTGGCTGATAAGAAAAGTTGAATCAATTATGCATCTGAACTGTTAATGGGATGAAAATAATTATTTCTTTTTTGCTCATGCTGTTTTTTTGGACCGGCGTAATCAGGGCACAGGATTCCATACCCGACTCTGTGGTAAAAGAAAGAATACTGGTCATTCAGCAAATGCTGGATCAGGGAAAGAAAAAAGCCAATATCTGGTGGTACGGATGGATTGCAGGCTATGGGTCGGCAACCCTGGCACAGGGAGCTGTAGTTCTGGCCAGCGACAGGCTGACTACCCGGCAGGATATGGCCCTGGGAGCCCTCACTACATTGCTGGGCATGGGAGCACAGATCCTCTCTCCCATGGAACCGGGGTATGCACCCGACAGGCTGAGGGAGATACCGGAAGGAAGCCCCGGGCAAAATCTGGTGAAACTGCAGGAAGCTGAAAAATGGCTCGAAGCCTGTGCTATCAGGGAAAAGGAAGGCCGTTCATGGAAAATTCATGCTATGGACGGAGCCGTGAATGTGGCTTGCGGGTTTATCGTATGGCTTGGTTTCAACAGAACATTCACGGAAGGGTTAATCAATGTGGCCATGAACACCGCCATATGCGAAGCCCAGATCTTTACCCAGCCCACCCGGGCCATCCGTGATTACAATGATTACTGCCGGCAGTATAAAACAGGGTATATCCCGTCCCTCCGCGAACCCCCGATTACCTGGTCGTTTACGATGATGCCGGGGGGTGTGGGCGTGAGATTAAGGTTTTAACAAGCCTACTGCTGATCCATCCCCGGCTCCCCACCCTGCATGCACCAAGGTACAACGTCTGTTGCCCGGACGTTACTATTTGCTTTTTTCTGAGCAGACAAACATCCATTGTACCCCAAACTTATCCTTGCAGCTTCCATAATAGTCTCCCCAGAACATATCCTGCAATTCCTGTTCCACCCTGCCCCCAGCTGAAAGTGCTTTAAAAAGCCGTTGCGTTTCAGCCCTTGTGTCGGGTTCAAGATTGATGTATACATTGTTCCCGAAATGAACTTTAAAATTCATTGATTCAGGGGCATCGGTTCCCATTAACACATGGCCGCCAAGGATGGGCAACGCCACATGCATCACCAGGTTTTTATCAGCTTCCGCTAAAGCCGGCATATTCTCTGCAGGAGGAATTTCACCGAAACGCGCAATATTGCCGGTAAACTCACCGCCAAATACCGATTTGTAAAAATTGAACGCTTCCTCGGTATTGCGGGTAAAATTAAGATAGGTGCTTACTCTTGCCATAATGATAAGATTTGATTTAATTTAACAAATGAATTGATAAAAAAGAATTGGTTCCTTATCCATCATAAGACATACAACTGTTAAACCTGACAGCAAATCTGCGGCACTTTTATTTTGCCTCGCAAATTGATTTTAACCGTTCCAGCGCTTTTGGCCATGTATTGATAAAATAGGATTTGTACTGCTGGCTGGTATCTGCGTCAACCGAAAGTAAGGTTGCATCACCAACTGCTTTAAATGAATAATTTTCCAGTGCACCGGCCCATTCACTGACTTTCGGCCCGTTCATCTTTTCTTTGCCGTCTTCAATTTCGCCTCTGTGCTCTAAACTGATAAACTTTTCAGGAATGTTTTCCCTGATGAGGCTTAACATTCCTCCCATTTTACCATCCTTGTCAGTACCCAGGAACCGGATTTCGGATCCCTTTTGCCACGAACCTTCATAATGTGAAGCTGGATTAAACTCCGCAGTCCAGTCTGTATACCCCTTTTCATCGATCATGGTCCTGTATACTTTTTCAACCGGGGCATTAATGAGTATTTCAAAATGTACTACCTCCATTTCACCATAGGCTTCAGCATATTTTCTGAAATTGTCCAGAATAGCCTGCCAGCCTCCCTGCTGTAATTCTATGGTGTTCTCACCTTCAGCTTCAAAAGATTCCGTAACCATTGTTTTATCTTCGTCTGAAGCAAAACGTATGCGTACTTCCCTGCCATCATCCAGGGTATACAACAGTTGCTTGTTTAATACTACCGTTTTGTATACTCCGGAAAAGCCGAAGCCATGACTGCCGTCCCTTGCTTCCATCCGCCAAAGGAATTTTCCGCCGGCCTTTACATCGTTTTCCGCCCATGGGGTATACCAGTCATCTGATGCATGATTCCAATGTATTATGTGTCTTGGATCTGTCCACAAGTTCCAGACTTTTTCAACCGGAGCATGAATGGTTGCTTCAACGGTTATCATGGTCTTTAATGTTGTTGCCATAGCTTTGATTTTTATTGGTTCATAGTGTGATAACTTTTATAGCCAAATCCGGATTTTGTAAAACCATTCAATATTGCTCAGCCATTTCCTTCAGTTTCCGGTTCATCTGATGGAAACCGTTTGTCGTATTTACATCAAGCATTTTCCTGAACAGCGGTACCAGTAATCCGTTAAACTGCTCGCTGTGCTTCAGGGTTGTTGTATTGTTGCCATTGTCGTGCAATACAAAACTATGTTCTCCGTCAAACAGTCCGGGGATTAACAAATGCCCGCGCCAGCATAATTCCCTATTGGTCTCAAAGGCAATCACCCTGGGCTTAATCGTCATACCGGAAGCTTTCGGCGGCTTGAGCCTTGCCGTTATGGTTGATCCGGGCTTCACCTGGCCGGTTACTGATCTTATAAAAGGATTCCAGTTAGGATAATCATCAAAGTCCGTCAGTATAGACCATACTTTTTCAGGTGTTGCATAAATCAGAATTTCTGTTTTGATTTCTTTTGGCATATTGGTTTAGTCTTTGTTTAATTATGATTATAGGATCTATTTATCCTTAACAAAAGTATTCATAAATTGTTTCAACTAACCTGAAAGAATTGCCCCTAACCAGGTGCAGTTTAGCGATAGCGTAACTACACCTGCATATTCACGCTGTCTGTTTTAGACTTAATCTTCATTCATTAAAATAACTACTGATATCAGGGTGTAGTTATGAAAACTACACCCAGTGGGGCTATATTGCAGCAAGTTTTGAACGAGCAGCAGGGGCGGATAATTTTGCTGTACCCGTTCAAAAATACAATAACCTGAATCTTACATTGTCAACACGGTTGAACTCGACTGCAGGGCAGGGGACTTTGATCAGATTCAGGATCCGGAATGTACTTCGCATCCACTTCTTTTTACAGGGGATCCTGGAAAAATCAATATCCAGCGAAAAGAGATACTGCCGGTATCTTTCCAGATAAGGGAAAGGCCTGCCCATGTACCAGGTGGGATTTTCGAATTCCTTGATCATCCCGTTCCCGCTGTAACCGAAAGCGATATTGATCCAGCGGGGGATTTTTTCAAGGCCGGTCAACCTCCGGAGATTACCGGACAGCCATTGTGTATGGCCGTTATAATCGAGGAAGAAGCTTTCCAGTTGAGATTCACCAAGGATGTGATGATATTTTGGATAGCCGCTGGGGGAATAAGAAAATTTCATAATCACCACCTGTTCGTCGAGCAGGGCTTGCTGCGCCGTAAACAACAAGGCGCCGAAGGTATTGGCCGCCATATCGGGCCATGAAAATCCCCAGCCTTCAAACAATCCGTCAAAAACCTCTATAGGGGTTTGAAAAACCAGGCCAACCGGGCCTCCAAAAATCAAAGCCTTCCTTTTATCTATTCCTGACCAGCGCATGGCATAATAAGCCGTATAGCTTTCATGGTACGCACAGTAAGCATGGCCTGCCTTATCCATTTGCAAATACCCTTTCGAGTCATCATAGAAATGAAAGGGAACCCTTTCCTTGTCCTTGTACCAGATAAAACTCAGAAAAGACACTCCTGCCGCGTATATGCCCGCCTCAGTTGCTATAATGGTATGCAAACGCTTTTTGTTCAGTGTATCAGGATATGGCCCGAAAAATACCGGTTGCGCCATGCCCCCTGGCAGGACAAATACAAGAGCTACTGCAAAAATAAATCGGTTCCTTATCACTTTTATGATTGAAAAGAGTATTTTCTCATTCTCAATACTGCCAGCCAGGGCTCTGATCAGGATTCGATCTTTTCAGGTCCATGCCGGAGAGTTAGCAAAACCTGGATATTGGAAAAAATGATTACCGATTAAGCAATACCGTCATTTCTACATCGCCAGCTTTTCGAAAGCTTTGTATATAAGAAATACCGGCCATACGATAGCCTTCAGGAATCCCAACACACCCATCCAGAAGGTGGCGGCGTGGGAAATGAAATAAATGGCTGCGCCAATGAGGCCCAGTCCGTAAACTGCACCTGATGCGGGATTTGAGTTAATTTGTTTTGCCATGGCATTAATTTTTTGGTTTAAGTTTTTATGGTGTATTTTTCAAATGTAGTTTATAAAGCAATACCAGTCAAGTGATTTTCTTTGTTTAAAAACAGATTGGATATGCTTAGGCTGTCAGATGCCCTGAAGGAACATGGCAGATGCCAGTTATACATTTTTACTTTTAATAACTTATCTTTATAACCGTTAATCAATTTATTTCAAATTATCACAGACCATGAAAAAACTGATTGTTCTCCTACCCGTCTTTTTATGGATAGGGGATGTGTTGTGTCAGCAATATAACGCTGATGAAGCGGTAATCCGCTGTATTGCCGACCGCATCCTCAGCGAAACACAATACGGATTCAAAGCTGTCCGCGGAGATGCATCGTGGGACGCCGCAAAGGATATTCCGGAAAATACTCCCGTCCGGTTCAACAGTGAATACCTGAGCTGGCATTATGTCAATGGGGTTATTAACATGGCCATGGCTGACCTGGGCGATTTTCTGAAGGATGAAAGATTCACGCAGCATTGCGTCAATCAGATCTATTTTGGATTCAATAACTACAGGGTATTCCAGGAACGCTATACGCCTGATGCTCCACGGTGGGGTTATCCCTACAGGGAACTTATCAGGATCATGGAACTCGATGACTGCGGATCAATGGGTGCCAGCGCCATAGAAGCCTATAACAGGAAACCCTCGCAGGAATTGAGGGATTATTTCGACCGCGTGGCGGATCATATTTTGAACAAACAGGACCGGCTTGCCGATAAAACCCTGGTGAGGCAAGGGCCTCATAAGATGACCCTGTGGGCCGACGACCTGTTCATGAGCGTCCCCTTCCTGGTCCGTATGGGAAACCTCACCGGCGAAAAGAAATTCTTTGATGATGCCGTCACCCAGGTGCTGAATTTCAATAAATATTTGTGGAACAACGACAAGGGATTATACTATCATTGTTATTACAGCGATCTCGACCGCAACGGGGTGGCCCATTGGGGCCGTTGCAACGGCTGGGTGATGATGGCTGAAGTACACCTGCTGGACTTTCTGCCAGCTGACCATCCGCAGCGCGAAGAGGTCAGGAAGATCCTTGAAAAGCATATCCTGGGCATCGCGAAATATCAGAACGGCAAAGGACTTTGGCACCAGCTGCCGGATAAAAGCGATTCGTATGAGGAATCATCCTGTACGTCCATGTTTGTGTTTTCCATCGCAAGGGCGGTGAATATGGGATGGATCGACGAAAGCTACGGGACTATTGCCCTGGCCGGCTGGGAAGGACTCAAAAATAACATGATCACAGCCGACGGGCAGCTAAAAAGTGTCTGCATCGGAACCGGCATTCAGGACGACCTTGCATTCTATTACAACCGTCCGGCACGGACCAATGAATTGCATGGTCTGGGGGCGGTGATAGAGGCAGGGATTGAGATTATCAAAATGAAGAAAGCGATGGAGCATAATTGAACAAGGCAGCACATTCGCACAATTGTCATTCCCGGCGAAGCAACACAAATGATTAAACTAATGAAAATTCTTTTGCGGAGACCGGGAATCTCATAAAAAGAGAGCCAACATTAGCACAGATTAGAATGACATCAACTGAGGGCGTTGTGCCATTAGATTATTAATTATTCATTTTTTTACTTATGAAACCCATTGCCAGTTTCTCATTAATCCTTCCCCTCCTGATCTCCTGCAAAAGTCCCGGCAAATCGCCGGAGTCTTCCGCAGATGCCCTCTCCATAACCATAAACCTCGATAAGGAAAAAGGCCCCATGACCCCTGCCTGGGCCTGGTTTGGCTATGACGAACCCAATTATACCTATATGAAGGACGGGAAAAAACTGCTGTCGGAGCTTGCCGCCCTGAGTCCTGTTCCTGTCTATGTCCGTGCCCACAACCTGCTGACAACGGGCGACGGCACCCCGGCCCTCAAATGGGGATCGACCAATGCATACACCGAGGATAAAAACGGCAATCCGGTGTATGACTGGACCATCATTGACCGGATCTTTGACACCTATGTCGAAAGAGGGATGAAACCCTTTGTGGAGATCGGCTTCATGCCCGAAGCCCTTTCGGTTAAGCCAAAGCCTTACAAGCACAGTTGGAAGCCCGGAGCGAAATATGAAGAGATCTACACCGGCTGGGCCTATCCTCCGAAAGATTACAAAAAATGGGCAGAACTGGTTTACCAGTGGGTGCTGCATTCGGTTGAACGTTATGGCCGTGAGGAGGTCGAAACCTGGTGCTGGGAATTATGGAACGAGCCCAATATAGGCTACTGGCAGGGAAATACGGAAGAATACCTGAAGCTTTATGACTACACGGCCGATGCCGTGAAGCGTGCCCTGCCCACGGCGGTCATGGGCGGTCCTAATACTACAGGCCCGTCATGGGAAGTCGCACGGGAATTTTTAACTGCATTCCTGAACCATATTCTCACGGGCAACAATCATGTTACGGGCAAAACAGGCGCCCCGCTTGATTTCATTGCCTTCCATGCAAAAGGTTATCCTACGCTGATCGACAGTGTTGTACAGATGAATATGGGCACACAGTTACGCGATGTTTCAGCCGGTTTTGAAATAGTGGCTTCTTTTCCGCAATTAAAGCACCTTCCTATAATCATCGGGGAATGCGACCCCGAAGGATGTGCGGCATGTTCCATGCAGGACTATCCGCAGAATGCGTACCGTAACGGTACCATGTATCCGGCATACACGGCCGCTTCTTTTGCACGTATTTATGACCTGGCTGATCATTTCGGCGTAAACCTGAAAGGCATTGTCACCTGGGCCTTTGAATTTGAAGGCCAGCCATGGTTCAACGGATACCGCGATCTGGCAACCAACGGTGTGGACAAACCTGTTTTGAATGTCTTCAGGATGTTTGGCATGATGAGTGGCAAAAGGGTTGAGGTTTCCGGTGACCTGGCCTATAATACCTTCACCGTAAGGGATTCCAGTGTCAGGGGAAATAAGCCGGATATCCATGCATTGGCCGTGACCAATGACTCCACGGCAAGCATCATGGTCTGGAATTACCATGATTTGAATGCCATCCGGTCTGAAACTGCTGTCAGCCTCAGTATTAAAGGTATCCCCGCGAAAAGGGCCACACTGTCTTATTATCGTATAGACCGGGAAAACAGCAATTCATACGAAGCATGGATGCGCATGGGATCACCGCAGGATCCAACACCTGAACAATATGCTGAGCTTGAAAAAGCCGGTAACCTGAAAATGACAGAGGGTCCCGAAAAAATAAAAGTCAGGAAAGGTATGGCTACATTAAATCTGAATATGCCCCGGCAGGCGGTTTCATTGATAATGATCGAATGGG
>CAYWCR010000097.1:0-14397 GCA_964456825.1 uncultured Bacteroidales bacterium
GGTAAGCGGTAATCAGTAATCGGTGATCGGTACCCAGTACGGTCATGCAGCCTGCCTGCCGGCAGGCAGGTCGTGCGGTCATCCGGTCATGCTGTCAGGGATTTAGCAGTTTAGGGGTTTAGGGGGTTAGGTGTTTAGGAATTTAGGGGTTTAGGGATTTGTTTTTATACTCCTAAAAAGCTAAACTGCTAAAAGGCTAAATTGCTAAACAGCTAATAGCCAAAACAACCACAACAATCACCACCTTCATTACTGACAACGTAAGATTTTCTATTCCTGCAAAAAATACTTATCATTGTATGATCATATAACCAAACACCATGAAAGGCATCATCCTCGCCGGCGGTTCCGGAACCCGTCTCTACCCCATTACCAAAAGCATATCAAAACAGATCATTCCCATCTATGACAAACCCATGATCTATTATCCCCTGTCGGTGTTAATGCTGGCAGGGATCCGGGAGATCCTGATCATTTCCACCCCGAAGGATATCCATCTCTATCAGGATTTACTGGGAGACGGATCACAGCTAGGGCTTTCTCTTTCCTATGAAATTCAGCCTTCACCGGATGGGCTGGCGCAGGCATTTATCATCGGCGCGAAATTCATTGGCAATGATACCGTATGCATGATCCTGGGCGATAATATTTTTTACGGGCACGGCTTTGGGAAGGTCCTTACGGCCACAGCCCAGCTTAAAGACGGCGCAGTGGTTTTCGGCTATTATGTGAACGATCCCGAGCGTTATGGCGTGGTTGAATTTGATGACCAGGGTAAAGCGATCAGCATTGAGGAAAAACCGGCGGTTCCCAAATCCAGCTTTGCGGTCACCGGATTGTATTTTTACGGTAATGATGTAGTAAAAAAGGCCCTTACGCTGAAACCTTCAAATCGGGGCGAACTGGAAATAACGGACCTGAACCGGTTGTATCTCGGGGAAGGACGCCTGAAAGTCAGGCTTCTGGGCAGGGGCATAGCATGGCTTGATACCGGCACTCATGAAAGCCTTCTCCAGGCCTCAACCTATATCCAGACCATTGAAGAAAGACAGGGGTTGAAAATATCCTGCATCGAAGAAATTGCCTATAAGCAAGGCTATATTAACAAGGAACAGCTTATTGCCCTTGCACAGCCCCTGATGAAAAACCAGTATGGACAGTATCTCATCAAGACGGCCGAAGAAAAAACATACCTGTTTAATAATCCCGAATAAAAAATGGAAATTACAGCAACCGCATTACCCGGACTATTCATTATAAAACCTAAGATATTCAGTGATCAGCGGGGATACTTCTTCGAAAGCTTCAATGAAAAAAAATTATCGGAAGGAGGGCTGCATTACAGGTTCGTCCAGGATAACCAGTCAAAGTCTGTTTTCGGTGTTGTCCGGGGCCTGCATTATCAGCTTGAGCCTTATGCCCAGACGAAACTGGTAAGGGTGCTTTCGGGCAGGATCAGGGATATTGCCGTGGATATCCGGAAAGGGTCACCGACCTTTGGAAAAAGTTTCAGCATTGACCTTTCCTGTGAAAACAAATTGCAGCTGCTGATTCCCAAAGGATTTGCCCATGGCTTTTCGGTGCTTTCCGAAAAAGCTGTTGTACTTTACAAGACCGACGGTTATTATATGCCTGCCGCTGAACGCGGCATCCTGTTCAGTGACAAAACGCTGGCCATTGACTGGGGACTGAAGCCGGAGGAGGAGATCGTAGCCGACCGTGACAAGGCATTTCCGGTCCTTGACCAGGCAGAAATGAACTTTACCTTCTGATCATCATGAAACGGATACTGGTCACCGGAGCCAACGGACAACTGGGGTGCGAATTGAGGAAAATCAGTTCGGTTTATCCATCCTTCGCCTTTGACTACATTGATATTGACACGATTGACCTGTCAGATCCGCAGGCTGTATTCCGGTATTTTGCCAAAAACCGTTTCGATTATATTATCAACTGTGCTGCCTATACGGCGGTTGACAAGGCAGAATCAGAACCCGAAAAGGCTTTCCTGGTCAACGTCAGGGTTCCCGCCATACTGCAGGAGATAGCGTTGAAAAGCAACAGCCGGCTGATCCATCTGTCCACCGACTATGTATTTGACGGCCGTGCCTGTGTACCTTATATTGAGACTGACCCCACAGCTCCGCAATCGGTTTACGGGAACAGCAAACTTGCCGGCGAACAGGAAGTGCTTAAAAGCCCGGGAAACATAATCATCCGTACTTCATGGCTTTATTCCCTGCAGGGAGGTGAAGACAAAAATACCGGGCAAAAGTCCGGGCAGGAAAAAGAAACCCTTAACGTAGTATACGACCAGGTGGGTACGCCAACATCGGCGGTTGATCTTGCCGGAGCAATCCTTACCCTGTGTTCGCGGCTTGAATCGACGGGCGATAAAAAAGGCGGCATCTATCATTATTCCAACGAAGGGGTCTGCAGCTGGTATGATTTTGCCCTGGAGATCATGGAAATGGCGGGACTGAAATGCAGGATAAATCCCATAACCTCCGATCAGTTCCCTTCCCCGGTAAATCGGCCTCCATTCAGTGTTTTAAATAAGGCTAAGATCAAAGCCACCTTCGGGCTGGAAATTCCGCACTGGAAGAAAAGTTTGGAGAAGATTGTTAAAACTATGAAGTGATTGATGTAAACAGGTATTGCTACCTTTCTGTATCGTTAGTAAATAATCAGTTTCCCTTGATTTACCATTTCATTTTTGTTTAACCTGTAAATGTATATTCCCTTTGGTAAACTTTGGACCGAAACCGGAACACCGCTTTCAATTTTCTGGCTCATCACCTTGCTGCCCCTCATATCAAACAGCTCAAGCATATAACTGCCTGTGGTTCCGTTATGCTTAAATATAATATGATCCGTTGCGGGATTTGGATAAAGTAATACTCCGTTTAATTGATGACTATCTCCTGAAAATGTTTTATTTGTTGGTGAATAGAAGAGTGTTGATTTGGAATAAAAGTCCCATTCAGCGACATCATATTGATATTCAATAGAATATTTCAACTTATAATTGAAATAACCCAGTGAATAATAATAAAAGGGTAAAAACAAATCCCCGGATGAACAGGACAAATCGTATCCATATTCATTTTTTATATCAGCCATCCACTGCATGGAGTCCTGATCCCACTCATAACTATACTCCAATGATATATTACCCAGGGTATCATATAAAACCTCATATTTGGATGTAGGCATCCACAGGCTGTCATTTTCATTCCAACTAAAGTAACTGGAAGATGTAAGATATCCGCTGTCATTGTATGCATATATTGCCTTTGATTGCGCAATCATCATGATGGTGTCTTTGCTGATGAAATAAGCAATAGACAAGGTATCGTTCCCGTTTGCATCATGATGATAGTCTGCTTTACCGGAGAGAATCCACAGGCCGCTGTTTTCGTCCCATTCATAACTTAAGCCTAAGATCATATTTCCATGCTCATCGTATTGATATTCTGATTTATATGAGAAAATCCACTCACTTTTGTTTTCTTGCTGGTCAGACATAACAATCTGTATATAATTTCCATTGGAATCATAGGTATATTCTGTCCTGGAAGCATCAATCCATGCCATGGTAATTTCATCCCATCCTGTATGCTCAATAGAGAAAAAATTTCCCAAAGAGTCATATGTAAATACCTGCTTGTCTGATAATATCCACTGGCCTGAATGATCGTCCCGGTCATATTCAATTTCAAGAGTCATATTTCCATCAGTGTCATAATTAAATTCGGATTTAGAGTAAACTATCCACTGACATGTGATTGTATCCCAGCGTTCTGAAACAATACTGTCAAGTTTTTCCTTTTCTGAAAAAGTTGATTTCAATCGGCTGATATCTGAAATTTGTTTTTGAGGATTGATAATTTCCTTTTTTGATTTCAGGTCTGAAAAGCCTGTCAGGCTTTCGGGAGATTGATATTTAATTTGAGGAATTGTCAATAATTTTTCATTGACAGGTTGCCCCAGGATTGAATTTGTCAGAAGCATGACAATAACCAGGTGAATTAGTTTTTGCATGGTTTTTTACTTTATATTAACGATTTCTATTTATAATCAAAGCATCCAGGATATACCCAGACCATCGCCTGACATATCAGAATTCCCAGGTAAAAACAAACTCCAGCATATGCAGTCTGTAATCGCCTGGCTGTAATATCTGAGGAATATCACTGTTAATATCTATTACGCCGGTATTATACCTTACGCCCATCTTGAATTCCTTCATATATACCCCCAGTGAAACCATATAGCTGGCATAGGGAGAATCGAACCAATGTGTTTTCGGATCAATGAACATGGTGTTCATCCAGCCGATCTGTGCATTGGCAAAAAAGCCAAAATCCCTGTAAACAGGCTGCCTGAATTCAAGGCCGGTGTAAAGGGCGGGTATGGCAAAATAGGCCCATTCGGTACCGCGACTGGTTGCTGTTTCTTCAATATAACTATATTCTCCAATTTTCAAATCAAGATGATACATAACGCTAAATCTTTTTGTGGCTCTGATTCTGATAATGCCTTCATGTCCGATTCCGATATACCGGACCCCGTTATACTGGGTCGAGGCTATTTTACCCAGTCCTTCGCCCAGACTCAAAGAAAATCCTGCCCTGAAATTCCTGGTTCTTTTATCGGTGTTCAATTGTTCAACCTCACCGTTATGATGTTCAATAGCAATTACCTTTCTGTTGGGTATCAAGTACATGGGCCCGTCCAGGTAGTGTTGCTTCAGGTATTTCACCTCCGTCCTCCCCACTTCAATTACCTTTGAAGGAATGGAATCACCGTATTGCAGGCGGATCACATCCTGACACGAGGCAAAAGAATAATACGAAATCAAAGTAATAAGGATGAACATTTGTTTCATGACAACACAATTTTGAAATAATTATAAACCAAATCCGATGTTAAAACCAATGCCAATAGGATTGAAAAAGACATTTTTTGCCAGAGGAAATCCTGATATTTGGACAGATCCTTTGAGATCGTATATATCAATGGAAGGTCCTATATAAAGATCAAAAAATCCGTATCTAGTTAATCTTTTTTGCATGCCAAAACCGAATATAATTTTTCCAGTAACCTTATTATCCTCATGCCAGGTATTAGTATATTTTTCCTTCAGGTATGCCCGATGGCAATATATGAGCATAAGATAACCGGATGAAAAGTTATTTGCGCATTCGCCCAGGCTCATCTTTTTATTTATGTTAAAGTAATGCCTGATTCCCAGTTCAAATTCATTCAGGTTGAAACTCTCAGCAAATTCGTCTTCACTTTTGTTGTATTCACGCCCGTTGTATCTTCTAAAACCTCCATCGTATCCCTCCCATTGGTAAGAGTATTTTTCATAGGATGTTCTCCATTGAAAAAGAACGGACCAGGCCGGATTGATTTTTTGTTCAATTCCCGCTCCAAACTCTATTAAAGAAAGTTTTTCCTGAATATCTTCATCCGTGTAAAATGGTTTATTTGAAAATACCATATTGTTTAAACCAATTTTTATCAATGTTTTTTCCTCAACCATCTGCCGGGTTAAATCGCTATACCATTTTTTGGTGGTGGTTTTCAAATGGTTGATTTCTTTTCCTTCGGAATAGACAATGGTATCCTTTGTATGCTGTCCCATCATATTCCCGGTAATAGTGAATGACACAACCGTGAACAGAATGATTTGCAGTCTATTTTTCATGGTTCTTCAAATTAGAAAAGGCAAATGAAAATTTCAGGCTCAGATTCAACAGCCTGAATTCATTAATACCTAAATTATACAGGCTATAAACTGAAAAATCGATCAGGGTTATGGCCCACATTCTCCTTTGTATTCCGTATCCCATCATAAGTGTGGGTTCGTATCGCCAGGGAGAGTTTATGTAGTCAGGTGGATCAGCATCAATATCAAATTCCTGATCCCGCGTCACAGATTGGCTGATACCAAAGCTGATATAATCGGCAGAAAAATTGTTGGCCGATCTTCCTTCAAATATTCTTTTATTCAGATCATAGTAATACTTTACGGATGAAGTAAGACCAAAGGACTCAGCTGAAAAGGTGGCTCTTTCATAAAACAAGATATTGTCAACCGATAAGGAAGGCTTTACTTTTATGTCCAGCCCTGTAAAAACTGTATATAGCTGGTCACTATAAATAGAAGAAGCCGAGCCCATGGCAAACTCATTACCCAGTTTGATTACATATTTTTCTTCCCTATCGGTCTGAAAAATGTGGTCAAGTTTACCGCTCTCATAGACTGCGAGCAATGAATCGCTTTGCCTTGCAGATAGGCTGTCTTCCTGACCCATTACAGGAGTATGGAATAACAGGATAAAAGCAATGCATTTGGCTATTTTCAATGTTACTTTCATGTCAGTTCAATACTATATTCCCGTATTTATTGGTAATGCTGATCAGCGGTACGCTAATACCCGCCTTGTAAGTGACCCTTGTATGGTCAGTGCTTTCTTCAATGTTATAGAGGTCCATCTCCTTAATATAATCCGGTATGTCGATATTGATCTTCCCGTAAAAAGATGTCAGATCAAGCCTGTAATCGGAGAGTGACTTTTTAACCATATACACATCGGCGCGGGTGATATCCATGGTCAGTTTTTTAAATGGTGCAACCTCGTTGATTCTCACGCTTCCATACTGGGCATTAACGGTAATGTCTCCCTCCACTTTATCCAGGTATATAGCCGTATGTTTCGATGTCACCTTCAGTAATACATTTGAATTCCTGCAATGGATATCGCTGACCTCCATGTTACTTTCAACAATTCCCTTCATATCCGAAAGAGCAATGCTTCCGTATTTGATATTGGTGATAAAAACGCCCTCCAGTTTCCGCATGTTGGTCGTTCCGGAAAAATTTGAAAGGTGAATCAGGCAATTTTCCGGCACGCGGATGTTATATTGAGCTGTCAGATTTGTTGATGAATGCTGGGAAATGTCCCTCTTTAGATAATTTTTCAGCACCAGTTCCGTATTTTCCTTCTTCATGGCATAAGCCCAGTTGGCAATTTCCTTGCTGGCCTGGTCATAATCGGTACTTTTGGCTATCAACCTTAGTATAATGGCAACAGAATCCATGTGCCAGCCGGTGATCATGATGTCGGCCTGGAATGCGTTTATTTTAATCACATCCCCTTTATTGTATTTAAAATTTTCAGCAATGGTACGGGTGAAGACATGAACTTTTGACTGGGCTGCCAGTGACAAGTTTACAGCAGTAAAAAGAACAATAATATAGAGTTTAAGCCATCTCATTTTCGCATCATCTGTTATGATTTGTTCAACAAATGCAACAATTCCTTCTGAATGGCCATTCGTTCATTTTCCATCCGGTACAGGAATTGATAAAGCTGGTTATCAGGTGATTTCACAATCTGGTGTAGAAGTTCTTCACAGGCTTTATCAATTTCCTGCAATTCATTTTGAAGATCCTTATATTCCAAGGAAGCACATATCTTTGGATTCGCCTTACAGTGCCGGCTTAGTAGAACATTTATCTCATGCTGTGTCCCTTCATCCATTTCCAATCCTGTTTTATCCAGTATCATTATATTTTCAGTTGTATAACTCACTTCTTCCTGCAGATGTTCTTTTTGGGTCAGTTGCCATATTCCAAGGCCGACCAGGATCAGAATGGTTGCAGCAGCCGCCAGTCTCACTGCCAGCGAACGATATCTCCTTTCAGGATGATCTTTTGTCGGCAATTTTTCGTCAAGATCCTCCGCTACCCGTTCCCAGATGCACTCAGGTGATTTATATTCAGGAAGACCTGACAGGATCTTCTTTTTCTTCTCGAGGCTCCTATCAATCCTTTCCCAGATTTTGCCACCTGCCACACTGTACTGCGGAAGATGTGAAATGGCCTTTTTTAGTATATGCTTATTTTTTTCTTCCATGATTAATCTCTCAGCTCTTTCAGTTTTTTCTGCAATATTTTTTTTGCCCTCGACAATTGAGATTTTGAAGTTCCTTCGGATATATTCAGCATTTCAGCTACTTCTTTATGATTGTAACCTTCCACTTCTATTAGCAGGAAAATACTTCGATAACCCGGGCTAAGTCCTGCAATGGCCTTGTCAAGTGTTTCGCCGGTAAGGTCAGCATCCCATTCTATCGTTTCATTCACATCATCTATTGCCAATTCATCTTTCACCGGTTCTTTCCTGAGCATTTTCAATGCTGCCCGCACCATAATGGTTTTTATCCAGCTGCCCAGGGTGGCTTCGAACCTGTAATTCACCAGTCCTGTAAACACTTGTATGAAACCTTCCTGTATTGCATCGCAGGCTTTTTCCTCATCGCGCAGTATCCGGTATGCCACTGTATACATGGCATCCTTGTATTTTTCAAAGAGCATCTTCTGGAAATGCCTGTCATTGCGCAGGCATCCCCTCACAATTTCTTTTTCACTACCGCGATTAGAAAAAATGATCTTCAATATTGGTTTGATATAAAGTGGAAGTTAAAAGAAAAATGGTTGCATGAGAGAATAAAAAAACGGAGATTATGTTAAATAATTGTAAATGCCCGGGATTGAGATTAGCATTATGACTGTACACCCCCCGCCAGCGGGGGTAAGGATTGGATCTTCATAATAACGGGAAACATTCTCTGTAATTTTAGAACCAATTTCTCACCTCATTGTTTCTTTTTGGTCAGGATTTCATATTTTCGGTCCTGATTTAAAATACTTTCAAAAAACAGATACATGCCGGAGAATTTGTTCAAAACCCTTGAAAGCAAAAGAATAGCCCTGCCCGATGATGTTCACGTGCTGCTCAACAGCTGCAGGAAATACACGGTTTTCGATACGGTGGAGCAATTGAAAATCGCCGCGGTCGGAGGAGAAAAGAATATATCCTTTGAGGTCAGATATACCATTCCTGAAAAAGGTGAAACCATTGAAGCCGTCGTGCACAAGGTAACCAACGGCATATCGGCAAATTACACAGAGCCTTATATGCGCCGCCGTGATCCCGACACCATGGTGATAGCCGACGAATTGCCCACTGACAAAGAGAGCTTCAGGAAAAGATTCGGATATGAATTTCAGTCGCTGAAATCAGAAACATTTGACTGGTTAAAGCAGCAGGAGCTAAGCGTATTCTTTTATTTTGCAGGCAGCGAAAAGATCGGTGTGGGGGGAATGGCCATTGCTCCATCAAACGCGGGTTTTTTTGCAATGGGACTTGCCATGCTGCAGCGTATTATTGCTGTAGATGAATTACCTGATGGCTTTTCAGTAGACTCGGTGATCTATGTTGCACCCACCTTCCGGCATACCCATTTCAACGGAAAACAGATTGTCGTTCATAACCGGTCCGAAAATCTGCATGAGATTTTCTCCTATAATCTCTACCCCGGGCCAAGCGCCAAGAAAGGGCTTTACGGGGCATTGCTGACCAAAGGCGAAAAGGAAGGCTGGATCACGGCTCATTGTTCCACCGTTCAGGTGATTAGCCCCTACGATAACATCACAACCTTTATGCATGAAGGAGCCAGTGGCGGAGGTAAAAGTGAAATGCTGCAGCATATTGTGAGGGAACCGGATGGACAGGTCCTCATTGGAGAAAACAAAGTAACGGGAGAAAAGAGGCTGATCAACCTGCCCCTGTTCTGCTCTTTTAATCCGGTTACCGATGACATGGCCTTATGTCACCCATCCATCCAGGGGGACAGCGGGAAGCTGACCGTGCTGGATGCCGAGAATGCCTGGTTTATTCGTGTTGACAGCATAACCGATTACGGAGATGATCCGTTTCTTGAGAAGATCACGATTAAGCCAAAGAAACCATTATTGTTTCTGAACATTGTATCCCATCCCGAGGGAACAGCATTGATCTGGGACCATATTGAAGACTCGCCCGGAAAAAGATGTCCGAATCCCAGGGTAATTGTACCCAGGGATATTGTTCCCGGCATTGTCAGCAAGCCGGTAACGGTGGATGTCCGTAGTTTTGGAGTACGTACTCCTCCCAGCTCCAGAGAAAATCCCAATTATGGCATCATCGGATTGTTCCATATCCTTCCCCCGGCATTGGCCTGGCTTTGGAGGCTTGTTTCGCCCAGGGGGCATGCTAATCCAAGTATCGTCGGAGGAGGTGGCATGGAATCAGAAGGAGTGGGATCTTATTGGCCGTTTGCCACCGGTAAAATGGTAACGCATGCCAACATACTCCTGGAACAGATCATTCAGACCCCCCGCATGCGATATACCCTGGTGCCCAATCAATATATAGGTGTCTGGAAGGTGGGATTCAAACCCCAGCTGATCATGCGTGAATACCTTACGCGAAGGGGAAATGCAAAATTAAGGAGTGACCAGTACCAGAATGCGCGATGTCCCCTGCTGGGATATGAACTGAATTACCTGACCATTGAAGGATCAAAAATACCCTCCAGGTTCCTTCAGGTGCATCGTCAGACCGAAGTCGGGACAGATGGCTATGATGCAGGTGCAAAAATGCTGTTTGATTTCTTTAAAAAGGAATTGCAGCCATATCTGACGCCTGAATTATCTCCTGTCGGAAAACGGATCATTGATGCCTGCATGTCGGTTGCCACGGTGGAAGATTATAATGCAATCATCCCCATGCATTACCAGTATTCTTTCCTGACCATGAAGGATTATGAACAGAACGGGGAAAGGAATGGGATGTGAAAAGAACAGTTGTCGGCCTGCCTGTATCGCCTTCGCGTAGCCGCTATGGCGGAGCGAGGCCGGCAGGCAGGTTGTGAAGGTTGTAATGGTTGTAGGTTGTTATGATTGTTATGATTGTTATGGTTGTTATGGTTGTTATGGTTGCCTGCCTGCCGGCAAGGCAGGTTATGGTTGTTGTGTCTTTGATCTTTAGTCTTTAGTCTTTAATCTTTAATCTTGGTTCCTGGTTCTTGGTTCTTGCCTGCCTGCCGGCAGGCAGGATTCCTGGTTCTTACAGCTAATCCTTTGGTTTCACATTGTCCACAAAATAGGGGGTATCTCCTTTCCAGATGACTTTGCCGTTTTTCTGCTTGTAGTGCACAATGACAAACTGTCCCTGCAGGGTATCAAGTATTTGTGCCAGTGAATCATCGACCACGGAAAAGAAAAATTTCTCCGATGCCAGGGCTACATTGGTAGTGCTGGTGACACTGCTGAGAATGATCTCCCCTTCGTAGGTTTTAAAAACGTTGCCTTTTTTTGTGAATTTTTGCAGTAATCCTGCCCTGTAGCCTTCGCTATAGGTATAAAAATATTTCCAGTAGCCAACGCCCGCGGCAATCAGTATGATTATGAATAACGCAATCCGCAAGCTTCTTCTGGCTATTTTCTTGACACCATCGAGTTTCATATCCGGAAAGTTTTTAATAATTATTGAGTTACAAACCGTTTACACAAAGTTAAATTTCTTTTGCTAATAAGTTCTGTTTGCTCATTTATTTTTAGAGTGAATTATTTTCTAAATTTGTTAACTACGTAACCAAATGATCTTAATATTATAACAGCTGCCTTATGAATACAGGAGACTTAGGGGAAGTGAAGTCAAGAGCGCAAGTCTGGCTCAGCGGTAACTATGATGCCGAAACGAAAAAACAGGTCAGGGAATTGCTTGAAAACAATGAAAAAGAGCTTATCGAATGCTTTTGGCGTGACCTTGAATTCGGCACGGGCGGGCTTCGCGGAATAATGGGGGTAGGCACCAACAGGATAAATATCTATACGGTTGGCATGGCCACGCAGGGACTCAGCAACTACCTGAAAAAGGGATTTCCCGGCATCTCCCAGATTAAGGTAGCCGTGGCACACGACTCCAGAAACAACAGCAGGCTTTTTGCAGAAACAGCAGCCAATATTTTCTCGGCCAACGGATTTAAAGTGTATCTGTTCGATGCTCTCCGGCCAACACCTGAATTGTCTTTTGCCATAAGGTATTTCGGTTGCCAGAGCGGGATCGTGATCACGGCTTCGCATAACCCAAAGGAATATAACGGGTACAAAGCATACTGGGATGACGGGGGACAGATCATTTCCCCGCATGATAAGCTGATCATACAGGAAGTTCAGAAGATAAAATCCATCGATGAGGTAAACTTCAAAGCCCGGCGTGAAAATATTGAGATCATAGGCAAGGAGGTCGATGAGGCCTATACCGACAAGATCACCACCTTATCCCTTTCACGGGAAATAATCAAACGGCAGTCAGGGCTGAAGATTGTATATACTCCTATCCACGGAACGGGAGGAAAACTGGTTCCGATGGTGCTTAAAAAGTTCGGATTTAAAAACATTATCAGCGTCCCTGAACAGGATATGCCGGATGGCAATTTTCCGACAGTCAAATCCCCGAATCCCGAAGAACAGGCCGCCCTTTCCATGGCCATTAAGAAAGCAGAAGAAACCAACGCGGACCTTGTACTGGCCACGGATCCGGACGCGGACAGGGTTGGCGTTGCAGTCCGCGATTACCGGGGTGATTTTATCATACTCAACGGAAACCAGACAGCTTCCCTGTTAATCAATTACCTCCTTTCCAAATGGTCGGAAAAGAAAAAGCTGACCGGAAAGGAATTTATCGTAAAGACCATTGTTACAACCGAATTGCTGGCCGATATCGCCACCAGGTTCAGAGTCGACTATTTTGATGTGCTGACCGGATTTAAATATATAGCCGATGTGATCAAACAATTCGAAGGCAAGAAGACTTTCATCGGTGGCGGTGAAGAAAGTTACGGCTACCTGGCCGGTGATTTTGTGCGCGACAAGGATGCCGTTATATCCTGTGCCCTGATCGCCGAAACAGCTGCCTGGGCCAGGGAACAGGGAAAGTCAATGTTTGCCCTGCTGCTGGAAATATACAAGGAATTCGGATTTTACAAAGAAAAGCTCATCTCCCTGGAGCGGAAAGGGAAAACAGGACTGGAGCAAATTCAGCAGATGATGAAGGACTTCCGGGATAATCCCCCTGCGTCAATTAATAATTCAAAAATGATGGAGGTGATCGATTACCTCAATGATGCTTCCATCAAACGGGTAAATGAGAAGAACAAAGGCATCAGGATACCGAAAGCTGATGTACTGCAATTTATAACAGTGGACGGATCAAAGATCTCCATCCGCCCATCCGGGACAGAGCCAAAGATAAAATTCTATTTCGGTGTAAAGGAAAAGCTGAATGATATCGGGGAATTTGAAAGGGTGAACAAACTGCTGGATACAAAAGTTGAGAATATTATCCGGGATCTGAAATTGAAATAATATTAATTAGCCCCTGGTTGAAACCAGGGGCAATTTATTAGTGCTCAGCAATACTGGCATGCAGGCTTCAGTCATTATTGAAATAATTTTATTCTCCTCCGGCCCCTGGTTGAAACCAGGGGCAATAGATGAGCTCCGAGCAATGTTCTGCATCTATTGCCCCTGACTTTAGTCAGGGGTCTTTGGCAGATGAGCCCCAAGCAATGTTCTGCATCTATTGCCCCTGACTTTAGTCAGGGGTTTTTGGCAGATGAGCCCCAAGCAATGTCCTGCATCTATTGCCCCTGACCTGCCTAAAGGCCGGCAGGCAGGCTTCAGTCAGGGGGGATTCATTTATTCTCCAATAATTTTCACCAGTGCCCGTTTCCTTCTTTTCCCGTCAAATTCACCGTAGAAAATTTGTTCCCATGGGCCAAAATCGAGTTTGCCATCCGTAATCGCCACGACCACTTCCCTGCCCATTAAGGTGCGCTTGATATGGGCATCGGCATTATCTTCAAAGCCATTATGCTTATATTGGGAATAAGGCTTTTCAGGGGCAAGTTTTTCAAGCCATACCTCAAAATCATGGTGAAGGCCTGCTTCGTCGTCATTGATAAAGACGCTTGCGGTGATATGCATGGCGTTGACCAGCACCATTCCCTCCCTTATGCCGCTTTCGGCAAGGCATTGCTCCACTTGTCCCGTAATATTTATAAAAGCCCTGCGGGTGGAGGTCTCAAACCAGAGTTCTTTGCGATAAGATTTCATAATTGATTATTTAGAAGCCTTAAAGTTAAAAAAACAATCATTCCCCGGAACAATTTCATAATAAATACATTATATTTGAGGTTCTTCCAATCTCACATGGATGGTATCTGAAAGACGAATGAAAACCGTGCATTGCATATTGTTGTTTCTCTGTTGCTTACTTTTCACGGGATATTCCTGCAAGGAAAAAAGCGGAACGGTTGCTGATGATGGTATTATAACAAATGATCAGCCGCAGGAGACAGTTACTCCGCTGTCCAACCCACCGGCTGAAGCTGAGGCAGCCGGTAATGCTGAAAAGACGGATTGCCTTAAGGGCATCCCCCAGCGCGTTATTGATGCCAGCGTTCTTCCCGGAGCCGAATTCAAACAGGTTG
>CAYWCR010000098.1:0-14396 GCA_964456825.1 uncultured Bacteroidales bacterium
TATCCCAATCCGTTCAAAACAGAAATCACTATCGAATTCTATTTGTCAGAGTCTGGCAATATAGCCATCAAGATTTTCAATATGCAGGGGGATATGATAAGAATACTGGACGACACACGAAAGGAGTCCGGGCAATTCAAAACCATTTGGGATGGTAAAGATCACAAAGGCAATCCGGTGAATTCAGGGATTTATGTATACCGGATAGAAACCAGTGCGGAGAAGATACAGGGGAAGATAGTGGTTTTTTGAGAGTTTTATTAGTGTGCATGGTGATGCTTTGGTTGGAGCCTTTTCTCTTTCTTTTTTTACCCTGACCGAACACTGGTTACCGGTTACTGCCTCCTGCCGCTTCTTCTCCCTATCTCTTTTTCCCCCTGTCTCCCCATCCTTCTTTCCTGTCCCTTCTCTCCAGCGCTTTTTCGAGCCAGTAACAGCCGCATTCGTCGATCTTTTCCTTTTTATAACAGCCCAGGTTGATATTCAGTCCGAACCTCAGGTTCAGGTTCTTTGTGCTCATAGGGAAGAGAGGGGCCAGTAAGTTGTCGGTCACCAGGTAGAACTGCAGGGGTGAATTGCCATAAGCTATGCCTGCGCCAATGTTAAGGATGCTTCTGTTCATATAGGACCAGCTCAGGCTGGTCTCCAGGTTTTTCAGCGGCCGGGCAAGCATGGAGATGGTCAATCCATTCTGGTATTTCATTTTGTGAAAACGGTTGTACATCAATGCGTTTAAGGTCATGTTGCGGTTAACACGATAACTCGCACCCAGCAGCAATTTAGGATCAAGAAAATGAAAATAGGGCTCAAAGGTCAGTTCCTCCTCCATACTGGCATTCAGATTGTTAAAAAGATCGCGGAAATAACCTCTGTTGACCAGAATACTATCTCCCAGGGGTCCGTTATACAGATAGTCGCCCTGCAGGGAGTAATTGGTGAGGTTGCTGGCATATCGGATAAAACCCAGATCAAGCAGGCTGCCGGAGAAAGTAACCTGATCAGTGTATTCATAAATGAATCCTGCATCAATGGCAATTCCTGGATTCTTGCGGTTTAAAATATAATCCGTTACGGAGGCATCATAACGCAGGACAGTATCATAGTTCCCGTCTTCCACCTCAAGTGAATAGGGAAATGAGGCATTGGCTTTGACATCGGCGTCGAACAACAGGTTAAAGGTATTCTCTTCCGTCAGCAGGCCCAGGTTCATTTTATCGGTTTCGATGTTGAGCTTTCCGAAAAGCAGTTTTGCTTTTATGCCAATGGTTTTGGCGGCATCGATCTGTTTTGATATACCCAGTGCATATTCCCTGTAATGATTGAAAAAAATGCCGGTGCTGTAAAAAGACAGCCGTTCACCTTCGAACTGTGTATTTCCGTCGAGTGCAAACAAAACAAGGTCACGCGGGTAGAAAACCATGGCATTGTCTTTTTCATTGATGGTAAAGGTAAAATAATACTGGTCACGGCGTATCCCGATGGCCAGCAGTGATGTGTGCAACTCGGTGGTTAAGTAATTGCGGGGGGCCAGCCTGTTTGCCACAAAATCAGCATCAATTGCAAAACCGGTATCGGATTGCTTTTCCAGCAGCTGATTCAGTGTAAAACCGCTGTTGGCAATATTGGCATGCACCGAGGATATGACCGGCAACCCGATAAAAACGCCACAATCGATCTGCACGGCAGGATTCAGAAAATTTGACTGGGGGATGGAATGCATGAAAAACAAGGTATTGTTCTGCTGCGAAGAAATAACTCCCGGGGTGAACAACAGCATATAGAAAAAAGCAAGGCCAGGGCTTATTTTATATAAAGGCTTTCTGACTGAAGGGACCATGGTATCCGGGGAATATTAACTTGTTACAGGTCGCCGGTGTTAAGCCGCAGCTGAATTCTGGCGGAGACATTGACATTAAAAGCCTGATCGGTATAGAACCGCACTTGCTGGATGTCGGGCCGGGTGGTATATATAATGCTATTTATCGTGATATTTCTGATCAGCATCAGGTTATCAACAAATTGAGGCGACATGACCACATCCACTATCTCCAGGTATGGCGCAATTACAATGCCATCGTCATCAACAGGAGCAGGCTGTATCCGATGCGGGCCGCCGGCAAAGACTGAATCAATAACAACAAAGCCCTCATCGCTAAAGTAAACCTGCGCATAGGCCTCCGTAGGATATCCATTGGAAATAATCAGGCGGAACATGATGCTTTCCAGCCTGTCAAGGTTTTCACTCAGAGAGCTGAAGTCAAATCCCTTGATATCATCCCTTGTAAGATAACTGAGGTAATTCGGATAGAGTATGTCGTTATAATACAGGAAGGAAGACCAGGGAACATGGATGGCATGCAGGGTATCCAGGTAATCATTCATGTTATAGGTAAGGGGTCCTCCCGGGATGGAATAAGAGGATGTTATCTCAATATTCTCAGATACCTGGGTTATATCCTCATCGATGCATGCCGTCAGCAAAAGCAGAATGCAAGGCCATGTTTTAATTGTTGCAGGCAGAAAAAGTTTCATCATGGATATAACAGGATAACGTTATATTTAGTGTAAAGCCGGCAAGAAAACTAATTAAAATTAGCAAATTCACCTGAATATTCCATCCCCGCAACAGACTTAATTTGTATTGCCTTATGCCAATCCGGAGGTTATTTCTCCGTCAGTTTATGCTCCACAGTCAGGATCAGGGCGTGTATTATTTTAATGTGGATTTCCTGAATCCGGTCAGAGTATGGAGAATGGGGAGCCCGGATTTCCACGTCGCACAATCCAGCCAGCCTGCCTCCGGTTTTACCGGTAAGGCCCACTACTTTAAGTCCTTTAGTTTTAGCTTCCTCTGCCGCTTTTATCACATTTTCTGAATTTCCGCTGGTGCTGATGGCCAGCAATACGTCACCATCTTGTCCCACCGCTTCTATAAAACGTGAAAATATTGCTTCAAAACCATAGTCGTTGCCGGTACAGGTCAGATGCGAAGGATCTGAAATCGCAAGGGCCGGCAAAGAATGCCTTTTTTCCCGGAAGGTTCCCGACAGTTCCTCGGCAAAATGCATGGCATCGCACATTGAGCCTCCGTTGCCACACGACAGGATCTTGTGGTCATTACGGATAGCTTCGGCCATCATGATCCCGGCCTTTTCAATCTGTTGAATCTGATGGTCATCGGACAAGAAGATATCCAGTGTATTCCTTGCATCGAGAAACTGCTGTCTGATTAAATCCATGCTCATGAATTATAAATAAAGTGCAAATAAGGGCGGAAAATTAGGAAATTTTACGGAGCTTACCAATTCCCACTCTATTGACTTGTCTGATAATATTTATTACCTTTCGTTGGTTGACCTGGTTCATTAACCTAATATTACACATTATGAAACTATTTAAACTGGCTGCCTGGGCAAGCGGTATCATTGCCGTAATCATCATGGTCCTGGGATTCATAGCGCTGTTATTGCAGGACAACCTTTTTGGCATCAGGCATGAGGCAAACTATTTTATCGTGGCCAACAGTTTCCTGTTGCTGGCAATATTGTGTGTGCTGGCATATCAGGGCTGCCAATGCAGGAAGGAATAACAGATTACTGCTTTTTTAATGCTTTTGGAGGAACAGGGTCATAGCCGCTGGTTCCCCAGGGATTGCACCGCAGGATGCGCCAGATGGCGAGCAGGCTGCCTTTGATGACACCATGTATTTTCAGGGCCTCGATGGCATATTCCGAGCAGGTTGGGTAATGCCGGCAGCTCCTTGGCAATAAAGGAGAGATGAAATACTGGTAGAATCTTACCGGCAGGATAAGTAATTTTATGATCAGGTTGTGGATGCCCCCGAGCCATTTCATGGTAAGTGCGATCTGTTATATCGTTAATTCCCTGAGAACTCCACAAAGTTCCTTTCTGTTTCATAAAGGACTACAGAAAGGCTGAACCTGCTGTCAATTTTTTCCCTCAGGATATTCCATATGACAATGGCGATATTTTCGGCCGTAGGATTAAGGAGACGGAATTCCTCAACTTCTATGTTGAGGTTCTTATGGTCGAATTTCTGAATGACGAACTGGTCGGTTATCTCTTTGAGGATCTTCATATCCATAACGTAACCGGTATCAGGATCAATATCTCCGGTGACTTTAACAACAAGGTCATAGTTATGGCCATGAAAATTGGGATTGCTGCAAACCCCGAAGATCTCGGCATTGCGCTTTTCATCCCATGCAGGATTCATCAGCCGGTGGGCGGCATTAAAATGGGTTTTGCGGCAGGCGGTTGCTTTCATATAATAAAAATTGATTGTGACTGGAAAAACATCCGAAATTACGAAATATTGCAATTCTTTTTTGGCAGGGGCTGAAGTCCTGAAGGGAAAATTGCATATGCCGCCCCAGCCTGAAGTCCGGGGCTAAAAGAAATCAGATTGCGGCTTTTGGGTTTAACAATTATTAACGTTTATGTTTTTATTATGGTCAATCATTTTATAATTTTGATGTTGCCGGAACAAACCCGCTATGAAGCCTTTTTATTATAAAATACCCCTTGCCCTGGCCGTCATGTTGATACATGCCGGAATTTTGACCGGCCAGGATACCCGGTTGCATGGCAGGATCGTTGAAGGAGACACGCGAAGGCCTGTTCAGTTTGCCCATGTTCACAATTTCAGTTCGCGGCAGGCCGTATTTTCCGATACATCAGGTTTTTTTCACATCCCGGCAAAGGCAGGTGACACCCTTGTATTCTCCGCTGTAGGGTTCTTTTACAGCACCACCGTGGTAAGTGATTCCCTGCTCAGCAATCCGTTCTTCGGGACATTCATAATGTCCCCCCGTATATATGAGATTGGTGAGGCCCGTGTATATGCTCTTGGCACTTATGAACAGTTCAGGCAACGCTTCATCAGCCTGGATCTTTCGAAAAACAAAACCGAGATGCTGCGCAGGAGCCTTCAGCAGGAGGCTGTAACGGCTGCGCGGGAAGCGGACCGGTTCGAACAGGAAAGAAAGATGCTTGAAGGAGGAGGTGTCAGGCTTGCAAGCGTTCCGATATTGACGCCGGAGGAAAAGCAGATGTTGAAACTAAAAGAAGTCATGGCCAATGAGAGTCAAAAAAACCGGGTATATAAAAAATACAATCCGGACATTATTAAAAAGGCCACCGGCATTGTGGAAGATGATGAAGTCATTGCCTTCATGACATTTTGCAACTTCAGTGATGATTATATTCTGAAAACCAGTGAGTATGATCTGGTGGTGATGATCGTCAGAAAATATGAAGAGTTCAGGCGTAGGAAAGAAACTAGTGACCCTGACAAGAACGGCCAGATGCCTTTTAATATTAAGGGATCAGCCTTTTATGAATCCTGTTAATTTTCCGGAGATGACCATTCCTTCATTTAATGACATTCAAATAGCCTATATCCGCATTCACAAGCATATTCACCGGACCCCGGTACTTACGGCTGAGAGTATAAATGCATTGACGGGTGCTGTATTGTATTTCAAGTGTGAGAATTTTCAGAAGGTCGGGGCATTTAAATTCCGTGGCGCCACCAATGCTGTGCTTTCCCTTACCGAAGAAGAAGCCCTTCATGGTGTTGCCACACATTCCTCGGGCAATCATGCTGCGGCACTTGCGCTGGCTGCACGGAAAAAAGGTATCAGGTGCTATGTTGCCATGCCCCGGACGGCTCCTCCCGTAAAGATTGAAGCCGTTAAAGGTTACGGAGCCGGGATCACATTTTGTGAGCCAACCCTTGAAAGCCGTGAAGAAGTACTTGCCGGGATATTAAAAGACACCGGGGCCACTTTCATCCATCCTTTCAACAATTTACAGGTGATATGCGGACAGGGGACAGCCGCACTGGAATTCCTGGAAGATGAGCCTGACCTTGAGATGATGCTGGTGCCTGTTGGCGGGGGAGGCATCCTTTCGGGAAGTGTCATTGCGGCAAAATCTATTCATCCCGATATTACCGTTTACGGTTGTGAACCACGCAATGCCGATGACGCCTGCCGGTCATTTCATTCAGGGCAGATACAGCCTTCGGTGAATCCCCGCACCATGGCTGACGGACTGCTGACCTCGCTGAGCCCGCTCACCTTTGAGATTATCCGGCACAGGGTGGATGATATCTTCACGGTAAGTGAAGAATCCATCGTATTGGCAATGCAGATGATCTGGCAGCGGATGAAAATAATCGTGGAACCTTCTTCCGCCGTAGCACTGGCGGTTGTGCTGGAGAACCCTGAACTTTTCAGGGGAAAGAGGACCGGTATTATCCTTACCGGGGGGAATGTTGACCTGATGAATCTGCCGTTCGGTCAAAAGTAAAATCACATAAAACAGGGTAATGGTCGGACCACTCCGTTTTTTTATTCAGAAAACGGGAGGAAGACAAGGCAGGACTATAGAGTATATAGTCAATGCGGATGGGTGCGAAGTTTTGCCGGTAAGTACTGCCGATGCCCGATCCTGATGCAACAAAGGCATCCCTGAGGTTTCGGCTGATCTTATAATAACTGTAGGAAAAAGGTGTATCGTTGAAATCCCCGCAGACGATAACCGGATAGGGTGATGCCTGGATGTGGCGTGACAGTATTTCAGCCTGATAGGCTCTTTTGATGTACGCATCACGGAGTTTAAGGGAAATGGACTTCACTTCGTTAAGGTGCCGCTGGTCATAGTTAAAGATAAAACTGTCAATGACATTATTATAATCCTGTTTCAGCCTTACCGACTGAAGGTGGCAGTTATAGATCCTCACCGTATCCTGCAGCATGACCATATCGGAATAGATGACACCATTGAGTGATTGCTCATATTCTATGAATCCTTTATGAATGATAGGATACTTGCTGTAGGTAGCCAGTCCGAAATTGGTTTTACCCGGTATCCTGTGTGTATAATGAACATGAGAATATGGTAGATCCCTCATTTCCTTTTTGATGCCGGCAAGCGTTATATTTCCGCCGGGAAGTGTGAGAAATTCCTGAAAGCAAACAACAGATGGAGCCTCGGCATGAATATAATCCATCATTTTTCGTCTGACCCCGGTATCCTTTTCCCATTGATAATAATTGAAAAGCCTGACATTATAAGTTAAAACCCTGAAAGAATCCTGCCGGACCTCAACCGGATGTTTTTTAGCGCTGAACTGCACCAGTTTTTTCAGCGGGCCCCACCCGGCCAGGATGATCAGCAGGGATAAAAGAAAATACCATTTGCGGAATACGATCCAGAAGATCACAAAAATAAGGTTCATGAGCAGGATGTAGGGATAGGCAAGTCCGAAGAAAGGAAAGATCCAGGCAGTTTCAGGACTGATATATACGGAAAGGTAGGACAATAGCAACAGAATAACCAGGATCAGGTTTATTATCAGGAATATATTCCGTATCAGGCTTCTCAAAGTTTTGCAGGGTAGTTAAGGAGGTTATTTTCGTTTGCTCATCCGGAAAAGGGTTTCCTTTTCTTTACGGGTAAGGTTATCGTATCCCGATTGTGCTATTTTGTCGAGTATGCGGTCGATCTCTTTCTGGTCAGTGGCTTTCCGGCTGTTGTATTCCAAGTCGTTCAATGTCTTTGACTTTCTTCTGAAGGATATGTTCAGCCTCCGGCTGGGGCGGAACAGGGTAACCAGGTCATCCAGAAAATTATTCAGCCATCTGCCGATATCTTTTCCTTTCCGGTACTGCATGATAAAGATGTAGCCGTATAAAGCGCCTCCCAGGTGGGCAATATGTCCTCCTGCGTTGTATGAGGCAAGCAGGATGATATCGAGGACAATGCTGAACAAGGCGATAAATTTCAGCTTTACAGGGCCGATAAGCAAAAGATAGATGGTATAGTCGGGCACATAAAAAGAAATTGCGATAACAACGGCCATAATGGCTGCCGATGCTCCCAGCATAGAAGAGCTCAGATAATCGTTCAGCCAGGGCATCAGGTTCAGCAGCAGCAGATAAAAGACTGCTCCTGCAAGTCCTCCCAACAAATAGGTGCTGAGCAGCTGTTTTTCTGTAAGGTACTGCAGGAATATTTTCCCGAACCAGAAAAGCCAGATCAGGTTGAACAGGATATGCATCACATTCTGGTGTGTAAACATATAGGTTATGAGGGTCCATGGCCGGGTGATCAGTTTCACCGGGTCAGCTGACAACATCAGATATTGCATTACCTTCTGGTTGAAAATACCTTTAACCTCAGCCAATGTTGATCCCGGCGTAAACAACCGAAAGCCAACATACAGCAACCCAACGGCAATAAAAATGCCGACGTTAATATAAATAATCCTTGTAAGCATGTTGCCATGCCTGAAGGAAGTTTTTATTTCTTCAAAAATTGACATACCAAAGTCCCCAATCCTGCAAATTTAATCAATTAATGTTGAATTGCTTTCTTTTCCAGTACAGAACCAGCAGTATACCAACCAGGGCACCGCCGAGGTGGGCAAAATGGGCCACGTTATCCCATGAAAAGCCGGCAACGCCGAATATCAATTCAATCAAAGCATAAAACGGCACAAAGAATTTTGCTTTAATGGGTATGGGAATCGGGAATACCATAAGCTCGACATCGGGAAATATCATGGCAAATGCGGCCAGCAGTCCGAATATGGCACCTGAAGCGCCTATCATAGGAATGTACAGATTACCTTCCATGATCATCCTCGTGTAATCAACTGCCCTTGGGGCAAAGCTTGTATTCTCGGGAGCATAGAACCACGATTGTGCAAATGATAAAATCTCCTGATACTTTGGACTGCCTTTGAGCAGGTAATGATCGATAAACTCACTGAAGACCGCATATGAAGGGTTGGCCGAAAAAACCTCAGCCATATTGATCATTTTGTGCATCTGGAAGAAGGTGATGCCTGATTGTATTAAAGCGGCTCCGATTCCTGTTAAAAGATAAAAAGTCAGCATCCTCTTTCCGCCCCAGATGTTTTCGAGGATCCTTCCAAACATGAACAGGCCGAACATGTTAAAAAAAAGATGGCCGAAATTGGCATGCATAAATATGTGGGTAAGCAACTGGGTTGGGAAAAACAAGGGTGATTGAAACCTGAAGAGCGCCAGGTATCGTATCATTATGTCAGTATCCAGGAAATGCTCGGTTGCCAGGGTTATCAGATATACTATAACAGTAAGGATGAGCAGGCTTTTTGTCACCGGAGGCATTGATAATTGGGATCTTGTCCCGAATGAGCTCATGTTGCAGCGATTAAATTATTAAAGGGGCAAAGATAACTTTTTTTAGAAGTCAGAAGTTAGTAGTCAGAAGTTAGTAGAAATACAGGATTCCGTTTACTGCTTACTGCCACTGCCTCCTGCCGTCGATTCCTTTTCCTGGTTTCCAGTGTATTTTCAGAATTTTTTATCGATCTCATCGAGGGGGATGATGGAAATAACGGGGCGGCCACCTGGAGAATAATTGGGATTTTCGCAGGCAAAGAGCCTGTCGACCAGTTCCTGCATTTCGGCAGTCGATAAAGATTTTCCATAGCGGATCGCCGATGCGGCTGCCAGCGACATGATGAGCCTCTCCCTTGCTTTCACCTTAATATCGGTCTGCTTGTTCTTATACTCATGGAGAATGCTTTCGAGCAATTCCCGGGGAGCAGGATTAGACAGATCAGCCGGACAGCCGTTCAGCACCACGGTATTGCTGCCGAAATCACGAACGTCAAATCCCAGTGCATGAAGGTCATCGATAAGTTCCAGGGTCATGAGGTAATCCGAAGGGTCAAGTTCAAGGGTCTCGGGGAAAAGGGTCTGCTGGGCCACCGGGTGGTTATGGGCCAGGGTGTGAAGGTATTGCTCATACAGGATCCTTTCATGCGCATGATGCTGGTCAATGAGCATCAAGCCTGACTTCACGGCCGTGAGGATGTACTTGTTTTTAAGCTGGAGAAAGCGGCTTCCGCTTATCTGTCCGTCAAGATTTAATTGCCGCTGTGTTTCCTGGTCAGGAATGCTTTTTTCAACGGGAAGGGTATCCTGATATAGTTTTTCCCAGTTCTTTAAGGTATCGTTATCGGTCCTGGAGGCAAAGCTTTCAAATCCCTTTCTTTCTGCTTCAAAAGGATTATAGTCGGTATTATAGGAGATCTGAGGTACCCGGAATGATTCATTTTTCCTCATGGCAGGGATTTCAATAGCCTGTTCCGTGTCAAAATCTATGGAGGGCACGAGGTTGAATTTACCCAGTGCTTCGCGGGTTGCAGCCACCAGAATCTGAAAAATGGCTGGTTCATCTTCGAATTTTATTTCTGTTTTGGTGGGGTGAATGTTGATGTCAATGGAAGCCGGATCGGTTTCAAGATAAATAAAATAGGAAGGATAGTAATCAGCCGGAAGGAGTTTTTCGTAAGCACTCATAACAGACCTGTGAAAATAGGGGTGTTTCATGAAACGGTTGTTGATGAAGAAAAACTGCTCACCCGACTTTTTCTTGGCAAATTCAGGCTTTCCGATAAAGCCGGTGATCCTGGCCAGTGAAGTCGAAGTATCGATTGTTGTAAGGTTCTGGTTGACCGATTTTCCAAAGAGGTGGATGATACGCTGTTTAAGATTTGCAGCAGGCAATACATAGATTTCAGTGTCATTGTGGCCAAGGGAGAATTCTATCTGGGGATTGGAAAGGGCTACCCGTTGAAATTCATGGATGATGTGGTTCAGTTCGGCATTGTTGGTTTTCAGGAATTTCCGCCGGGCAGGTGTGTTGAAGTACAGGTTTTTTACCATGAAGTTAGAGCCTTTATCGCAGGCGGCAGGCTCCTGTGATTCCACCACCGATCCTGATATGGCAATTTGGGTGCCGATCTCATCTTCTTCCCGTCGTGTCTTCAGTATTACCTGCGCCACAGCGGCTATGGATGCCATGGCCTCACCCCTGAAACCCAGGGTACGGATAGCAAAAAGATCCCCTGCTTCCCTTATCTTTGAAGTGGCGTGGCGCTCAAAGCACATGCGTGCGTCGGTATCGGACATGCCGCAGCCGTTGTCAATAACCTGTATCAGTGTCTTTCCGCCGTCTTTAGCCAGCACTGAGACAGAAGTAGCTCCTGCATCAACGGCGTTTTCCATAAGTTCTTTAACCACCGAGGCAGGCCGCTGGATCACCTCACCGGCGGCAATCTGGTTGGCTACAGTTTCAGGCAACAGTCTGATGGTATCAGCCATGTCGTGACGCTTAACGCAGGATCAGAAAATAGGCCAATGCGACCAGTGCAATAATGATGACCATCAGGCGTAACGTATTGTATCGCTCGGAGCGGTTTTTACTTTTATAATAACTCCGAAATGTGCCGCGTGTAATGCCGGGCTTATAATCCCCGGCACCTGAGGGATTAACTTCCTTCGTTATCCTTTTTATCCGTTCTTCCCTGGCCTCCTTTTCAGCGTCATAGAAGATCGGGTCATAGTGAAACTGCCTGACTTTTGGTGTCCTGAATAAAAAATTAAATGCCATGGGACATAATTTAAGTTTGATGCTGCAAAGGTAAGGATTTAACACTTGATGTGTATTTATTTGGGAGGTACATTTTTTAGCGTTTGCAGATTTTATTTCCCTTCTCAATCCTTGTGCACAAACCCGCACACTGTAGCCTGCAGTCTAACAGCCTGGAGTCTTCAACCCAAACCCCTAAACCCCTAAACCGCTAAACTGCTAAACTGCTAAACTGCTAAACTGCTAAAACGCTCTCCTTTCATTATTCAGCATTTTTAACTATTTTTAACCGGATCAATGCGGTAGCGAAGTCACACGGCATAGTTTTTGGAGGAAATTCATTCCGGAAAGGATGAATTTATATCTTTCATAAGTACTATTTAAAACGCTTTAAAACCAACATACCATGAAATCAATAGGAATTATACTGCTGGTCCTTATGCTTTTCCCGGTTACATACAGCCAGACCGAGGGAGTTGTGGACAGGAAAACACAGCGTCGGATGCTGAGTGAAGAAAGAAAGAAACAACGCGAAGCAGAATTGGCTGAAAAGGCTGTCCTGATTGACATGATGGTTTCTGAAAGGAAGTTTGTGCTGGAAGCAGATTATCTGAGCAACCAATACGGCAGGAGGATAATGGTGAATTCAACCCTTAATTTTATCATCGTTGACAGCACGGAGGGCACATTGCAAACGGCTTCCATGTCGGGTGTAGGAGGGTCCAATATGATGGGAGGTGTTACGGCCGACGGCAATATCACCCAGTATGAGGTAACCAAGGCTAAAAAGTCACAATCCTACAGCGTTAAAATGATGATCATGACGAGCCTGGGCATTTATGATATTTTTCTTTCCATTTCGCCTGACGGAAATGCTTCTGCCACTATAGGAGGCAACTGGGGGGGGAAACTGAATTATCACGGGCATCTGGTGCCACTGGGCGTTTCGAAGGTATATAAGGGAAGGTCGATTTAACCCTCCTTCCCCAGCAGCTCCACGATCTTTACGATCATATCCACCGCCTTTTCCATGGATGGCACGGGGATAAACTCAAAGCGGCTGTGAAAATTATGACCGCCGGCAAAAAGGTTGGGACAGGGCAATCCCATGTATGACAAACGGGCGCCGTCGGTACCTCCCCTTACAGGCACCGTTTTGGGGACGATACCGGCAGCTTTCATGGCGTTAACAGCCAGGTCAACAATGGGCATTACCGGCTCTATTTTTTCCTTCATATTATAATACTGGTCCATCATGATAAGCTTTACCGTGCGCGGGCCATATTTAAGGTTGAGGTGGTCGACGATCTTGATCAGCAACTCTTTCTTCCTTTCAAATCTGCCTTTGTCATGATCGCGAACGATATAGTTCATCGAAGTGTTTTCCACCGAACCGGTTAATTCTGTGAGGTGATAAAACCCCTCATAGTTCTCGGTATGTTCAGGTGTCTCATAAGCGGGAAGCATACTATTGAGTTCCATGGCAATGAGCATGGAGTTTTTCATTTTGTTTTTGGCCGATCCCGGGTGCACATTGAGTCCCTGAATGGTTATTTTTGCTTTGGCCGCATTGAAATTTTCATACTGTATCTCACCGATCCCACCCCCATCGAGTGTGTAGGCAAAGGCAGCGTTGAATTTTTTCACGTTGAATTTGTCAGCACCCCGGCCGATTTCCTCATCGGGGGTAAAAGCAATGCGCACCGGGCCATGCTTGATTTCCGGATGCCCGATCAGGGTTTCCATGGCCGTTACGATCTCGGCAATTCCGGCTTTATCGTCTGCCCCAAGGTTTGATTGCCCATCGGTCACCACCAGCATCTGGCCGATATAATTGTTCAACACCGGATAATCAAGCGGGGAAAGCACAATATTATTTTTCACGTTCAAAACCATATGTTTGCCATAACGCAATTCCATCAATTGCGGATTGATTTCCGTGATTTTCAGGTCGGGCGATATATCGAGGTGTGCAATGAAACCCACCACTGGGATTTCCTTGATTATGTTGGCCGGCAGCGTAGCCATCAGGTAACCGTTTTCGTCCACCCCTACTTCATCCATTCCGATATTGCTGAGCTCATCGGCAAGCATATTGGCAAATTCTATCTGGGAAACTGTGCTGGGAGATGTTTTGGAATTCTCGTCAGACTGCGTATTGATTTTGGCATAGCGGATGAAGCGATCAACAAGTTTTTCCATATGTGTATTAAGTTATGGTTACCGGTTTTGCAGGTATCATAACCCTGATATCCTGCATGAGAATTTTGTCTTCCTAAAAATACAAAAAAAACCGGATAACCTGAACCGGTGCTAAAAATAAGAAACAACATACAGGATGCTTAATGATAATCACTATTTTTGAGAAATTTATCTCCATGCTGTGCATAAAGGTTCAACAAAGTGATCCTTTTTTTTGCCTGGCTTTCGAAGAGTATCTTCTTCGTAACCGCACCGAGGATTTTTTCCTGGTGTGGAGTTCAGCGCCTGCCGTAATCGTTGGAAAGCATCAGAACGCGCTGGCTGAGGTCAATTCCCGATTTATTCACGATCATGATATCCTTGTTGCCCGAAGATTATCAGGCGGAGGGGCAGTTTATCACGACAGGGGGAATCTTAATTTTTCCTTTATTACCAATGAAGTGCCCGGCAGGCTTATTGATTTTAAGCGTTATGCCCTTCCCGTCTGCGGATTTCTTGAACAAAACGGCATACAGGCATCCCTGGGCAGCAAAAATGAAATATTTGCACAGGGTCTGAAGATCTCAGGCAATGCCGGGCATGTTTACAAAAACCGTGTGCTTCATCACGGCACACTATTATTTGACACTGACCTTCCACGTCTTCGCTCATCCCTTTCCGGCAATAGCGGCCGATACATCAGCCGGGCGGTGCAGTCAAACCGGGCCGCGGTGGCAAACATCAGGGATTTCCTTGCA
>CAYWCR010000099.1:0-11507 GCA_964456825.1 uncultured Bacteroidales bacterium
CCTGGCCGGGATCTGATAGGCGTCCAGCGGCTGCGAAACGTCGCTCCAGGTGTCGTTGCCGCCGACACCCATCTGGATCAGATCGATGTTGAGGGTTATGAATCCTGCATCTTTCAGGTTGCTGGTGTGCTTTGCCGCAACGATCTGTGCTTCGGTGTATGGCCAGGCGCTCATGCTCAGCAGGCTGTCGGCTACTATCAACAGGCCGTTGTTTTGCCTGTCGGCAAGGAACATCCAGCGTACATCGGTGCGGTTGGCATTTTCCTGCGGATATACATAGGGCTCTATGAAATCATCGATGGACAGGCTGTAGATGCCGACATCGGATCCATACCTGCGGTCGATATAGTTTTCCTGCGGGCCCCGGCCATACCAGGTTATATTTTTATATTCATTTCGTATGCCGCATTGCATGCCTACTTTGGGAATATTGGGAAGGCTGTCGTGCACCGATAAACGGAATTCTACTTTAACCACACCATTTCCCTGAACGGTATATGCGATCACGACTGCTGCTTTCTTATCGAAGAGGGAGTATTCCGATACGATCGTTAAGGCACCATCCTGCCGCAGAACAGAATTTATTTCCTCAAGCTTCAATTCAACAGTATACCATTCTTTTAATTTATTCTGCGGTTTCCATCCCCTGCGATCATTGTCTGTCAAGGGTCTTGAAAAATGCGGAAGGAGTGATCCCATGATTTGCTCTTTCCCCGTTTTATAGGAACATAAAGATCCGTTATACCGATCAAAGCCGATTTTAAAGCCCTTGCCCTCGATGGTCCAGATTGAATCTGTTTTAATGATGTTCAGCATAGTATTCTTTACCTGCATTTTTTGTTCGGCAGCCATTCCGGTCAGCGCAAACTGGTTAGACGCAACCATATGCCCTGCTGAAGCCCAGGGCTCGTCTTTCAACAGCCTGAAAGTTATGTTTGCCAGGTATTCCGAATTGTTTTTATATTCCTTTGGCAGCAACGAAAGAACAGAAATAACCGTATCCTTTCCGGCGGCCAGTTCCATTGCCGGAAGGTCAACGATTCGTAATTCCTTTCCATCCTGCAATACACTAAAGGTGATTTTATAGTCCTTTGTTGATTTTATTGCGTGACGGTTTTGCACTTTGATGGATCCTTTGGAAACATCAAGCATATTGCATTCCACCGGTTGATATACTCTCCTGCACTCGTATATAGCAGCTTTTGGCCTGCCGTCGGATGCTACAATTCCGTTGATGCAGAAATTGCCGCTGTGTCTTTTTTCACCGAAGTCCCCTCCGTAAGCATAATATTGAACTCCCAGCGAGTCTTTTTTCAGCAGTCCCTGGTCCTTGAAATCCCATATGCAGCCGCCTATGATGCGGGGCGTTGACCGGAATTCATCCCAGAATTCCTTCATGTTCCCGGTGGAATTGCCCATGGAATGAGCGTATTCGCAAAAGAAAACCGGCCGGTTATCCCCGGGTTGTTCCGCCAGCAGCTTTGGGGTATAGATGCCCGGGTACATGCGGCTTACGATATCCACATAGTACTGGTCAGCGGGAACCTGGACACGATGGGAATGGTCTTTCGGATAATCCGGACTGGTTGGATCGATATAACCTTCAACCCTGTGATTCCCCTGTGCCGGTTCGTAATGCACCGGGCGGGTAATGTCGAAATCATGCACCCATTCAGCCATGGCGGCGTGATTTGGACCGCGGCCCGCCTCGTTGCCGAGACTCCAGAAAATGACGGAAGGATGGTTCTTGTCTCTTTCAACCATGCGGGTGACCCGTTCGAGGTATGCATTCGCCCAGGTGGGATCATTGCTTAGCTTTCCTCCCAATCCATGGGTTTCGAGATTGGCTTCGTCAATGACCAGTATGCCGTATTCGTCACACAGGTCATAAAAATACGGGTCGTTGGGATAATGGGCCGTGCGGATGCAGTTAAAATTGAATTGTTTTATCGTTCGTACATCATTCAGGATGTCTTCGCGGCTCAGGGCTTTTCCTTTCACGGGATGATGGTCGTGACGGTTAATCCCGTATAAATAGGTGACTTTCCCGTTGATGAGCAGCCTGCTGTCGGTTTTCGAGAATTCAACGGACCGGAAACCAACCCTGCAGCTTTTAGCTTCGAGCAGGCGGCCCATGCTGTCTTCCAGCGAAATGACCAGGGTATACAGGTAGGGCATTTCATCGCTCCACTTATGGGGATTTTTCACGGAGTCTTCCAGGAATCCGAATTTGACATTGTCAAGGCGGGGATATATCTCGTTCAGTAACTCATCGACAGGACGCTGCAAAGGCTGCTGAAAAACAGGCGATCCTGATCTGTCATAGAGCTGGGCCTTCAACTGATAACCGCTGATGGCTTCACCGGTGAGGTTTTCCACCCTTGGCCTGAGGCTGAAAACAGCATGCTCATATTCCTTGTCCAGCTTTGTCTGATAATGAAAGTCAGCAATGCGGATCCTGGGTTCAGCCAGCAGGAGGACTTCCCGCTGGATGCCGCTCAATTTCCACTGATCCTGGTCCTCGAGATAGGAACCATCGCTCCAGCGGATCACCTGCACCGAAAGGATGTTCTCGCCATCCCTCAGGTAAGGTGTGATATTGAATTCGGATGGCAGGAAGCTGTCTTCGGCATATCCCAGCAACAATCCGTTGACCCATACCTTGTAAGCCGAGCTGACAGCCCCGAAATGCAGGGTGATGTTCATGCCTTTCCAGTGAGGGGGGATGGTGAAGGCTCGCTGGTAGGAACCGACGGCATTGTAATCCTGCGGTACATAGGGCGGATTGATGGGCCTGAAAGGATAAACGGCGCTGGTATATATGGGGATATCATATCCTTTTAATTCCCAGTTGGACGGTACTTCGATTTTATCCCAGCCTGACACACGGCTTTTATAAAAATCTGCGGGTGCATCACCGGGTTTGATGGCAAGGCGGAAGTCCCATTCCCCGTTCAGTGATAACATCCTGCCTGAAGTTTCGCGGTTACCTTCCAGTGCCTCCTTTACGGCAGCAAATGAATATGCCGTAGCCCTTGCCCGGTCCCTGTTAATGCCACAGACATGCTGGTCCTCCCAGGGCCCGGCATTATAAATATGCGGAGGTACCGGAATTGCCGCAGGCTCACCATCAACGGTCTGAGAAATAACCACAAAAGAAGAAAAAGATAGATCAAAAATAAGTAGACAGTATAAAACTAGTTTTCTCATAGTTTATGTCAATGTCGGTTAAAAATTATATAAAGCCCGATCATTATAATAATTAAAAAAATCCAGGCTAACCACACTTTCCTTTCAGGTTTAGGAAGATCCCCATAGCTCAGGGTATTTTGATCCTTTTCAGTATTTTTCCGCTCAAGCCATGAAACCAAAAAGGCCACTAAGGCTAAAATTACGAAAATGTAAAAGGACAGCAGTAAAAAGTGAGGCCAGAAATCGTATTTTTCCGACGGGAAGACCCAGAGATAGAAAATCCCTGTGCTGATGCTGAAAACTGTTCCTGCTGAAAGGATGATGTTCGCCGCCCTGGTGGTTGTTTTCTTCCACAGCACGCCAAACAGAAATACCACCGTCATGGGAGGTGCAATAAAACCAAGCACGGACTGAAATACATCAAAGAGATTCAACCCTTTGATGCTGTCGATGGCCAGGGTAAGAAAAATGGCTATGAAAGCACCAACAACCGATATGATCCTTCCGATCCTGATAATGTCCTTTTGCGTTGCTCCGGGCCTGTAGTTTTTGATTAAAATATCCATGGTAAAAACAGTGCTCAGCGAGTTCAACGCTGAATCGATGGTGCTGACCAGGGCTGCTATAAGAACCGCTATCACCATCCCGGTCATACCCGCAGGCAGCAGCCGGGTTACCATGGTCATATAGGCCTCGTCGGGATCTGTCAGGTTAGGAAAGAGAACAAAACAGGTTATCCCTGGGATGATGAACAAGGCCACGTCAAGGATCTTCAGCCAGCCGGTGAAGTTTGCCCCCAGTTGCCCCTGTGTCAGGTTTTTTGCCCCCAGCACCGATTGTACCATGGACTGGTCGGTGCACCAGAACCAGACACCCATGACGGGATATCCAAGGATTATGGCGATCCAGGGATAGCTGGCATTGTCCATGGGCAGGAACAGGTTCCAGTAGCTGGCAGGGGTATTCTCATAGACGGCCATGATGCCTCCGGCCTTGTGCAAACCTGCCAGGGTAAGGATAAGGGATACGATGATCAGAAGCAGCATCTGGAATACGTTGGTATAAGCCACGGCTTTCAGTCCCCCGGCCACGGTGAAAAAGGCGGAAATGACCACCAGCAATAACACCGACGCCCAGACGGGCAGATTTAAGAACTGGCCGATAAGCTTTGAACCGGCAAATAGCGTAAGCGCCAGCCAGGAGATAAGAATGGTGGCCAGGGAATACCAGGCCAGCATGGTATGGGTTGAGGGACCGAAGCGCTTGCCCATGAACTCGGGAAGGGTTAGCACTTTGGCATGGAGATAGCGGGGGGCAAATACAACCGCCAGCAGGAAAATAAAGACAAAGGCATACCAGCCGAAATTTCCGGCAACGACACCGGTTGTGTAGCCGATGCTGGCAGAGGCAATGAGCATGGACGGGCCGACGTTGGTGCCCCACATGCTGAATCCAATGCTCCCCCAGCCAAGGGAGTGGCCGGCAAGGAAGAGGTTTTCATTGGATTCTTTCTTTTTGATGAAGCTTACCCAGTAGCCGATACCAACCAGTACCAGCAGGTAAGCGATTACCACAACAAAGTCGATGGGGTGAAGGAGGCTGTGAATGGTTTCCATGGATCTTTTATTCGTTTATCAGATATTTATAATAGACACCCTACGAGGGTACTACTCCTGGGAGGACACCCTCGTAGGGTGTCTGAATTGATCTGCAATTTTGACGGCCTGTTCGATGTCTTTTTCGGTTTTGAAATGCATCAGGATGTTCAATCCGCTTGCTCCTACATTGTCAAGCAATGGTTTGAGTTCATTCAGCTCAACCCAGCAGGGCATGACTGATTTTCCTTTTGCCAGGATCTTGTTGTACAAACCATACCATCGCGGATCGCCTCCCTGTGGCTGGCCTTCTCCCGGAGTCCACTGCACTGCCTTAAGCTCATCGATTTCCAGGATGGCATCAATATGGCGCAGGGCATCCACGCCATCAAGATGGTAAAGGGTATATTCAATTTTTTGGCATTGTTCCCGCAGACCGGGCAGGGCAAACCTCCTGAAATCCTCTTCCGCGATCATACCTGAAATGTCGGATTGCAGTTTGGTTACCTTCCCCGGGCCCCAGAGCGAAAAATAGCAAAAGGCCATTTCGCCGTTCTCGTTGATTATGTCATAGATCCTGTCGAATACCTCGAAATAGAGTTCATTTATTTTCTGCAACTGCTGTTCCAGGATTTCAGGGCGCAGCATCATATCCGTGAGAACATTTTCCGTGCCCTTCATACCCGCCAGCGTGTCAAGCCCTTCAACCAGGTCGGGGCAGCCCACGTAATATTTCCCCTTTGCTTTTTCCTTGCAGGCCTGCAACAATTCCAGATGAAGCCTCCACCATTTGTTTTGCGGATCCAGCGAAATAGGGTCGCCAAAGTCATCGCGGTGACGGATCCAGACCGTCTCTTCCGTGCCTTCCAGGTCTGCACCCAGGATGGCAGAGAGCGAGCCGGGGCCCAGGTGGGTATTGGCCACCGGGAGAATATCGGCCAGGAAAGAACTTCTTGAAAGCTGATAGTGAAGGTATCCTGCCCGCCATGCGGGGTCAAAATAAAACTGGTTTAAATCCCTGTATGGAGCAGGTTTGGGAACCATCTCATGCGGGGCACCTTCTTTCTCGAGGTGTTCCCACATGCTTATGACCAGTCCCTTATGGTCCCACCAGTCGAGGTAGTGCTGTTTGGATTGCTGCCAGTTGGATTTCCAGATCATGAGGATTTGATGATTTAATGATTTGATGACCTGCCTGCCGCCTGCCTGCCGGTAGGCAGGGCAGGCAGGTTGGATGATTGGATGATTTAAATTGATACTCTTTTTTACCCCCTGGCTAAAGCCAGGGGCAATAGATATCGCTGCCGTCAATAGCCTTGTCACTTTACTTTATTGGCTATTCTCTATTGTCTAACTCGCTTATTCTCTTTTTCCCTTGTTCTCTTGTTCTCCCCATCCCTCATCCCCGTCACCTTTCCGATCGCAGTCCTCCCGATTCCCTTAAATGTTTTGTCAAACTTAATCCGTACCGTTTTTTTGAGATCCATGTCATCCGTTGAACTAACGGGGAGCGGATAGAAGGGGACTTCGGCGCCGTAGCGGACCCATATGGGCATTTCATCAAGGGGGACTTCCATGTTCCTGAGCCATTTTTCTCCTGTTGTAGTTTCGCCGGAGAAGAAATTGACCCATTTCCCTTCGGGCAGGTAAACATCACGTTTGTTTGCTGAATTCATCACGGGGGCAACCAGGAAATCATCACCGAAATAATACTGGTCATGAATATGCCAGCATATCCTGTCACCGGGGTGATGAAATATCAATGCCCTGAGCATGGGGAATCCACTTCCGGCAACCTTGCCGGCCTGCTCAGCCAGGTAAGGGATAAGCGCATATCGAAGCTTCAGCCATTTCCTTACTATTCCTGAAATGGCCGGGTATTCATAAGGCTCGCGTTTTGAGGTTCCGTGATACCGGAGGTGGGAAGTAAAAACGCCGAACTGGGTCCACCGGACATACAGATCATCCGGAATCACGGAATTCATGAAATCAGGGATGCCGTGAAATCCCGGAACGTCATGACTCCAGAAGCCGAATCCCGAAAGTCCCAGATGCAGCCCCCCTTTCAATGAGCCCGCCATGCCATCCCAGGTGCAGGCGGCATCGCCTCCCCAGTGAAGCGGATAACGCTGGCAACCCGACCATCCGGCACGGGCCCAGATAATGCCTTCGCCGGTAACTTCTCTGGTGATCTCATAGGCTGCCTTCTGGTATAGCAGTGCATACAGGTTATGCAGCCATTCAGCTTTCATCCCATGATAGTCAGCGTCCATGTGGATGTCCTCTCCAAAATCGGTTTTGATGCAGGCAACACCCATTTCCAGCAATTCCTTCAACAGGCTTTTATACCAGTCAACTGCTTTCGGATAGGTAAAATCAATGGTCCCTGCATAATCAAGGGCGGAGAAGTTGGACCCCCCCTGCTCCCTGGATTTTTTTACGGGCGCCATATAATGGTTGGCTTTCGCTTCATCATGCTGTTGGGCTTTGGCAGCAATGTAAGGCATTTGCCAGAGGCTGACCCTGAATCCCTTTTTCCTCAGGTTGGAAATGAACTTCTTCGGATCAGGAAACCGTTCGGGATTGAATTTCCATTCGCACAGCCAGTCGGTGCGGAACCAGCCGGTATCGAGATGGATAACGTCGCATGGAAAGTCCTCACTGCGCAGGCGGCTGCATATGTGATTAATCTCGGTCTCCGAAAAATAGGTCATCCTGCTCATCCAGGTGCCGTAGCTCCACAGGGGAGGGGCTGATGGAAAACCGGTGACCTGGCGGTACTGATACAATATCTCCTCCATGCTTTCTCCTCCAAAGAGAAATATATCAATCAACGGCTGTTCAGTCATCATTTGCACCGAACGGGTGGAATGATCAGCCAGGGACAATTTCGTGAAGGCCGATGTATGTAAGAACAAACCATACATCCGGCTTGAGATATAAAAGGGAATGTTCTTGTATGTCCTTCGGTTGTTCACTCCCTGCCCATCCTGATTTCCAAGCTGGAAGGTATGCCCCGAAAGGTCCATTTTGGCAAACCGCTCGCCGGTTCCCGCAAATGCCTCATCGTGTTCTGCTGAAAAAGATATAGTCGCCCTGTGGCTGGCTCCCTTCCTTTCGACATAGGCCAGGGCAAATGCATCCTGACGTGCAGGAAAGAACTGGTCCCAGGAACTTAATTTTATTTCTTTCTTCCCGTCCGGGAAAAATGAGGCGACGATTGTTTCCTGAGGGGCCGGCAGCAAATCGCTCCAGTGATCAACGGCCGGTTCTCTCAAATCGAATTTTGCTTTCAGCTGCTCCTTTTCGTCCCGGATGAACCATTCTCCTGATAATTTGCTGACTTTCAGTGCTGTTTTTTTGAATTCCTTATGGAAGTCCAGCATGGGAGAACCGGGCATATCCGCCATGCCGAAACCCATGGATATCCGGAGGGTCTTTTTTCCATAGGCCCTGATGCGCAAGGTGTGATCCTTTCTTACGGCTTCGTTGTCAGGGCTTATGTCATTGGAGCATTGTTGCTGCTGAAAGGGTATGGTTACGATCACATCCCCCCGGCTTTCTCTGATATTAACCGGCTTGTATGCCTTCCAGAGGAGGTCCTCTCCGTTAAAACCGGAACTGAAATCAAGAAAGTCGAAAAGCTGGTAGTTGGTTTGCTTCATCGATCTTTGGTATTATTTGGCATTCATGATGACTGATGCGGGCCACAGGCCTTCGGATACAGCTGTGACATAGATTTCCCCGACTTTTTCACCGGATAGGATGACGGATAGGCTCGAGCCGTTAAAGGCCTTGCGGTCAGGGGCTTTAAACGATTTATGGCCGACCCTGAGAGGCTGTTTTAACATGTGTCAATAATGCTGATGCTGCTTTTTTTGCTGTAATTTAAAGAATAATTTTTCTTCCAGCATAGATGTTGAGTTAAAAATGATTTCAATGAATGCTGAATCAATATATTTTAATCCTCCTTCGCGTACCGCTTGCGCCACCGCTAAACCTGCCTGACGGCAGTCAGGGCTTTAGATGGCACGCGGTCGGAGGATGAGAAGACGTGGTTTATCTGAGTCCGGCATTCTACTCTGGGGTTTAATACCATTTATTACAATTTATTTTGCTTTTTTTGTTGCTAAGTCTTAATTTTGTTTTAGATCCGGATAATAAGAAAGTTACAGCGGCGGCTTTTCGTTGATAATTGCATCTTGGTAATATAACCAAATGAATAAATGCCATGAAAAAAGAATTCATATTCCTGGTCATTTGGATAATTACTGCAGGAATTTTTCCATCCTGTGAGAAATCCGGGCCTCTTGACAAAGAACCTGAGGAGACCAATACTGAAGAATCTGAGGAAACGGGCCTTCAAAAAAGGACACCGGAAATCATTAAGGCTGACAAAGCTTTTGGCCTGGAACTATTCCGTGAACTTTGCAGTACAAGTGAATCGGATAACCTGATGATCTCACCGCTTTCTGTTTCATGTGCGCTTGGCATGACTTATAACGGAGCTGCCGGTACCACACTCGATGCCTTTGTGGATGTACTTCATTTTGAAAATCTTACCACCCGGGAAGTCAATGCGACATATAAGGACCTGATGGGACAGCTGGCGACGAAGGATGATAAGGTAGAGCTGTCTATTGCCAACAGCATCTGGTATAGGACCGGATTCAGCGTGCTGGATGAATTCATTGCAACCAACCGCGAGTATTTCAATGCTGCCGTTGAGCAAATCAATTTCTCTTCACCCCAATCCGTTGATATCATCAATCAGTGGATTGAAGATAAAACTAACGGCAAGATCCAGGACATGCTGGAACAAATACCCGATGATGCCATTATGTTCCTGATCAATGCCCTATATTTCAATGCGCAATGGAAATATGAATTTGAAGAGGGCAAGACCCGCCAGGGCAATTTCTTCCCTGAGGACGGATCTGTCCACACCACTGACTATATGTACGTTCACGGCAATTTTAATTATTTTTCCAACGATGATTTACAGGCTGTTGAACTGCCTTATGGAGACAGTTCCTTTAGCATGATCATCATATGGCCTTCCGGAGAAAACAAAGTATCTGACCTGTTGAACAAACTAGATACAGTGCACTGGGATTCCTGGTTTGCCAATCCGGCAATGACAGAATTGTATTTTGAAATGCCAAAATTCAAATTTGACTACAAGGTGCAACTGAATGATCCGTTGATAAATCTCGGACTTGGCGTGGCTTTTTCCGGAGAGGCTGATTTTACCCGTATCAATCCCGCCGGTGGTATTTATATTTCCAGGGTGATCCACCAGACATTTATCGACGTACAGGAGAAAGGAACAGAAGCAGCGGCAGTAACCGTTGTTCAAGCAGACAGAAGCATGAGCGGATTGACCCTCATCGTTGACAAGCCTTTTCTCTATTTTATCAAAGATAATTCGACCGGCGCGATATTGTTTATCGGAAAGGTCGGTAAACCCGAATATTCCTGAATTTAAATATCTTACCGACAGACACCCTGGTAGGGTCCCCACCCTGCCAGGGTGTCTGTCGGTTATTCCTTAGTTAAACCTGCCGTAGTGAATTGCAGTGCCATAATTACTCCTTCTCAGCGTTGAATCTTATTTTGCTTATACCAAGATCTTTTGAGGTCGCCAGCGCAATGCCGCGGTTCCCTCTACGGTCCACGGCATTATAGAAATGATATACCATGCCGTCATGTTTCACGACACAGGATTTATGCGCAAAAAGTCCGTCATATTCCTCCGAAGGCTCAATCAGATTTGGCCCTTCCCAGTCGGTCCAATGCACCAGGTCGTATGAACAGGCAAACCGGTTATAAGCAGTCGCATAGGAATCAGTCCACCATGCCCTGAAATAAAACATGACATAAACATCGTCAATCCGCTGGATGACGGCATCGCCTGTAATTCCTTTGTGCTGGTTGATGCAGGGTTCGGTGCCATACCGCTTCCAATGCACCATGTCGTCAGAAACGGCCATGCTGATCCGCTCGGCGCCTTTATCAGGATTTATGCTGTCACCGCGCGCATTGTAATACATTATAAAGGGATGGCCGGTAAGCTTTTTTTCATCATAGTATATTGCGCTTTTATAGATGGTGCTGTTGTCGTACCACCGGGCGTCGGGATCATCAGCGCTGAGGACAGGCTCTTCCAGCCGCTGCCACTCATGTGCCCGGGCCGGATCCTTATCGGTGAAGGCAATGCCTGCCGACAATAATCCTTTTTCATAACCCGTGGAACTGCCGCCAAAATAACTCATCCAGTATTTCCCGTCATAGGCATTGATGGTATAATCTCCGCCCCATTCATAACTTATCAGTGAAGGGTAACCGGCCTTCTGGTTTGAATCCCAGTCGGCCGAATCACGGTGTGACAATATCTTTCCCATGATGGTCCATTTCAAAAGGTTTTCGCTCTCTGCCAGCCAGGTTTCATAACCAAGGCCGTCAAAAACGATGTAGGTCATGAACCATTTATTGTCTTTCCTGAAGACCGTGGGGCAGTCCATTTTACAGGAATTGCTGTCAGGCACCATGATGAGGCCGAATTTGAATGGGGTTTTGATCTCGTCATAAATCCGGCTCATAATGTTATCGGGTACAACGGTTGGAAGGGGATGCCTGCAGGATGCAAGGGAAAGGAGGATTGCAAAAGAGATTATGGAGGGGAGGGGGGGCATGATGAATGTAGAAGTTAGAAGTTAG
>CAYWCR010000099.1:11607-14215 GCA_964456825.1 uncultured Bacteroidales bacterium
TCCCTTCAATGATCCTGGACATATCCGTGCCGGGCAAATACACCGTGGCTTCGGTATTCACAGGTATTTCAATATTGATCATACAGGCTTTTGCCGTATTTTTCCATTCACTCTTTACCCAGCCATAGGGTGTATGGTAACTGGCCTGAACTTCGTCAAGACCTTTCACCATAGCAGGCTTAATAACGATCATCCTGAACGCGTCTGAGTTTTCATCCTGCCCTATGCCGCCCAGTCCACTGTAAAACCACTCCATGATATGCCCGAGCATCATATGGTTGTTCGAAACATTTCGCAGTGCCTGCCATGATTCCGTCAGCGCCGTGGCCCCCTGTTTAATCTGGTAGCCATAGCCCGGAACATCATCGCGGTTGGTCATGTCATACAAAAGCTGCATCTCACCATCTTTTGTCAGGGCTTCTACCAGGTAATGAAATCCTATGTCTCCTGCTGTTATGGCTTTATCATTGGCATAAATAGAGTCAACCAGGTTGCTGAGCACGGAAGGGTGATATTTTTCATACACCAGTCCCATGGACAGCGGAACGGCCATGGCAGTCTGGCTGCCGGTGGCATAAACTGAGGTTCCGGGATGGAACAGCAAATCATTGTAGGCCCGCCGGATCTCCTGTGCCTTTTTATGGAATGCCATCGCCTCATTTTTTTTATTAAGCAAAGCAGCCATCTCGGACAGCAGCCTGTAATCATAATAATAAATGGCTGTTGCCGTGGATACTTTTGGTGACAGCTGAACATAACCGGGACGTTGCGGTCCCAGATCATACCAGTCCCCTAATCCGTAAGATAGTATGTTGTTGTCAGCCCTGGTATCAAGATAACGTACATAACGGATCATGGCCGGCCAGGCTTTTCCCATAACGGAAATATCACCGTACCAGCGGTATATCAGCCAGGGCAGCACCACAATGGCACTTCCCCATTCGGGGGAATCGGTGAAGTCGTTGCCAAATACAACATATTCAGGAGCAATATTTCCGACAAGTCCGTTTTCCCGCTGGTTATCCATCATGTCATGAACCAGCTTGCGGAACATATGATAGACCTCATAGTTGAATTGCACGGATGGGCCCATGAGGTAGGTTTGTTCCAGCCATCCCAGCTTTTCACGATGCGGGCAATCGGTCAGTACACTCTGAAAATTGCTTTGAATAGCATACCGGATAAGGGTATCGATCGAGTTGAACAAAGGATTCGAAGAGCAAAAACTGCCCGAACGGGGGGCTGAGTTATAGGTATGTACAAAGCTCAGGGCTTCCACTTCCGGCTTTGTGCTTTCCAGGTCGTATCCGGCAGGGTGGGCACCTTCAACCTGGCAATACCGTGATCCGTAATAGGTGAAAAGTGGTTGCCATATTTCCGTTTCATCACCTTTCAGGACGTATTCATAATAATGGGGACTGCCGGTTGCCTGCTGGGTCACAAAATCGTGCTCACCGGTAAGCTCACCGGGCCGCAACCGTATTGTATCGCCTCTGTTCCCTTTAATACTGAGCCGGAAAATGCCCGATGCATTCTGTCCGAAATCGTATAAAAAAGTATCCCTGGCCAGGCGTATGATTTGCTGCGGGCGGAAGATCTCCATAGTATTCAAGGGATAGGTGGACTCCGGCGTTAAACTGCCGCCGGGAGGCCTTGCAATGCGGGCATGGGTCCAGTCAGCATCGTCGAACTTAGGCCTGTCCCAGCCTTCCTGCTCCAGCCGTGCATCATAATCCTCTCCGCCGTATATGCTGCTGTAGGTAACGGGCGATGGGGCCGATTTCCAGTTATCACCGGATACTATTACCCTGGAAGTGCCATTGGCATAATTGATCTGCAGTTTGGCTATCATTTTGGGCATACCATAGGTGATAAGGATTTTGCGGTACCGCTCGTTATTGATATTGTGGAAGCCGTTACCGACGATGACACCCAGGGCGTTTTCGCCTTGCTGAAGGCTGGAGGTAACATCGTATGTATTGTAAAGACAAGTCTTCTGATAATTTGTCCATCCGGGGGATAAAAAATCCCGGCCGATTTGCTTCCCGTTGATATAGGCCTTGTAATGCCCCAGTCCGCTGATGAAAAGATAAGCTGACCTGATCTTTTTGTTTACTTTGAAATCAGTCCTGAACAACGGCACCACAGGCCGCCTTTTGGCAAGATGCCTGACGTTCCTTCCCCAGGGCTCAATCCCGGGCACCAGTAATAAAGAATCAGTCATTTCTTCATGGGCGATCCATTGTGCACCGTCCCAGCCGGCCGTATCAAAAAGCGCAGTCACAAAGCTGGCGGCTGCACTCCAGTCTGATACAATTCCGTTCCTGTCCCAAACCCTGACCTTCCAGAAGTATTCCGTCCCGGCATGAAGATTGAGTTCATCAGGCCTGACATGGATGGATTCACCGGAAATGATCCTGCCCGAATTCCAGACATTTCCGATGTGCCGGTCAATGACTTCCCTGTTATTGGAAATAAGTATATGGTAGGCTGTCTGTATCTGGTTACGCTCATCCGAAAACAATTCCCAGCTAAAGGCAGGCAGCTGACCGATACCGGTGGGATTGGTTTTATAATCGCATTTCAGGTTGTCGGGGCGGATGGCTGC